>NZ_JAAVNE010000001.1 GCF_012103215.1 Falsiroseomonas selenitidurans
CGCGGTCTTTGCCCGGCTGCCGGCCGCGCCCCGGCGGCGCAACCGGCCCGCCGCCCCGATCTGCGCCTGGCCAGCCTCGGCGTGGTGCGCCCGGCCGGCGCGGCCACGGCCGGCGCCCTGCACGGCACCCCCATCCTGCCGGTCGCCATCACCTCCGGTCTCTCCTGCGTGCCCTTCGCCCGCATGGCGACGGGCATGACGATCAGCGGCGACGCCCGGCTGTGGTGGAACAACGCCGCCGGCACCTATGCCCGCGGCCAGGCGCCGGAACGCGGCTCGGTGCTCGCCTTCACCGCCTCGGGCGGGATGCGGCGCGGCCATGTCGCCGTCGTCTCCCGCATCCTCGGGCCGCGCACCATCCATATCGACCACGCGAATTGGGGCGGCCCCGGCATCCGCCGCGGCACGGTGATGCGTGGCGTGGTGGTGATGGACGTGTCGGACCGTAACGACTGGACGGCGGTGCGCGTGCAGGTCGGCCATGACAGCAGCAACTTCGGCCGCACCTACCCGACCCATGGCTTCATCTACAACCGCCCGGCCGGCACCCGCATGATGACCGCCGAGGCGCCCGCCCTGGTGGAGGTGGCGCAGGCCGCCCCCTCCCCGCATGCCAGCCAGCACCACCGCCTGGCGGCGCAACTCTTCGAGGAATAGGGCGTCATCCTCGGCGGAGGATCGGCCCATGCATGAACGTGGCCCCCATGGGGCGGAGCGTCTGTTCCTGGCCGATGCCAGGGACCAGGGCGGGGAGATCCCCAACAATCCCCGCCTGCCTGTCCTGGTGCATCGCGGCGCCCTGCCGCCCGGCGATCCGGCGGCGGCCGAGGCGATCTTCGCCCGCCATAACTGGTTGCCGGCCTGGCGCAACGGCATCTTCGCCATCGACCACTACCACCCGAACGCGCATGAGGCGCTGGCCATCGCGCATGGCCGGGTGCGCGTGCGGCTGGGCGCGGAGGCGGGCGTGACGCTGGACCTGGCCGCCGGCGATGTGGTGGTGCTGCCCGCCGGCACCGCGCACCGCAACCTCGGCCAGTCCGAGGATCTGCTGGTGGTCGGCGCCTACCCGCCCGGCGACCCGCCCGAGCAATTCACCGGCCGGCCCGGGGAGCGTGAGCGGGCGCTTCATGCCATCGCCGCCACGCCGTACCCGCCCTGCGACCCGGTGACGGGGCATCCCTACCGGTAGCGGGAGCCTCTCCAAGCCTGGCGATCCCGCCTTGCCTGACCAGATCCAAAAGTCCTTGCCTTCTGTGATCAAAAATACGTTCGGATGCTTACTGCTCAACGCCTGTCGCACTGGAGCCGTTTCACCGCCAGCGAAGGCGGTAAAGCGGCTCCAGCTTACCGTTTCGACGCATTTTCCGAGGCGCCTTGCGAAGCCGCAAGGCTTGAAAATGCTCTAACGGTCCGACTGGAAGACATGCGCCATGAACCACTGTTCAGGATGCGCGCGCACCACCTGCTCCACCACCGCATCCAGCGCGGCGATATCGGCCAGCACCGCCTGGCGGCCGCGGCCGGGCGGGCCGATCGGCACCTCCGGCAGGATATGCAGCCGGAAGCGGGCGGCCTGCCCCAGCCTTTCAGCATAGGCCGGCACCAGCGCCGCGCCGGTGGCCGCCGCCAGGCGCACGGCGCGCATGATGTTGCCATCCAGCCGCAAGGGGCGGCCGAGCGCCGGTGCATGCACCCGCCCCTCCCAGAACTCGTCCACATAGTACAGCAGCGCCGCTTCCCGGCTTTCCAGGATGCGATGCGCCTCGAACACCGCGCCGAGGGTGGGCGCCACGGCGACCGCGGCCTGCGCCCCGGCGGCCTGGCGGCTGCGGTTGCGGGCGCGGTCGGCGATGCGCATGCGGAAGCGGTTGGGCAGGCGCTGGTAGATGGCGTGGAAGGGGATGCCCAGCATCGGCATCGCCGCATGCACCACCTCCCAATACCCCACATGCAGCCCGGCGATGATGATCGGCCGGCCGGCCTCGCGCGGGCCGGTCAGGTGCTCCGCCCCGGTGATCTCGATCCGTCCCTCTGCCCGGAAGCGGTACAGGGCGGCGAATTCCACGAAGCTGCGGCCGACATGCTGCCAGTGGGCGCGCAGCATCGCCTCGATCTCGGCGTCGTTCGCCGCGGGGCGCAGCTGCCGGAACAGGGCGCGGGCGCGGTCGGAGCCGACCTGCCGCTTCGCCCCCGCCCGCAGCCCCATCCGCGCCCCGATGGCGGAGGCGGTGTCGGTCGGCAGGGCGCCCAGCAGCCTGTGCGGCAGCCAGTCCGCGAATCCCTGCAGCGGGTCGCGCAGCCAGTAGCGCAGCAGCGCCTGGCGGTCCTGCCAGCGCCAGGGCGGCGCATGGTAGAGGTGATCCGTCATGCTAGCGGGGGGTCAGGCGCATCGGCAGGGTCTCCCCCGGCCGCAGCGTCAGCCGCGCCACCGGCATCACCTGCACCCCCGGCTCCAGCGCCAGGCGGAAGCTGCCGGCCAGCGCGGCCAGGCAGATGGTGGCCTCTGCCAGGCCCAGATGCTGGCCGGTGCAGATGCGCGGGCCGGTGCTGAAGGGGATGTAGGCGTGGCGTGGGGGCTTCGGCGCGCCCGGCATGAAGCGGTCCGGGATGAAGGCATCCGGCTGGTCCCATAGCGAGGGCTTGCGGTGCAGCAGCCAGGGGCAGACCAGGATGATGCTGCCCTTCTTCACCAGCCGGTCGCCGATCCGGTCCGGCCCCAGCGCCTCCCGCGACAGCAGCGGCACGGGGGGGAACAGGCGCAGCGTCTCCTCCACCACCGCCCGGGTGAAGGGCAGGCTGGGCAGGTCCGCCAGGGTCGCCACGCGGTCGCCGAGCACGCCGCGCACCTCGCTGGCCAGCCGCTCCGCGCTGGCGCTGTCCTGGGACAGGCAGAACAGCGCCCAGGCCAGGGTGTTGGCGGTGGTCTCATGCCCTGCCATGAACAGCACGATGGCCTCGTTGCGGAAGGCCCGACGGTCCATGGGCGCGTCGGTGCCGGGCACCTTGGCTTCCGACATGGCGCGGATCAGCGAGGCTTCGCCGGCATCGGCGCCGCCATCGAGGATGCCGGCGATCAGCCCGTCCACCACGGCATGGATGCGCTGCGCCGCGCGCCGCACGCCGGGCCCGTGGAAGCGCGGCCACCAATCCGGCAGGCCGAGCAGCGACAGCACGTCGGTCTGGCCGATGCGCGCCTGGTAGTCGGCGAAGGCGGCGACGACCTTGCCCGCCGCCTCCTGCCCCAGGGCACGGCCGAAGATGGTGCGGCAGATGATCTCGGCGGTGAGGTGGCCCATCTCCGCCAGAACATCCACCGGGCCGGGCGGCAGGGCGCGCCACTGCGCCCGGCGTTCCGCCGCCGCTTCGGTGATGGCCGGCGCCAGCTCCGCCAGGCGCGAGACATGGGTGACCGGCGCGACGACGCGGCGGCGCTCGCGCCACAGCGGGCCGTCGCTGACGAACAGCCCGTCGCCCAGCAGGGGGATCAGCGCGTGGCGGTGCTGCGGGCTCTTGCGCTGGAAGTTCTCGTGCCGCTCCACGAACACGTAGTGGACGCTGTCCGGGCTGTTGCACACCACCACGTCGCGCAGGAACAGGCGGCTGCCATAGACGTCGCGCTCGAAGGAGGATTTGGCCCAGACCGCCAGCCAGTTCTCCCGCGCCACGCGCAGCATCTGCCGCAGCGGCATCCCCTTGTCGGGGCGCGGCGGATAGGGCGGCACGAAGGGGGTCGCCGGGGCAGTGACTTCGGTCAGCATGTCCCGGACACTACATCGGCGCGGCGGTCTACGCAGCCTCCGCCGTCAGCACGATGCGCCCCGTCACCTGGCCGGCGCGCAGGCGCTGCAGGGCCGAATCGGCATTGGCCATCGGCTCCCGCGTCACCGGGATGCCGGGCAGGCCGCCGCCCTGGGCGATCTTCACCAGCGCCCGCAATTCCTTCGGGTTGCCGACATAGCTGCCGCGCACGGTCAGCGCCCGCATGGCCATCAGCGGCAGCGGCACGGTGAGTTCACCGCCGAACAGCCCCACCTGGATCAGCCTGCCGCCCTTGGTCAGCGCGTCGAAGCACATCCGCGCGGTCTGGCTGCCATTCACCAGGTCGATGATCGCCTCCACCGGCCCGCCGCACAGCGCCACCAGCCGCTGCACCGTGTCCTCCCCGCCGGCTTCCAGCGTGTCGCTGGCCCCGGCCTCCCGCGCCGCGGCCAGCTTCTCCGCGCTGAGATCGACCGAGACGATGCGCCGGTGCCCCATCGCCTTCAGCACCGCGATCGCCTGCAGGCCAAGCCCGCCGGCGCCGACCAGCACGATGGCCTCATCCGGCGCCATCGGCATCACCTTGTTGATCGCCGAATAGACGGTGATGCCGGAACAGGCATAGGTGGCCGCCAGCGCCGGGTCGATGTCACCCGGATCGACCAGGTGGCGCGGCTCCGGCACCAGGATGTGGGTGGCGTAGCCGCCATTCTGGAAGATGCCGAGCGCCCGGCCCTGGACGCACATATTGTCCTCCTCCGCCCGGCATTTGGCGCAGGTGCCGCAGCCGACCCAGGGGAAGACGATGCGGGTCTGGCCGACGGCGAGCCCCTGCCCCTCGGCCTCCGGCCCCCATTTCACCACGCGGCCCACCGTCTCATGCCCCATGGCCAGCGGCAGCGTCACGCCGCGGTCCAGCAGCCGCATCTTGCCGCGGCTGCCGAGGTCCCATTCGCCTTCCCAGACATGGATGTCGGAATGGCAGACGCCGGCATGGGTGACTTCCAGCAGCACCTGGCAGCCGGTGGGCTCCGGCGTCGGCAGCTCGATCTCCTGCAGTGGCTTGCCCACTTCCACCATGGCCCAGGCCTTCATCGCGGCGTTCCCCCAACATCCCTGGCGCAAGGCGACCATCGCCGCCGTCCGCGGTCAAGCTTGACAGGCGGGCTTCCGCACCCTGGGATGGTGCGGCGGCGCCGGTGAAGCGCCGGCCCAGGGACACAGCCGGTCGCATCCTGCCCGAGAGGATGTCGCCCATGCCCTGCGCCCCCTTCCACCTCGCCTGGTTCGTCTCCCGCGGCTACGGACCCAAGGCCTGGCGCTACGACTGGGGCGGCGACCCGTCGCGCTGGATGATGCCGGACCTGTTCGTCGACCTGGCGCGCTCCATGGAGCGGGCCGGCTTCGACTACGTGATGATGGAGGACAGCTGCAACGTCCCCTACACCTACCAGGGCAGCCACGACGCCTACCTGAAATACGCCATGGCGGCGCCGAAGCTCGATCCCGCCGTGCTGGTCCCCTACATGGCGATGGCGACGCGGCGAATCGGGCTGGTGACGACGCTGTCCACCACCGAATACCCGCCCTTCCTGCTGGCCCGGCTGATGAACTCCCTGGACCATGTGACGGAAGGCCGCGTCGGCTGGAACATGGTGACCGGCAGCAATGATGGCGGCGCCCAGAACTATGGCATGGACCGGCAGATCGAGCATGACGAGCGCTACGACCGCGCCGACGAATTCGCCGAGATCGTGACCCGGCTTTGGGAAAGCTGGGAGGCGGATGCGATGGTGCTGGACCGGGAGGCGCCGCTGTTCGCCGATGGTGCCAAGGTTCACCCCATCGACTACCAGGGCCGCTACCACAGCTGCCGCGGGCCGCTCAGCGCGCCGCGGTCGCCGCAGGTGCGGCCGGTCCTGTGCCAGGCGGGCGGGTCCGCCCGCGGCCGCCGCTTCGCCGCGCGCTGGTCGGACACCATCATCACCGCGGTGCGCGACGTGGGCGCGATGAAAGCGACGCGGGAGCGCATCCGCCAGGACGCCGTGGCGCTGGGCCGCGACCCGGACGGGATCAAGGTGCTGTTCCTGGTGGACCCCCTGGTGGACCACAGCCTGGCCGCGGCGGAGGACCGCCGGCGCATCCTGGAGGCGGATGTGGCGCTGCATGCCGACCAGCATTTGGCCTCCCTCTCCCGCCTCAGCGGGATCGACTTCGCGCGGTTCCCACTGGACGAGCCGCTGCCGAAGCTGACCAGCAACGGGCATCAATCCGTGGTGGACCATTTCACCGGCCGCACGCCGCGGGAACTCGCCATGCGCGCCGAACTCGGCATCCGCTTCACCGGCACGGTGGAGCAGGTGGCGGGGATGATGGAGGAGGCGATGCAGGAAGCCGGCGGTGACGGCTTCCTGATCGTCCATGCCGATTTCACCCGCCGCTACGTCGCCGAGATCTGCGACGGGCTGGTGCCGGCCTTGCAGCGGCGCGGCCTGACCCGCCGCGCCTACGAGCACCGGACCTTCCGGGAGAACCTGCTGGCCTATTAGAGCCGCTTCACCGAAAGTTAGAGCCGCCTCACCGAAAGCGGGGACGGTGAAACCGCTCTGGCCGATTGTTCCAACGCTTGCTCCGGGTCGCCCTGCGAAGCCGGGAGGCTTGCAGAGCCCCTAGTCGGGCCGGATGTTGTTGTCCCGGACCACGCGGCCCCAGGTGGCGATCTGGCGGGACAGGAAGGGGCCGAATTCGGATTCGCCCTTGGGATCCAGGTCGATGCCGAGGCCGATGACGCGGGCCCGCACCTCCGGCACCGCCAGCGCCTCCCGCAGCGCGGCTTCCATGCGCTGCTTGATCGGCGCCGGGATGCCGGCCGGGCCGAGGAAGCCCCAGAAGGCTCGCGCATCCACCCCCGGCACGCCGACCTCGGCCAGCGTCGGGATGTCCGGCATGGAGGGCGACCGCGTGGCGCCGGTCTGCGCCAGGGGCACCAGGGCCCCGCTGTCGATATGCACGCCGATCGCCGGCCGCGTCGCGATCGGCATGTCCACCTCGCCGGCCACGGCGGCAACGGCGAGCGGGCCGCCACCGCGATAGGGCACATGCACCAGCTGCAGCCCGGCCGCCTTGCCGACCAGCGCCATGGTCAGGTGGGCGAGCGAGCCGTTGCCGATGCTGCCATAGGTCAGCGTGTCCGGCTTCGCCTTCGCCGCCGCCGCCATGGCCGCGAAGCTCTTGAAGGGGCGCGTGCGATGCGCCGTCAGCACCATGGGCGCGGTGCCGAACAGCAGCAGCGGTGTCATGTCCTTTTCGGTGTCGAAGCCCATGTTCGGGATCAGCGCCGGGTTCACCGCATGGGTGTCGAAGACCAGCACCCAGTGGTTGCCATCCGGCGCGCTGCGCGCCACGGCGCCGGTGCCGAGGGAGCCGGAGGCGCCGGGGCGGTTCTCCACCACCACATTGGCGCCCAGGATGCGCATCAAATGCGGCTGCAGCAGGCGGGCCAGCGCATCCGTGCTGCCGCCCGGCGGGAAGGGCGGAACGATGCGGATGGGACCGGAGGGCCAGGCGGGCTGGGCGTGCAGCGCAGGCGCGGCCAGCGCGGCGCCGGCCGCCAGCAGCAGGCGGCGGGTGAGATGCGGCATGGAGATCCTCCCGGGTTTCTTGCTTGCCCGGGATTAGGCCCGGCCGGCGCCGGCAGCGCAAGCCGGCCGAGCGTCAGCCCGCCGCGATCGCCGCCGCCCGGCGCGCCATGCCGCCATTGTCGTGGCCGACGCCCGGCACCGTTTCCAGCCGCCAGTGGAAGGGCACCCCCAGCCGCCAGGCGACAGCGCGGGCCTCGGCATAGAAGCGCATGCCGCGCGCCAGGCGGTGCGGCCCCTGGGCCATGGCGCCGGGCTGGCGCGGGATGGAACGGTGATCCGGGTCCACGTCATCGGCGCCGAGCAGCACCGTGACGGGCCGCGCGAAGGCGGCCGCCAGCCGCTCATCGGGCACGCTGGTGCCGCCCAGGCCGAAGGGGAAGGCCACGTCCCGCACCGGCATGGTGTAGGAGCCGGCATTGGCGGTGATGATCGCCTCCGCCTGGCTCGCTTCCGCCAGCAGCAGGTAGCGGTGGACGAATTGCGCGCCGGCGGAATGGCCGAACAGCGCATAGCCCGGCCGCGTCGCGCCGGTGCGCGCCCGCACGGCCTGCCAGATCCGGTCGATGGCGCCGAAGGTCCAGGCCTCCGGCGGGTTCGGCACCAGCGCCTGCGTCACCACATTGCCCCAGTTGTAGGAGGCGACGGTGGGGAACAGCGCGCGGGAAAATTCGGGCGCCACCACCAGCAGCTTCGCCGCATCCGCCTGCGGCGCCCATTGCGCCAGGTAGCGGTCGGCGTCGCGCTGCAGCCCGTGCAGCACCAGCAGCACGCGCCCATCCGTCTGCCAGCCGGGCGGCCGGTGCAGGAAGACGCGCATGGGCCCGGGCCCGAGCGCCCTCGGTTCCTCCATCTCGAACACGGATTGCGCGGCGGCGGGCTGGGCGGCCGCCTGGCGCGGCAGGGCGGCGATGGCCCCCAGCGCCATCAGGCCTCGACGATGCAGCATGGCGTGGTCCTCCGCCGCCAGCTTCCGCCCGTGCCCGGGCGGGCGCAAGCAGCGACCGCGCGCCTCACACCGGGCGCGGCGCCGGCGGCGGGGGCTTGGCCGCCTTCAGGGCGCGGCGCACATCCATCTCCAGCTTCTCCAGCTCCTCGGCCGCCCGAAGGCGCTGGCCGCGCGCCTCGTCGGCGATGCGCAGGCTGTCCTCGATGGTGGCCACCAGCGCCGCATTGGCCTTCTGCACGGCGGCGAGGTCGAAGACGCCGCGTTCCAGCTCGGTGCGGGCTTCCAGATTGCCGCGGCGCAGCGTCTCGGCATTGGCGGTCAGCAGCTGGTTGGTCAGGTCGGTGGCGGCCTTCACCGCCTGGCCGGCTTCCCGCATCCGGTGGATGGCCAGCGCCTGGGCCAGCTGCTGGCGCCACAGCGGCACGGTGTTGGCCAGCACGGAGTGGATCTTGCTGGCCAGCGCCTTGTCGTTTTCCTGGATCAGCCGGATCGAGGGCAGCGCCTGCATCGCCACCTGCCGCGTCAGGCGGAGGTCGTGCACGCGGCGGTCCAGCTCGTCGCGCGCCCCGCGCAGGTCGCGCAGCTTTTGCGGCGCCAGATCATCCGTGGAATGGGCGACGGCCGCTTCCATCGCGGGGATGGCCTCGGAATCCGTCTTGCGCAGCACCTCCTCGCCGGCCTGGACATGGGTGCCCAGGGCGTGGAACCACTCCAGCGTCGCCTGGTAGAGCCGCTCCAGCCGCTCCACATCCTCCAGTAGCCGGGTGCGGTGGGTGTCCAGCTTGTCGCCGATGCCCTCGATCTGGCCCTTCACCGTCTCGTACCGGCCGATGATCTCGGTCACCTCGGCGCCGGCCTTGGTGAAGATGCGGGCAAAGAAGCCGGGGCGCTCATCCAGCTTGGTCACGTCGAAGCCGCGCAGGGTCTGCAGCAGGCTGGCCAGCGTCCGCCCCGCCTCCCCCGTCTCCTGGTTCCGCGCGCCTTCCAGCATGGCATCCGCCGCGGCCTGGGCCTGGGTCTGGGTCTGCTGGCCGAAGCGCAGGATGGAGCCGGGGTCGGAAAGGTCGATCTGCTGCGCCAGTTCGCCCAGCGCGGCCTCCGGCAAGGGGGCGCGGCTGGGCGCGGCCTCGGCGAGGTCGCGCTCCGCGGCCTCGCGGGCCACGGCCATCGTCGTGGGCGCGAGGATCACCTGCGGCGCCGGCGGCGCCTCGGTGGTCGTGCCATGGGGCTTGGGGCCGTTCCGCCTGGTCGTGCTCATGCGTAACCCTCCTGGCGCAGCCTTTCGGACAGCACCTTCACCTGGATGTCGAGCGCCGCGCTTTCCTCCGCCCGCAGCTTGGTGCGCAGGTCATCGGCCGCCCCCTGCATGTCGGTCAGCAATTGCGGCAGGCCGGCGGGCGGTTCCGCGCCGGCGGCCAGGCGCTGCGCGATGCGGTCCAGCCCGTCCAGGTGCACGGCCAGGAAGCGGCGGGCCAGCGGCAGCCGGTCCGGCCGCGCATCCAGGTCGTCCAGCACCGCATCCATGGCCTGGGCGATGCCGGCCATGCGCGGCTCCGCGCTGATCCGCGCCAGGCGGGCGCGGTGTTCCGCCAGCGGCCCGGGCGGCGGCGGCGGCGCGGGGGCGGCCGGCGGGTCCACCTCCACCTGCGCGCCGTCATACATCAGCCGGGTGCCGAGCCACGCGCCGGCGGCCAGCAGCAGCGGGATGGGCATGTCCATGCGCGCGCCCAGCAGGGCGACCAGCCCCGTGGCTACGGCGACCAGGATCGCGGCGCGCCGCGTGTCGCCGCGCCGGCCGCGCCGCAGCGTGCGCACGGCGAGGAGGGGCAGGAGGATGCCGAGCCCGGCGGCGACCAGCCCGCGCGTGTTGCCGCGCACCACCTCCACCACCACGTCGAACAGCAGCGGCCAGGTGAACAGCGGCAGCAGCAGGCCGCGGGTGCCGTTGCGGAACTGGCTGAAGGCGCCCTCGACCTTGGCGCGGGTGTCGCGCCAGGGGTCGTTCTGCCACGGGCGGTCGCGCGGCGGGGTCCCGGACATCAGCGGAACAGCGCGATGGCGCTGGCCAGCCAGAGGCTGAGCGACAGCAGCCAGAAGCCGGCGACGCGGCGGGCCGCGGCCGGCAGGGTGGGCAGGAGGATGCGCGGGGTCTTGGGCATTTCCGCCTTCAGATCGCCGCGCGGGGCCGCCGGATCAAGCCCTGGGGGCCACCTTCGGGCAATGAACTGCGTGGCAGCCGCTTTGCGCCACCGCGCGCCGTGTCGCCGCCGGTCGGCGCGCCGAGGCCTCAGCGCCGGTCGGCGCGGGGGTCCAGCGCGTCCCGCAGCCCGTCGCCCATCAGGTTGAAGGCCAGCACCACCACGAAGATCGCCGCCCCGGGTGCGATGGCCAGCCAGGGTGCCGTCTCCAGGAAGCGCTGGGCGCTGTTCAGCATGGACCCCCAGCTCGGCGCCGGCGGCTGCTGGCCGAGGCCCAGGAAGCTCAGCGACGCCTCGGCGATGATCGCCTCCGCGATCGAGAGCGTGGACTGCACCAGCAGGGGCGGGACGATGTTGGGCAGCACATGGACGAAGGCGGTGCGCCAGGGCGGGTTGCCGAGGGAGCGCGCCGCCTCCACCCAATCCGTGGATTTCGCGTCCAGCGCCATGCCGCGGGACAGGCGCACGAAGACCGGGCTGGCGGTGATGGCAATCGCCAGCATCGCATTCTCCAGCGCCGGGCCGAGGAAGGCAGCCAGCGCGATGGCCAGGATCAGGAAGGGGATGGACAGCATGGCGTCCGCGATGCGGGAGATCACCGCATCCACCCAGCCCCCCGCCAGCCCTGCCAGCAGCCCGACCGGCACCCCCAGCAGCACCGCGCCGAGCACGGAAATCACGCCCGCCATCAGCGAGGCCCGGGCGCCCCAGATCATGCGGGAGAGCACATCGCGGCCATTCTCATCCGTGCCGAACCAGAACAGCTCGCTGGGCGGCTTGCGGATGCGCGACCAGCTCGTGGCGATCGGGTCGTAGGGCGCGATCCAGGGCGCCAGGGCGGCCACCAGGACGAAGGCCAGCACGACGATGAAGCCGGCCAGCGCCAGGCGGTGGCGGACGAAGCGGCGGATGGCGCGGCGCGTCGGGCTTTCGCCCCGCGCCGGGGGCGCGGCCGGGGCGGCCGGGCTGGCGGCGGTCGCGCTCATGCCTGCCGCAGCCGCGGGTTGATGGCCATGTAGAGGATATCCGCCAGCAGGCTCAGCGCCACGAAGATCAGCGCGGTGGCCAGCACCACGCCCTGCACCACCGGGTAGTCCCGGTTGAACACCGCATCCACCACCAGCTTGCCGAAGCCGGGGATGGTGAAGATCTGTTCCGTCAGCACCGCGCCGGCCAGCAGGCGGCCGAACTCGATGGTGCCCAGCGTCACCACTGGGATCAGCGCGTTGCGCAGCGCGTGCTTCCACACCACCACGCGTTCCGTCAGCCCCTTGGCCCGCGCCGTGCGCACGTAATCCTGGCTGAGTGCCGTCAGCATCGCCGCCCGGGTGTGGCGCATCAGCACGGACGCCACGCCGGTGCCGAGCACGAAGGCCGGCATGATGGTCGTCGCCAGCGACTGCACCGGATCCTCCCACAGCGGCACGTAGCCCGAGGGCGGCAGCCAGCCGAGCTGCACGCTGAAGAACAGGATCATCATGATGCCGAGCCAGAAATTCGGCGTGGAGATGCCGAACAGCGCCACCGCATTGGCCAGCCAGTCCCAGGCCGTGTCCTTCTTCACCGCGGACAGGATGCCGAGCGGCACGCCGATGACCAGCGCGATGAGGAAGGCCATGGAGGCGAGCTGCGCCGTGACCGGCAGTTTCTCCAGGATCAGGTCGGAAACCGGCATGCGGATGCGCCAGGAGAAGCCGAAATCACCCTGCAGCACATTGCCGATCCAGTAGAAATATTGTGCCCAGATCGGCTGGTCCAGGCGCAGCTCGGCGCGGATCTGCGCCAGCACCTGCGGGTCGCCGCGTTCCTCCCCGGCCAGGATCACGGCCGGGTCGCCGGGCATCAATTGCTGCAGCCCGAAGATGATGAAGGACAGGATCACCAGCGTCGGCAGCACCTGGCCGAGGCGTTTCAGAAGCCAGTTCCACATGTCAGGTCAGCTCCCGGCCCCTGCCCCCAACCCGACCCTCCCCCGCCTGCGGGGGGAGGGAGAAGAAGCCTTCCCCTGCGCCAGCGGGGAAGGCTGGGTGGGGCCATCGCAACCGCGCCCCACCCCTGCCCGCTCAGTTCAGGCGCATGCCCTGCAGCCGGATCATGCCGTCCGCGATCGGCTGGTAGCCGGTCAGCCGCGTGTTGTGGATCATCACGTTCTTGCGGTGCCACAGGTAGATCCGCATGTGATCCTGGCCCAGCGCCTGCTCCATCACCTGGCGGTACATGTCCCGCCGGCGCGCCACATCCTGCTCGGTCCGCGCCTGCACCAGAAGCTGGTCGACCGCCGGGTTGGCATACCGGCCGTCATTCTGCCCGCCGGTGGAGTGGATGAAGGAGAAGATGTTGCCGTCCGGATCGGTCCGGCCGGACCAGCCGACCAGGAAGGTCTCGAACTCACCGCGCCCGGCGCCTGCCAGGGCGGAGGCGAATTCGGAGGCGCGCAGCGTCACCTCGAAGCCCGCTTCCTTCGCCATGGCCTGGATCACCTCGCCCACCTGGCGCAAATCCGGGTTGTTCGGGATGGTCAGCTCCACCGGCACCGGCGCGGTGAAGCCGGCTTCGCGCAGCAGCGCGCGGGCGCGGCCGACATCGCGCGGCTCCGGCTGGAAGCCCTGGACATGGAAGCTGCTGGCCGGCGGCACCGGCTGGCGGGTCGGCGTGTACATGCCCTCATAGACCACCTGCACGATGGCGGCGCGGTCGATGGAGAGTTCGAAGGCGTGGCGCACCCGGGCATCGCGGCCCATCGGCGTGTTGGCGCGCGGGCCGTTGCCGATGTTGATGGTGATGCCCTGGTAGCCCAGCTCATCCACCGGCACGCCGCGCAGGCTGCGGTTGCGCTGGATGGAGCGCAGGTCGTCCGGCTCCATCCGCTCACCGAATTCCACGGCGTTGGATTGCAGGTTGGCCAGCCGCACGGTGTTGTCCGGGATCGGCAGGTAGGTGACGCGGTTCAGGTGGATGTTCGCGGCATCCCAGTATTCCGGGAAACGCTCCAGCACGATGCGCTCCTGCGCCACCCGCTCGACGAAGCGCATGGGGCCGGCGCAGACCGGGCGGGTGCCGAAATTGCGCCCGGCCGCCTCGGCGGCCTTCGGCGACAGGATCATGCCCGCGCGGTCGGTCAGGGTCGCGATGAAGGCGGCGTTGGGCCGGCCGAGCTTGATGCGCACGGTCAGCGGGTCCACCACCTCGATGGACGTCACCGCGCCCATCTCGGAGCGGCGAAAGCTGCCCTGCATGGTCAGATGCCGGTTCAGCGAGTAGCGCACCGCCTCGGCGTCCATCATCTCCCCGTCGTGGAAGCGCACGCCTTCGCGCAGCTTGATGGTCAGCGTGGTCGGGTCGTCCCAGGTGAAGCCGGTGGCCAGCTGCGGCACCGGCTCCAGCGCCGCGTTGATGTCGAACAGCTTGTCGCAGAAGCCCATGTAGACGATGCGCCCGACATAGGTGCGCGACAGGGTCGGGTCGAGGATGTCCGGGTCCTCGCGCAGCGCCAGCCGCAGGTTCTGCCCGAGCGCGGGCGGCGTTGCGCCGAAGGCGGCCAGGGCGACGAGCCCGGCGGCGAGGGTCTTTCGGATCATGCCAGTTCTCCTGTTCTTTGCTTCTGGTCGGTGAAGTAGGCCTGCAGGCGGCGCAGCCTCTCGCCCCCGGCATCGGTTTCCCGGGCGGCCGGCGCGGCGGGCAGGCTGTCCTGGAAGTGGCAGGCGGCCCGGTGCACCGCGCCGGCCAGCGGCGGCGGGATTTCGGCGCAGATCGCCTGGGCGTGCGGGCAACGGGTGCGGAAGCGGCAGCCGGAAGGCGGTTTGATCGGGCTCGGGATGTCGCCTTCCAGCAGCGCCGCCGGCCCCTGCCCCTGCCCGGGCACGGCGGCCAGCAGGGCGCGCGTATAGGGGTGGCGCGGGGTGCGGAAGACGGCGTCGGTGGCGCCTTCCTCGACGATGCGGCCGAGATACATCACCGCCACCCGGTCCGCGATGTGGCGCACCACGCCCAGGTCGTGGCTGATCAGCACGAAGGTCAGGCCCAGTTCCCGGATCAGATCCTGCAGCAGGTTCACCACCTGCGCCTGCACCGAGACATCCAGGGCAGACACTGGCTCGTCGCCAATGATCAGCTTCGGCTGGCTGGCCAGGGCGCGCGCGATGGCGATGCGCTGGCGCTGGCCGCCGGAGAATTCATGCGGCCAGCGCCGGGCGAGTTCCGGCCGCAGCCCGACGCGGGAGAGCAGTTCCGCCACCCGCTGCGTCTCCTGCGCCCGCGGCACGATGCGGTGCAGCCGCAGCGGCTCCGCCACCGCCTGCTCCACCGTCATCCGCGGGTCGAGACTCGCGAAAGGGTCCTGGAAGATCAGCTGCATGTCGCGCCGCCGGGCGCGCAGCGCGGCGGGCGACAGCGTGCGCAGATCCTCGCCCTCGAACAGGATCTGGCCGGAATCGGGTTCGATCAGCCGCAGCGCCAGGCGGCCGAGGGTGGATTTGCCGCAGCCGCTCTCCCCGACGATGGCCAGCACGCTGCCCTTGGGCACCGCCAGCGACACCCCATCCACCGCGCGCACCGCGCCACGGCGGCGGCCGATGGCATCGCGGACGGGAAAGCCCTTGGCGAGGTCGCGGAGTTCGAGCAGCGGTGCCGTCACGCCGCCGCCTCCAGCAGGGTGTCGAGCGGCGCGCGCCAGCAGGCCACGTCATGGCCGGGCAGGATGGCGGCCAGCGGCGGTTGCTGCGCACAGCGGTCGAGGGCGAAGGGGCAGCGGGGGGCGAAGCGGCAGCCCGGCGGCGGGTGCAGCAGGTCCGGCACCGTGCCCTCGATGCTCGCCAGCCGCGCCACGCCGCCTTCCAGCCGCGGCGCGGCGCCCAGCAGGCCGATGGTGTAGGGGTGCTGCGGCCGGGCGAAGAGGGAGGCCGCCGGCGCGCGCTCCGCGACCCGCCCGGCATACATCACCACCACCTCATCCGCATGGTCCGCCACCACGCCGAGGTCGTGGGTGATGAGCACCACGGCGGTGCCGCTTTCGGTCTTCAACTCGTCGATCAGCGCCAGGATCTGCGCCTGCACGGTGACGTCCAGTGCCGTGGTCGGCTCGTCGGCGATCAGCAGGCGCGGGCGGCAGGCCAACGCCATGGCGATCATCACCCGCTGCCGCATGCCCCCCGACAGCTGGTGCGGGTAGTTGCGGGCACGGCGCTCGGGTTCCGGGATGCGGACGCGGGCGAACATCTCCACGGCGCGGGCGAAGGCGGCGTCCGGCGCCAGGCCCTGGTGCAGGCGCAGCGCCTCCGCCACCTGTTCGCCGGCGGTGAAGGCCGGGTTCAGGCTGGTCATCGGTTCCTGGAACACCATCGCCATGGCGCCGCCGCGCCGCGCCCGGCGCTGGTCCGGCGTCAGCGCCAGCAACTCCTCGCCATCCAGGCGGATGCCGCCGCCGATCTCGGCGCCCTGCGGCAGCAGCCCCATCACCGCCAAGGCGGTGACCGACTTGCCGCAGCCGCTTTCGCCCACCACGGCCAGCGTCTTCCCCGCTTCGACGCGGAAGGAGATGCCATCAACCGGCCGCAGCCGGCCGCGATCGGTGGGGAATTCCACGCTGACCTGGGTGAGTTCGAGCATCGGCGGGCTCATGCCTGCGTCGCCTCCGCCATGGCGGCCTGGATCACCGCGCGGTCGAAGACGCCAGGATGGTCGCGCCCCGGCAGGAAGCGACGGAAATGGCGCAGGTAGCCGCGCCAGACGCCATGCAGGCGGCGCAGTTCAGCCAGCGGGTCCGGATGGTCGTCCACCCGCAGGTCGAGGTCCGGATAGGGATCGGCGGAAGCCACCTGCATCGCCGCGGATTGCCGGCCGCGCTTGTCGCCGCCCGCCGCCTCCCCGGCCTCCATCGCCAGCAGCAGGCGCTCGGCCATCGGCAGGCCGGTGGCGGCGAGCGCCGCGTCCAGCGTGGCGCGCAGCACCTGCGGCCCGGCCAGCATGTTGCCCGCCACGGAGACATCCGGCGCGGAGAGATGCCCGCACCAGCCGATGCAGGCGCTGCCGGTGTGCTGCGCGCTGCGGCCATCCGCGGCCAGCAGATGCGCCTGGCGGCTCGCCTGGCCGGGATCGGCGGCCACCAGCTCGGCCAGCGCCGCCGCCGCCCCCTGGCCCGCCCGCAGCCGTGCCAGCGAATCCGGCGCCAGGAAGGGGTTCACCAGCGCCTGGGTGCTGGCGGCACCAACCCCGCCTTCGACGCGCGGGCACAGCGCGCCCGCCGCCAGGAAGCGGCTGGCGACCGCGACGCCGAGTTCACCGGTCGTTGGATCGCGCAGGAGGATCGACCACGTCATCCCTGCTTCATGACAGGCTGGCGGGGCGGCGCAAGCCTGACCTGTGCCGCCTTTGTCCCTCCCGCACCCGGGATTGCCCGCGCGGCGGACACTGTGCCGCCGGACCGGGCAGCCGGCGGCGCCCGCCCGGCTTCAGGCCGCCTGTCGCGCCGGCACCCTGGCCAGGATCGCGGCGATTTCCGCATCCGACAGGCCAGGCGCGACAAAGCGCAGCCGGATGCGCCCGGCTTCCGCCTGCACCACCTCCGCCGCCTGGCGCCGGCCGAGGCCGGGCAGTTCCAACGCCACCGCCATCCGTGGCGCCAGGCCGCCCAGTGCCTCCGCGGTGCCGAGCGACGTGCCGCGGATCGACAGGTCCTGCGTCGTCACCGCCAGGACCCGGCCGCCGCCATGCAGCCGCGTGGCGATGCCAACGGCATGGCGCGGCGCGGCGCGGCGATCGACCTCCGGCGTCGCGGTGCGGAGGTTGCGCACCAGCGTGTGCTGCATCGTCTCCAGCCCGGCCAGGACATCTGCCGCCAGGTCGCGCATCGCGCCGGCACGCTCCGCCACCGCATCGCCGGCCTGGGTGACGGCGCTGAGGCGCCCAGTCATCTGCCGCGCCGCGGCGGCGGTGCCGACCACGGTGCGGGCGATGTCGGCCGTCGCCTCGTTCTGCTGGGCCATGGCCGCGGCGATGGTGGAGGAGATGCCGTCGAGCTGGCCGATGCTCTCCAGCGTCGCCTGCACCGCGGCGACCGCCGCCTGGGTGGCGTTGCCGACCTCGTCAATGTGCCGGGCGATGTCTTCCGTGCTGCGGGCGGTCTGGGTCGCCAGCTGCTTCACCTCCCCGGCCACCACGGCGAAGCCCTTCCCGGCCTCGCCGGCGCGGGCGGCCTCGATGGTCGCGTTCAGCGCCAGCAGGTTGGTCTGGCCGGCGATGTCGCCGATCAGCCGCGCCACGGCGCCGATGCGCCCGACCGCCTCCTGCAGCCCGGTGATGGCGCGGGTGCCGGCTTCCGTGTCCTGCACCGCACGGCGCGTCGCGGCGGCGGCGGCCGCCACCTGGTCCGAGATGCTGCGGATGCTGGCGGTCATCTGCTCGGTCGCCGCCGCACCGGATTCGGCGTGCTCCAGCACCTGGTGGGCGGCATTGCCCACCTCGGCGCCGGCGGCGCGGGCATCCTGCGCCCGCTCCCCCATCGCGCCGGCGCCTTCGGTCATCCGGTCCACGCTGCCGCCGATGCGCTGCACGGCATCCGCCGTCTCGCGCTCCACCGCATCGGCCATGGCCCGCAGCGCGCGGGCCTGCTCGGCCTGCGCCGCCAGGCGCAGCTCCTCCTGCGCCGCGCGCAGCCGCACCGTCTCCGCGCTGCGGTCGCGCAGCACGCCCAGCGCCCCGCCCATGGCGCCCAGCTCGTCCTTCCAGGGCGTGTGCGGCGGTCGGCCGTCCAGCCGCCCCTCCGCCACCTCCGCCATGCCGCGCGTCAGCTCGGCCAGCGGGCGCGAGATGCGCGAGCGGATCAGGTACAGCGCGGCCAGGCTCACCAGCAGCGCCAGGGACACCAGGGCGCCCAGCACCCACTCGTACCATTCGGCCAGACGCAGCCCCGCGGCCAGCCGCGCCTCGGTGCGTGCCAGCACGCTGTCGGCCAGCGTGCCCAGCGATTCGGTCAGCGGGTCGATGTCGCGGTACAGGGGGCCGAGCACAAGCGCCTCCAGCGCCGCGGAGTCGCGCGCCGCCAGGGCGGCGCCGATGGCGCGCGTGGTGGTCTCCGCGGCTTCGCGGCGGCGCACCACCTCGGCCCAGGCGGCGGCGTCGGGCGGGTCGCGGTCCAGATCGGCGAAGCTGCGGGCGATGTCGGCCTGCGCCTTGTCGAGCCCGGCGCGCGCCTCATCCCATCCCATCCCGCCATTGCGCACCTTGTGGCTGAGATCGACCACGGAGACCGCATAGGCGTCGGACAGGACCTTCAGGCCGAGCAGTGGCGCCACCGCCTGGGACCGCATCGCCGCCAGGCCCTCCGCGTCATGGCGCGTTGCCGACCAACCGAGCAGGCAGGCGGCACCGACGCAGAGCGCCAGCGCCAATTGGACGGCAGACAGCAGCAGCCTGACGGGCATTGGCGGATTCCATGCTTGATCCGCTGCACTCTCGCCCGTGCCTGTTAATCCCGACTGAACATGATCAACCTGGGATTACAGGCGCACCTTCAGCAGATTGCCGATCTCGCCCACCACGCCGCGCCGGAAGGCCAGCACGCAGGCCACGAAGATGACGCCCTGGATCACGGTGACCCAGGCGCCGAACTCCGCCAAGTAGTTCTGCATGGTGACGATCACCGCGGCGCCGACCACCGGCCCGAAGACGGTGCCGAGGCCGCCCACCAGCGTCATCAGCACCACCTCGCCGGACATGTTCCAGTGCACGTCGGTCAGCGTCGCGATGCCGAAGACCATCGCCTTGGTGCCGCCCGCGACCCCGGCCAGGCCGGCCGAGAGCACGAAGGCCAGAAGCTTGTAGTCATCCGTCCGGTAGCCGAGCGAGGTGGCGCGGGGCTCATTCTCCCGCACCGCCTTCATCACCTGGCCGAAGGGCGAGTGCACCACGCGGTGCACCAGCAGGAAGCCGCCGAGGAAGATGGCCGCGACCAGCCAGTACAGGGTGAAGTCGGTGTCCAGGGGAATGAGGCCGAACAGACGCCCGCGCGGGATCTGCTGGATGCCGTCCTCGCCACCGGTGAAGGGCGCCTGCAGGCAGAAGAAGTAGACCATCTGTGCCATGGCGAGGGTGATCATGGCGAAGTAGATGCCGGACCGGCGGATGGCCAGCCAGCCGATGCCGAGCCCGAGCACCGCGCCCACCGCGCCGCCGCCGATGATGGCGATCTCCGGTGTCAGGCCCCACACCTTGGCGGTGTGGCCGGCAATGTAGCCCCCCATGCCGAAGAAGGCGGCATGGCCGAAGGACAGCAGCCCGACATAGCCGATGAGCAGGTTGAAGGCGCAGGCGAACAGCGCGAAGCACAGCACCTTCATCAGGAAGACGGGGTAGAGGAAGAAGGGGCTGACCAGCACGAAGGCGACCAGCACGCCGAAGGCCAGGGCCTGGGCGCGGGTGAAGCCGAACAGCCCGGCTTCCTCATGGACGGCGTCGGGCGCGGCGACGCTGATGGCGGTATCGGCCATGTCTCAGCCCCTTCCGAACAGGCCGGCGGGCCGCGTTAGCAGCACGATCGCCATGATGACGAAGACCACGGTGGCGGAGGCCTCCGGGTAGACCACCCGGGCCAGTCCCTCGATCAGCCCCAGGCCGAAGCCGGTGACGACGGAGCCCATGATGGAGCCCATGCCGCCAATCACGACCACGGCGAAGACGGTGATGATGAAGTTGGCACCCATGGCCGGGTTCACCGAATAGATCGGCGCCGCCAGCACGCCGGCGAAGGCGGCCAGCGCCACGCCCGCGCCGTAGGTCAGCGTCATCATCCGCGGCACGTTGATGCCGAAGGCCTGCACCAGTTCCGGCCGTTCCGTCGCGGCGCGCAGATAGGCGCCGATCTTGGTCTTCTCGATCACCAGCCAGGTGGCCAGGCACACCAGCACGGAGGCGATGACGACCCAGACGCGGTAGCCCGGCAGGAACATGATGGGAATGTCGATGTTCAGGGCGTTGAAGGCCGCCGGCGGCGCATAGGGCAGGCCGGAGGAGCCGAAGCCGTTGCGGAACACGCCCTCGATGATCAGCGCCAGGCCGAAGGTCAGCAGCAGGCCGTACAGATGGTCCAGCTTGTACAATCGGGCGATCATCGTGCGTTCGATCACCACCCCGAAGACGCCGACGATCAGCGGCGCCAGCACCAGCGCCCCCCAGTAGGGAATCCCGGCCCAGGCCAGCAGCATCCAGGCGACGAAGGCGCCCATCATGAACTGCGCCCCATGGGCGAAGTTGATCACGTTCAGCATGCCGAAGATGATGGCGAGGCCGAGCGAGAGCAGCGCGTAGAAGGCGCCGTTCACCAGCCCCAGGATCACCTGAGGCGCCGCCATCTCGAGTTCGAAGAGCAGGTTTTCGATCACCGGGCGCGGGCCTTGCCGTGATGGATGTCAAGCCGAGGCCGCCCGGCGGGGGATCACCCCCGCCGGGAAGCCGCGCGGTCTCAGCTGCGGACCAGGGCGCAGCTGCCCTCGGTCAGCGGGCGGAAGGCCTGGGCGCCCGGCGTGGTGCCGAGCAGCTTGTAATAGTCCCAGGCGCCCTTGCTCTCGGCCGGGCTCTTCACCTCGAACAGGTAGCAGGGGTGGATCTTGCGGCCATCGGCGCGGATCGTGCCCTCGCCGAAGGCATCGTCGTTGGTCGGCATCGCCTTCATGCGGGTCACCGCATCGACGCCGGAGGCCTTGGCCGCCGCCACGCCCATGTCGCCCACCGCCTTCAGGTAATGCAGCACGGAGGCATAGCAGCCGGCCTGCACCATGGAGGGCTTGATGTTGCCCGGCATGGCACCGAGGCGCTGCGTGAAGGCGCGGGTCTTGTCGTTCAGATCCCAGTAGAAGGTCTCCGACAGCACCAGGCCCTGCGCCACTTCGAGGCCCAGCGAGTTCACATCGGTGATGAACACCAGCAGACCGGCCAGCTTCACCCGGCCGCCGCGGGTGATGCGGAATTCCGCTGCCTGCTTGATGGAGTTGATGGTGTCGCCGCCCGCATTGGCCAGGCCGATGACCTGGGCGCGGGAGCGCTGCGCCTGCTGCAGGTAGGACGAGAAATCGGTGGTGCCCGGGAAGGGCGTGCGGACGGCGCCGAGAACCTCGCCGCCCTGGGCCTTCACGAAGTTGCCCGTGTCACGCTCCAGCGCATGGCCGAAGGCGTAGTCGGCGGTGATGAAGAACCAGGACTTGCCGCCGGCCCGCACCATGGCGCCGCCGGTGGACTGCGCCAGCATCCAGGTGTCGTAGGTCCAGTGCACCGTGTTCGGCGAGCATTGTGCGCCGGTGAGGTCCGAGGTCGCGGCGCCGGAATTCAGGAAGACCTTGTTCTTCTCGCGCACCAGGGTGTTGGTGGCGAGCGCGACGGAGGAGGTGGGAACGTCCACGATCACGTCCACGCCGTCGCGGTCGATCCACTGGCGCACCACGGTGGAGCCGACATCCGGCTTGTTCTGGTGGTCGGCCTGCACGACCTCCACCGTCACGCCGCGCTGGGTGATGCCGGATTCCTTCACCGCCAGTTCCACCGCCTGGGTGGAGCCGGGGCCGGACAGGTCGCGATAGGTGCCGGACTGGTCGTTCATCACGCCGATGCGGATGGTGTTCGCGGCCTGGGCGCGGGCGCTGCGGAAGGGCAGGCCGCCGAGCGCCGGAAGGGCGGCGGCACCGGCAAGCAGCGTGCGGCGATTGATGGTCATGGTTCCGATTCTCCCCAGAATATGGCTCAGCTTTTTTCAGTCCGACCCGGGTTCAGACCCCCAGGTATTCGTGCAGCCGGTCGAGGCTGGCGGTCAGTTGGTCATTCGCCACCATGTCCACGATGCGACCATGTTCCATCACATAATGGCGGTCCGCCACGGTCTGCGCGAAACGGAAGTTCTGCTCCACCAGCAGCACGGTGAAGCCGCGCTGCTTGATCTCCCGGATCATCGCGCCGATCTGCTGCACGATCACCGGCGCCAGCCCTTCCGAGGGCTCGTCCAGCAGCAGCAGGCGGGCGCCGGTGCGCAGGATGCGGGCGATGGCCAGCATCTGCTGCTCGCCGCCCGAAAGCTTGGTGCCCGGGCTGCGGGCGCGTTCCTTCAGGTTCGGGAACAGCGTGTAGATCTCATCGAGCCCGAGCCCGCCCGGCGCGATCACCGGCGGCAGCATCAGGTTTTCCGTCACATCGAGGCTCGCGAAGATGCCGCGCTCCTCGGGGCAATAGGCGATGCCGGTGCGGGCGATGAGGTCGGAGCGCAGGCCGATCGTCTCCCGCCCCTCGAAGCGGATGCTGCCGGCGCGGCGGCCGACCAGGCCCATCATGGCGCGCAGCGTGGAGGTCTTGCCGGCGCCGTTGCGGCCCAGCAGCGTCACCACCTCCCCCTCCCGGATATCGAGGGAGACGCCGTGCAGCACATGGCTTTCGCCATACCAGGCCTGCAGGTCGCGGATTTCCAGCATCGCGGGGGCCGCGGTTCCGTCACGCATGCTGGGTGCTCCCGGCGATGGCGGGGTCGGTGCCGAGATAGGCGGCCTGGACCTCCGGGTTGCGGGAGACGGTGGCATAGTCGCCCTGTGCCAGCACGCGGCCGCGCGTCAGCACGGTGATGGTGTCGCACAGCCCTTCCACGACCTTCAGGTTGTGCTCCACCAGCAGCACGGTGCGGCCGGCCGCCACCCGCTTCACCAGGGCGACGATGCGGTCGACATCCTCATGCGTCATGCCGGCCGTCGGCTCGTCCAGCAGCATCATCACCGGGTCCAGCGCCAGGGTGGTGGCGATTTCCAGCGCCCGCTTGCGGCCATAGGGCAACTGCCCGGCGGTGAGCCGGGCGTAGCCGGTCAGGCCCACATCCTCCAGCAAGGCCATGGCGCGGTCGTCAAACTGCTTCAGCAGCCCCTCGGAGCGCCAGAAGTCGAAGGACCCGCCGCGGCGGCGCTGCAGGGCGAGCCGCACATTCTCCAGCACCGTCAGATGCGGGAAGACGGCGGAAATCTGGAAGGACCGCACCAACCCCAGCCGTGCCACCTCGGCCGGCTTCAGGCCGGTGATGTCGCGGCCATCATAGCGGATCACACCGCGCGTCGGCGGCAGGAACTTCGTCAGCAGGTTGAAGCATGTTGTCTTGCCGGCCCCGTTGGGGCCGATCAAGCCGTGGATGCTGCCGCGCGCGACTTCAAGCCGCACATCGCTGACCGCGGCGAAGCCGCGGAATTCCTTCGTCAGCCCCTCAGTCTCGAGGATCGTATCGACCACTCGCGGACGCCCCCAATTGTGCTTGCTTTTGTTCGATCGGCCTTGCTTCCGGATGCCCGTTCCAGATCGCCAGCCAATGCGCTTCTGCCGCATTCATGAAGGCTGGCGCGACGCGGCGCAAGTCAAAGAAGTGGATCGCGGTCGGGAAGTTCTGATATTTTTCTGGCATACTAGGGACTTAGGCTACCCAATTATGGAAAGGTCCCTGGCAAGCAGCGCATCGCCGGTCAGGACAGCAACAAGCATCCGCGATTCCACGCCGATGCCATCGGCATCCCACCACAGCCGGGCACGCGCGCTGTCATAGACCAGTTGGCCGACGCCATCGGCGCTGTCGGCGAAGCCGTTCCCGTTCACCAGGAAGCGGCCCTGCGCCATCAGGTCCATGCCGGCCACGAGGCCGCCACCGAAGCCGGCGGCGGAGATCTCGATGCTGTCGCGGCCACTCTCGAAGCCGACAAGCAGGTCGCGGCCATCGGCCTCGACCTCCAGGAAGCGGAACACGTCATTGCCCGCCCCGCCAGTCAACCGGTCATAGCCGAGGCCGCCTTCCAGCGTGTCATCGCCGTCATGGCCCAGGATGGTGTCCCGGCCGGCCATGCCGCGCAGATGGTTGTCGCCGGCATTGCCGATGATGCGGTTGTCGAGGTCCTGCCCCGCGCCATCCGCCGCATCACCCACCAGCATCAGGGTTTCCGTATTGGGGGTGAGGATCCAGGAGAATTTGGCGATGATCCGGTCATCGCCGCCGCCCGGCACCTCCAGGACGATGACATCATCCCCATCCTGCACGACATAGCGATCGGCCCCGGCACCGCCGGCCATGGTATCGGCACCCGGGCCACCCACCAGGAAGTCGTTCCCCTCGCCGCCTTCGAGCATGTCGTTGCCGGCGCCGCCAGCCAGCGTGTCATCGCCCGCGCCGCCTTCGAGCATGTCATCGCCGGCGCCGCCGGCCAGGCTGTCCGCCAGCGCGCCACCTTCCAGCGTGTCCGGTCCGGGTCCGCCCCGCTCCTGCACCGGACCTTGCGGCGCGGCATCGTCGTTGCGGATCTGCGCGATGGCGAAGGACGTGTCGCGCACCACCCCCGCCGGCGCCGCGCCGAGCAGGATGCCGACTCCCTCGTCCAACTCATGCACCGTGTCGCCGGCCACGCGCAGCGTCAGCACCACCAGGGTCTCGCCCGCTGCGAATTGCAGGGTGCCGGAGGGCAATGCGCCGGCTTCGAAATCCGCCGCATCCACCGGCGCGGCGCCATCGCCCAGCGCCTGCCAGTCGAGGCTGAAGGCGCGCGTCAGGTCACCATCCCGCGTGACATTGAACTGCAACGCCGTGACGCCGGAATTGCCCTCCACCACGAAGGGCGCGGCACTGGCGATGCGCACCACGCTGTCCCGCGGCAGGTCGTCATTGCCGATGCGGCCCGTGGCCTTGGTGGTGCCGTACTCGATGCCGGCGGGGGCGGTGCCGAGGCTGAGCAGGAAGGCCTCATCCGCCTCCACCTCCGTATCGCCGGCGACCCGCAGGGTGACGGTCGCGGTCTTGGCATTGGCGGCGAAGGTCACCAGGCCGGCGGGCAAAGCACCGCCGACGAAATCCGCCGCATCGGCCGGGTTGGCGCCGCTGCCGGTGACCGACCAGGGAATCTTCTTCTCGGTGTCGGAGGCGCCAAGCCGGGCGAGGGTGAAGCGGTACTCCGTGGTGCCGGAATCACCCTCCTCGGCCGTGACCTCCGTCGTCGTCAGGCTGACGCTGGCATCGTCGTTGCGGATGGTGCCATTGGCCGATCCGGTGCCGATCACGGTGCCCGCGCTGTGCAAGCCGAGGTCGACGCTGAAGCGCTCATCCGCTTCGAAGACACTGTCGCCGCGCACCGGGACGGTGATGGTGGCGCTGGTCTCGCCAGGCGCCAGGGTCACGAATCCGGCCGGCAGCACATAGCCCACCGGCAGCGTACCGATGACGAAATCCTCGGCATCCACCGAACTGCCCGGCAGCGTGGCGACCGACCAGAGCACGGAATGGCTGGTGCCCGTGAAGCCCTCCCGCGTCACGGTGAAGGTGAAGGGGGTGGAGCCCCCCTGCCCCTCGGTGCGCCCGGCATTCAGCGCGGCGAGTGACAGCACCGCATCATCGTTGCGGATCACACCCTCCGCGCTGGCCTGGCTGAGGGTGACGCTGATCGCGCCGGTTTCCCCGCCGATCACGCCGCCGCCCAGGTCGATGCCACCCGGACCGCCGCCGACCTCGCCACCAACCACGCCGCCGGTCCCGGTTCCGCCGCCAGGGACTGGAAGCGACAGCACCACCTGGAACGGCTCATCCGCCTCCAGCACGGTATCGCCCATCACCCGCACGGTGATGTCCAGCGCCGTCTGGCCGGCGGCGAAGCTGACCTGGCCGAAGGGCAGGACACCGCCGAAGAAATCCGTGCCATCGGCCGCATCGGTGACAACCGCCCAATCCAGCAATTGCGCCGCCGCCGTCTCGCCGCTGCGGGTCACCTGGAAGGTGAAGCTGGCAACCTCGCCATGCCCCTCCAGCCGGTCGGCGTCGCGCGGCGCGATGGCGATGTTGGTGTCGTCGTTGCGGATGGTGCCGATGGCGAATTCCGGATCGAGCCCGCCGATCGAGGCCAGGCGGACCGCATAGCCCTCATCGGCCTCGGCCAGCGTGTCGGGGGCGAGCCGGATCTCGATGGTCCGGCTGGTCTCGCCGGCGGCGAAGGCGACCGTGCCGCCGGGCAGCAGGCCACCCGCGAAATCCGCGGCATCGGCGGCGTTGTCGCCAATCCCTTCGACTGTCCAGCCGATGCTGGCGGCCGCCGTGGTATCGCCGCTGCGGGTGACGGTGAAGCGATGCACACCGCCGAGCAGCGCGCCCTCCGCACCATCGGCGGCGGTGGGAAGAACGGCGAAGCCTCCGGTGGCCGCGAATTCCTGCGTGCGGAGGTCGAGGATGCCGTTGCGGAACTGGACGAACTCCATCTCCAGCAGCGTATCCGTGCCCAGCGCGCCGAAGACCTGCCAGCCGGTTGCGCTGACCTCGCTGTGCCGCTGCACGGTGACATCGTTGAACAGCGCATCATAGACCGCGGTATCCAGGCCGGACCCGCCCAGGATCCGGTCGTCACCTTCCATCCCCTGGATCGTGTCGGCCCCGCCGCCGCCCAGCACGCTGTCATCGCCCATGCCCGTGACGATGCGATCCGCCTGGTCGGAACCAACCACGGTCGCCTCGCGATCGCGCGGATCGCCGGCGATGGTGGTCCAGCCCAGCTTGCCGCGCAGATCCAGCGTGCCGCCCTGGGTCAGCGCCAGATCAATGCCGCGCGAGGCGCCGTTGTCCCCGCCGGTGGTGCTGATGCTCTCGAATTGCTGGAACAGGCCGGGGGCGGCGCGGACGCGAAGCTGGTTGGTCACCAGGCTTTCGATGTCGAGGATGGTGAAGCCATCGAGCGTGGTGGCGTCGGCATGCACGCTCAGCGTGTCATGATCCGCGCCGCCATCCAGCAGATCAGCGCCACCGCTGCTGGACAGCACATCCTCGCCGGCGCCGCCATGCAGGCTGTCGGCTTCCGGCACCCCGGCGGCGTCGCCGGATTCCAGCACGTCGTTGCCGGCGCCACCCAGCAGACGGTCGTTTCCGATGCCGCCATGGATGAAGTCGCGACCGTCATGCCCCTCCAGGACGTCATCGCCGGCGCCACCCCCCATGGTATCGCCGCCGCGGCCGCCGATCAGGGAATCGGCGCCGCCGGAGCCTTGGATCTCCGCCCGGTAGAGTCCGGTGAAATCGAGGTCTTCGATCCGGTAGGTCAGCGCTTCCGTCAGATCCAGCGCGCCGGCTTCGGTCAGCAGCAGCCGCGCGATATTGCTGTCGGGCACGATCTTCTCGAAGCCTGCGAAGATGGCGGCGCTGGCGCGCACGAAGGCATCGCCGCTGCGCAGACCCTCGATGCCGAGGAGGGTCAGGCCATCCAGGCTGCGCAGCGCACCCGCCGGCGAGACCCAGTCGAACCCTTCGCCACCATCGACCAGGTCGGCGCCATCCATGGGGCGCAGCGTATCGTCGCCGGCACCGCCGAGCAGCGTATCGCCGGATGTATCGCCGCTGAGCAGGACATCATGGCCCTCGCCCCCGAGCAGCCGGTCACGCCCCGCGCCACCCTCCAGCGTGTCGTCGCCGCCCTGGCCATCCAGAACATCATCCCCGGCGGCGCCGAGGATCGAATCCCTGCCCTCGCCGCCGGTCAGCGTATCGCCGCCCTCGCTGCCGAGCAGGTCGACCCCGACCCAGAGCGTCGAACCATCCAGCGGGCTGACGGAGGAAAGCTGCCGCCGCAGATCCAGCAGGCCGGGCGCGGCCAGGACCAGATGCACGGAGGGAAGGCCGACCACGCCGCTCCCCGCGATATCCTCGAACCCCGCGAATTGCGCGGCGGTGGCGGTGATGAGGTCGCCGCCGGTGACCAGCACCTCGATGTCGCGGATCGTCCGATCGACCAGGGTCACGCGGTCGCCGTCGAGGAAGGACAGGGTGAAGCGCAGCGAATCCCAGCCTTCGCCGCCATCGACGATTCCGCCGCCCCGGGCGGGCGCCCAGAGGAAATCGTCGCCCGCCTCGCCATGCAGGGAATCGGCGCCGCTGCCGCTGCTGAAGGCCAGCGCCAGCAGGAAGTCCGTGCCATCGCCGCCGCGGACCAAATCATTGCCGAAGCCGCCCTGGAGCTGGTCATTGCCAGCGCCGCCCAGCAGCGTGTCGTCGCCACCGCTGCCATCCAGCGTATCGGCCCCGCCCAGGCCGGAGAGCAGGTCCGGGCTGTCCTCGTGCTGCCCCGCCCCCGGCAGGTCTGGCACGGCCGGCCCGCCGAAAATGCGGTCGGCGAGCTCCGTTCCGACCACCGTATCGGCGCCGGTCGTTCCGAACAGATCAGGCATCGGTTGCCCCTATGGACCCGGCGCAACGTTTCCCGTTTTTTTAATCCATTGTCAAAATGTCAATTGCGCTGACGGCTTGATCGCGTTTTCTGTGCATCCGCTTCATGATCGCGCCGCGGATCTTTGTTCCCGTGACTTTTTCTTCATTCCGGATCGTCGAAAGGATCTATCTCATGGTCGCCTCCCCGATCCGGCAGAGCCGGCGCGGCATCGCCAGCTTCCGGACGGGGGCCTGCCCGTGAACGAGACCCTGATGCGCGATGGCATCGCGATGATCGGGGCCGCCGGCGCCGCCGCCATGGCCGCGCCGGGGCCGGAGGAAGCCATCCGCGCGCTGACGCAAGGCTGTTTTGATTTGCTCGGCGACCGGGAGGCCCATGCGCGCCCCGGCGCGCTGAAGCCCGGGGAGCGTGACTATGTCATCGCCGGCAGCTTCTTCGTCACGCCTGACCGGCAGTACCACATGCTGGTCGGCAGCATCGGCTTCCCGCCGGAACAGGAACGGCTGCTGGTGCCGATCGATGGCGGCCATCCCGGCTGGGTCCATGCCAACCGCCGCCCGCTGCTGCTGGAGAACACGGACGAGCATGGCAGCTTCCGGCAGTACCTGAAGACCTCCCGCATGGGGTCTTCCATCTTCGCGCCCATCCTCTTCCGCGGCGAATTCCACGGCCAGATCATCATGGCGGCGCAGGCGCGCTGGGCGATGCGGCCGGCGGATCTCGCCGTGCTGGAAGCCTGCGCGCAGATCGCCGCCGGCGCCTGGATCGCCCAGGGCGGCCCGGCATGGCTGGCCGCCACCTACCCGCCGCCCAACGCCTTCCGGGTGAACCGGGAAGGCGTGGACGCAGCATAGCCGCCGGCCAGGCCCTATCGCGCAAACACCAGGGACAGGCCCGGGAAGGCGACGATCAGCGCCAGCACCGCCAGCATCACGCCGATGAAGGGGATGCAGCCGGCGAAGATCGTCTCCAGCCCGATGCGCCGGTCGTTCAATGTCGCCTTCACCGCGAAGGCGCCGATGCCGAAGGGCGGTGTCAGCAGCCCGACCTCCACGGCGATGACGGTGATGATGCCGAAGTGGATCAGGTCCAGGTTGAAGGCCATGGCGATCGGCGCCGCGATCGGCGTGACGATCAGCAGGATCGAGGAACTGTCCACGATCATGCCCAGCAGCAGCACGAACAGGATGTAGACGAACAGGAAGCCATAGACGCCAAGCCCCAGCGCCTGGATCAGGTCGGCGATGGAAGCCGGGATGCCGGCCATGGTCAGCATCCGCGAATACATGCTGGCGGCGATCAGCAGGAACAGGATGCCGACGGAAACGAAGCCGGTCTCCACCAGGATGCGCCAGAACTTCGCCAGATTCAGCCGGCGCCGCAGCAGGGCGATCAGCAGCGCCCCGAAGGCGCCCACCGCGCCGGCTTCCGTCGGCGTGAAGATGCCGCTGTACAGCCCGCCCAGCACCAGGCCGATCAGCGTGGTGATGGGCACCGATTTCATCAGCAGGCTGCGCGTGGTCTCCTCCGGCGGCGGGGCCATCTGCGCGGCGCCGGGCTGCACCCAGTCCGGCCGGAAGGTGGCCATCAGCCAGATCATCAGCATGAAGCCCGCGGCCATGACCAGGCCCGGGATGATGCCGGCCAGGAACAGCCCGCCGATCGAGACCTCCGCCAGCACGCCGTAGATGATCAGCAGCAGGGAGGGCGGGATCAGCATGCCGAGGATGGAACTGCCCGCGACGCAGCCCACCGCGAAGCGCGGCGAATAGCCGAAGCGCATCATCTGCGGCACCGCCACCTTGGTGAAGACGGCGGCGGAGGCGATGGAAATGCCGGTGACGGCGCCGAACACCGCATTGGCCAGCACGGTTGCCATGCCAAGCCCGCCGCGCAGCCGCCGCAGCAGATGCTGCGCGACCTCGAAGGTGTCCTTCCCCACATCGCTGACGGACACCAGCAGCCCCATCAGCACGAACAGGGGGATGGTGGCGAAGAGATAGTCGGAGATCGCGGCATAGGAGGCGAGCGCCAGCAGGCGGCCGGCGAGATCCCAATTCTCGCGGATCAGCCCGATGCCGATGTAGGAAAGAAAGACCAGGCCGATGCCGATCGGCACGCCCGCCAGCACCAGCCCCGCCATGATGGCAATGAGCGCGAGGCCGATCTCGATCTCGATCATGCCGGGCGCCCCGCGCGCAGCAGGCCGCGCACCACCTGCACCAGGCTGGCCGCCCCTGCCCCGGCGCAACCGATGAGGATGGCCAGGCGGATCGGCCAGGTGGGCAGCGTCCAGACCCCCTGCACGCCGAAGAATTCCGCCTGCTCCCAGCTTTCCAGGAATTGCGGCAGCGTCGCGTCGAAGATCACCCAGAAGACAAAGACACCGATGCCGGCGAAGGCCGCCTCCAGCGCCTGGGTCGTGCGCGGCGCGCGGGCGGCCAGGCGGTTGAGGAACATGTCGGCGCGCGTCATCCGCTGCGCATGGATGGCGGCGGGCAGTTGCAGGAAGACGATGGCGACGATCATCTTGGAGGCGATCTCCGCCACCCCGTCCAGCGGCGCGTTGAAGAAGGACCGCCCGACCACGTCGGTCACGATCAGCACCATCATGGCGGCGATCATCAGCGTGCCGGCGCTGTTCAGCAGCCAGAGCAGCAGGCCGAAGGGATCCTTCGGCGGTCGTGCCGCCGCCTCCTGCGCCGCATCGCTGACGCTATCCAGTTCCGCCATGCGGCATGTCCCATGCAAAAGCCCTCCCCCGCCTGCGGGGGAGGGTTGGGTGGGGGAGGAGCGTCCGTCGACTACGCCGTCCAGGCGCGGCCCGGCGTCGCGCCGCCGGCGCGAAGCCCGTCCATATAGGCCGCCAGCACCTTCTTGGCCGGCTGGCCGCGGCCCTCATTGGTGCGGGCCCAGTCGCCGGCGATGTCCGGCAGGCCGTCCACCCAGCGCTGCCGCTCGGCGGCCGGCAGGGTGGAAAGCTCGGCGCCCTTGGCGACCATCTCGCGCATGTTCGCCTCGCTGGTCGCCAGCACGCGGTTGGTCAGCGCCGCGGTATAGGCCTTGCCGCCGGTGCGGAAGGCGGCCTGCACCACCGGGTCCAGCCGGTTGAAGGTCTGCCGGTTCATGCCGATGCCGCCGACATACATGCAGCCGATGTTCACCTTGGTGATGTACTTCGCCACCTCATGCACCCGGACCGGGAAGATGCCGGAGGGGAAGGACATGGTGCCGTCGGACACGCCGGTCTGGATATCGGTGTAGTAGGTGGTCAGCGCGCCGTTCACCGGCACCGCGCCAGTGCCGCCGAGCCAGGTGGCGGAGACACCGGGGGCGCTGATCTTGCGGTTGCGCAGGTCGTCCACCGTGCGCACCGGGAAGGTGGTCCACAGGTCGTAGGTCTCGGTGCCGCAGGTGCCGAGATAGACCATGTTGTTGTCGGTCCAGGCCTTCTGCATCTCCGGCATCTCGGCCGTCATCTTCTCCATCACGTCCACCTGCAGGCGCAGATTGTCGGTGGCGAAGGGCGTGAAGTAGGTGACGTTCTGCAGCGGCATGGCGCTGCCTTCCCACAGCGTGCCGACGAAGCCGACATCGGTGATGCCATCCTTCACGGCGTTCCGCGTCTCGGTGAAGCGGTACAGCGTGCCGCCGAACGCCTCGCGCCAGCGGATGCGGAAGCGCGTGCTCTCCAGCGCCTGGTTCACCGCCGGCATCAGCGCCTGCTGCATCGCCCAGATCCAGGCGATGGTGGTGGGGTGGCTGGCGGCGATGGTGATGTTGATCTGCGTCTGCGCGGCGAGGATGGCGGGCGTGGCGAGCGGCGCGGCGGCGGCGGTGCCGAGCAGCGCCCGGCGGGTAAGGTTCTGCATGGTTGTTTCTCCCTGTCTCAGATCTTGCCCAGCGCCGTCAGGATGCGCGCCGGCGTAAAGGGTTGCGCGAAGACGCGGGCGCCGAAGGGCCGCAGCGCGTCGTTGATGGCGTTCTGCACGGCGGCCGGTGCGCCGGCCGTCCCCGCCTCCCCGGCCCCCTTGGCGCCGAGGGCGGATTCCTTCGTGGGTGTCTCCACATGCGCCACCGCGATATCCGGCATCTCGCCCGCCATCGGCAGCAGGTAGTCGGCGAGGCTGCCGGTCAGCAGCTGCCCCTCCGGCGAATAGACGCAGTGTTCCAGCAGCGCGCCGCCGAGGCCCTGCACCACGCCGCCGCGGATCTGCTCATCCACCAGCATCGGGTTGATCACGGTGCCGCAATCCTCGACGCACCAATGCTTCAGCAGCGTGACGAAGCCGGTCTCGACATCCACTTCCAGGTAGCTGGCCTGCGCCCCGTTGGTGAAGGCGAAGGGGTAGTCCTTCGGCGTGTAGTGGCGCGTCGCCACCAGCTCGCGCGGCAGATCCTTGGGCAGCGTGTCGCCGCGGAAATAGACGATGCGGCCGAGTTCCTCCAAGGCCAGGCGCTCGGCCCCCGTCGCGCGGTCCACCACGGCGCCGCCGCGCACATCCAGGCTTTCGGGCGCCGCCTGCAACATGGCGCCGGCGATGACCAGGATCTGCTCGCGCAGCGCGTTCCCTGCCTGCAGCGCCGCCTCCCCGCCGATGCCCGCGCCGCGGCTGGCCCAGGTGCCGCCGCCATAGGGCGTCGTCTCCGTATCGCCCGTGGTAACGCGCACCCGCGACAGATCCACGCCGACGGCGCCGGCGACGATCTGCGCCAGCATCGCCTCCGTCCCCTGCCCCTGTTCCGTGACGCCGGAGGCGATGGCGATGCTGCCATCGGGGTCGAGCCGCACCGTGGCGCCATCCATGGCGGAAATCCGCGCCCCGCCGATGCCGTACATGAAGGGGGATGGGTTGGTCAGCTCGATGAAGCTGGCGATGCCGATGCCGCGATACACGCCCTTCGCCCGCAGCGCGTCGCGCTCCGCCTTCAGCGCCTCGTAGTCCATCATCGCCAGCAGCTTCGTCAGGCAGGCGTGGTGCGACAGCCCCTCGAAGGCCAGATTCGCCAGGTTCCTGAACGGGTAGCCATCATCCGGCAGCAGGTTGCGCCGGCGGATCTCGGCCGGGTCCATGCCGATGGCCTCGGCGGCGAGGTCAACAAGCCCTTCGGTCACGGCCGTGGCGATGGGGTGGCCCACGGCGCGATACTGGCAGGTGGGCGTCTTGTTCTGGAACACCACGGTGGTGCGCGCCTTGTAGCCGCGCAGCCCATAGGGCCCGCCGCACAAATTCACCACCTGGTTGCCCTCCACCGCGGAGGTGCGGGGGTAGACCGAATAGGGACCGATGCCGGTGAGGTCGTCGATCTCCATCGCGGTGATCGTGCCGTCCTTCGTCACCGCCGCGCGGGCCGTGATGCGATGGTCGCGGGCGTGGATGTCGGAGACCATGCCCTCGATCCGGTCGGCGCTGAACTTCACCGGCCGGGCCAGCATCCTGGCCAGCGCCGCCGTCGCCATCTCATCCGGATAGACATGCACCTTGATGCCGTAGCTGCCGCCGACATCGCGGCAGATGACGCGCACATCGCCCTCGCGCAGGCCGAGATGCTTCGCGAACACCGTCTGCATCATGTGCGGCGCCTGGTTCGAATGGTACGCCGTCAGCCGCCCCTCCGCCGGGTTCCAATCCGCCAGGATGGCGCGGCCTTCCAGGCACACCCCGGTATGCCGCCCGGTGTGGAAGGTGGCCTGCACCACGACGCCGTCCGGATCCGCGAAGCAGGAATCGGGTTCGCCGCCGACATGCTCGCGCTGGAACGCCAGGTTGTCGCCCAGCTCCGGATGGATCACCAGCGTGCCGGCCGCGAGCGCCGCCTCCATATCCACCGCGGCGGGCAGCGCCTCCCACGCCACCTCGATCAGGCCCACCGCATCCTCCGCCTCCGCCCGGGTGCGGGCGACGACGGCGACAACGGGCTCGCCCTGCCAGCAGGCGCGATCGATGGCGAGCGCGTGCTGCGGGGCGGATTTCAGCCCCTTCAGGTGGTGCAGCACGCCGACCCAGGGGGTGCAGACCGCGGCCATCTCCGCACCGGTCACCACCCGCACCACGCCCGGCGCGGCCTTGGCCGCGGTGCTGTCGATGGCCAGGATACGGGCATGGGCGTGCGGGCTGCGCAGGAAGGCGACGTGCACCATGCGCGGCAGGCGCAGGTCATCCACATACTGCCCGCGCCCGGCCAGCAGGCGCTTCGCATTCGGCCGCGGCACGGACCGGCCGATATAGGAGTTGGGCCGATCGACGGCGGAAAGCTCGCTCATGCGCGGGAAGCCTCCTCGATGGCGTCGACGATCGCGTGGTAGCCGGTGCAGCGGCAGTAATTGCCGCTGATGCCCTCGCGGATCTCCTCCCGCGTCGGGGTCGGGTTCGCCTTCAGCAGCGTGGCGGCGGCCACCAGCATGCCCGGCGTGCAGAAGCCGCATTGCAGCGCGTTGCGGGCCAGGAAGGCGGCCTGCAGCGCGGCGATGGCGCCCGATTCGGTCAGCCCCTCCACCGTCCAGACCTCGGCACCCTCCGCCTGCACCGCCAGCATCAGGCAGCCGCGCAGCATCGCCCCGTTCACGATCAGGGAGCAGGCGCCGCAGACACCATGCTCGCAGCCGGCATGGCTGCCTGTCAGGTCCAGCGCCTCGCGCAGGAAATCCACCAGATGCGTGCGCGGCTCCACCATCGCGGAAACCGGCTCGCCATTCACCGTCAGGGTCAGGGGCAGACGCATGGCTCAGTGCCCCTTCAGCGCGGCGGCGGCGCGGCCCAGCAGCACGCGCGCCAGGTGGTGGCGCAGCGCGGGCGGGCCGTGCAGGTCGGCGGGCGGGTCGATCTCGCCGGCCAGCGCGGCCTGCGCGCCAGCCAGGTCGCCGGCGACCAGCGCGGCTTCGGCGCGCGGCGTGCGCAGCGGCGTGCCGCCGACGCCGAACCAGGCCAGTGCCACACCCGCGCCCGGAGGGCCCGCCTGGGCCGCCAGCCCGACGATCGCATAGTCGCCATGCCGCCGGGCCAGTTCCTGCAGGGTGCAGGCCTGGCCGGCGCGGGAGGCGATTTCCACCGCCGCCAGCACTTCATCGCCGCGCAGCGCGGTCTGGTACAGGCCCTGGAAGAAATCCACCGCCGCCACCCGCCTTTCCCCGCCCCGGCTGGCCAGCACCAGCGTGGCGTCCAGCGCCAGCGCGCAGGCCGGCAGTTCCGCCGCCGGGTCGGCCAGCGCCAGCGACCCGCCGATGGTCCCCCGCGTGCGGATCGCCGCATGGGCGATATGCGGCACCGCCCGGGCCAGCAGCGGCGCGTGCCGGGCCACCAGCGGGTCCGCCCCCAGCTCGGCATGCCGGGTCAGCGCGCCGATGCGCAGCACGCCATCCGCGAAGCCGATACCACGCAGCGCCTCCACCCCGTTGATGTCGAGCAGGATGCCGGGGCTGGACAGGCGCAGATTCAGCGCCGCGACCAGGCTCTGGCCGCCGGCGAGCAGGCGCGCGGACTCGCCGTGCCGGTCCAGCAGGTCGAAGACCTCCGGCAGGCTGGCGGCGCGCGCATAGGCGAAGGGGGCAGGTTTCACCGCTCCGTCGAGGCTCCCTGGACATTCCGCCGCGATCGGAGCGCGGCTTGTTGTTCCGCAGAGTTGTCGGTGCCGCCGGCTTTGTCCAGCGGCGGGCGCATGACGCTGCGGCCAGGCCGGGCCCCGGGGCGCGGCGCCGCGCCCCTCACGCCTCGAAGATCGCCACCGCCCGGCACCAGCCACCGGAGGCGCGGCGGATCTTCACCGGCAGGCAGCTGACGGTGAAGCCGGTGGCGGGCAGGTCGTGCAGGTTGGTCAGCTTCTCGATCTGGCAGTAGCCACGCTCCCGCCCCGCCTTGTGGCCTTCCCAGATCAGGCTGGCATCGCCCGTCGCCGCCACCTTCGCCCTGGTGTGGACGAAGGGCGCGTCCCAGGACCAGCCATCGGTGCCGACCACGCGCACCCCCTGCCCGGTCAGCCACAGCGTCGCCTCCCGCCCGAAGCCGCAGCCGCGGGCGACGTAGTCCGGGCTTCCGTAGGCGGCGCCAGCCGAAGTATGCGCCAGCACGATGTCGCCCGGTTGCAGCGCATGACCGATGGACGCCAGCGCCGCCTGGACCTCCGCCGCGCTCACCACATGGCCATCCGGCAGGGCCGAGAAATCCAGCCGCACGCCGGGGCCGATGCACCAGTCCAGCGGCACCTCGTCGATGGTCAGCGCCGGCGCGCCGCCATCCATGGTGCTGGCATAGTGCCAGGGCGCGTCGAGATGCGTGCCGTTATGGGTGGAAAGGCGGATCCATTCCATCGCCCAGCCCTCCCCATCCGGCAGCTGGTCGGTGGTGATGCCGGGGAAGAAGCCGGCCAGCTCCTCGGCCGAGCCCTTGTGCGTGCGGTATTCGATGGCCGGGCCGTAGCCAGGCGGGTCCGCCACCACGTCATTCTCCAGGGGCAGCGAAAGGTCGACGATCCGACGCGGCATTGCTTGTTTCCGTCTCCATCCCTTTGCTCAGCCTAGCGCTGGCAGCACAGGCTGGTGCAACCCCCATCTTTGTCAGGGCCGGCCACGCCATTCGGCGGTGGCGCCAGGCTTCCGGCACGGGCAGGTTGCAGCGACGCCACCGGCCCCCTGCCGGCCTTCCCCCGCCGGCCTTCCCCTGATGGATCCGCATGCCTCGCTGGCTTCCCCTTCTCCTCGGCTTCCTCACTGCTGTCGGACCGCTGTCCACCGACATGTACCTGCCCGCCTTCCCCGCCATCGAGGCGGAGCTGGGCCAGCGCTGGGGCGGCGTGCAGGCGACGCTTTCCGCCTGGTTCCTGGGCCTCGCCTTCGGCCAGCTGGTGCAGGGCACGCTGGCCGACAGGCTGGGCCGGCGCCGGCCGCTGATCATCGGCACCGCCGTCTATACCCTGGCCTCGATCGGCTGCGCGCTGGCGTCGGACATGCTGGCCCTGTCGCTGTTCCGCTGCATCGCGGCCTTCGGCGGCGCGGCCAGCGCCGTGATCCCGCGCGCCATGGTGCGCGACCTGGCCACCGGGCTGGATGCGGCGCGGCTGATGTCGCGGCTGATGCTGGTGATGGGCGCGGCGCCGATCCTGGCGCCGACGCTGGGCGGGCTGCTGCTGGAGGCGGCCGGCTGGCGCGCCATCTTCTGGGTCTCCGCCTTCTACGGCCTGGCCTCCTGCCTGCTGGCCTGGGTTCTGCTGCCGGAGACGCTGCCGCCGGAACGCCGGCTGCGGCGCTCGCCACTGGCGCTGGTCGGCGATTTCGGCCGAATCGGCGTGGAGCGCGGCTTCCTGGCCAATGCCCTGATGGGGGGCGCCACCATGTTCATGGTGTTCGTCTTCATCGGCGGCGCGCCGGAGGTCTACATCGCGCAGTTCGGCATCGCGCCGGCGGAATTCGGCCTGCTGTTCGCCGCCAGCGCCACCGGCTTCATCGGCCTGACGCAGCTGAACCCCTGGCTGCTGCAGCGCATCGGCGCGCAGGTGCCGCGGCTGGCGCTGCGGGTCTGCCTGGGGGCGGTGCTGCTGCTCACGCTGTCCGCCTTCACCGGCTGGGGCGGCTTCCTGGGCCTTTATCTGCCGGCCTGCCTGGCGCTGGCCTGCAGCGGGCTGGTGTTCCCGAATTCGGCGGTGGGTGCGCTGGCGCGGCACGGGGTGCGGGCGGGCAGCGCCTCCGCCCTGCTGGGCACGCTGCAATTCGGCCTGGCGGCGCTGGGCGCGGCGCTGGTCGGCGCGCTGACCGAGGAAACGGCGCAGCCCATGGCCCTGCTGATGCTGGCCGGCGTTGCCGGGGCCCTGGTGGCGGACGGTCTGCGGCCGACGCGCTGAGATCAGCCCGCCTGCGCCACCGCCATCGCCGCCACCGCCTGCGCCACCGCCTCCGCCCGCGCCGCGTCCACGCTGTGCGGCCAGCGATCCTCCGGCGCGTGGAACCAGGGGTTGCTGCCGATCAGGGAGAGGTAGCGACCGCCGCGCTGCTCGATCTCATGCGCCTCGCCATTCGCCTTGCCGCCGGTCTCCGCCGCGATCGCCTCCGCCGGGTAGCCCGCCGCCGCCAGCCGCGCCGCCATCGCCGGGGCCAGACCCGCGACATTGCTGCGCACCGTCAGCCGCGCATCCTCGGCCGCGCCCAGATTGGCGCCGAGGTGGATCACGAGGTGCGAATCGCGGGCCAGGGCCGGCTCCGCCGCGAAGGCGGCCCGGGCGCCGAAATGGCCCAGCTCATGCCCGCAACTCGCCAGCGCCACCACGCCGCGCGATCGCGGCGCGCCGGACAGGGCACGCAGCGCGGTCAGCCAGGCCAGGATGCCGCCGCCGCGCTCCGCCGTGCTGGTCCACCAGGAGGTGCGGGGCGTCAGCAGCACGAGCTTCGGCGCCGCGCCCGGCAGCGCCGCCCGCACCGAATCCGAGACATCCGGCGCCCGCACCCCCTGCACCACCAGCCGCGCGCGGGCGGCGGCGGCGGCAAGCGCCAGCAGCCGCGCCGCATCATGCCCGGCAAGCTGGAGCACCGGCGGGCCGAAGGGCCGGTCCTGGTCATGTGCGTTCAGCGGCGCCAGCCCGTCGGGCCGGGTGCGCAGCGCGATGACCAGGCCCTGGTGCCGGCTCTCCGCCCGGGCCCGGGCGAAGGGATTGCCCGGCAGGCTGGCCGCGCCCGGATGCATCTCCGCCACGCCGATGTCCGCCACGGAGCCGATCGGGCCGAGCGTGCCAACCACGCCTTCCGGCCCGGTCAGCCCGCCATCGAACAGCGGCAGCCCCTCCATCACGCCCGCCTCGGTCTCGAGACGCGCGGCCCCGGGGATCAGCCGCTGGAAGGCGGTCGGCAGCAGCATGGCGGCGGCCCCGGCCTGCTCGGCCAGGCCGCATAGCCAGCGCGCCGAGGCACGGTCCCCGGCACTGCCGGCGCGGCGCTCGCCGAAGGCGTCATAGGCGGCGAAGAAGGCGCCGGCGGGGAAGGTGGACGGAAGGTCCGGGGGCGCGGAAGCGGCGCGGGCGGTCATTCCACCCGCACGCCGGACAATGCCACCAGCCGCACCAGGCGCTGGTGCTCCTCCGGCCATTTCTCGGCATAGGCGGCCGGGGTGGGCGAGAGGATGATGGCCCCGCCGTCGCGGGTCAGCGCCTCGCGCAAGGCCGCGTCGCCCTCCACCGCCTGCTTCACCGCGGCGTGGAGGCGCGCCACCACCGCCGGCGGCAGGCCCTTCGGCCCGATGAGGGAGGAGATGCTGGTCACCACCGGCCCGCCTTGCACCACTTCGCCCAGCGTCGGCACGGCCGGCATCACCGGCATCCGCCCGCCGCCGCCGGTGATCAGCACGCGGATCAGACCGTCCTGCGCCCGAGGCACGGCGATGTTGCTGATCGCGAAGGACCAGTCCACCTCGCCCTGCTCCACCGCCAGCGCCGCCTGGTTGGCGCCGCGATACGGCACATGCACGCCCTGCGCGCCGATCAGCTTCAGCATGGCGGCCGCCGCCATGTGCGCCGGCGTGCCGACACCGCCCGAGCCGTAGCGCAACCCCTCCCGACTTTCCCGGCAGGCCGCGAGGAGCGCCGCCGCATCCCGCCAGGGCGCCGCCTGGCGCACGCACAGCACGGCCGGCTGCTCCGCAATCTGGGTGACCGGGGTGAAATCCTGTGCCCAATCATAGCCGGGATTGCGCTGCATGACGGCCTGGGTGATCGCCGTTCCGCCGCCCCAGAGCAGGGTGTAGCCATCCGGCTCCGCCCGCGCGACGGCCTGGGAGGCGATGAGCCCGCCGGCGCCGGCGCGGTTCTCGATCACCACCTGGCCACCCAGATGCTCCTGCGCGCGGGCCATCACCTGGCGCGCGACGGTGTCGGAGGATGAACCGGCGGCGAAGGGCACGATCACCCGCACCGGGCGGCGCGGCCAGTCCTGGCCCTGGGCGAGGGCCGGGCGCAGGGCGAGCAATCCAGGCGCGGCCAGCAGAAGCCTACGGCGCAGCATGGCGGTTCCTCCGTGTTCTTGGGAGGAAGGCTAGGAGCCCGGGGCGCGCGGCGTCAACGCGATTGCGGAGCCGGCGGGGCAGGTGCCGGTCACGGCGGAAAGGTCGTGCCGCGGGAGAGGTCGGCCAGGGGATCCGGATGGTCGGAGCGGCGGGATTCGAACCCACGACCCCCAGTCCCCCAGACTGATGCGCTACCAGACTGCGCTACGCTCCGACTGCAAGGGCCATAGCATCGCCCCCTGCCCGGCGCCAACCCCCGGTGGCGGAAATCAGCCGCGGGCGGCCAGCGCCCGCAGCTCATGCGCCAGGCGCTCCAGCGCGTCCAGCGCATCGCGCACGGGCTCCGGCGCCTCCGGCTCCTCCAGGTCGCCCAGCGGCAGTTCCGGCGCGCCGCCCTCCTCCAGCCCGCCTTCCCGCAGCAGGCGCTGGACGCCCTTGATGGTGTAGCCCTGGGTGTAGAGGAGGTCGGAGATGCGCTTCAGCAGCGCGATGTCCTCCGGCCGGTAGTACCGCCTTCCGCCGCCGCGCTTCAGCGGCTTCAGCTGCGGAAACTTCGTCTCCCAGAACCGCAGCACATGCTGCGGAATCTGCAGGTCGTCCGCCACCTCGCTGATGGTGCGGAAGGCGGTGGGCGCCTTGCGCGGCTTGCCGCGCGCGGCGTCGCCTTCCGGGCCGCCGTCACTCATGCGTCGTCATCGGCCGTTCGCCCGATGGCCAGGCCCGGGTTCAACCGTGCCTTGAGCACATGGGAGGGCCGGAAGGCCAGCACCTTGCGGGGCTGGATCGGCACCTCCACCCCGGTCTTCGGGTTGCGGCCGACCCGCCTGCCCTTCTGCCGCACGACGAAGGAGCCGAAGGCGGAGATCTTCACCGCCTCCCCGGCTTCCAGCGCCGCGGACATGCGCTCCAGCACCGTCTCCAGCAGCTCCGCGCTCTCGTTCCGGGAAAGGCCGACCTGCGCGTAGATCGCTTCCGCCAGGTTTGCCCGTGTGATCGTCGTCATGCCCGAACAGGTCCTTGCAACCCCTTCAAGTCACAACAAAGCCGGGTTCCTGGAGGGTCGTCAACCTTGCGTGTTTGACAGTTGTGGCGGTGGCTTCGCTGTACAACTCAGCGACGCCGTCCAAACCCTTGGAAAGGATCAGAAGCGGGCGAGCGCGGCGCCCCAGGTCAGCCCGCCACCGATGGCTTCCATCAGCACCAGATCGCCCTCCGCTATGCGCCCGTCCCGCGTCGCCTCGGCCAGCGCCAGCGGGATGGAGGCGGCGGAGGTGTTGGCGTGCCGATCCACGGTCACCACCACGCGGTCCATCGGCAGGTGCAGCTTGCGGCCCATCGCCTCGATGATGCGGATATTGGCCTGGTGCGGCACCAGCCAGGCGACGGCGTCATGGTCCAGCCCATGCGCCGCCAGCGCCTCGTCCACCGCCGCGGCCAGCTTGGTGACGGCGTGCTTGAACACCTCCCGTCCCGCCATCCGCACCACCCCGGTGCCGCCGGTGGACCCCGCCCCGCCATCGACCTGCAGGATGTCGCCATGCCGTCCATCGGCGTGCAGATGGGTCGACAGCAGGCCGCGCGACGTCTCCGCCTCCGTCGCCACGCGCAGGAACAGGGCGCCGGCGCCGTCGCCGAACAGCACGCAGGTGCCGCGGTCCGACCAGTCCAGGATGCGGGAGTAGATCTCCGTCCCCACCACCAGGATGCCGCGCGCCTGGCCGGTGCGCAGCATCGCGTCGGCGATGGAAAGGGCATAGATGAAGCCGGTGCAGGCGGCGGCGATGTCGAAGGCGAAGCCCTGCGTCACGCCCAGCGCGCCCTGGATGCGCGCGGCGGTGGAGGGGAAGGCGCTGTCCGGCGTGGCGGTGGCGACGATCACCGCATCGACATCGGCCGCACCCGCCCCGGCCTGGGCCAGCGCCGCGCGGCAGGCGGCCGCCCCCATGGCGGAAGCGGTCTCGCCCGGCGCGGCGAAGTGGCGGCGACGGATGCCGGTGCGCTCGACGATCCAGCTATCCGTGGTGTCGAGGCCCTTCTCCGCCGCCAGCTCGTCATTGCTGACGGAACGCGCCGGCAGGTAGCCGCCGGTGCCGGCGATGAAGCCGCGAAGGGGCCGGCCTTGGGACATTCCGGGAAACCTCAGCGCGGTGTGGCGGCAAGCCGTGGGGTGGGGCTGGGCAGCAGCGCCAAGCCTTCCCGGATCCGGTCGTTGAAGCGATGCGTCACCATGTCCATCGCGACGTCCATGGCATGGGCGAAGCCGATGGCGTCGGTGCCGCCATGGCTCTTCACCACCACGCCGTTCAGGCCGATGAGCACGGCGCCATTGTAGCGCCGCGGGTCCATCCATTCACGCAGCCGGTCCAGCGCCGGGCGCGCCAGCAGGTAGCCCAGCCGCGCCGGGATGGAGCTGGTGAAGACCTGGCGCAGCAGGTCGCGCATCAGCTTCAACGCGCCCTCCCCGGTCTTCAGTGCCACATTGCCGGTGAAGCCGTCGGTCACGATCACGTCCACCGTGCCGGCGGCAATGTCGTGGCCTTCGACGAAGCCGCGGAAATTCGCGCCGAGATGGCTGTCGCGCAGGGTCTCCGCCGCCAGCCGTACCCGCTCATCGCCCTTCAACTCCTCGGAGCCGACATTGAGCAGGCCGAGCGTCGGGTTGGTCAGCCCCAGCACGGCGCGCGCGAAGGCATCGCCCATGATGGCGAACTCGATCAGGTTGCGCGCATCGGTCTGCAGGTTGGCCCCGAGATCCAGCATCACCACGTCGCCGCGCGCGGAGGGCCCGATGGCGGCCAGCGCCGGCCGGTCGATCTCCGGCAGCGTCTTCACCACGATCTTGGCCAGCGCCATCAGCGCGCCGGTATTGCCGGCGGACACCACGCCCGAGGCTTCGCCCTGCGCCACCGCGTCGATCGCGACCCGCATGGAGGAACCGCGCACGCGCAGTGCCGCCGTCGGCTTCATGTCGCCCGGTATCGCCTCCGGCGCATGGCGCAGGCTGCAGGCCTTGGCCGCGCGCGGCCGGCGTGCCAGCAGCGCCCCCACCCGGACCTCGTCGCCCGCCAGCAGGAAGCGGGCACCGGGATGGCGTTCCGCCGCGAGCTCGATCCCGTCGAGGATGGATTCCGGGGCATGGTCGCCACCCATGGCATCGATCGCCAGGGCGAATTCGCATGGCCCGCGCCCTGCCGGGCTTTTGCCCATCACGTTCAAAGACTGCGCCGCATGGGCAGACGCCCTCTTCCGCGGGTCAGACGCGCACGACGCCCTTGGCCTTGTCGGCCGCCATCACCTCACGGCCGTCATAATGGCCGCAATGCGAGCAGACATGGTGCGGGCGCTTCAACTCGCCGCAATTCGAGCATTCGATATGCGCGGAGGCGGTCAGAGCCTGATGGCTCCGGCGCATGCCGGCGCGGGAGGGCGAAACCTTTTTCTTCGGAACGGCCATGGTGCCGAGCCTTTCTCGTCAACAAGCTGCAATATCAGCGGAGCCGCGGGCATTAGCACCGCGCGGCCCCACGGCGCAAGGCATGCGCAAACCGGGCCAAGCCCTGCGCAAGCGGGCCTCGCCCCCCGCTCAGTTCCGCTTCAGGCGGGCCAGTGCGGCAAAGGGATTCGGTCGCTCGGGGGGCGTATCGGCCAAATCGGCCTCCGGCTCAAGCGCCCCGGCCGAGGGATCGACCAGATCGGGCGGAATCGCCGCATCCGGCGCCCTGGGATAGGGATCCATCGCCAGGGCAAGCTGTTCCGCCACCACCTCCCCCAGATCCACCATCCCGCCCTCGGTCTCGATCTCGTCGGGGCTGTCCGGGTTGTCGTCCGTCGCGGGGGTGCCTTCCGGCAGCAGCAGCAGGTCAAGCGGCGCCAACACGGCCTGCGGCACCGGCTCCAGCGTCACCACGCATTCCTGCACCACCTCAGCCTCCAGCGTCCCGGTCAGGCGGGTGGTGCCGTCGGTGGCCGGCACCAGCAGCAGCCGCGCCTCCAGCCGCGCCACGGCGGGAATGCTGAAGCGCCGCGCCAGGGCGGCGCATTCGGCCGGGCCGGCGCGCAGCTCGACGCGGCGCGGCGCCTCGCCGCCCAGGCGATGCGGGCGGGAGAATTCGGGGCTCATGCGGCAAGTTGCTCCGGGAAACGCACCTGGCCTCGGCGCAGCGCGGCCACATCCTGCGCCGACAGGGTCCGGTCAAGCGCGATGGCGAGCCCGGCCAGCCGCTCCGCCGCGCCGGGCGGCGGCGCCTCGCCGCGCCAGATGTTGCGCGCCAGCGCGGCGGCCAGCGCGGCGGCATCCGCCGCGTCCAGCGCCGATTCGTAGGCTGCGGCGCGGCCATGGAAGGCTTCCCACATGCGCTTCACGCGCTTGCCCACCACCAGATCGCCGACACCCATCTCCCGCAGGTTCACGTCCATGTCGGCGAACATCGCGTCGAACACCGCCTGCGCCAGCTTCGGCCCGGCCGGGTCGGCATCGCGCCGCAGCCGCCGGATCAGCAGCGCCACATGCAGCGAGACCAGATCGAATCGCCCGTCCAGCGTGTCCGGCACGCCGAGACCGCCGAAGAAGCCCGGCTGGCGCGACGCCGAGACCGCCGCCGTATACAGCGCGAAGCCGGCCCGCTCATGCGGCCGCCGCCCCAGAAGGCCCAGCAGGCCCATCGAAAGACTCCTCCCTCGCCATCCCGCCGCCCCGGGCCGCGGCCGTTGACCGCAACCCGCCGGGGTGGCATTGCCGGCACATGGAGCGCCCCATGCACCCGGTCAACATGCCTCGGCCCACACGCATCTCCCGGGCGCCTGCGACGCCGGTCCGCACGGCGCTGGCGCTCGCCGCCCTGCTCGCCGCCGGCGGCTGTTCCTGGCTGCCCTCGGTGCCCGGCGCCGGGCTGTTCGAAAGCCCGCGCCAGCTGCGCGGTCATGCGGTGGAGGAGGAGGCACTGGCGCAGATCACGCCCGGCGTCAGCTCCCGCGCCGATGTCGAGACGCTGCTCGGCTCGCCCTCCGCCACCGGCACCTTCGACAGCAATGTCTGGTACTACATGAGCAGCGTCACCCGGCAGCGCCCGGCACAGACGCTGCAGGTGGAGGAACAGCGCGTCGTCGCCGTCACCTTCACCGCCAATGGCACGGTGGAGGACATCCGCCGCTTCGGGCCGGAGGATGCGCGCCCGGTGCAGGTGGTGCAGCGCATCACCCCGGCCCCGGGCAATGACCGCACCCTGCTGCAGCAGCTGTTCGGCAATATCGGCCGCCTGGCGCCCGGCGTGGGCGGCCAGACCAATACCGGCCCCGGCGCGCCCTCCCCCACCACCCGCTGATCAGGCGGGGCGCGCGACCGCCGGGCGCAGGAACAGGGTCAGCCCCAGGGCGAAGGCCAGCGCCGGCAGGACCAGCAGGTTCAGCGGCACCCAGCCGGCGCCGGCATGGATGGCGCCGGAGCCCAACGCCGTGCAGGCGACGGTGCCGAAGACGATGAAGTCATTCGCCGTCTGCGCCTTCACCCGCTCCTCCGGCGCATGGGATTCGCCCAGCATGGTGGTGGCGCCGGTGAACATGAAGTTCCAGCCCAGCCCCAGCAGCACCAGCGCGGCAACGAAATGGCCGAAGCTCTCACCATCCACCGCCACGGCGACGCAGAGCGCGTTCAGCACGATGCCGGCGGTGATGATCTGGCGGGCGCCGAAGCGGGCGATCAGCCGCCCGGTGAAGAAGCCAGGCGCGAACATCGCCACCGCATGCGCCTGGATCACCGTGGCGCTGGCGCCGACACCGAAGCCGCAGGCCATCATCTCCAGCGGGGTCGAGGTCATCAGCAGGTTCATCACGCCATAGCCCATCGCGGCGGTGCCGGCGGCGGCCAGGAAGGCGGGGCGGCGCAGGATGCGCGCCAGCGGCACCGCCACCTTCGGCCGCGGCGGCGGCGGCGGCAGGCGCACCTGGGTCAGCAGCACCGCACAGAGAATCGGCAGCACCGCCAGCGCGAGGTAGGTGCCGAGGAAGAGGAAGGGCGCGAACAGATCCTTGCTGTGCTTCACCAGTTCCGGCCCGAAGATCGCCGCCAGCACCCCGCCGGCCATGACCAGCGAGATGGCGCGCGGCCGATAGGCCGGGGAGGCCACCTCGGCGGCGGCGAAACGGTAGTGCTGGGCGATGCCGAAGCCGATGCCGGCGGGCAGCGCGCCCAGCGTGTAGACCCAGAAATCCCCCATCCAGATGCCCAGCGCGAAGGTCAGCGCGCCGCAGAAGGAGCCCGCCGCCCCCATCAGGAAGCCGACGCGCCGGCCCAGCCGGGCGAAGATGATGCCGGCGGGGATGGAGGCGGCCATGGTCGCCACCATCTGCAGCGCCAGCGGCAGTGTGGCCAGCGCCTTGTCGCTGGCCAGGCTGTAGCCGACCAGCGCCCCCATCGCGACCTGGCCGACCACCGAGGCGTTCATCAGCGCCTGGCAGAAGAACAGCAGCCGCACATCACGCTTCATGGCGCGCTCGGCGCCGCCCAGGGTCTCTTGCACCTTGGTATCGGGCATCAGAAGTGGCTCCAGCCGCCAGCCGGCAGCGCAAGGGGGTTGCCAGCGGCGTCCAGCACGCGGACCCCCGCGCCGGGCAGGAAGCGACCGATCCGCGTTGCCGCGACGCCAGCCGCCGCGGCCGCCGCCCGGATGCGGGGCGCATCCGCCGGCGCCGCGGCGAAGACCAGCTCGTAGTCGTCGCCGCCTGTCAGGATGCGCGGCAGCAGGTCGGCATCGGCGGCCAGCGCGGCGCGAGCGGGGGCGGAAAGCGGCACGGCGGCGGCCCCGATCTCCGCTGCGCAGCCCGCGGCGCGCGCCAGGTGGCCGAGGTCCTGCACCAGCCCGTCCGAGACATCCATCGCCGCCCGCGCCAGCCCCACGAGGCACTGCCCCAGGGCGATGCGGGGCTGCGGCAGGCGGTAGCGGCCGGCCAGATGGTCATCCGGCGGCAGGCGACCGGTCAGCGCCAGCAGCCCCAGCGCGCCATCGCCGATGCTGCCCGAGACCCAGACCTCGTCGCCCGGCCGGGCGCCTGCCCGGCGCAGCGCCGCGCCCGGCGCGACATGGCCAAGGATGGTCAGCGACAGGCAGGCGGGGCCTTGCGTGGCCACCGTGTCCCCGCCCAGCAGCGTGATGCCGAACTCCCGCTGGTCCGCCGCCAGCCCGGCGGCGAAGCCGGCGATCCAGTCCTGCGCCACGCCGCGCGGCAGCGCCGTGGTCATCAGATAGGCCAGCGGCACCGCCCCCATGGCGGCGAGGTCGGACAGGTTCACCCGCAACAGCTTCCGCCCCAGCGTCTCCGGCGGGTCGTCCGGCAGGTAGTGGACGCCGGCCACCATGGCATCGGCGGCCAGCACCAGGGTGCGGCCCGGCGGCGGGTCCAGCAGCGCCGCGTCATCTTCCAGCGCCAGCGCCCCCGGCCCGGCCAGGGGCGCGAAGTGCCGCGCGATCAGCCCGAATTCGGCCGGCAGGGCCATGGCATCAGCCGCGCGGCGCGGCGGCGAATTCGTCGGCGCGCAGGCTGCGTGCCAGCGCATCCAGCACGCCATTGGCGAAGCGCGGCTCATCGCCCACGAAGAAGCCGTTGGCGATGTCGAGATACTCGTTGATCACGACGCGCGCCGGCGGCTCATGCGGCACCGAAAGCTCCCCGGCCGCGGCGCGCAGCAGGGCGCGCAGCACCGGGTCCAGCTTCTCCAGCGGCCAGTCCTTGGCCAGGGCGGCGGCGATCGCCACGTCCAGCTGCTCGATGCGGGCCGCGGCGGTGCGGACGATGCGGGCGAACAGCTTGGCATCCACCTCCGGCACCCGGCCTTCGCCGAAGCTGTCCTCGGCCTCGTTCGGGCCCAGCCGGTGGCGGACGAACTGGTCGATCACCGTTTCCGGATTCTCGCCGGCCTGCTCGCTCTGGAACAGGGCCTGCACGGCGGCGACGCGCGCACCGGTGCGCGGGCGGCCGGAGGGGGCCGGGCGGGGCCCCTTGCCCTTGCCGCCGCTCACAGCGCCCACCGGCGCTTCAGCGCCAGCTGGCCGAGCACGGCATGCGCCGCCTCCGCGCCCTTGTTGTGGCCGTCATCGCGCGACCGGGCGATGGCCTGGTCCAGATTGGCCACCGTCAGCAGGCCGAAGCCCAGCGGCACGCCGGTTTCGGCGGAGATGGCCATCACGCCCTGGCAGACGGCGTCGCAGATGAAGTCGTAATGGTCCGTCTCGCCCTTCACCACGCAGCCCAGCAGAAGGTAGCCGTCCCAGTTGCCCGGGGCGGCCAGGGCCATGCGCAGCGCGGCCGGCAGTTCAAAGGCGCCGGCCACATCCACCACATCCGCCGTCCCGCCGGCGGCTTCCAGCACCTGCCGGGCGCCGTGCAGCATGCCGCCCACCACATCCGCATAATAGGGCGCCTGGATCACCAGCACCCGGGGCGGCGCCCCGGCAATGGCGGTTGCGGCGCGTTGCGGCGCGTCTTTCGTACTCACGTGTTGTCCTTCGGAATCGGTCGCGTCTCGACCACGTTCAGGCCGTAGCCTTCCAGCCCGACCACGGGGCGCGGGTTGTCGGACAGGCGGATGATGTCGCGCAACCCCAGATCGGCCAGGATCTGCGCGCCGATGCCATAGTCGCGGATCTCCGTGCTGGCCACCCGCCGGTTGCGCCCGGCGCGCACCTGCTGCGAAAGCCCGTCCGGCCGCCAGTCGCGCAGCAGCACCACCGCGCCGCGCCCGGCGGCGGAAATCGCCCGCATCGCCGCGTGCAGCCCCTGTTCCGCCCGCCCCGCCACCAGATCCCGCAGCAGGGAGGAGGCATGCATCCGCACCAGCGCCGGCGCCGGGGTGGAAAGGTCGCCCTTCACCAGCGCCAGATGCTCGCCCTGGTCCAGGGTGGAGGCATAGACGATCACCCGCCAGGTGCCGCCGATGGCCTCCACCTGGCCTTCCTCCACCCGCCGCACCAGGCGTTCCGTCCGCCGGCGATGCGCGATCAGGTCGGCGATGGTGCCGAGCTTCAGCCCATGATGCTGGGCGAAGGCGACGAGGTCCGGCATCCGCGCCATGGAGCCATCGTCGTTCATGATCTCGCAGATCACGCCCGAGGGGTTCAGCCCGGCGAGGCGGGAGAAATCCACCGCCGCCTCGGTATGCCCGGCGCGCACCAGCGTGCCGCCATCGCGCGCCACCAGCGGGAAGACATGGCCGGGGGTGACGATATGCTCCCGCCCCAGCTCCGGGTTGATCGCCACCGCCACGGTGCGCGCCCGGTCGGCGGCGGAGATGCCGGTGGTCACGCCGTCCCGCGCCTCGATGGAGACGGTGAAGGCGGTGGCGTGGCGGGTGCCGTTGGACTGCGCCATCAGCGGCAGGCCGAGCTGTTCCACCCGGTGCCGGGCCAGCGCCAGGCAGATCAGCCCGCGGGCGTGCTTGGCCATGAAGTTGATGGCGTCCGGCGTGGCGAACTGCGCCGGGATCACCAGGTCACCCTCATTCTCCCGGTCCTCGTCATCCACCAGGATGAACATGCGGCCGCGGCGGGCTTCCTCCAGCAATTCCTCGGTGGGGCTGAGGAAGTCGTGGAAGTTGGTGGTCTGCGTGGTCACGGTGCTCATGCGTTGAATTCCCGCAGCCGCGCCACGTAGCGGGCCAGCATGTCGATCTCGATGTTGACGGCATCGCCCGGCCGCAGCGTGGCGAAGCCGGTCACTTCCGTGGTGTGCGGGATGATGTTCACGCCGAATTCGTGCCCCTCCACCTCGTTCACGGTGAGGGAGACGCCGTCGATGGCGACCGAGCCCTTCGGCGCGATGAAGCGGGCGATGGCGGCGGGCACGCGGAAACGCCAGCGGGTGGAGCCGTTCTCCGGCGTGGCGGACAGCACCTCCCCCAGCCCGTCCACATGGCCGGACACGACATGCCCGCCCAGCTCGTCGCCCATGCGCAGCGGCCGTTCCAGGTTGATCCGGCGGCCCACCTGCCAGCCGCCCAGCGTCGTCTTCGCCAGCGTCTCGGCCGAGGCCTCGACGGTGAAGGCCGCGGGCTCCAGCGCCACCGCCGTCAGGCAGCAGCCGGAACAGGCGATGGAGGCGCCGAGCACCGCACCCTCCAGCCAGCCTTCCGGCACGGCGACGGTCAGGCGCATGTCCTGCCCCTCCCCCATCGGCACGAGGGCGGACACCTCCCCCTGGGCGGTGATGATCCCGGTGAACATTCAGCCAGCCTCGCGCTCGAACTCGGTCAGGATATCCGCGCCGATGGTGCGGTGCGCCACGCGGCGGAACTTGGGCGCCTCGGCGAGTTCAGACAATGGGCCCGACGGATCCAGGGCATAGGCGGCGGGAACGCCGTCCCCGCCGATCACCATCGGCGCGTGGAACCAGGCCAGCCGGTCCACCAGCCCTTCCCGCAACAGCGAGGCTGCGATGCCGGACCCGCCTTCGGCCAGGACCCGGGTGATGCCGCGCGCGGCCAGCGCCAACAGGATGCCGCGCATGGCCAGGCCCTCGGGGCCCGCCGGCATCTCCAGCACCTCCACCCCGGCCTCTCGCAGCGGGGCGAGCGCGGAATCCGGATGGCCGGCCAGGGTGGCGACCAGCGTCGGCACCTGCCGCGCCGTGCGCACCAGGCGCGCGGAGGGCGGGATGCGCAGCCGGGCATCGGCCACCACGCGCGGCGCCGGGATCGGCACGCCGCCGGGCAGGCGGCAGGTCAGGTCCGGGTCGTCATCCAGCACCGTGCCGCTGCCCACCAGGATGGCGTCGTGCCGGGCGCGCAGCCCATGCGCGGCGCGGCGCGCCTCCGGCCCGGTGATCCAGCGGCTCTGCTTGGAGGCGGTGGCGATGCGGCCATCCAGCGTGGTGGCGAGCTTCAGCGTCACCAGCGGCAGGCCCTGGCGCAGCCGCTTGAGGAAGCCGGCATTCAGCGCCGCCGCATCCGCCGCCAGCAGCCCCTCCTCCACCGCGATGCCGGCCGCGCGCAGCCGGGAAAAACCTTCGCCATCGACGCGCGGATCCGGGTCGCGCATCGCCACCACCACCCGGGCGACGCCGGCGGCGATCATTGCATCGGTGCAGGGTGGGGTGCGGCCCCAATGGCAGCAGGGCTCCAGCGTGACATAGGCGGTGGCGCCACGGGCGGCATGGCCGGCGCGGCGCAGCGCCTCCGTCTCCGCATGCGGGCGGCCGCCGGGCTGGGTCCAGCCGCGCCCGACCACGGCGCCATCCGCCGCGACGATGACGCAGCCGACCGCCGGGTTGGGCCAGGTATTGCCCAGGCCGCGCCCGGCAAGCGCCAGGGCGGCCCGCATGTGCGCCGCGTCTTCCACGGTCAAGATCCGTCGATCTGCCCCAGGAACTGCCGGAAATCCTTGGCTTCCCGGAAGTTGCGGTAGACGCTGGCGAAGCGGACATAGGCCACCTCGTCCACGTCGCGCAGCGTTTCCATCACCACCTCGCCGATGCGGCGGGAGGGCACTTCGCTGTCCGCCTCCACTTCCAGGCGGCGCTGGATGCCGGTGACGATGCGCTCGATCCGCTCGTCGTCGAAGGGGCGCTTGCGCAGCGCCACGCGGACGGACCGCGCCAGCTTGTCGCGGTCGAAGGGCACGCGGCGGCCATCGGTCTTGATCACCACCAGCTCTCGCAGCTGCACGCGCTCGAAGGTCGTGAAGCGGTTGCCGCAGGCCGGGCAGGACCGCCGGCGCCGGATCGCGCCGCCATCCTCCGCCGGACGGCTGTCCTTCACCTGCGTGTCCTCGTGCCCGCAGAAGGGACAGCGCATGGATCTATGCCCTCAGCCGCGCCGGAGGCACGCCATGGGCGTGACGGGCGCGCGCTTGCCTTCGCGCCCTGCACGGCTGCGGCAGCTCAAGCTGATGGCCCGGGCGTGGCGTCCGTCCGGACGCGCGGCCCGCCGAAGTGCGCGGGCCGCCAGCGTGGGTGGTTTTCACCTTGCCCTCAGTAGATCGGGAAGCGGCGGCAAAGCTCCAGCACGCGGGCCTTCACGGCGCCCTCGACCGCCTCGTTGGCCTCCGGGCTGTTGGCCTGCGCCAGCCCGTCGAGCACGTCGCCGATCATCTTGCCGATCTCGGTGAACTCGATCTCAGAAAAACCGCGGGTGGTGGCCGCCGGGCTGCCGAGTCGGACGCCGGAGGTCACCATCGGCTTCTCCGGGTCGAAGGGGATGCCGTTCTTGTTGCAGGTCAGGTGGGCGCGGTTCAGCGCACCCTCCGCCGCCTTGCCGGTCAGCTTCTTCGGCCGCAGATCCACCAGCACCAGGTGGTTGTCCGTGCCGTCGGTGACGAGGTCGAGCCCCTGGCGCTTCAACTCCGCCGCCAGCGCCTGGGCATTGGCCACCACCTGGCGGGCATAGCTGCGGAATTCGGGGCGCAGCGCCTCCCCGAACGCCACCGCCTTGGCGGCGATCACATGCATCAGCGGGCCGCCCTGCAGGCCGGGGAAGACGGCGCTGTTGAACTTCTTCGCCAGCGCCTCGTCATTCGTCAGGATCATGCCGCCGCGGGGGCCGCGCAGGGTCTTGTGGGTGGTGGTGGTGACCACATGCGCATGGGGAAAGGGCGAAGGATGCGCGCCGCCGGCGACCAGCCCGGCGAAATGCGCCATGTCCACCATGAAGAAGGCGCCGACCTCGTCCGCAATCTGGCGGAAGCGGGCAAAGTCCCAGGTGCGGGCATAGGCGGACCCGCCGCCGATGATGACCTTGGGCTTCGTCTCCCGCGCGATGCGGGCCACTTCCTCCATGTCGATCAGCTGGTCCTCGCGCCGCACCGTATAGGGCGCCACCTTGAACCACTTTCCCGATTGGTTGGCGGGGGCACCGTGGGTCAGGTGGCCGCCGGCGGCCAGATCCAGGCCCATGAAGGTGTCGCCCGGCTGCATCAGCGCGAAGAACACCGCCTGGTTGGCCTGCGCCCCGCTATGCGGCTGCACATTGGCGAAGCCGCAGCCGAACAACTGCTTCGCGCGCTCGATCGCCAGGGTCTCCGCCACATCGACCACCTCGCAGCCGCCATAGTAGCGGCGGCCGGGGTAGCCTTCCGCATACTTGTTGGTCAGCACCGAGCCCTGCGCCTCCAGAACGGCGCGGGAGACGATGTTCTCGCTGGCGATCAGCTCGATGCCATCCTGCTGGCGCACCAGCTCCTCATGCAGGGTGGCGGCGATGGCCGGGTCGGTCTCGGCCACGGGGGCCTGGAAGAATCGGGCGGGGGTCACCGCCGGCGTGGTCTCGTTCATCGGGACGGGCTCCATCCGGGGCTGAGCTTCAGGACTCGCCGGTCGTGCCGGCCGCCCTCATAGGGGGTGGTGAGGAAGACGTTCAAGGCGTCCAGCGCCACCTCCGCGCCGATCATCCGGGCGCCGAGGGCCAGCACATTGGCATCATTGTGCTGCCGCGTCAGGCGCGCGCCGGTGGCGTCATGCACCAGGGCGCAGCGGATGTCGGGGTGGCGGTTGGCGGCGATGGAGATGCCGATGCCGGTGCCGCAGACCAGGACGCCAAACCGCACCGTGCCTTCGGCCACCGCGGCGCAGACGGCGGCGGCGAAATCCGGGTAGTCGACGCTTTCCGGCCCATGCGTTCCGAAATCCTGCACGGGATGGCCGGCGGCTTCGAGCGCCGCGCGCAGCGTGGCCTTCAGGCCGATGCCGGCATGGTCGGCGCCGAGGGCGATGGGGGTTTCGGCAGGGATCATGCCAAGGCTGTTACCATGCCATGTGTCCGCCCGGAACCACTGCCGCCAGGGGTTGTGGCGCATCCCAGACCTGCGCCGCCGCCGCCGCCGCGCGGCCTGGACTGGACGCGGCGCGGGCCCATGGCAGGATCTTTCCCGCCTGCCCTGGGGCGGGAGACGCCGCATCCCCTGCCCGGCGCCGGCGCAGCAGCCCAAGCCCCGCCTTGCCTCCGCCCCCCCGGACGTGGAACGGATGCGGCCGGGACAGGAGAACCAGATCATGGCGTCGTCGGCAAATCCGGAAACCATCGCCCTGCACGCCGGCTGGCGCGCCGACCCCACGACGGGTTCGGTGGCGGTGCCGATCCACCAGACCACCAGCTTCCAGTTCCAGGATACCGGCCACGCCCAGCGCCTGTTCGGCCTGGCGGAGATGGGCAACATCTACACCCGCATCATGAACCCCACCGTGGACGTGCTGGAAAAGCGCGTGGCGGCGCTGGAAGGCGGCGTGGCGGGGCTGGCGCTGGGCTCCGGCCAGGCGGCGACCACCTTCTGCGTGCTGAACCTCTGCGAGGCGGGGGACAACATCGTTTCCTCCACCGACCTCTATGGCGGCACCTGGAACCTGTTCGCCAACACGCTGAAATCCTTCGGCATCGAGGTCCGCTTCGTGGACCCGGCCAACCCGCAGGCCTTCGCCGACGCCACCGATGACCGCACCCGCTGCTGGTATGCGGAAACCCTGCCCAATCCGAAGCTGCAGGTCTTCCCGATCGCGGAGGTGGCGGCGCTGGGCCGCAAGCTCGGCGTGCCGCTGATCATGGACAACACGGCCGCCCCCATCCTGTGCAAGCCGCTGGCGCTGGGCGCGGCCATCGTCATGCATTCCACCACCAAGTGGATCGGCGGCCACGGCACCAGCATCGGCGGCGTGGTGGTGGATGGCGGCAATTTCGACTGGGAGGCCAATGCCGCCCGCTTCCCCACCCTGAACAAGCCCGATGCCAGCTACCACGGCGCCGTCTGGACCCAGGCCGTGAAGCCGCTGGGCCCGATTGCCTACATCATCCGCATGCGGGTGATCCTGCTGCGCGACCTGGGCGCGCCGATGGCGCCGATGAACGCCTTCCTGACCCTCCAGGGGCTGGAGACGCTGCCCCTGCGGATGGAGCGCCACTGCGCCAACGCCATCAAGGTCGCGGCCTTCCTCGCCGGCCACCCGGCGGTGGCCAGCGTGACGCATCCCAGCCTGATGACCGGCGAATCGAAGCGCCGCGCCGATGCCGCGCTGAAGGGCGGCTATGGCAGCCTGATGGGCTTCGAGCTGAAGGCGGGCGCCGAGGCCGGGCGCAGGTTCATCGAGGCGCTGACGATGTTCTACCACGTCGCGAATATCGGGGACGCTCGCAGCCTGGCGATCCACCCGGCCACCACCACCCACAGCCAGCTCTCGGCGGAGGAGCAGGCGGCCTCCGGCGTCAGCCCCGGCTATGTGCGTCTGTCCATCGGCATCGAGCATATCGACGACATCATCGCCGACCTGGACCAGGCGCTGGCGGCCGCCGCGGCATGAGCGGCTATCCGGCCCAGCGCCCGCGTCGCAACCGGGTGGATGCCTTCACCCGGCGGATGGTCGCGGAGAACAAGCTGTCCGTCGATGACCTGATCTGGCCGATCTTCGTCATCGAGGGGACCGGCACGGAAACCGAGGTGGCGTCCATGCCCGGCGTCAGGCGGGTGACGCTGGACCGGTTGGCGGCGCATGTGGCGCCGGCGGCGGAACTCGGCATCCCCGCCATCGCCCTGTTTCCCGCCACCGACCCCGCGAAGAAGGATGCCGAGGGGAACGAGGCGAAGAATCCGGAGAACCTGATGTGCAGCGCCGCCCGGCTGCTGAAGCGGGAATTCCCGGACCTCGGCCTGGTCGGCGACGTGGCGCTCGACCCCTATACCGACCACGGCCATGATGGCGTGCTGCGCCCCGGCCCGGGCGGCATGTATGTCGCCAATGACGAGACGGTGGAGATCCTCGCCATCCAGGCGGTGATCCAGGCCGAGGCCGGCATCGACATCATCGCGCCGTCGGACATGATGGATGGCCGCATCGGCGCCATCCGCACGGCCCTGGATGCGAAGGGGCTGATCCACACGCGGATCATGTCCTACGCCGCCAAATACGCCTCCGCCTTCTACGGCCCGTTCCGTGATGCGGTGGGCTCCGGCGCGTCGCTGAAGGGCGGCGACAAGAAGACCTACCAGATGGACCCCGCCAACACGGACGAAGCCCTGCGCGAAGTGGCGCTGGATTTGGCGGAGGGTGCGGACATGGTGATGGTCAAGCCGGGCATGCCCTATCTGGACATCGTCCGCCGCGTGAAGGACCGCTTCGCGGTGCCGACCTTCGCCTACCAGGTGAGCGGCGAGTACGCGATGATCATGGCGGCCGTCCGGAATGGCTGGCTGGACCATGAGCGGGCGATGATGGAGAGCCTGCTGGGCTTCAAGCGCGCCGGCGCCGATGGGGTGCTGAGCTATTTCGCGGTCGATGCCGCGCGGAAGCTGCGGGCGGGCTGAGGGGCACCCGCGCAGGCTTTGCTTGAACCGGAGGGGCCGCGGGCGGTAGATTGCTGCAATGCGGGATCGGGAAGCATGAGCAGCGTCGCCCTCTCCGACATCCGCGCCCAGCGCGCGGAGGTGGAAGCGCGGCTGGCCTATGCCCATGCCCGCGACGCGGAGGGGAAGGTCCTGGCCTGGTGGCGTCTGCACCTGGCGCGGCAGGCCCGCCTGGCGGCGCTGGGCGCCGATGGTTCCGCCCGCCTGCCCGCCCTGCCGGACCCGCCGCCCGGCGCGCTTTCACGCTGGCAGGCGATTGCGCTGCGCATGCGCCTGATGCGGCTGGATTCCGCCCGCCCTGCCGGCCGGGTGATGCGCCAGCTCGGCTAGAGCATTTCCAGGTCGTCGTCGGAGAAGGCCCGCGGATTTGAACGGGCATGAAGGCAGAGACGCGGTTCTTTCTGGCTCCCTCAGGCTGCCAGGAAATCCGCCACCGCCGCAACCTGATCCGCCGCACGCAGCGCGGGCGCATGGCCGACGCCGGCGAATTCGCGCAGCGCCACGCCGGGGCGCGCCGCCATCGCCGCGGCCGTCGCGGCCTCCAGCACGTCGCTTTCCGCCCCGCGCAGGATCAGCGTTGGCGCCACCACCCGGTCCCACACCGCGCCCAGCTCGATCGGCGCGGCCCTGGCCCGGGCGAGGGGCACGGCGATGGCCGGGTCGTGGTGCGGGGCGATGCCACCATCCGGCAGGCGCCGCGCGCTGGTTTCCGCCATGTGGCGCCAGGCCGCATCCTCCAGCGGGCCGAAGCCGGCATGGACCTGGCGCAGATGCGCCTCCAGCCCGGCCAGATCCTCGAAGCGGTGGCCCTGGCGCGCATAGGCGGCGATGCGCACGGTGGCGGCTTCCGGCACATGGCTGCCGATGTCGTTCAGCACCAGCCGCCGGATCGGACTGCCCGGGGCCGCCGCCAGCAGCATGCCGCAGATCCCGCCCAGCGAGGTGCCCACCCAGTCCACCGGCCCGTCCAGCCGCGCCAGCAGGTGCCCCAGCGCCACCACATAGGCGGGCGGCGCATAGGCCATCGGGTCCGGCAGCCAGGCCGAATCGCCGCGCCCGGGCAGGTCCGGGCACAGCACGCGGCGCCCCTGCCCGGCCAGCGCCGCCGCCAGCACGTCGAAATCCCGGCCGTTGCGGGTCAGCCCATGCACGCAGACCACGGCGGCGCCCTCGGGCGGCCCCCATTCCGTCCACGCCAGCCGGTGGAAGGCCGCACCCAGCAGATAGCGCAGCCCGCCCCGGCGCATGTCAGACGACCCCCTTCTCCCGCAGCGCTGCGATCTGCGCCTCGGTCAGGCCAAGCAGGCCCGCCAGCACCTCCTCGGAATGCTGGCCGAGCTGCGGCGGCGGCACGCGGTAATCGGCCGGGGTGGCGGAGAGCCGCACCGGGTTGGCGATGACCTCCACCGTGGCGCCGGAGGCGTGCGGCATCTCCACCACCACCTTGCGGGCCTGCACATGCGGGTCCGCGAACACCTTCTCCAGCGTGTTGATCGGGCCGCAGCCGATCTTGGCGGCTTCCAGCGCCAGCACCCATTCATCCGTGCTGCGGCTCTGCATCACCGGGGTCAGCGTCTCCGTCACGAACTGGCGGTTCGCCACCCGCGCCGCATTGGTGGCGAAGCGTTCATCCGAAAGCAGCGCCTGCTGGCCCGTCACCTCGCAGAAACGGGCGAAGGTGGGATCATTGCCGACCGAGAGCACGATATGCCCATCCCGCGTCGGGAACACCTGGTAGGGTACGATGTTCGGGTGCTGGTTGCCCAGCCGCGGCGGGTTTTCCTTCGTCGCCAGGTAGTTCATCCCCTGGTTGGCCAGCCAGGCCACGCTGGTGTCCAGCATGCCGATATCCACCTGCTGGCCCTGGCCGGTGCGTTCCCGGTGGCGCAGCGCCGCCAGGATGCCGATGCAGCCATAGAGGCCGGCAAACAGGTCGGCCACCGGTACGCCCACCTTCTGCGGCAGCCCGTCCGGCTCCCCGGTCAGGGACATCACGCCACCCATCGCCTGGATCAGCGAATCGTAGCCCGGGCGGGGCGCATAGGGGCCGGTCTGGCCGAAGCCGGTGATGGAGCAGTAGATCAGGCCCGGGAATTTCTGGGTCAGCTGCTCGAAGCCCAGCCCGTACTTGGCCAGGGCGCCGACCTTGAAATTCTCCACCAGGATGTCGCAGCCATCCAGCAGCTGGTGGATGATGGCCTGGCCTTCCGGCTTGGCGATATCCAGCGTCAGCGACTTCTTGTTGCGGTTGACGCCCAGGAAATAGGCGCTCTCTTCGGTTTCCGGCCAGACCGGCGGCGCGAAGCCGCGGGTGTCATCACCCGCGCCCGGCTTCTCGATCTTGATGACCTCGGCGCCCAGGTCGCCCAGCATCTGCGTGCAGGTGGGACCAGCCAGGACCCGGGTGAGGTCCAGGACCCTGAGGCCGCGCAGCGGCCCGCTCGGCGCCTTCTCGATGGACAATGCAGCCTCTCCCCTCATCTGCGGCCCGGAAACCTGCGACCCGGGGGGTTACCCCGGCATTGCCGGCGGCGGCCGCCGGCCGCATCTTGCGGCGACCGGCCGGCGCATCCGGCGGCCGCCGCTTATAGTGCCGTGATCCTGCGGGAGGAAACCCATGCTCGACCTGCCCCACAAGACCCCCGAGGCGCCGACCACCGACCCCTTCGCGCTGGCTCGCGCGCTGTCCGGCGTGCATCTGATCGAAGGGCGCCTGGTGCCTGCCCGCTCCGGCAAGACCTTCCCCGTGGTGAACCCGGCGACCGGCGAGCAGGTGGCGGAAGCGGCGGAAGGCGATGCGGCGGATGTCGATGCCGCCGTGCAATCCGCCGCCCGGGCGCAGAAAGCCTGGGCCAAGGTGCCGGCGCGCAAGCGTGGCGCCCTTGTGCATGCCTGCGCCGCCGCCATCCGCGCCCATGTCGATGAACTCGGGCTGCTGATCGCGCTGGAGACCGGCAAGGCGCTGCGCACCGAAAGCCGCGTCGAGGCCGGGGTGGTGGCCGATGTGTTCGAGTTCTTCGGCGGGCTGGGCGGCGAGCTGAAGGGCGAATCCGTGCCCTTCGCCCCCAACGTGCTGTCCGTGACGGTGCGTGAACCGCTGGGCGTGGTCGGCGCCATCATCCCCTGGAACGTGCCGATGCTGCTGATGGCGCTGAAGGTCGCGCCTGCCCTGGTGGCCGGCAATGCCGTGGTGGTGAAGTCCGCCGAGGAAGCGCCGCTGGCGGTGCTGCGCATCTGCGAGATCCTGAACCGCATCCTGCCGCCGGGCGTGTTCAACATGGTCTCCGGCCAGGGCCCGGAATGCGGCGCGCCGCTGGTCGCGCACCCGCTTGTGAAGAAGGTGACCTTCACGGGTTCGGTGGAGACCGGGAAGATCGTCTACCGCGCCGCGGCGGAGAAGCTGATCCCCGTCACGCTGGAACTCGGCGGCAAGTCGCCGATGATCGTCTTCGCCGATTGCGACTTCGCCAAGACCGTCTCCGGCGCGCTGACCTCCATGCGCTTCACCCGCCAGGGCCAGTCCTGCACCGCCGCCAGCCGCATCTATGTCGAGCGCCCGATCTTCGAGCGCTTCGTGGCCGAGATGAAGCAGGCGGTGGACGCCATGGTGATGGGCGACCCGCTGGACGAGAAGACCGATATCGGCACCATCATCAGCCAGGGCCAGTTCGAGAAGGTGCAGGCCTTCATCGACGAAGGCACGGCCACGCCCGGCGCCACCGCCCATGTCTGCTCCGCCATGCCGTCCGACCCGGCCTTGAAGAAGGGTCTGTTCATCCGCCCCGTGATCTTCACCGGCCTCGATGCCTCCAGCCGCCTGGTGCGGGAGGAGATCTTCGGGCCCGTCACCGTGATCCAGCCCTTCGACGATGCGGAGGCCGTGCTGGCGGAGGCGAATGACAGCGACTACGGCCTGGCGGCTTCGCTCTGGACCAACAACCTGAAGGTCGGGCTGGACCTGGCGCACCGGCTGGAGGCCGGGCTGGTGCAGATCAACCAGAACCTCGTGGTGCAGGCCAACCTCAGCTATGGCGGCGTGAAATCCTCCGGCCTCGGCAAGGAAGCCTCGCTGGAGGCGATGCTGGAGCATTTCACGCACAAGAAGACCATCATGGTGAACATGGACTGACGGCCGGCGCCGGCACCTGGCCGATCTCGTCGGGCCTCGGCCACGGCGGCGGCCTCGTGCCGCCGGCGCGCACGGGTGCGCCGACGCAGGCGTCGGCAACCCGCGCCGCCACGGGGGCACCTGATGACGGGCGGTCCGGCCCCCGTCCCGGCCGCTGCACCATCTGGCCGCCAGGCCCGCGACAGACCGGCACCGTGCGCTGCGGCTACACCGTCAGGCTGGCGCAGGCCGGGTCGAGGCGCGTCGCCGCCTCGATCACGCTGTCGGCCATCGCGGCCTCGAAGGCCAGGCCCTCCGCGCGGGTGGACCACGCCGCCTCGTGCCAGACATAGGGCGGGGGCGGCATCGGGCGATGCCGGACCAGCAGCGGCAGGCCGCCGTCGGGCAGCGCCTCCGCCCCTCCCGTCCCGCCGGTCCAGGCGCCGCTGACCAGCACCAGCAGCAGGCAGCGGTTGGCGATCCGTGGCAGGCAGCGCTCCAGCCGCTGGCGAATGCCCTCCATCTCGGCGACGCCGAAGGGGCTGGACCAGTGCAGCAGCAGCAGGGCGCCGCGGCCATCGGACAGGGCCGATTCCAGCGCCGCGATCCGCCGGCGGTACAGGGCCTGAAGCCGGGCGAATTCGCCCTCCGCCCAGTCCGGCCCGATCTCGTGGTTCCACTGGATGTGGTATCGCGCGTGGAAGCTGTGCCCCCGCTGCGGCCCGAAGCGCAGCTGCGCCGGGTCCAGGTAGTCCGCGAAGCCATCGGCCATGGCGGACAGCGCCGCGAAGCGGGGATGCACGGCAAGGTCGAACGGCATGGACGGCTCGCCCAGGCGCCGGCCGGGCTTCAGCCCCCATTTGGCGGCCAGGTTCCGCGGCAGGCAGTCCTGCCCCAGCGAGATCACGTTCAGGCGCTGGTGCACCGCGCGATTCGACAGGTTCGCCATTCGCGCCAGCAGCACCTGGAGAAGATAGAGCAGTCGCCCGGCATCCGGCTCCGGCATGCCGGCCGCACCCAGCGCCCCCGCCTTCGCCCGCAGATCGGCGATATCCTCCGCCGTTAGTCGCACCCGTGGGCTGACGAAATAGCCGGCATAGGCGGCGCCGAAGGCGCCAGGGCGGCGATAGGCGCCCTCCTCCCCATCTTCCGCGACCTGCTGCCAATGCGCCGCAAGGAAGGCGTCGAAGGCCGGGAAGCGGGCCTCCACCGTGGCCAGGAGTTCGGGAATCCGGTCGGGGGTCGCCAGGAACATGGAGCTCTCCGCGGGCGTGGAGTCCAGGTGTCCGGCGCCGGCCGGCCTGGGTCAAGCGGCAGCGTGGCGCGGCGCGCGCGCCGCGGTCGTTGCGGCCCGCATCCCGTACCGCTTCCCTTCCTGGCCCATCGGGTCCATCTGGCGCCCCATGCGCTTTCTCCTCCGCCTCCTCGGCCGGCTGCTGCTGCTGGCCTTCATCCTGGCCGGCTTCGCCGCGGCCTTCGCCATGGCCCTCGTCTTCACCTCCCTGCCCGATGCGCGGGAGGAGCTGGCGATCCCGACCCTGTCTGCGCCCGTCGCCATCACGCTGGACGGCCAGGGCATCCCCCGCATCCGCGCGGCGAATGAGCGCGACGCCGCGGTTGCCATGGGCTGGCTGCATGCGCGGGACCGCATGTTCCAGATGGAGGTGATGCGCCGCGGCGCCGCCGGCCGCCTGGCGGAACTGGCCGGCCCCGCCGCGCTGCGGCTGGACCGATTCTCCCGCACCCTCGGCCTGCTGCCGCGCGCCGAGGCGGACCTCGCGGCGCTGGATGCAACGACGCGCGACCTGCTGGATGCCTATGCGGAAGGGGTGAACGCGCTGCTGGCGGTGCGCGGGCGCCTGGCCGCGCCGGAATTCCTGGTGCTGGGGGAGCCGGAGCCCTGGAAGCCGGAGCATTCGCTGCTCTGGGGCAAGGTCATGGGCCTCTGGCTGTCCGGCAACTGGCGGCGGGAGCTGGAGCGTGCGGCGCTGGACGCGGCACTGCCGGCGGAGAAGGTGGAGGATCTGTGGCCGCGCGATGCCAGCCCGGGCCGCCCGGACCTCGCGGCGGCCCTGCCGCCCGGCCTCGATCTCGCCGGCCTGCTGCGGCAGGTGCCGGTGTTCGGAGAGGATGCGCCGCTGCCGGCCTCCGCCTCGAACGCCTGGGTGGTGGCGCCACGGCGCAGCGCCAGCGGCGCGGCGCTGCTGGCCAGCGACCCGCATCTCGGCTTCAACGCCCCCGTCCTGTGGTACCTGGCGCGAATCGACCTGCCGGATGGCGCCTTCCGCGCCGGCGCCACCGCGCCCGGCGTGCCGGCCATCGTCATCGGCCGCAACCAGTCGCTCGCCTGGGGCTTCACCACCACCCATTCCGACACCCAGGACCTGTTCCTGGAACGCCTCGCCGGCCCCGACCACTACGAGACGCCGGACGGCCCCCGCCCCTTCACGGTGCGGGAGGAGGTCATCGCCGTGCGCGGGCAGGAGGCGCCGGAGCGCCTGCTTGTGCGGGAGACGCGGCACGGCCCCGTCGTCTCCGGCCTGGAGCCGAGGCTGGCGGAAAGCGCGGAGCATGTCTTCGCCGTCGCCATGGCCAACCTGGCGCCGGGGGACACCACGGCCACAGCGCTGCTGGCGCTGAACCGCGCCACCTCGGTGGCAGAGGCGCGGGCGGCGGCGGCCACCTTCTCCGCCCCGCCGCAGACCCTGCTGGTGGCGGATGCCGCCGGGCGCATCGCGCAATACCTGGTCGGCCGCACCCCGGTCCGGGCCGGTGGCGATGGCAGCCTGCCGGGCCGCGGCTGGGATGGCAGCGCGGACTGGACCGGCTTCGTGCCCTTCGACGCCATGCCGCATGTCGAGGACCCGGAATCGGGCCAGATCGTCAACGCCAATGCCCGCCCGGCGCCGCCCGGCCATCCGGTGTTCCTCGGCCGGGACTGGTATGGGGATTGGCGCCTGCGGCGCATCCAGGCGCTGCTGGCCGCCCGTCCGCAGCACGACGCCGCCGGCTTCGCCGCCATGCAGAACGATGTGCTTTCCCTGCTGGCCGCCGAGATCCTGCCCGTGCTGCGGCAGGTTGTGCCGCCGGCGGGCCTGCCGGCACAGGCCCATGCGCTGCTGCGCGACTGGGACGGCACGATGCGCGCCGAGGCGCCGCAGCCGCTGATCCACCACGCCTGGCTGCACCACTTCGAGGCGCTGGCCCTGCGGGCGGGCGGGGCGCCGGAGGGCACGGGCGCCGGGCCGGAATTCCTCGCCCGCCTGCTGCTGGATCCCGCCCGCGGCGCGGCCTGGTGCGGGGCGGAGGGCTGCGGGCCGCTGCTCACCCGCGCGCTGGGCGAGGCGGCGGCGGAATTGGCCGCCGCCCATGGCAATGACCCCGCCGCCTGGCGCTGGGGCGCCGCCCATGTCGCGCGCTTCGAGCACCCGCTGCTGCGCTTCGTGCCCCTGCTGGGCGCGGCCACGCGGCTGGAGGCGGCAACCGGTGGCGATGGCGAGACGATCTCCCGCGGCGGGATGCGCGGCAGCGGCACCAACCCCTTCCTGCACCAGCACGGCGCCGGGCTGCGGGCGGTGTTCGACCTGGCGGATCCGGACGGCACGCTGGCCATCATCGCCACCGGGCAATCCGGCCATCCGCTGTCGGATAATTTCGCCTCCCTGCTGCAACGATGGCAGGAAGGTGGCGTTCTTCGTCTCACGCGGCATCCTGAAATCGAGACGGGTGCCATCCGCCTGACACCGTGAACCCGAATCGGAGCGTCCTGCACCGTGCCCGCCCCCCCAAGCCCTTTCGATGGCGTGCTGTGGCGCCGCATCGCCGCCTGGGTGGTGGATGCGGCGCTGCTGCTGGTGCTGTCCTGGCTGATCTGGGGCGGTGCGGCGCTCGCGGCGGTGCCGACGCTTGGCCTGCTGGGCGGGCTGCTGCTGCTGCCCTGGGCGCTGCTGCTGCCGATCCTCTATGGCACGCTGAGCATCGGCTCCACCCTATCGGCCACGCCCGGGCAGGCGCTGCTGGGGCTGACCGTCCGTTCGGAGGCGGATGGCGCGCCGCCCAGCCTCGGCCAGGCGCTGACGGCGACGGTGCTCCACGCGCTTTCCTGGGCTGCCGGGGGCCTGCCGCTGCTGGCGCCGCTGTTCTCCACCCGGCGGCGCACGCTGCACGACCTGTTCTCCGGCACGCTGGTGCTGCGGGTGGACGCGCTGGCCCGGTCAATCCCGGCGCGGCCGGACCACCATGACGGCTCGCTCGCCTGATACGGTTGCCGCGGCGCAGGCGGTGGTTGATTTGCGACGGCTGAGCGCGGAGACTACGCCCAAGCCAATGCTGCATCGCCCCACACGCCGTCCGCAATTCTTCTACACCACCGCGCCGCTGCCCTGCCCTTATCTGGCCGGCCGGACGGAGCGGAAGATCGTCACCGAGCTGGCTGGCTCGGAGGCGGAAATGCTGCACGACCGGCTCTCCCGCGCCGGATTCCGCCGCAGCCACAACATCGCCTATTCCCCGGTCTGCCCCGGCTGCCGCGCCTGCATCCCCATCCGCATCGTCGCCGATGCCTTCCAGCCGGACCGCACGCAGCGCAAGCTGATCCGCGCCAATGCCGACCTGACCACGGCGGAACTGCCGGCGCGGGCAAGTGCCGAGCAGTTCAGCCTTTTCCAGCGCTACCAGGGCGCGCGGCATGGCGATGGCGACATGGCGGCGATGGGCTTCTACGACTATCGCGCCATGGTCGAGGACACGCCGATCACCACGGGGGTGGTGGAATTCCGCGACCCCGCCGGCAAGCTGCTCGGCGCCTGCCTGACGGATTGGCTGAGCGACGGGCTTTCCGCCGTCTATTCCTTCTTCGAGCCGGAGGCGGCGCGGCGCAGCCTGGGCACCTACACCATCCTGTGGCTGGTCGCCCGCGCCCGCGCCCTGGGCCTGCCCTATGTGTATCTGGGCTACTGGGTGCCGCAGAGCGCCAAGATGACCTACAAATCCCGCTTCCGCCCCAGCGAGACCCTCTCGGGCGGCGTCTGGCGCGTGCTGCCGGAAGACCCGGCGGAGATGGCGGATCAGACGCCGGAAAACCGCGCCAAGCTCAGCGTCGGGGATTGAGCCCCGCCGCCGCCCTCAGGCCAGGAGGGCGTGGCGGCTGCGTTCCGCCTCGGTCTGCAGGGCGGCTTCCAGCGCGGTGAAGGGCGGCGCGGCGCCGGACAGCAGCGCGGCGATGGCGGCGCGGGCCTTCACATCATTGCGGTACCATTGGTGCTGCACCACGTCCCATTCCGTGCCGCCCTTGGCCAGGATCCGGTCGCGGCTGCCCCAGTCGAGCCCGGCGAAGCAATCCACCACCTGCACCGCCTCCGGCAGCCCAGCCAGCGAGGCCGGGCCGTAATGGCCGAGACGGCGATTGCCATTGGCGATCTTGCTGAGCTTCGACAGCGTGGTGTCCTGGCTGGTCAGCACGCAGACGCGCTCCGCCAGTTGCGGCAGCAGGCGCATCGGCTGGCCCGGCTCGAAGCAGGTGCTCTCGACATCGGCGGCCACCAGCAGCGCCTGGGCGAACAGCCCGCCGAGCTCGCGCGTCAGCAGCCCGTTGTTCATCGCCGCCAGGCCGCTGGCCAGGGCGTGGTTGCCCATGCTGTGCGCCAGCAGCGCCAGGCGCGGCGCGCCGGCCCGCTGCCGGGCGCGCCACACCTCCCGCAGCAGGCGGGCCACCGCCGGGCCGGCGGCGGTCGCGTCCCTCTGGTCGTCCAGGTACTGCGTCGCCACCCCGGCTTCCTCCTCCAGCCGCGACAGGTCGATCACCTGCCCGTCGGAGGGCCAGGAGAAGGCGAGGATCGCCAGGTCCAGCTTCGCGTCGGCGTAGAACTCCTCGATCTGCGCGGCACGCTGCATCGCGTCGCTGAAACTGTTGGCAAAGCCGTGGATGAACAGCAGCGGCAGCGCGCCGCGGGCGGCCGCCCCGGCCAGCCAGCCATCCAGCACGCGGGCGCAGGCGCCGTGGTCGGGGTCCTTGAAGTCGTCATCGCCGTCGATCGCCGGCGCGCGCAGCAATTGCCGCGGCGCCTCGGTCTCGATCGGATCGCCCACCCAGCTGATCTCGACCTGGCCAAGCCAGAGCTGGCGGGCGCCGGCCTTGCCTTCCGCCGCATCCTTGCCGAAGCCCTCGGACAGTTTTTCCCGGTTGGTGGCGAAGCTGATGGTGGTGCTGTGCCTGGCTGGCTTCACGGCCGGCTTCACGGCCGGCTTGCTGGCGCTGCGCTTCGGCATGGACCCACCCCCGGTTGCGGCGGCATCCGATCATGCGCGGGCCGGCGCTGTCCAGGCGCATGTGCTGGCCGGCGAACTGCCCTGCGCCAGCTGCGCTGGACCTGCGGCGGCAGGCCCGCGAGCCTGCGGTGCTGTCATGGGGAGCCTCGACATGGAGCTGGGCCGATGCTGATCCTGCGCGACCTGCAGGCGCTGCGGCGCGCCAGGGCCGAGGCGTGCGCCGGCGCGCGCCGCCTGGCGCTGGTGCCGACCATGGGGGCGTTGCACCAGGGCCACCTGGCACTGGTGGCGGCGGCGCGCGCGGCGGCGGAGACGGTGGCGGTTTCCATCTTCGTCAACCCGCTGCAGTTCAACCCGGCCGAGGACCTGTCCCGCTACCCGCGCGACGAGGAAGGCGACCTGGCCAAGCTCGAATCCGCCGGGTGCGACCTGGTGTGGATGCCGGACGTGCCGACCATGTACCCGCCCGGCAGCGCCACGCGCATCGAGGTCGCCGGCCCGGCCCAGGGGTATGAGGGCGCGGTGCGGCCGGAGCATTTCCGCGGCGTCGCCACCGTCTGCACCAAGCTGTTCAGCCAGACCCAGGCGGATGTGGCGGTGTTCGGGGAGAAGGATTGGCAGCAGCTGCAGGTGATCAACCGCGTCGTCGCCGACCTCGACCTGCCGGTTCGCATCCTGCCGCACCCCACGGTGCGGGAGGGTGATGGCCTGGCCTGTTCCTCCCGCAACCAGCTTCTGGGGCCGGCGGAACGCGCCCTGGCGCCCCTGCTGCCGCGCACCATGCAGGTGGCGCTGGATGCCATCCGCGCCGGCGCCGCCCCGGCGGCCGAATTGGCGCGGGCGGAGGCCCGGCTGCGGGGGGCCGGATTCGCGCCGGACTACCTGGCGCTGGTGGAACCCGCGACGCTGACCCCCTGGCAAGGCGGGCCGGGCCGGCTGCTGGCGGCGGCCCGGCTGGGCGCGGTGCGGCTGCTGGACAACATGGCGCTGTAGCGCGCGCCCCTCATACCCGGCGCAGGAAGGTTTCACCTTCGTGCGCCGCCTGTCAGCCCTGCCGGATCGCATCGGCGATGCGGCGGAGGCGGCCGGCGGCGTCCACCAGCAGCAGGTCGAAGCGCACGCCGGCCGCGCCATGGCCGGGGTTGGCCGCCATCCAGGCCTCGCCGGCTGCCAGAAGCCGGGCCTGCTGGCGCGGCGCCAGGGCCTGCGCCGCCCCGGCCAGCGTGGCCCGGGCCTTGACCTCGACGAAGACCAGCAGCCCGTCGCGTTCCACCACCAGGTCGATCTCGCCGGCAGCGGTGCGGCAGCGGCGCGCCAGCGGCGCAAATCCCTCCGCCACCAGCGCGGCCTCGGCCAGCGCTTCCGCCTGGCGGCCGCGTGCCTCGGTGGCGCGGCGGATGGCAAGTCGTTCGTGCATCGCCTAGTCTGTGCACAACCGCACGGTGAACCCAATGCGCGCTGTCCTGCTCTGCCTCGTCTTCCTGCTGCCCAGCCTGGCGGAGGCGCAGCCGGCACGGCGCCACATGGTGGCCGCGGCCAATCCGCTGGCGGCGGATGCCGGCCTCGCCATGCTGCGGCAGGGCGGCAGCGCCGTGGATGCGGCGGTGGCCACCGCGGTGATGCTGACACTGGTGGAGCCGCAGGCCAGCGGCATCGGCGGCGGCGCGCTGCTGCTGCATTTCGATGCCGAGACCCGCGCCCTGTCCGGCTGGGACGGGCGGGAGGCGGCGCCGCAGGCCGCCACCCCCGGCCTGTTCCTGCGCCCGGACGGCACGCCGATGCGCTTTCCGGAGGCGATGGAAGGCGGCCGCAGCGTCGGCGTTCCCGGCCTGCTGCGGATGCTGGAGGCGGTGCACCGGGACCAGGGCCGCCTGCCCTGGGCGGCGCTGATGCAGCCGGCCATCGATTTGGCCGAATCGGGCTTCCCCGTGCCGCCCCGCATGGCCGCCGCCATCGCCGCCAACGCCGATTCGCTGCGCCGCGACCCGGGCGCGGCGGCCTATTTCTTCACCACCGAAGGCGCGCCCCTGCCCGCCGGCCACCTGCTGCGCAACCCGGCCCTGGCCGAGACCCTGCGGCAGGTCGCGGCGCAGGGCGCCGATGCGCTGCATCGCGGCCCGATCGCGGCCGCCATCGCCGCCGCCGTGCAGCGCCACCGCAACCCGGGCGGCATGGATGAGGCCGACCTGGCCGGCTACGCGCCGCAGCGCCGCGCCCCGGTATGTGCCCGCTATCGCCTTCATTTCGTCTGCGGCTTCGGCCCGCCGAGTTCAGGCGGCGTCGCGGTCGGGCAGATCCTCGGCGTTCTGGAGCATTTCGACCTGGCGCGGCTGGACCCCGCGGGGGCCGATGCGGCGCATCTCCTGGGCGAGGCCGGGCGGCTCGCCTTCGCCGACCGCAACCTTTACCTGGCGGATGCGGATTTCGTGCCGGTGCCGCTGCGCGGCCTGCTGGAACCCGCCTACCTGACCCAGCGCGCCCAGTTGGTGGACCGCGACCGCGCCATGGCCCCGCCGCGCGCCGGCAACCCGCGCTGGCGGGAAGTGCGGCTGGCGCCGCAGCCGATGGAGCAGGAAGCCGGCACCTCCCACATCTCGGTGGTCGATGGCTTCGGCGATGCGGTGTCCGTCACCACCACGATCGAGGCGGTGATGGGCAGCCGCCTGTTCCTGCATGGCTTCCTGCTGAACAACGAGCTGACCGATTTCAGCTTCCTCCCCGAAGCCAATGGCCGGCCGGTGGCCAACCGGGTGCAGCCGGGCAAGCGCCCGCGTTCCTCCATGTCGCCCACCATCGTGCTGGATGGATCCGGCCTGCCCGTCCTGCTGCTGGGCTCGGCCGGCGGGGCGCGCATCATCGGCCATGTGGCGCAGAGCCTGGTGGCGATGCTGGATTGGGACATGCCGCCGGCCCAGGCGCTTGCCCTGCCGCGCATCGGCGTGGTCGGCGTCGCCGCGGTGGAGCTGGAGGCCGGCACCCCGGCCGCCGCCCTGGCCCCGGCGCTGGAAGCGCGCGGCCATCGCGTTGACGTGCGCGCGATCAACTCCGGCCTGACCGCGATCCGCCTCACGCCGCAGGGTATGCTGGGCGCGGCCGATCCGCGGCGCGAGGGCGTGGCCCTCGGCGATTGAGGCCGCGCCGGCGCACCGCCCGGCCGAGGAAGGAAACACCGATGCGACGCCTGCTTGCCTGCCTCATGCTTTGTGCCAGCCCGCTGCCCTTCGGCGCCGGCCTGGCGATCGCGGCGGAGGACACGGTCGAGATCGGCCATGTGAACACGGCCATCACCAATCTCGGCCTGACCCGCAGCCACCGCGTGGTGGTGGAGCGCTTCACGGACCCGGAGGTGCGCGGCGTCTCCTGCTACATCAGTCAGGCCCGCACCGGCGGGCTTTCCGGCATGCTCGGCGTGGCCGAGGACCCAGCGCGCTTCGCCCTGACCTGCACCGCGACCGGCCCGGTGGAAGTGCAGCCCGGTGCCCGCCGAGGCGAACGGGGAGAGGTGGTGTTCGAAAGCAGCACCAGCCTGTTCTTCAAGGAAACCCGCGTGCACCGCTTCCTGGACACCGACCGCAACGCGGTGGTGTACCTGGCCTGGAGCACCCGGCTGATCGACGGCTCGCCCTTCAACGCGGTGGCGGTGGTGCCGGTGCGGTAGACGGGCGAAGCCCTTCCCCCCCACGGGGGAAAGGGCTTCGGCGGTCACGCGGCGTCGCGGCCTTCCTCCACCGCGTGGCAGGCGACCAGGGTCTGCGGCGTGCCGCGGGCCGGGATCATCTCCGGCCGCTCGGCCTTGCAGCGGTCATTCGCCAGCGGGCAGCGCGGGTGGAAGGGGCAGCCGCTCGGCGGGTCGATCGGGCTCGGCACCTCCCCGCCCACGGGGATGCGCTGCCGCCCGGTCATCTCCAGGTCCGGAATCGCCTCCATCAGGGCCTTGGTGTAGGGGTGGCGCGGGGTCTCGAACAGCGTCTCCGCCGGCGCCAGCTCCACCAGCCGGCCGAGATACATCACCCCCACCCGGTCGCTCACCTGCCGGACCACGGCCAGATTGTGGCTGATGAACAGGTAGGTCAGGCCCAGCCGCGCCTGCAGATCCTTCATCAGGTTCAGGATCTGCGCCTGCACCGAGACATCCAGCGCGCTGGTCGGCTCGTCGCACACCAGGAATTCCGGGTTGGAGGACAGGGCGCGGGCGATGGAGATGCGCTGGCGCTGGCCGCCGGAGAATTCATGCGGGAATTTCTGGCCATCGAGCGGGGACAGGCCGACCTGGGTCAGCAATTCCGCCACCCGCGCCTCGATCTGCGCGCGGGTCTGCGCCAGGCCGAAGGCGCGGATCGGCTCGGCGATGATGTCGGCCACCCGCCAGCGGGGGTTCAGGCTGGCATAGGGGTCCTGGAAGATCATCTGCATGCGCCGGCGCTGCGCCGCTTCGCGCCGCGCCTGCGCCAGATCCTGCCCGTCGAAGGTCACGCCGCCGCGGCTGGGCGGATAGAGCCCCACCACCAGCCGCGCCACGGTGGATTTGCCGCAGCCGCTTTCGCCGACCAGGGACAGGGTGGTGCCCCGGGCGATGGCGAAGGAAACGCCATCCACCGCGCGCAGCAGGCGCCGCCCCTCGCCCGCCATCAGGCGCTGCACCAGGGGGCGGGAGACGTCGAAATGCCGCGCGACGTCGTGGGTCTCCAGCATCGGGCCCGCGCCCGTGCTTCCGAAGGTCGGGCTGACGCCCTGGATGGCGACGTCACGCATGCTGCGGCGCTCCGTCATACAGCCAGCAGGCGGCCAGATTGCCCTCGGCGGGCATCAGCTCCGGGCGCTCCACCCGGCAGCGGTCGAAGACCTGCGGGCAGCGCGGGTTGTAGGGGCAGCCGCGCGGAATGGCGGATAGCCGCGGCATGGCGCCGTCGATCTGCTGCAGCCGGTCCAGCCGCCGCCCGACCGGCGGGATGGAGCCCATGAGCCCCGAGGAATAGGGGTGCGCCGCGTGCTGCACCACGCGCCGCACGGCGCCGATCTCGACGATGCGGCCGGCATACATCACCGCCACGCGGTCCGCCGTCTCCGCGATCACGCCCATGTCGTGGGTGACGAGCATCATGCTGGTCCCCTTCTCCCGCGCCAGGGATTTCAGCAGCGCGATCACCTGCGCCTGGATCGAGACATCCAGCGCCGTGGTCGGCTCATCCGCCACGATCAGCTTCGGCTCCGCGCACAGCGCCAGCGCGATGACCACGCGCTGGCGCATGCCGCCGGAGAATTCATGCGGGTAGCTGTCGATGCGCTGGGATGCGGCGGGGATGCCCACCAGCTCCAGCCATTCGATCGCCTTGGCCCGCGCCTGCGCCGGGTTCAGCGGCAGGTGGGTGGTCATGGTCTCCACCAGCTGCCGCCCCACGGTGTAGAGCGGGTTCAGCGTGGTCAGCGGGTCCTGGAAGATGGCGCCGATCTCCCGGCCGCGGATGCGGCGCAGCTCGGCATAGGGCAGGTTGTCGATGCGCCGCCCGTTCAGCAGGATCTGCCCGCCGGCGATGCGGCCGGGCGGTTCCAGCAGGCCGATGATGGCGGCGCCGGTCATGGATTTGCCGGCACCCGATTCACCCACCACGCCCAGCACCTCCCCCGGCGCGATGGAGAAGGAGACGTCGTCGAGGGCCACGAGGGTGCCGCGGCGCGTCGGGAATTCGACGCGCAGGTTGCGGACTTCAAGCAGGGGTACGGTCATTTATCGGAGCTTCGGATTCAGGGCGTCGCGCAGCCAATCGCCCAGCAGGTTCACGGACAACACCAGCAGGATCAGCGCGATGCCGGGGAAGATGGTGATCCACCATTCGCCGCTGAACAGGAAGTCGTTGCCGATGCGGATGAGGGTGCCGAGCGAGGGCTGCGTCGGCGGCACGCCGACGCCGAGGAAGGACAGCGTCGCTTCCGCCAGCACGGCGAAGCCCAGGTTCAGCGTGGCGATCACCAGCACCGGCCCCAGCACATTGGGCAGCACGTGGCTGACCATGATCCGCGCGCGGGAGATGCCGATGACGCGCGCCGCCTGCACGTATTCCTTGTTGCGCTCGACCAGCGTCGATCCGCGCACGGTGCGGGCGAAGGACGGCCAGTTGCTGATGCCGATGGCGAAGATCACGACATACAGCGCGATCTGGTCATGCACCTCCCTCGGCAGGGCGGCGCGCACCACGCCATCGATCAGCAGCGCGATCAGGATGGTGGGGAAGGTCAGCTTGATGTCGGCGATGCGCATCAGCACCGCATCCACGGTGCCGCCCAGGTAGCCTGCCGCCAGCCCCGCGGTGATGCCGATGGTGACGGAGAGCAGCACGGCGCAGAAGCCGACCAGCAGCGAGACCCGGGCGCCATACATGATGGCGGAGAGCACGTCCCGCCCCTGGTCATCGGTGCCGAGCAGGTAGGACGGGTCGCCATCCGCCTCCCAGGCCGGGGGCTTGAAGGCGTCCATCAGCTGGAGCGAGGCGAGGTCGAAGGGGTTGTGCGGTGCGATCCACGGCGCCAGCACGGCGCCGCCGATGCAGACCAGCGCGACGATGGCGGAGGCGACCGTGACCGGCGAATGGCTGAAGGACCACCACAGGTCGCTGTCCAGCATCCGGCGCAGCGCGCCGGGCCGGCGGAGAGCGGCATCCGACATCTCAGTGCGCCCCCTTGCCACGGCCGATGCGGAGCCGCGGGTCCACCGCGTAGTACAGCAGGTCCACGATCAGGTTGATGGTGACGAACATCAGCGCGATCAGCAGCAGGTAGGCGGACATCACCGGGATGTCGGCGACACCGACGGACTGGATGAACAGCAGCCCCATCCCCGGCCACTGGAACACCGTCTCCGTCACGATGGCGAAGGCGATGATGGCGCCCAGCTGCAGGCCGGTGATGGTGATGACCGGCACCAGCGTGTTCTTCAGCGCATGGCCGAAATGCACCGCCCGGTTGGTCAGGCCGCGGGCGCGGGCGAACTTGATGTAGTCCGTCCGCAGCACCTCCATCATCTCCGCCCGCACCAGGCGCATGATCAGCGTCAGCTGGAACAGGCCCAGCGTGATGGAAGGCAGGATCAGCGCCTTCAGCCCCGACCAGGTCAGCAGGCCGGTGCTCCACCAGCCGAGGTTGACCGTATCGCCCCGCCCGAAGCTGGGCAGCCAGCCAAGCCAGACGGAGAAGACCAGGATCAGCAGGATGCCGATCAGGAAGGTGGGGAGCGAGACGCCGATCAGGCTGAAGGTCAGGAAGAAGCGGCTGAGCCAGGAATGGCGATAGAGCCCGGTATAGACCCCCATCGGCACGCCCACCGCCAGCGCCAGGAAGGCCGCGCACAGCGCGAGTTCCAGCGTTGCCGGCGCGCGTTCCACGATCAGCTGCGCGACGGGGCGCGACAGCCGGTAGGACAGGCCGAATTCGCCCTGCAGGGCGTTCCAGACGAATTTGCCGAACTGCACGAAGAAGGGCTGGTCCAGCCCGAGGTCGGCGATCAGCGCGTCGCGCTGGGCGATGGTGTAGTCCTGCCCCAGCATGATGGCGACCGGATCGCCGACATAGGCGAACATCGCGAAGGACAGCAGCGAGACCGTCAGCATGACGGGCAGCGCCTGCAGCAGGCGGTTGACGATGAAGGCGAACACGGGTGCTGGCAGTCCTTTGCAAGATGACGGCGGCGCCCGACGGCGCCGCCGGGCCCGCTCGTCAGTCGATGCGGGCGAAGCGGAAATAGGGCTGGTTGTTGGCGGCGTGCGGGATGGTGAAGTTGCTCCGCATCGCCCAGGGAATCATCTGGTGGTGCAGCGGGATGTGCGGCACGTCCTCCCGGTACAGGCGCAGCGCCTCATGGATCGCGGCGGTGCGTTCCGGCCCGGACTGCGTCTTCATGCGCTGCACCAGCGCATCCATGCGCGGGCTGGTATAGCCGCCATAGTTCCAGATGCCGTCGCCCTGCTGGCCGTTGCGCGTGGCCAGCAGCGACTGGAAGGAATACAGCGCATCCAGCGTCGGCACGCCCCAGCCCAGCAGGTAGGCGCTGGTGTCCTGGCGCTGGATCTGGGCGAAGAAGGGCGCCAGCGGCTGCGCCTTGACGCTGGTGCGCACGCCGATGCGCGTCCACATCGCGGCGATCGCCTGGCAGATCTGCTCGTCGTTGATGTAGCGGTTGTTGGGGCAGTCCAGCGTCAGGCCGAAGCCGTTCGGGAAGCCGGCTTCGGTCAGCAGGGCGCGGGCGCGGGCCGGGTCGAAGGCCAGGCGGGTGTCCTCCGCCTGGCTGTAGCCGTTGACCTGCGGCGGGAAGAAGGTGCCGGTGACCACGGACTGGCCGCGCATGGTGGTGCGGTGGATCGCCTGGATGTCGATCGCGTGATACAGCGCCTGGCGCACGCGGAGGTCGGCCAGCGGGTTGCGGCCGCGCACGTCCGAATACAGCAGTTCCGGCCGCGCCACGTCGAAGGCCAGGAAGATGGTGCGCACCTCCGGCCCTTCCAGCACGCGGATGTTCGGCGCGTTGCGCAGCCGGTTCAGGTCCTGCAGCGGCGGGTCCAGCACGAAATCAACCTCGCCCGACAGCAGCGCGGCGACGCGCGTGGCGTCCGAGGAGATCGGCCGGAAGATGATCTCCTGCACGTTGGACCGCGCGGCATCGGGCTCCCGCCAGCCATACCAGTCCGGGTTGCGGCGCAGCACGGTGCGCACATCATTCTCCCGGCTGGCCAGGATGAAGGCGCCGGTGCCGTTGGTGTTGCGGGTGGTGTGCATCTCCTCTCGCGCCCGCGTGTTCTGCGGGCGGGCGGCACCATTCGCCTCGGACCAGGCCTTGGACATCATGTAGACGGAGGCGAACTTGTTGGGGAGGATCGGGTCCGGGATGCGGGTGACGATGTCCACCGTCCGGTCATCCACCTTCACCACCTCGGCCACCGTATCGACATAGATGCCGAAATTGGAGGTGGGCTGGCGCGCGCGGGTGACGCTGAACACCACGTCATCGGCGGAGAAACCCTCCCCGCCATGGAACTTCACGCCGGGGCGCAGCACGAAGCGCCAGCGCATCGGCTCCACCTGGGACCAGGACAGCGCCAGGCCCGGGCGCAGTGTCAGGTCCGCGTTGCGGGCGATCAGCGGATCGTAGATCTGCTGCAGCACCATCGTCACGGTGCCGACATTCTGGCTGTGCGGGTCCATGGTATTGGGATCGCCGCTGGCGGCCCAGCGGACGGTCTGGGCGGCGGCGGGCGCCGGCATGGCGGCCCCCAGCGCGAGAATGGCGGCGGCCGCCAGAAGCAGTCTACGCATCACCCCGGTACTCCCTGTTGCGGGCAGCGGCGGGTCGTCGCGCCCGCCTGCTCCCCCGGAAACCTGCCTGAAGCCCTGGTCCATATCGTGCCGTGCCCAGCCGCGAAAGCCCGATCTCAAGCGCCATCGGGCCCGCGCGGGATGGCGGTGCCGTCCGCGGCCCACTCGCGCAGCAGGGTGAAGCCGACGGCGAGGAGAACCGGCCCGAGGAACAGGCCGAGGATGCCGAAGCCAATGACGCCGCCGATCGCGCCCAGCAGGGTCAGCAGCAGGGGCAGGTCGGCACCGCGGCTGATCAGCCAGGGGCGTATGACATTGTCCACCGAGGAGATGCCCGCCGCCCCGTACACCAACATGAACAGGCCCCAGCCGGTTTCCCCCTGGGTGAACAGCCAGATGGTGGCCGGTATCCACACCAGCGGGGCGCCCACCGGCAGGATGGACAGCACGCCGGCCACCACGCCCAGCAGCACCGGCTGCGGCACGCCGGCGATCCACAGGCCGAAGACGGTCATCGCCCCCTGCACCACGGCGGTGCCCAGCAGGCCATAGACCACGCCGCGGGTGACGTTGCCGGTCAGCAGGATGAGCCTGCGGGTGCCGGGGCCGGCCATCTTCTCCATCACCCGTTCCGCATGGGCCGCCATGGCGGGGCCGTCGCGGTAGAAGAAGAAGGCCAGGAAGATCGCCATCAGCAGCTCCGCCAGCCCGGACAGCAGCGCCAGCAGCACCGCCAGCGCATTGCTGGCGATCTCGCCGGCATAGGGGCTGATCGTGTCGAACAGGCCGGCGAAGGTGGAATCCCAGCCCATCAGCAGGGTTGTCACATACTCCCCCACGAAGGGCAGCCGGCCGAGCCAGGCGGCGAGGCTCGGCAGGCCGGTCAGCAGCAGGCTTTCCACCGAATTCCGCAGGCCCTCGATCTCCTCCCGCGTCGTCGGCGTGGCGAAGACCAGGGGCAGGCCGATCAGCACGAATTCGAGGATCACCATGATGGCCGCGGCCTTGCCGGGGCCGAGGCCGGTGCGTTCGCGCAGGATGCGGAAGGCGGGCCAGGTGGTGTAGGCCAGGATCACCGCCCAGAGCAGGGCGGAGATGAAGGGCCGCATCACCCAGAAGCAGCCGAGCCCCAGCGCGACCAGCGCACCAAGCCCGAGAAGCCGCGCGGGGCGGATGGACTGGTCCTGGGGCATGCGGTCTCCGGCGTGGGGCTAGAGGCTTAGCGGAAGCCGCGCCGCCGCGCATCAGCGCCGCGCATCACCCCGCTGTAACCCGGCGGGCTTGCCCGCCGCCCTGGGCCAAGGCATCACCCGGCGATCCTGGGAGGGAGCCCCGCCATGCCGCGCTTTGCCGCCAACATCTCGCTGATGTTCACCGAGCTGCCGTTCCTCGACCGGTTCGAGGCGTCCGCCAAGGCCGGCTTCAAGGCGGTGGAGTTCCTGTTCCCCTATGATTTCCCGGCCGCCGAGATCGCCACCCGGCTCAAGGACAATGGCCTGTCCCAGGTGCTGTTCAACGCGCCGCCCGGCGACTGGGGCCAGGGCGAGCGCGGCCAGGCCGCCCTGCCCGGCCGCCAGGCGGAATTCCGCGAAGGCTTCAGGAAGGCGCTGGACTATGCCGCGGCGCTGTCCTGCCCGCGCATCCATGTCATGTCCGGCCTGGCACCCGCCGGCTGCCCGCATGATGCGATGACCGGCACGCTGGCCGCCAACCTGGCCTGGGCGGCGGAACAGGCCGCACCGGCCGGCGTCAAGCCGGTGATCGAGCCGATCAACCACCGCGACATCCCCGGCTTCTTCCTGAACACCACGGACCAGGCCGCCGCCGTCATCATGGCCGTGGGCGCCGAGAAGGTCGGTCTGCAGTTCGACCTGTACCACTGCCAGATCACGGAGGGCGACATCGTCAAGCGGATGGAGAAGCACCTGCCGCTGATCGCCCACATGCAGGTGGCGGACAATCCCGGCCGCAACGAGCCCGGCACCGGCGAGGTGAACTGGCCCTTCGTCTTCGGCCGGATCGACGCGCTGGGCTTCCGCGGCTGGATCGGCTGCGAATACCGCCCGGCCGGGGAGACGGTCGCCGGCCTCGGCTGGTTCGCCCCCTACAAGGGCTGAGCCATGGGCCCCGCCCTGCATCCGGAGAGGGATTTGCTGCTGGTCGTCGACCCGCAGCCGACCTTCATGGCGCTCTGCCCGGCGGAGTTGCCGGTGCCGGGGGCGGAGGCGGTGATCCCGGTGATCAACCGCATCCTGGCCGGGCCGATCGCCCGCGCCGTGGTGACGCAGGACTGGCACCACCCGCAGCACCTGTCCTTCGCGTCCCAGCATCCGGGCCGGGCGCCGCTGGAACAGGTGGAACTGCCCTACGGCCCGCAGACGCTGTGGCCCGACCATGGCGTGCGGGCGACGCCGGGGGCGGCAATCCACCCGGCGCTCGACCAGGCCAAGGTGGTGCTGGTGCTGCGCAAGGGCTTCCGCCGCACCATCGACAGCTATTCCGCCTTCCGGGAGAACGACCGGGCGACCGGCACCGGCCTGGCGGAATGGCTGCGCGCGGTGGGCGTGCGACGCCTGTTCATCGCCGGCATCACCCGCCCCTATTGCGTCGACTGGACGGCGGAGGACGCGCTGGCCGCCGGCTTCGAGACCTGGCTGGTGGAGGATGCCTGCGCCCGGCTGGGGCCGGACGCGCTGCTGGCGGCCAGCCGGGCCCGGCTGGCCGCCGCGGGCCTGCGCTTCACCCGGGCCGACGACCTCATCTGACCCGCAACGGAGACCACGACATGAAGATCGGCTTCATCGGCCTGGGCATCATGGGCAAGCCCATGGCCCAGCACCTGCAATCCGCCGGCCACGAGATCCTGGCGCCGGACCGTGCCAGCCTGACCGCCGAGCTGCGGGCGGCCTTCACCATCCTGCCGGATGCCGCCGCCGTGGCGGCGGCGGCGGAGGTGGTGATCCTGATGGTGCCGGACACCCCCGATGTGGAAGCCGCGCTGTTCGGTGCGAAGGGCGTGGCGGAGGGGCTTTCCCCCGGCAAGCTGGTGATCGACATGTCCTCGATCAGCCCGACCGCCACCAAGGGCTTCGCCGCGCGCATCGCCGAGAAGGGCTGCGACTATCTGGACGCGCCGGTCTCGGGCGGCGAGGTGGGTGCGAAGCAGGCGACGCTGACCATCATGGTGGGCGGCAGCGAGGCGGCCTTCGCGCGGGGCAAGCCGCTGTTCGAGTCGATGGGCAAGAACATCACCCTGGTGGGTGAGACCGGCGCCGGCCAGACCTGCAAGGTCGCCAACCAGATCATCGTCGCCCTGACCATCGAGGCGGTGGGCGAGGCGCTGGTCTTCGCCAGCAAGGCGGGGGCGGATCCGGCCAAGGTGCGGCAGGCGCTGATGGGCGGGCTTGCCACCTCACGCATCCTTGAACTGCACGGGGAGCGGATGATCAAGCGCACCTTCGCGCCCGGATTCCGCATCGAACTGCACCAGAAGGATCTCAACCTCGCCCTGCAGGCGGGCAAGGAACTTGGAGTCGCCCTGCCGAATACGGCCAGCACGGCCCAGCTATTTGCCGCCTGCGCGGCCCTCGGTGGTGCCGGATGGGACCACTCCGGGATGGTTAAGGCATTGGAAACATTGGCAGCCCATAAGGTCGCGCCGGACGCCTGACGAACCGCGTGAGACGTGGCGGCCATTTTGATGGCCGCCGCGTCGCCACGGGTCATCGATGCCCGTATCGGGGGCAGCCCCCGCCCCGCTCCACAACCAATGGATGTGGACCGCCGGGAACAGCTACAATTTTTCCGTGTTTTTCGCGTTGCTTCCGGCGCGCCTGTCCCGCATTTTAGGTCTAGAAGCTTGGTCCCTGAGATTCCGTCTCCGGCACCATGGTTGTATCTTAGCAACGAGACCTACGGGGGATTGCATGCGCTTCGCGGACATAGGGCAGCAACTGCGGGCCTATCGCCTCGAATCCGGCCTCCGGGCCGAGGAGATCGCGGCGCGACTGGGTGTCTCGCGTGCCGCGCTGTACCGTTACGAGAAGGGCGAGGTCATCAAGCTGGACACGATCCGGCGGCTGGCCGAACTGCTGAAGATCTCGCCGCTGTCGCTGCTGGGCATCGGCGTGGAGTATTTCGCGCGCCCCCTCGCCTTCCAGGAACGCCTGCGGCAGGTGGAAGAACAGGCCGACCAGATCCTGCTGGTCGGCGGCGCCATCTGCTACCAGACCACGACCGACGCCTTCGACGGTGCCGTCGGGGAAGCCTGGACCGAGGCCGCGGATGCCGCGCCGGAACGGCTCCAGGCGCGGGCCAGCGCCGACCAGGCACTCGGCCTGCTCGCCGCCCGCAAGCGCCTGCATGCCGCCCGCCGCCCGACCATCATCGCCATCCTCGGTGAAGCCGCGCTGCGCCGCTTCCTGCAGGAAGGCGTCGCCGCCGGCCTGCCGGTGCCGGACCGCACCCGCCAGCGCTGCCTCGCCGCCGCACGGGCGGAGGCGGAGGCGATCGCCGCGATGATGGAAAGCGTGCCGATCGGCGTGCAGCTGGGCCTGGCTTCGGGCGTCGAGCCGACCGGCGGCTTCATGGTGCTGCGCGGGCGGGAAAGGGCGCATGTCGTCGCCTCCCCCTTCCCGGCCGACACGCCCCCCAATGGCGGCCTCGGCGTCGGCTCCATCACCGCGGCGGATGAGGCGGTGGCCGCGCATCAGCGCGTGGCGGAAGTGGCCTGGCGCGATGCGATGAAGGGCGTCGCCGCGGCCGCCCGGGTTCGGGAGATGATCCGCAGCGTCCCCGGCTGAGGGACGACAGACCGTTTCAAACCACCCGCGGGTCGGCCCGGCGGCGCTGTTCCGCCCCTGCCGCGGTGCCGGTCCTGCCGCAGCAACCGGCAACGGCTGCCCCCGACGTCCTAGTCGACGCGGCGCCGGGCCTCCACCACCTCCTCATCCTCCGGGCTGCGTCGCGTGGTGAAGCCGAGGGCGCGGATGAAGCCCAGCATCGGCACGTTATCCGCCAGCACCTGGCCGACGATCTCACGGATCCCGGTCTCGCGCGCCCAGGCGAACAGCAGGTCCATCAGGTGGCGGCCGAGGCCCTGGCCCTTCATGGAGCGGTCCACCACCACGGCGAACTCACCGGTCTCGCCATCCCCCTCCCGGATCAGCCGGGAGACGCCCAGCATGTCCTCCGTTCCATCCTCCCGGGGGCGCACGGCGACGAAGGCCATCTCCCGGTCGTAATCGATCTGCGTCAGCCGGGCGACCAGCACCGCCGGCAATTCCCGCATTTGGCTGAAGAAGCGCCAGCGCACATCCTCCGGCGTCAGGCGGCGGAACATCTCGGCATGGGCTTCCGCATCCTCGGGGCGGATCGGGCGCACCAGCAGGGGCGGGCCGCTGCGCGGCTGCCAGGGCCGCACCCACTCCTCGGGATAGGGCGGCACGGCCAGCAGCCGCCCCTGCCCGGCCGGGCGAAGCGTGCAGGCAGCGTCCGCTGCGGTGACGCCGCCGGCATCGGCGAAGAGCGGGTTCACGCCGAAGCCGGCGATTTCGGGGAAGTCCACGGCGATCTGGGACAGCCGCACCAGCGCCTCCGCCACCGCGTCCAGCGGCACCGGCTTGTGGTCGCGGTAGCCGGCCAGCAGCGGCCCGGCACGGGTGCGGTCGATCAGCGCGCGGGCCAGGGCGTGGTTCAGCGGCGGCAGATCCAGCCCCTCATCGCCCAGAAGGTCGGCCGCCGTGCCGCCCAGGCCGAAGCCCAGGAAGGGGCCGAACATCGCATCCTCCGCCAGGCGCATGCGCAACTCCTGCGCCCGCCCGGCCTGGCGCTGCACCAGGAACCCGGCCAGCCGCGCCGCAGGGCGCTCCGCCGCCGCCCGCGCCGCCATGGCCAGTGCCGCCGCCTGCACCGCCGCGGCATCACCCAGGCCGAGCACCACGCCGCCCAGTTCCGTCTTGCGGTCGATATCCGGGCTGCGCAGCTTCAGCACCACCGGGAAGCCCAGCGCCTCTGCCACCCGTCCGGCTTCCGCCGCATCCGCCGCCACCCGCCCCGCCACCACGGGCAGGCCATAGGCGGCGAGGATCGACAGCGCCTCATCCTCCATCAGGGCCAGCCGACCCTCGGCCCGCACCGCCGCCAGCAGCGCCGCGACGCGGCTGCGATCCGGCTGCAGGGCCAGCACCTGCCGCCCCGGCAGCTCGGCCGCCGCCGCCCGGTTGCGCCGGTCCTGCAGCAGGTGCAGGGCGCCGCGCACCGCGGCTTCCGGCGTCGGGAACACCGCCAGCCCGGCCTGCGCCAGCGCCGCCCGCTGCGGCCCCGCCGTGGCCTGGCCGGCCCAGCCCACCAGGATGGGCGCGGCGCGGGTGGCGCGCGCGGCGGCGGACAGCGTGGCCGCGATCAGTGCCGCATCCTCGCCCGCCGCCGGGGCGTGCAGCGCCACCACCGCATCCACCCCGCGCACCGCGGCCAGCATCGCCGCCGCCTCGCCCAGCGCGTTGCCGGATTGCGCGCCGAGCACCAGCGGGTTGCGACCGGACCAGCCGGGGCGAAGGCCCATCGCCAGCGCCTGGGCCGCGTCCTCCGGGATATCGGCCAGCCGGGCGCCGCCGGCCAGCACCGCGTCGGCGCCGAGCAGCGCTGGGCCGGTGGCATTGGCGACCAGCGCGATGCCGCCGCCCGGCGCGGCGCCGGCCATCAGCTTCACCCGGGCCAGCGTCTCCGCCGCCGAGAGCAGATCATCCAGCCCCGCCACCCGCAGCACGCCGGCGCGGCGCAGCGCCGCCTCCATCACCGCATCGGCGGTGCCGGAGGGATCGGCCAGCCGCCCGCCGGCGCGGATCGCCACCACCGGGCGCATCCGCGCCGCGGCCCGCGCCGCCGAGATGAACAGCCTCCGGTCCTTGATGTGGCGCAGTTCCAGCAGGATGGCGCCGGTGCCGGGGTCACGGGAAAGCCAGTCCAGCGCATGGGCGAAGCCGAGATCGCTGTTCTCGCCGATGCCGATGACATGGCTGAAGCCGACCGATTCGGCCTCCGCCCAGTCCAGCACGGCGCGGGCGAGGGCGGAGGATTGCCCGACCAGGGCCAGCCGCCCGCGCCGCGGCGGCAGGTGGGAGAGCGAGGCATTGAGCCCGATGCCGGGGACGCAGATGCCGAAGCTGCCCGGCCCCAGCGCCCGCATCCCGGTGCGCCGGCAGATCGCCGCCAGCCCGCCGGATGCCTCCCCCACCGGGCCGGGCACCACCGCCGCGCGGCAGCCCCGCGCGGCCAGGGCGGCCATGGCCGGCTCCAGCGCCTCGGCCGCCAGGGACAGAACGGCGAGGTCCGGCGCCTGCGCCAGCCCGGGGATCTGCCCGACATCGCCCGGTCCCAGCGTCACAAGGGTGCCGGTGAAGCCACCCGCGGCGAGGTTCGCCGCCAGCGGGGCCGTGGCCGGCAGCGCCGGATCGGCCAGCAGCAGCACATGGCGGGGCCGGTACAACGCCTGTTCGCGGAAGCGGCTGGCGGAGGGGTTCGGCAGGCTCATTGTGCAGCGCACCATGCGTCGGAGGGTTGGCGCCCGCAAGTCGCCGGGGCTTGCAGGGGCGGCGATTCCCGCCTCCGATACCGGAGGACCGGTTACAGGACGCACCATGCCCGCCCAAGATCCGCGCTGGGACCCCGAGATGCTCGCCTTCCAGGCCATGATGGAGGCGCGCGCGGCGGATCAGCCGCCGATCCTGCTGGTGCCGCCCCTGGACGCGGCGCGGGCGCAGACCGATGCGCTGAACACGCCGCTGACCGAAGGCGGGCCGGTGATGGCGGAAAGCGCGGATCGCTGGCTGCCCGTGCGCGGCCGGCGGCTGCTGTGCCGGCTGCATCGCCCCCAGGCCGGGGCGGGGCCGCTGCCGGTGCTGGTCTACATCCATGGCGGCGGCTGGGTCTGGAACAGCATCGACACGCATGACCGGCTGATGCGCGAATACGCCAACCGCGCCGGCTGCGCCGTGCTCGGCCCGGACTACGCGCTCAGCCCGGAGGCCCCCTTCCCCCAGGCGCTGGAGGAATGCGCCGCCGTGCTGCGCTGGGTGGCGACGCAGGGCGCCGCATGGGGGCTGGACCCGTCCCGCATCGTGCTGGGCGGCGACAGCGCCGGGGCGAACCTGGCCATGGGGGTGGCGCTGCTGCTGCGGCAGACGGATCCGGCGCTGAAGCTGCGAGGTTTATTGTTGAATTACGGGGTCTTCGACGCCGATTTTGCCACACCGTCTTATGCGGAATTCGCCGATGGCTACTTCCTGACGCGGGAGAAGATGCGCTTCTACTGGGATTGCTACGCGCCGCGGCCGGCGGACCGGCTGAACCCGCTGGCGAGCCCGCTGCGCGGCGACCTGACCGGCCTTCCGCCCTGCCTGCTGCACATCGCGGAGCTGGACGTGCTGGCCGCCGAGAACCGCGCGATGGGGGACAAGCTGCGCGCGGCCGGGGTGGCGGTGGAACAGGCGGTGTTCCCGGGCACCGCGCATGGCTTCCTGCGTTCCATGAACCACGTGGCCGCGGCCCGCAGCGCGGTGGAACAGGCCGGCGCCTGGCTGGGGCGGGTGCTCGGCTGACCGCCCCGGAACCAATGCACGAAGGCGCCGGGAACATCCCGACGGCATCAGCGGGCAGCAAGGCCGGCCGCCGGGTCCCCGGCACGCCCGGGGCGCGGCTCAGCCGCCGGCCAGCGCCCGCTTCGCCACTTCCGCCAGGAAGCCGCTGGCCACCGGCAGCACATCGTCGTTGAAGTCGTAATGCGGGTTGTGCAGTTCGCGCCCGCCCTCGGCCGGGCCGTTGCCGATCCAGACGAAGGCGCCCGGCGCCTCCTTCAGGAACCAGGAGAAATCCTCCCCGGTCATGGCCGGCGGCAGGTCGCGGCGCAGCGGGGCCACCGCGGCGGCGGCGGCGGCGGCCAGGTCGCGTTCCGCCGGGTGGTTCGCCGTCACCTCCACACCCTGGCGCCAGCCGATCGTGGCCATGACGCCGCAGGTGGCGGCGATGCCTTCGGCGACCCGCACCAGCCCCTCTTGGATCGCCTCCCCGGCGCTTCCCTCCAGCCAGCGGGCGGTGCCCTTCAGCACCACGCGGGCCGGGATCTGGTTCTGCGCCTCGCCGCCCTGCACGATGGTGACGCTGACGACGCCGCCGGCCACCGGGTCCAGGTTGCGCGCGACGATGCTCTGCAGCGCCACGATGCAATGGCCGGCGGCCAGCATCGGGTCGCGGGAGAGGTGCGGCAGGGCGGCGTGGGCGGCGTGGCCATCGAAGGTGATGTCGAAGCGGGCGCCGGCGGCCATCACGGCCTTGTCATGCACGGCGATGGTGCCAACCGGCAGCCCGGGCCAATTATGCCAGCCGAAGATGCGGTCCATGGGGAAGCGGCTGAACAGCCCCTCCGCCACCATGCTGCGGGCCCCGCCACCCCCTTCCTCCGCCGGCTGGAACACCAGATGCACCGTGCCCGTCCAGGCCCTGTCCTGCAGCAGAAGCTGCGCCGCGCCCAGCAGGGCGGTGGTGTGGCCGTCATGGCCGCAGGCATGCATCACGCCGGGGACGGTGCTGCGCCAGGGCAGGTCCTGGTTCACTTCCTGGATCGGCAGCGCGTCCATGTCGCCGCGCAGGCCGACGCTGCGGTTGCCGCCGCCGCGGCGCAGCGTGGCCACCACGCCATGGCCGCCGAAGCCCTCGGTGATCTCGGTCACCCCCATGCCGCGCAATTTCTCCGCCACGAAGGCGGCGGTGGCCTGTTCATGCAGGGTCAGGCCAGGGTTGGCGTGCAGGTGGCGACGCCAGGCTGCGAGGGTCTCGGCGAATGCGGTGTCCATCGGCGGATCCTACAGCAAGGGTGGGGCCGGGGAAATTGGCGCGGCGGGGCGTTACGGCTTCGGTCGATGGCCCGCTGGGCGGCGGCGGCCGCCACCAGGGCTTGCATGTCCGCGCCCGATACCCACCCCTGCGATGGAACCCGCCGCGCTTCCGGGCGCTTGCAGACCAGGTGAAACACTCCATTCGCGCTCCCCTCGCCGGCCTGTTCCTGCTCCTCGCCGCCCCTGCCGTGGCGCAGGCACCGGCCGTGCCGGACGCCGCCGAGTCGGCGCCGATCCCGGCCGCCGCGGCCGGCACCATCCCCTACACCGTCACCTTCACCCCGATCGGTGCGCCGGCGCTGGACGAGCCCATCGAGCAGGCCTCCCGCCTCCGACGCCTGGCGGAGGAAGCACCGGTCGATGCCTATGGGCTGGTGGCCCGCGCCCTGGGCGAGCCGCCGCGGCTGGACGAGGTGCTGCGCGCGGAAGGCTTCTGGGCCGGGCGCATCAGCGTGCGCCTGGCCGGCGAGCCGGCGGATGCCCCGGGCCTGGCGCAGCGCCTGGCCGCCCTGCCGGCGGGCAGCGGCGTGCCGGTGGAGGTCACCGTCACCCCCGGCCCGCGCTACCGCTTCCGCCGCATCGCCCTGCGCGCGGAGGATCCGGCCGGCGCCGGCCCGGTGGATGCGCTCGGCCAGCCGCCCGGCCTGCTGCCCGGGGAGCCGGCGCGCACTGGCCCGGTGCTGGATGCGGAGGCGGCGCTGCTCGACCGGCTGCGCGTCGCCGGCCATCCGCTGGCGGCGGTGGTGGACCGGGAAGTGCTGGTGAACCACGAGGAGCAGGTGATGGACGTCACCTGGACCCTGAACCCCGGCCCGGAAGCCCGCTTCGCCAGGCCGGCGATCGCCGGCGACACCGCGGTCAGCCCCGGCCTGCTGGCGCGCATCACCAACCGCCTGGCGGGCGAGCCCTATGCGCCCTCGCGGCTCGATGCGACGCGGCGAGAATTGCTGAACCTCGGCGTCTTCGACAGCGTGCGCGCCCGGGCGGCGGGGCGGCTGGATGCGGCGGGCAATCTGCCGGTGACCTTCACCGTCTCCGACCGCCCGCGCAACGCCGCCGGCGTGACGCTGGCCTATGAGACGAATTACGGCCCCACCACGTCGGTCTACTACGAACGCCGCAACCTGTTCGGCAATGCCGAGCGGCTGCGGCTGGAGGCGGAGGCGTCGCGCCTTGGCAGCGAGACGGACGACACCAACCTGCGGCTGTCAGCCAATCTGCGCCGCCCCGGCCTGATCGATGGCCGTACCACCCTGGTGCTGGAGGCGAAGACGGAGCGGGAGCGGCTGGACGCCTATGACCGCGACGGCGTCACCCTCTCCGCCCTGCTGGAACGGCCCTTCGGCGACAATTGGGTGCTGCAGTCCGGCCCGACCTTCGAGACCGGGCGGATCGGCCGCGATGACAACCTGGAGCCCTTCACCCTGGCCGGCCTGGTGATGGGCGCGCGCTACGACAACACCGATTCGCCGCTGGATCCGCGCCGCGGCTTCCGCGCCAGCCTGCTCGCCGTGCCCTATGCCGACATCGCCGAGGGCGGCGGTTTCGTGCGCAGCGTGGCGACGCTGCGGACCTATTTCGACCTGACCGGCAGCGGCAGCAGCATCCTGGCGCTGCGCGGCTCGCTCGGCAGCCTGCTGTTCGCCGACCGGACCGTGCCGCTGGACAAGCGCTTCTATGCGGGCGGCGGCGGGTCTGTGCGCGGCTACGCCTATCAGGGCATCGGCCCGCGCGACTCCCAGGGCCGGGCGGAAGGCGGGGCGAGCCTGGTGGAGGGTTCGGTGGAGCTGCGCCAGCGCCTGTCCGGCGCGCTCGGCATGGTCGCCTTCCTCGATGGCGGCTCGGTGGGGGAGGAGGAGACGCCGGACTTCGAGGAGGTGCGGCTCGGCGCCGGCCTTGGCGTGCGCTACGCCACGGCGATCGGGCCGCTGCGGCTCGATGTGGCGATACCGCTGAACAAGCAGTCCGGCGATGATGGGTATGGCCTGTATGTCGGACTTGGCCAGGCCTTCTGAGGCGCGGCAGGCGCCACCCCCCCGCGGTCGACGCTGGCTGCGCTGGACGCTCGCGCTGCTGCTGCTGCTGGTGCTGCTGCCGGTGGCGCTGTTGGGCGGCGCCCTGCTCTACGCCAACAGCGAAGGCGGGCGGGCGCGGCTGGCGGGCCTGGCGGAATCCTTCGTGCCCGGGCTGCGGCTGGAAGGCCTGGGCGGCCCCCTGCCCGGCCGGCTTTCCATCGCCCGGCTGACGCTGTCCGATGACCAGGGCGTGTGGCTGGAGATGCAGGATGTGGCGGTGGACTGGGACCCGCGCGCCCTGCTGTCCGGCACCGCCCAGGTGAACCTGCTGGCGGCGGAACGCCTGGCGGTGCTGCGCCTGCCGCAGGGCGAGACGGCGCCGGTGGCGGAGGATGCGCCGCCCGGCCCGCTGCTGCCGCAACTGCCGCAGCTTCCCGTGGCGGTGCGGCTGGAGCGGCTGGCCCTGGCGCGGATCGAGCTGGCGCCGGCGGTGGCCGGCCAGGCGGCGGTGCTGCGCGCGGAGGGCCAGGCGCTGCTGGATGCCGCCGGCCTGACCGCCAGCCTGGATGTGACGGCGCCGCAGGGCGCGACCCGGCTGGCCCTGCAGGCGGCGCTGCGCCCGGCAAGCGGCCGGCTGACGGCGGAGATCCACCTGCACGACGCCGCCGGCGGCCCGATCCCGGCGCTGATCGGCCAGGCGGGCCGGCCGATCGACCTGGACCTGACCCTGGATGGCCCGGCAGAGGAAGCCGCGCTGACGCTGCGCGCCGCGGCCGGGCCCGGCCTGTCGCTGGATCTCACCGGCACGCTGCGCGCCCCGGCGCTGGACCGGCTGGGCGCCACGCTGCGCGGCACCGCCGATGCCTCCGCCCTGATGGAAGGCCCGCTCGCCGGCCTTGCCGGGCCCTTGGCGCTGGCGCTGGATTCAGGGCGCATGGCGGATGGCGCCATCGACCTGCGCCGGCTGGAATTGCGCGGCGCCGCCGGGCGCATCGCCGCCCGCGGCATCCTGGCGGCCGACCTCGCCACCGCCGACCTGCTTGTGGAGGCCGACCTCGCCGGCTCCCGGGCCTTCGCCGCGCTGCTGCCGGAAGGCGTGCTGGCCTGGGACGGGCTGGCGCTGCGCGGCACCGTGCAGGGTCCCCTGGCCGCGCCCAGCGTCGATGCCACGCTGGCAGCGCAGGGCTTCGCCTCGCCCCTCCATCCGGTGCAGGCGATGCTCGGCGCCACCCCGCGCGTGACGCTGCGCGCCACGGCGCCGGGGCGGATCGCGCTGCTGCGGGTGGCGGGTGCGGCGCTGCAGGCCCAGGCGGAAGGCCAGGTGGGAGAGACGCTGGACCTGCGCTTTTCCGCCGACCTCGCCTCCGTCGAAGGCGCGGCGCCGGGCCTGGGCGGCGCGCTGCGGCTGGAAGGCACCGCCAGCGGCCCCCTCGCCGACCCCAGCCTGACGGTGCAGGTACAGTCCGACCGGCTGGAGATGGCCGGCCAGGTGCTGGAGGCGCTGCGGCTGGAGGCGCGCATCGCCAACCCGGCCTCCGCCCCGGCCGTGCAGGCGGCGGCCAGCGGGCGTTTCCAGGGCCTGCCCCTGGCGCTCGATCTCCGCGCCGCACCGCTGCCGGAGGGCCGGGTGCGGCTGGAGGCGGCCAGCGCGCGGCTGGGTCCGGCGACGCTGACGGCAGACGGCGTGCTGGACACCGGCAGCCTGGTCTTCAGCGGCGATGCCACCCTGGCGGCGGAGGCGCTGGCGCCGCTCTCGGCCATTGCCGGCACGCCGCTGGCCGGCGCCTTGCGGCTGGAGGCGGCATTGTCCGCCCAGGATGGCCAGCAGGCGGTGCGTCTGCGCCTGGCCGCGCCGCGCCTGACCGTCTCCGGCACCCAGGCGCGCGACATCACGGCGACGGTGGAAGGCACACTGGCGGCGCTGGACTTTGCCCTCTCCGGCCAGCTCTCCGGCACGGCGATGGCGGCGCGCGGCCGCCTGGCGACGCTGGAGGATGGCGCGCGGCGGCTGGAGCTGGCGGCGCTGAGCCTCGCCGGCCAGGGCGAGACCATCCGCCTCGCCGCCCCGGCCCGGCTGGTGCTGCGCCCGGATGGCGCGGTGGAGGTGGCGGCGCTGTCCGTCACCAGCGGCCGCGGCGGCACGCTGAACCTCGCCGGCACCTGGTCGGCGGCGCGGGCCGATCTGCGCGCCACGCTCAACCTGCCGGACCTGGCGGGCATCGCGCCGCTGGTGCCCGGCGTGACGCCCAGCGGGCGGGTGCAGGCGGAGGCACGGATCACCGGTCCCGGCACGGCGCCCGCCATCGCTGCCACGCTGCGCGCCAGCAACCTGCGCGCCGGCGCGGCCTGGGCGCGCGGCCTACCGCCGGCCGGGGTCCAGGCGGAAGCCACCCGCACCGCCGAGGGCGCCATCACCGCCCGCGCCACGCTCGGCCTTGGCGCCGGCACGCGGCTGGTGGCGGCGGCAAGGCTGCCGCAGGGGCCGACCGGGCCGCTGGACGGGTCGCTGGACGGGCAGGCCGACCTCGGCGCGCTGGCGCAGCCGCTGCTGGCGGCGGGGGCGGACCGCGTGGCCGGGCGGCTCGACCTCGGCCTGCGCATCGGCGGCACGGTGGCGAACCCGGTCCTCGGCGGGCAGGCGCGGCTGGCCGGCGGCTCCTACCGCAACGCGGTGCTGGGCGTGGCGCTGACCCAGCTGGCCGGCACCATCGCCGCGGAGGGGCCGCGCCTGCGGCTGGACCTCACCGGCCGCACCGCCGGCCAGGGGCGCATCGCGCTGGGCGGCACCGTGGCGCCGCTGGAGGCGAGCCTGCCGGTGGACCTGATGCTGCGCGCGGTGCAGGCGCAGCCCGTCGCCTCCGACCTCATCACCGCCGCGGTGGATGCGGAACTGGCGCTGACCGGCGGGCTGGCCACCGGGTCGCGCCTGGCCGGGGTGGTGCGGCTGCGGCGGGCGGATATCCGCGTGCCGGATCAGCTTCCGGCTTCCGTCCGCAGCCTGGGCCCGGTGACGGAGGTGGGCCGCGTGCCGGGCCGTGCCACGCCGCCACCGCGCCGCACGGCGGCGACAGCGCAGGCGGAGGCGGCGGCGCCGATCGCGCTCGATATCCGCTTCGAGGCGCCGCGCGGCGTCTTCGTGCGCGGCCGCGGCCTGGATGCGGAGCTGGGCGGCACGCTGCAGATCGGCGGCACCGTCGCCAGCCCCGAGATCGTCGGGCAACTCGCCCTGGTGCGGGGCGAGTTCCAGATCGTCGGCCGCCGCCTGACCTTCAGCCGCGGCCGGCTGGATTTCAGCGGCGGCCTGATCCCGGACCTGGATTTCGAGGCGACCAGCCAGACCGGCGGCACCACCGTCTCCGTCGCCATCACCGGCCCGCCGGGCCAGCCCGTGATCACCTTCTCCTCCTCGCCGGAGTTGCCGCAGGACGAGATCCTGGCGCGGCTGCTGTTCGACCGGCCGGTCAGCGCGCTGTCCGCCTTCGAGATCGCGCAGATCGCCCAGGCCATCGCGGGTGCCACCGGCATTGCCGGCGGCGGCGCCGCGGGGGTGCTGGACCGGGTGCGGCAGACGCTGGGGCTGGATCGGCTTTCCGTGGGCGGCGGCGGCGAGACGGCGGGCCGGACCACGACGGCCGAGGAGCGCTCCGGCCCGACGCTGGAAGCCGGGCGTTACGTGGCCGATGGCGTCTTCGTCGGCGTGCGCCAGGGGACAGAGACAGGGTCCTCCCGCGTCGGGGTGCGGGTCGACATCACGCCGCGCATCAAGCTGGAAGCCGAGACCGGCGACCGGGAGGCCGGGGAGCGCGTCGGCGTGACCATGGAATGGCAATGGGGGCGCTGATCCAGGGCACGGATCACGCCAGCTGCGGGACCCGCCGCAGCAGCGCCGCATCCAGCGCCGCGCGCCGCTGCCAGAGGCTGTCATACCAGGCCCGGCGGAGGCCGAGCTGCTGCGCCAGCAGCCGCTCCGACCGCACCCAGGCGCGCGCCGCCTCCGCCATCGCCAGCGCCCGGCCGCGATCGGCCAGCAGCGACCGCAGGGCGGCCAGCAGCGCCTCCGGCGTCGGCAGGATCAGCCCGGTTTCGCCATGCCGCAGGGTGCCGGCATAGACCACCGGGCTGGCCAGGCAGCACAGGCGATGGCCGCCGGCCTCCACCGCCTTGAGGTCGGATTTCATGCGGTTGAACCGGGTATCGGCCAAGGGCAGGAAGGCCAGTTCACAGCGCGCCAGCACCGCGCGATAGCCGGCGTAGTCCGCCGTGGGCGTGAACCGCTTGTGCGGCGTCGCCAGCGCCGCATGGCTGGTGCGGTCATGCACCACCTCCACCGCCAGCCGGCCATCGGCCTCGGCCAGGGCCTGGTTCAGGGCGGGCAGGAAGGGGGCGATGTCGGCTTCCCGGTTCAGCGCGCCGAAGAACAGCGTCAGCCGGCCCGGATCCCGGAAATTCGCCGGCTCCGGCAGTTCGGCCAGGGTGTTGGGGAAGACCGCGACCTCCGGGTTCCAGGCGGCGAACAGCGCGCGCAGCGGCTCGGTCGAGGTCTGCACCGCATGCACGCCGCTGAAGGCCAGATTGCCGTTGCGCGCGATGGAGGGCCAATGCGCCGGGTCGTCGTCGAATTCCTGCACCAGCAGCGCGCCGGTGGCGCGCGCTGCTTTCAGATAGGCGACGGCCTGCGGGCTGTCCAAGAGGCGGCGCTGCAGGATCAGCACATGCGGCAGGCCGGCCCGCGGCGCGGGCAGGTCGCCGGACTGGCTGACCTCCACCCGCACGCCGGGCTGGCTGGCCAGGGCACGCATCGGCTGCAGCACCCGCACATCGTTCACGCCGCCCACCGGCTTCAAGGTGCGCGCCGCCAGGAACAGCCGCCGCGGTGCGCGGGGCGTGGCGCGCCAGACATATTGCAGGGGGGCGGCGCGGCGCAGCCAATCCGCCGGCGTGGTGCCAAGCGCCGCCAGCGCGGGTTCCAGCGCAGCCGCCAGGGTCTCCGCCTTTTCCGCGTCGAAGACCCGCGGCGCCACGTCCACCGGCACCAGCCCGGCCTGTTCCAGCGCCTGGCGCATGCCCTCCGCGGTGAACCAGCGCAGATGCGTTCGGTCGAACAGGCCCTTCTCCTCGTAGCGCCAGCCGCCGGCCAGCAGGCGGGCGGTGAAGGACCAGTGCTCCAGGTTCGGCACGCAGGCCAGCAGCACACCCCCCGGCGCCAGCAGCGGCGCATCGCGCGCCAGCACGGCCCAGGGGTCGCGCAGGTGTTCCAGCACGTCACCGAACACCATCGCGTCCAGGCTGCCCGGCGCCAGCGGCGGCGCCACCGCCTCCACATCCAGGCGGTGCAGCGCGTCGTAATGCGGTGCCGCCAGCGCGGCCAGGGCCGGGTCGGGCTCGATCCCGATCAGCGCCGCCGCCGGGTTGCGCCGCCGGAAGGCCGCCCCCAGCGCGCCCGCGCCGCAGCCCACATCCAGCACACGGCGCGCATCCAGCGGGATGCGCGCCAGCAGGTCCGAGTTCGCCACCAGGCCGTAGGTCGCTTCGGTCACGGGGCGGGCACGGCCTCGGCGGCGGCGGCGAGGGCGGCCAGCACATGGTTCGCGCCGCGCCGCAGCTGGGTGGTGGCGAAGCCCAGCGCCTGGGGCGGGTAGCGGTCCAGCGCTTCCGCCACCGCCAGATGTGTCAGGGGCGGCGCCGGCAGGCCGAAATCGCGGCGCCAGCGCGTGCCCCTCGTGTAGTCCAGCGGCACCAGTTGGCGCAGCACGGCGAGCCGCGTCGCGCTGGCCACCGCCGGCGACGGGCCGGCGCCCTCGAAGGCGTCGAGCCGCGCCGCCAGCGCGGCCATGGCCGCCGCAACATCCGAAAAATCAAATCGTTCCCCGGCCGCCTTCGCATAGCGGTCGAGGTGTGTCCGCAGCTCCGCCAGCAGCGCGCCGGGGTCGAGCGGCAGCGCCGCCTGCGTCGCCATGCGGAACACGGCCAGCGCATACAGCCGGATGTCGGTCAGCAGCACCCCCGGATCCGCCACCTCCAGCTGGTCGCGGTCGGTGTGCCAGGCGGTGTTGCCGCCATTGCCCATGACGAAATACCAGCCGCGCCGTTCCACCTCCGCCTTCGGGATGCGGGAGGAGGCGGAGAAGCAGCCGGAGATGCCGAGGTTGTTGAAGGAGAAGTCGCTGGATTGCGTCGGCCGCTTGCCGCCGGCCACCTGGCCCGTCGCGTCGCGCACCGCCGCCGTCACGAAGGCGCGGTTCTCTGCCATCCAGGGAATGGTCGGGTAGTCGGTGGCGTCGCGGCAGCCGGGGCTGTCGCAGTTCATATGCGCCACGCAATGCTGCGCGAGATCCAACGCGTGCTGGTCGGCATACCAGGTGGAGCCGGCGAACTTGCCGGTGGAGTGGCCGGGCCACCAGCAGACACGCACGCCGCGCCGCAGCTTGGCCCGATGCGCGTGCAGGGTGCGGGCGACCTCCAGCAGGCAGGCATCGCCGGTGGCGTTGTCGCCGACGCCGACATCCCAGGAATCGTAGTGGCCGTGCAGCAGCACGAAGCCGGGCTCGGTGCCCGGGATGCGCACTTCCGGCAGCACCTGGTCGAACCAGCCTTCCTCCACCACCGTGGTCAGGGTGGCGCTGGCGCCGCGGGCGGCGGCGGCGATCAGCTTCTCCCCGTCCGGGCCGCTGACGGCGCAGCCGGGGATGGGCGTGCGGCCCGGCAGGTCGTCCAGGTCCGGCGTGCCCCAGATGGCGCTGCCGCTGCCCCAATGCCGGTCCGGCCCGGGGTTCACCGCGATGACCCCGGCGGCACCCAGCGCGGCGAAGTGCAGGATGCGCTCCGCCAGGATCATGCCGCGGAACACCACCAGCCGGCCGCGCAGGTCCGGCACGCCCGGCGCCGGGTCGTAGCCCGGGCCGAACAGGGGCGCACTCGCCGGTGTCCAGCCCGGCGGCGGGCCCACCGGGTTCTCGACGAAGACCAGCGGTGCCGTCAGCCCCTCCGGCGCCGTCTCCGCCAGCTGCGCCGGGCGGGCCGGGAGGCGCAGGCCATCGAGCGTCACCTGCGCGGCCTTCGGCACGGCCAGGTACAGGCGCGGCCGGTGCACCGTGACGGGCAGGCCGAGCGCCCGCAGGCGGCGGACGATCTCCTCCCCCGCCGCCGCGGCCTCCTCCGGGTCCTGGCGCCGCATGGTGGAGAACCGCTCGACCAGCGACCAGGCATCCTCGATGCGGGCGGTGGCCATCAGCGCGGCTTCGTCGGGCGTGGTCATCGGGGTCAGGGCCTGTGTTCGGGCGGGGATCGGCAAGCGCTCAGTCCAACGTCACGCCGGTGGCGCGCACCACGCCGGCCCAGCGTTCGATCTCGGCCAGGACGTAGCGCTGGGTTTCCTCCGGCGTGGTGCCGCCGGGGGTGACGCCGATGGCGGCATAGCGCGTGCGCACCGCCTCGCTCGCCAGGGCGCGCCGAAGCTGGGCGTAGAAGGCCTGGACCACATCCTCCGGCACCCCTGCCGGCCCGGCCAGGCCGAACCAGTTGGTGGTGACGACCTGGGGAAAGCCCTGCTCCGCCAGGGTGGGAATCTCCGGGAAGGCGGCGCTGCGCGTCGCGGTGGACAGCGCCAGCGGCCGCACCGCGCCGCTGCGGATGTGCACCGCGGCGGAGGGCAGGCTGTCCCACATCCCTTCGATCCGCCCGCCGATCACATCCGCCGTGGCCGCCTGGGCGCCGCGATAGGGCACATGGGCGATGTCGATGCCGGCGGCGGCCTTCAGCAATTCCCCGGTCAGGTGGTGCAGCGTGCCATTGCCGCCGGAGCCGAAATTCATCGCCCCGGGCCGGGCCTTGGCAGCGGCGATGTAGCCGGCCAGGTCGCGGAAGGGCTGGTCGCGCCCGACGATCAGCACCAGCGGCAGCGTGCCGATCAGCGTGATGTTGCGGAAATCCCGCCGGGTGTCATAGGGCAGGTCCCGGCGCAGCGACGGAAAGATGGCCTGGGGGCCGACATTGGTCGTCATCCAGGCATAGCCGTCCGGCGCCGATTTCGCGACATGGTCGGAGGCGACGACCCCGCCGGCGCCGGCGCGGTTCTCCACCGGGAAGGGCTGGCCGGTCTGCTCCTGCAGCGCCTGGGCCAGGGTGCGCGTCAGGATGTCGGAGGCCCCGCCCGGCGGGGCGGAGGAGATCATTCGCACCGGGCGGGTCGGCCAGCTGGCCGGCGTCGCGGCCGCCTGGGCGGCCGCAGACTGGGCCAGGGCGGCCTGGGCGGGCGCCAGGGCAATGGCGGAAAGCAGCAAGCGACGGCGCATCGGCGGTGTCCTTGTCTGGGGGAGGCTGCCGCGATGGGACACGGGCCGCGCCGCAGAGGCAAGACGATGCCGGACCGGCACCACGGCGATGCTTGACGTGCGGCGCGTCGCCCCGCAATCCCCCCGGCATGGCTCCTCCCCCCCTGCTGCACCTGCGCGACATCCGGCTGCGCCTCGGCTCCACCCAATTGCTGGACGGGGCGGAGATTGCGGTCGGCCCCGGCGACCGGCTGGCCCTGGTGGGGCGCAACGGATCGGGCAAATCCACCCTGCTGAAGATCGCCGCCGGGATCATCGAGCCCGATGCCGGCACGGTCTTCACCCAGCCGGGCGCGACCATCCGCTACCTGCCGCAGGAGCCCGATTTTTCCGGCTTTGCGACCACCGGCGCCTATGTCGAGGCCGGCCTCGGCCCGGGGGACGATCCCTATCGCGGGCGGCTGCTGCTGGAAGGCTTCGGCCTGACCGGGGCCGAGAATCCCGCCACGCTGTCGGGTGGCGAGGCGCGGCGCGCGGCACTCGCCCGCGTGCTGGCGCCGGAGCCCGACATCCTGCTGCTGGACGAGCCCACCAACCACCTGGACCTGCCGGCGATCGAATGGCTGGAACAGGAACTCGGCCCGCTGCGCAGCGCCCTGGTGCTGATCAGCCATGACCGGCGCTTCCTGGAACGCCTCTCGAAATCCATGGTCTGGCTGGACCGCGGCACCACCCGCCGCCTCGACCAGGGTTTCGCCCATTTCGAAGCCTGGCGCGACCAGGTGCTGGAGGAGGAGGAGACCCAGGCGCACAAGCTGGCCCGCAAGATCGTGCGGGAGGAGCATTGGCTGCGCTACGGCGTCACCGCCCGGCGCAAGCGCAACGTCAAGCGACTGGCCGGGCTGCAGGATCTGCGCAAGCGGCGGCGCGAGCGGGTGACGGCGCCGGGCACGGTGCGCATGGCGGCCAGCGAGGGCGAGGCCTCCGGCAACATGGTTGCTGCGCTGGAAGGCGTCACCAAGGGCTATCCGGGCGCGGCGCCGGTGGTGCGGGACTTCTCCACCCGGGTCATGCGCGGCGACCGGGTTGGCATCGTCGGGCCGAACGGCGCCGGCAAGACCACGCTGCTGAAGCTGCTGACCGGCGCGCTGGCGGCGGATGAGGGCATCGTGCGGCTGGGCGCCAGCCTGCAGATGGTGACGCTGGACCAGACCCGGCAGAGCCTGGACCCCACCACGACGCTGCAGGACGCGCTGACCGGCGGGTCCGGCGACGTGGTGCGGGTGGGGCAGGAGACGAAGCACGTCGTCGGCTACATGAAGGATTTCCTGTTCCTGCCGGAACAGGCGCGCACGCCGGTCGCCGCGCTGTCGGGCGGGGAGCGGGGGCGGCTGATGCTGGCGCGCGCCATGGCCACGCCGTCCAACCTGCTGGTGCTGGACGAGCCGACCAACGACCTGGACCTGGAGACGCTGGACCTGCTGCAGGAATTGCTGGCCGAGTATGGCGGCACCGTCATCGTCGTCAGCCACGACCGCGACTTCCTGGACCGTGTCGCCACCAATGTCATCGCCTCGGAAGGCCAGGGGCAGTGGCTGGACTATGCCGGCGGCTATTCCGACATGGTGGCGCAGCGCGGCCGCGGCGTGCAGGCGAAGGAACGCGCCGCCGCCGCTGCCTCGGACAAGGCGCGCGGCGGCGCGGCGCCGCCGCGGGCCGAAGCGCGCGCCCGGATGTCCTTCAAGGACAAGCACGCGCTGGAATCCCTGCCCGGCCGCATCGCGCAGCTGGAGAAGGAGATGGCGGTGCTGCAGAAGGCGCTGGCCGACCCCAACCTGTATACCGCCGACCCCGCTGGCTTCACCGCCCGCACCAACCTGCTGGCCCGCAAGCAGGCGGAGCGCGATGCGGCGGAGGAGGATTGGCTGCGCCTGGAAATGCTGCGTGAGGAGCTGGAAGGATGACCATCGGCGTCGGCGGGTCCGACTTCGCCACCGAACTCGGCCGCATTCCCAACCGCCGCGACGCGGTGCCGCCGATCGGGGCGGAGGAGCATGCACGCCGCCTCGCCGCCGCGCAGGCGCGCATGGCGGAACTCGGCATTGCCGCGCTGTGGCTGGACGGCACCACCAACCTCGCCTGGCTCACGGGCCTCAGGCATGGCCAGTCCGAGCGCCCGGTCGGCGCCGTGCTGCCGGCGCGCGGCGCGCTGACCTATCTCTGCCCCGCATTCGAGGTGGAGCGGCTGAAGACCATGCTCACCCTGCCCGGCGAGGTGCGCGGCTGGGAGGAGGATGAGGATCCCTACCTCGCCTTCACCGACATCCTGCGCGCGGCGGATGTGGCGGGCGGCACGGTGGCGCTGGATGACCTGGCGCGGGTCTTCGTGGCGGAGGGGATGCGCGGCGCGCTGCCGAACCACCGCTTCATCGCCAGCGCCCCGGTCACCAGCCATCTGCGGCAGCGCAAATCGGAGCACGAGGTCGCGCTGCTGCGCCAGGCCATGGGCATGACGCTGGACATCCAGGCCGCCGCCGCCCGCGCGCTGCGCCCGGGCGTGACGACGACCGAGGTCGGCGACTTCCTCGCCGCCGCCCACCGCAAGGCCGGCTTCGATTCCGGCCCGGCCTTCTCCATCGTGCTGTTCGGCGAGGCCACGGCCTATCCGCATGGCGTGCCCTATCCGCAGACGCTGGCGGAGGGCGACGTGGTGCTGATCGATGTCGGCGCGCCGCTGCATGGCTACATGTCCGACATCACCCGCAGCTACATCTTCGGCGAGCCCAGCGCGCGGCAGCGGCAGATCTGGAACCTGGACCACGCCGCCCAGGCGGCCGGCATCGCCGCGGCGCGGCCGGGCATCGCGGCGGGGGCCATCGACGATGCGGTGCGCGGCGTGGTGGTCGCGGCCGGCTTCGGCCCGGGCCACAAGGTGCCCGGCCTGCCGCACCGCGCCGGCCACGGCATCGGCCTGGATGTGCATGAGGCGCCCTATTTCGTCCGCGGCGGCAAGGAGATCCTGGCCCCCGGCGCCACCGGCAGCATCGAGCCGACCATCGCCATCTATGGCGAGTTCGGCATCCGGCTGGAGGACCACATCGTCATCACCGAGACCGGCGCGGCCTGGCTGACCGCACCGGCGAAATCCGTCGATGATCCGTTTGGCGTGGCGTGACGACGCCCGGAGCAGGGGCGTGACGACGCCCGGAGCAGGGGCGTGGCGACGCCCGGAGAGAGGGCGTGACGACGCCCGGGCATGGGGAGTGAAGCACGATGCTGACGCTGTATGGCTGCCTGCGGTCCCGCGCCTCGCGCAATGCGTGGCTGCTGCATGAGGCGGGGCTGGACTTCCGGCATGTGCCGGTGATCCAGGCCTATCGCCTGGCGGACCCCGAGGCGCCGGACGCGCCGCTGCACACCCGCTCGCCCGATTTCCTCGCGGTCAATCCGAACGGCCACATTCCGTCGCTGGTGGATGACGGGCTGGTGCTGCACGAAAGCCTCGCCATCAACCTCTACCTCGCCCGCCGCCATGGTGGCGCGCTGGGGCCGGCCGATGCGGCCGAGGACGGGCTGATGGGCATGTGGAGCCTCTGGGCGGCCACCGAGGTGGAGCCGCACAGCATCGAGATCCTCTACAACCGCGTCGGCAAGCCGCCGGCGGAGCGCGACGCGGCGAAGGCCGAGGCCGCGGTCGCCGCGCTGCGCAACCCCGTGGCGGTGCTGGACCGGGCGCTGGCGGAAAGCTCCTTCCTGGTCGGCGGCCGCTTCACCGTGGCCGACATCAATGTGGCGGAGGTGATGCGCTACGCCCTGCCGGCACCGGAACTGTTCACCGATGCACCACGGGTGAAGGCCTGGATGGAAGCCTGCCACGCCCGCCCCGCCTTCCGCCGGATGATGGCCGACCGGGAGCGCGAGCCCGCCTGATCCAGGCCCCGGCCGGCGGGCACGCAACCGTGAAGGCGCCCGCCGCGCCGCCGGCCGGCGGGCCGAACCGCGCGGCCGAATCAGCCTGAATCAAGCGCCTGCGCCCTGTCCCGGCGGGCCGGGCAAGACCGGAGGCGGTGCGCCACGGCGCCGCGTTGCAACCTCCGTGGGTTGCGCTGCGTTCGACCCCGGGCCATCCCGGGCCGCCTCATCCCGAACCACCTGCCAGGGAGCCAGGCATGACAACGCAGAACGCCACCCTCCGCCGGCGCGGCGCCGGCCCGCATGGCTGAGGCGCCGGCCATCCCCCCCCGCAGGGGCCTGTGCTGGCCGGTTTTCCTGGCCTCGGGCGCGGTGCTGCTCGCCCTTGTGCTGTTCGCGGGACTTTGGCCCGAGCGGGCGGCGGCCGCCTTCTCCCGCGGCCAGGCCTGGGTGATCGGGCATTTCGGCTGGTTCTACATGCTGGCCGTCGCGATCTTCCTGCTGGTCGCCATCATGCTGGCCTTCGGCCGGCATGGTTCGGTGCGGCTCGGCGCGGATGACGAGACGCCGGAATTCGACAACGGGTCCTGGTTCGCCATGCTGTTCAGCGCCGGCATGGGCATCGGCCTGATGTTCTTCGGCGTGGCGGAGCCGGTGATGCACTACGCCACGCCGCCGCCCGGCACCCTGGCCACCCCGCAGAGCTTCGGCGCGGCGCGGGAGGCGATGATCTCCACCTTCTTCCACTGGGGGCTGCATGCCTGGGCGGTCTACGCCATGGTGGGGCTGGTGCTGGCCTATTTCGGCTTCCGCCGCGGCCTGCCGCTGACGTTGCGCTCCGCGCTGTATCCCTTCCTGGGCGAGCGGTTCCGCGGCTGGCCGGGGCATGCGGTGGACACCTTCGCGGTGATCGGCACCATGCTCGGCGTCGCCACCTCGCTCGGCTATGGCGCGGCGCAGGCCAATGCGGGGCTGGCGCATCTCACGGGGATGCCGACCGGGCCCTGGGTGCAGGTGGTGCTGATCATCGGCATCATCGGCATCGCCCTGGGCTCCGTCCTCCTCGGGCTGGATGCCGGCATCCGGCGCTTGTCCATCCTGAACCTGGTGCTGGCCGGGGCGCTGATGGGCTTCGTGCTGGCCACCGGGCCGACGCTGTTCCTGGTGCAGGCCTTCGTGCAGAACACCGGCGCCTACCTGGCCGACATCGTCGGCCGAACCTTCCGGCTGCACGCCTACGAGCCCTCCGGCTGGCTGGGCGGCTGGACCCTGCTCTACTGGGCCTGGTGGATCGCCTGGTCGCCCTTCGTCGGCATGTTCATCGCCCGCGTCAGCCGCGGCCGGACGATCAAGGAATTCGTGCTCGGCGTGCTGGTGGCCCCGGCCGGTTTCACCTTCGCCTGGATGACGATCTTCGGGAACACGGCCATCCAGATGGACATGGCCCAGGGCGGCTGGCTGTCCGCCGCCGTGGGGGCGGACGTGACCACGGCGCTGTTCCGCTTCCTCGACGCGCTGCCGCTGTCGGCCATCTCCGGCTGGGTGGCGACGCTGCTGATCGTGACCTTCTTCGTCACCTCCGCCGACAGCGCGGCGCTGGTGGTGGACACCATCGCCTCCGGCGGGTCGGAGGAGAATCCGGTGTGGCAGCGCATCTTCTGGTGCGTGTCCATCGGCGCGCTGGCGGCGGTGCTGCTGCTGGCTGGCGGGCTTTCCGCCCTGCAGACGGCCTCGCTGATCGGCGCCCTGCCCTTCACCGCCATCATGCTGGTGGCCTGCTGGGGCCTGGTTCGGTCGCTGGGGGAGGAGGAAGCGGCGCGCACCGGGCTGGTGCCGGCCCGCGCGCCGGCCGCGGCGGAAGGCTGGCAGCGCCGGCTGGGCGCGGCGCTGCACCGCCCCAGCCGCGGCACCGCCGAACGGCACCTGGACGCCGCCGTGCGCCCGGCGCTGGAGGCGGTGGCGGAAGAGTTGCGCAAGCGCGGCGCGCAGACCGAGCTGGCGACCGGCGACGGCCGCACCCAGCTGGCCGCCGAACTGCCGGGTGGCGCGCGCTTCACCTATGCGGTGCAGCTGCGCCCGATGAAGGAGGCCGCCTTCGCCCTGGCCGGCGCGCAGCCGACGGAGGCCAGCCGGCATCGCTGGTGGCGCGCGGAGGTGGCCGGTGCCGGCTACGATGTCTTCGGCTGGACGCGGGAGGACATCATCGGGGATGTGATGGGGGTGATGGACCGCGCCCTGGCCCGCAAGAACCGCTGATCGCCCATGTCGGGGGTCCTTCTCTCGGCCAGCTCGCTGTTCGGCGGCGTGGCGCTGCTGCTGACGGGGCATGGTCTGCTGACCCTGCTGCTGCCGCTGCGCGGCGTGGTGGAGGGCTTCGGGCCGGTGGCGATCGGCCTGCTCGGCTCCGCCTATTTCGCAGGCTTCGTGGCGGGGTGCCTGCACGGGCCGCATCTGGTGGGCCGCGCCGGGCACATCCGGGCCTTCGCCGCGGTGGTCTGTGGCGTTTCCGCCGTCGCCTTCGCCTATCCGCTGCTGGTGGGCGAAGTGGCCTGGGCGGTGATGCGCTTCGGCTTCGGCTACGGGCTCGCGGTGTTCTACCTGGTGGTGGAATCCTGGCTGAACGACCGCGCCACCAACGCCACCCGCGGCCTGCTGCTGGGCACCTACGTGATGATCAACCACGCCGCCATCGCCGCCGGGCAGATGATGGTGCTGGCCTATCCGGTGGCGGGGTTCGAGCTGTTCGCGGTGGCGGGGATCCTGATCAGCGTCGCTGCCATCCCCGTGGCGCTCAGCCGGGCGCCGCAGCCGGCGCCGGTGACGGATGTGCGGTTCCGGCCGGGGCGGCTTTGGCGCGCCTCCCCGGTCGGGCTGGTGGCCAGCCTGATGGTGGGGCTGGCCAATGGCGCCTTCTGGGGGCTGGGCGCGGTCTCGGCCACCGGCTTCGGGCTGGATGAGAATGCGGCGGCGGTGTTCATGACGGTGGCGGTGCTGGCCGGGGCGGTGACGCAACTGCCGATCGGCCGACTGTCGGACCGCATGGACCGGCGCCTGGTCCTGGCCGGGCTGCTGGTTGCCGCCATCGGCGTGGCGCTCGCGCTGGGGCTGGCGCGACCCAGCGGACCTGCCGGCTTCGCCTGGCTGCTGGTGCTGGCGGCCGCCTTCGGCGGTTGCGCCCTGCCCTGCTATTCCATCGCCGCGGCGCATGCCTACGACCATGCGGACCCGACCGACTATGTCGGCACCGCCTCCTCACTGCTGCTGGTCAATGGGCTGGGGTCCATCGCCGGGCCGATGGGCGCGGCGCTGCTGATGCGGGCGATGCCGGGCGGCGGCCTGTTCCTGTTCATCGCCGCGACCCAGGCGGCGCTGCTGGGCTTCGTGCTGTGGCGGCTGCGCCGGCGCGCCGCCCCCGCGCCGGAAGCAAGGGAAAGCTTCGACGTCGCCGCCACCGCCACGGTCGGCGCCGTCATCGCCCCGGGGGCGGAGCCGGCGCCGGACCAGGGCGGCCCATAGGCCAGCGGCCGTGGGTCCGGTCAGCCGAGCTGCGCGCCGGAAGCCCGCACCGCCGCCCCCCAGCGCACCCGTTCCGTCGCGATGAAGGCGGCGAATTCCGCCGGGCTCATCATCGGCGCCGGTTCGGCCCCACGGGCGCGCAGCGCGGCCACCACCGATTCCTGCCGCAGCCCTTCGCTGAACGCCGCGTTCAGCCGCGCGATCATCGGCTCGGGCGTGCCGGCCGGCGCAAAGATGCCGTCCCAGGCGCTGACCTGGAACCCCGGCAGGACGGAGGCCACGGTGGGCAGGTTGGGATGCGTGGCCAGCGGCGTGGCGGAGGTGACGGCCAGCGTCCGCACCGCGGCATTCTGCATGGCGGCGAAGGCGGCCGGGATCAGCTCGATCGCCATGTCGATGCGCCCGGCGGCGAGGTCCGTCATCGCCGCCGCATTGCCGCGATAGGGCACGTGCAGGATGTCCACGCCCGCCGCCATGCGGAACATCTCCGCCGCGATGTGGCCCGTGGTGCCGTTGCCGGCGGAGCCGTAGCTGGCCTTGCCGGGGTTGGCCTTCAGCCAGGCGATCAGCGCCGGCAGGGTCTCCACCGGCAGCTCGCGCTTCACCAGCACCACCAGCACGATGCGCGACAGCGGCGCGACGGGGGTGAAATCCTCATGCGGGCGGAAGTTGAGGCGGGGGTACAGCGCCTCGTTGATCGCATGGGTGCCGTTGGTACCGTAGAACAGGGTGTAGCCATCCGGCGCGGCGCGGGCGGCGACCTCCGCGCCGACATTGCCGCCGGCGCCGGGGCGGTTCTCCACCACCAGGGTCTGGCCGAGGCGGGCCTGCGCCGGGCCGGTGGCGAGGCGCGAGAGCGTGTCGCCACCGCCACCGGCCAGGAAGGGCACCACCAGCCGGATCGGCCGGTCCGGATAGGTCGCCTGCGCCCTTGCCCCGCCCGCCGCCAGCATCAGCCCGGCCGCCAGCGCACCCCGCCGCGTCAGGCGCGGCCCGTTCCCGTGATCCATTGCTTCCTCCCTTGATCGTCTTCTGTCGCCGCCGTGTCCCGCTTAGACCGGCCAGGCTTCCAGCAGGTCCACCGGATCGCCATAGGTCTCCGCCAGCGCACGCACCTTCGGATCGCGCAGCGACAGCAGGTAGCCATCCTCGACCAGCGGGCGGTTCCCCGCCGTCACCGTGGCGTCGTAGAGCACCAGGTCCATGTGGATGTGCGGCTCCTCCCAGTTCGGCATCACCCGGCGCAGATAGTCCGAGGGCTTGGGCGCGTTGATGCCGACATGCAGGCTGCCCGGGGAATTCGGGCCGGCCGGGTAGATGTCGAAGCGCGGCGCCTTCGGGTTGTGGCCGCAGCCCAACTCCTCCAGCGTCCCGCCGATCAGGTAGTCGCGCAGCACCTCCGCCGCGAAGCCCTCGCCGTGCACGGCGTGCACCAGATCGTCCTTGAATTCGACGCCGACCGGGCTTTCGAAGGGCTTGTCGAAGCCCACCGCCCAGTTCGCCCAGACGGTGCCGGTGATGCCCACCTTGTCCTCCGGCTTCAGCCCGACCATTGAGTATTCGAACAGGTTCGGCCCATGCGTCGGCAGGTAGTGCACGTAGCAGCCCGGCTCATCCGCCACATTGTGGCCGCGCCAGCGGTTGTGGCGCCGCAGGTGCTGCAGCATCGCATCGGTGTAGGGGATGCGGAGATCCGTGCCGCGCGGGTCGGACAGGCGGAGCGTGAAGTCGCCCTGTTCGGGGAACAGGCGGCCGGTGGCGCGGATGATCTCGCCCAGCAGATCCAGCGGGAACTGCGCCTGCGGCGTGTGCAGCAAATCCAGGTCGCGGAAGAAGGTGATCTTCACCCAGCGCTGCCCCTGGTTGCGGCGCAGCCCGATGCAGTAGGGATCCAGCACCGAGGCGAACCAGGTGGAGACCACGAAGGTGGCGCGGGAGAGCATCTCCTTCGCTTCCTCCGGCACCGTCACGTAGCGCGTGCTTTCGCCCATGTAGCTGGCGAAGGTGGCGCCGCGGCCGCGCGCCAGGCCCTGCACCGCCTGGATCACGCGCGGGTCCAGCAGCGGATCGGTCAGCATCACCACATGGTCGCCGGGGCGGATCGCCATCACCCGGCAGAAATTGTCCACGCCGCGCAGATAGGCGCCGAGATCGGCCGGGGGGTGCTGCACCGGCCGCGGCAGGCCGCGGCGCGTCGGCGCGGCCAGGATGTCTTCGATGCGCGTCGGGAAGCGCGACATGGGTGTTTCCTCCGCCGGGTCGTTGAGACCCTTACATCCCTAAGTATTGCGGAGGCAGGCGGGGGCCGTCCAGCCCCCGATTGGAAGGTTGGACGGCAGGGCGGCGGCGCTACCCGGCCGCGATCACCTGCAGCACGCCGGGCACGGCCAGCGCGGCGAAATGCCGGGCGGTGGCGATGTCCGCCTCGCTGTACCAGCCGGCCGCGTGCAGCAGGTTGATTGTGGCGATGCTGGCGCCGTTCCAGCGGACGGGCACGTTCAGCACGCTCTCGCAGCCCAGGCTGCGGATTAGCGCGTGGTCGTAGAAGACGTCGGTGATGTCGGCATAGGTGTAGCCCACATAGGGCACGCCCTCCCCCAGCACCTTCTGGAACCAGGGCGTGGTGGTGATCGGCTTGCGGCCGCCCACCGGGTATTCCTGCGGCATGTTGGAGTAGTACCGCTGGCTTTCCTGCGCGCCCGGATGGATCACCAGGATGGTGAACAGCTTGTGGCCGATGGCCTGGCCCATGGCGGCATCGAGGGCGTCGAACAGCGCGCCGGGCTGGCCGGGCTGGCCCATGGCATCGACAACGGGGGCAAAGTCGGGAACGGGGCGGGTCATGGGGACGCCTTGGTGCGGGTTGTCTCGGGGATCAGGCCCTGCGGCCGGAAGCGCAGCAGCAGGATCAGGCTGAGGGCGATGGCGCCTTCGCGCAGCGCCGCCTTCTGCACCGGGCTGACGCCCGGGATGGCGCCGGAGAGGAAGCGCGTGCCCTCCAGCAGCAGCATGACGAACAGCGCGCCGATAATCGCCCCGCGCATGGCGCCCACGCCGCCGGCGGTCAGCGCCAGCACGATGTAGATGGTCAGCAGCGGCGCGAAGCCCTCGGGCGCGATATAGGCGTTGTAATGGGCGTAGAGCGCGCCGGCCGCGCCCAGCACCGCGGCGCCGATGGTGAAGGCGCGCACCTTGAACCACAGCACCGGCTTGCCGGCGACGGCGGCCACGTCCTCATCCTCCCGGATCGCGCGCAGCACCCGGCCGAAGGGGGAATGCGACAGCCGCGCCAGCAGGATGAAGGCCACCGCCACGGCGGCCCAGACGATGCCGAGATAGATCAGGTTGAAGCCCTGCGGCGAGACATCGCCCCGCCACGGCCCGGGAATGCCGGAAATGCCATCCGTGCCGTTGGTCAGCCATATCTCGTTGGAGGCGACCAGGCGAATCACCTCGGCGAAGCCCAGCGTGACGATGGCCAGGTAGTCGCCGCGCAGCCGCGCCACGATCAGCGCCATGCCGGCGCCCGCCGCGGCCGCCACCACGGCGCCCGCCGCCCAGCCCAGCGGCATCGGCCAGAACAGCTTCGTGGTCAGCAGGGCGGAGGCATAGGCGCCGAGCCCGACAAAGCCGACCAGGCCGAGATTGACCATGCCCGCCAGGCCCCAGATCACGTTAAGCCCGAGCGCCATCAGCGCATAGAGGCCGGCGAAGACCAGCATGGCGACGAGATAGGCTTCCATCAGTTCCGCCCCCCGAGCAGCCCCTGCGGCCGGAACATCAGCACCAGCAGGATGGCGAGGAAGGCGGTGACGCTGCGGTAGGCGGGCTGCAACACCACGCCGGCCATCTCCTCCCCCACGCCCACCACCATGGCCCCGAGCGCCGCGCCGGGGATGGAGCCGAGCCCGCCGACCACGGCCGCGGCAAACACCGAGAGCACGACGCGGAAGCCGGTGAGCGGGTCGATCGAGGTATCGATGCCGATCAGCATGCCGCCGAAGCCGGCCAGCCCGCCGCCGATGAAGACGGCGACGCGGGCGATGCGGTTGGGGTCCACCCCCTTGATGTCCGCCAGCACGGGATTGTCGGCCACCGCCCGCATCGCCCGCCCGAGGCGGGAGAAGCCGAGCAGCAGGAACAGCGCCGCGGCGGCGACGATGGCGTAGCCGGTGTTCTGCAATTGCTGCGGGTTCACGCGGATGCCGTCGAAGCGCCAGTCGCGCAGGATCGGCAGGTCATAGCCGCGCAGATCATTGCCGAAGCCGAAGCGGATCACATTCTCCAGCAGGATGGTCATGGCGACGGAGGCGATGGCGACCGTCAGCGGCCCGGCCGCGCGCAGCGGCCGGAAGGCCGCTTCCTCCGCCAGCAGCGCCACGGCGCCGGAGGCCAGGAAGGCCAGCGGCAGGGCCAGCCCGATCGGCCAGCCATACACCGCATTCGCCACCCAGCCGGCGAAGGCGCCGATCGTGGCGAAGCCGGCAATGGCGAAGTTGGGGTAGCGCAGCACCGCGAAGATGCAGTTGAAGCCGATGGCGGGCAGCATCAGCACGCTGCCCGCCATGACCCCGTTCAGCAGCACCTGAACGAGGTCACGCCAATCTTCCATCCCGGCGTCTCTTCCAGCCCTGGGTCAGGCGAGTTCGAGCATGCGGTAGCGGCCGCCCTCGGCCACGTCGTAGCGGAACTTGGTGCCGCGGATGTCGCCGCGCTCATCGAATTCGCAGGGGCCGGAGGCGCCTTCGAAGTTCACCGCCTGGCCGGCGGCGATCAGCTTCAACCCGTCCGTGACGTTGTCCACCTTGGTGCCGTCGCCCTGGCAGATGCTGCGTACCGCGTCGCGGATGCCGGTGCCGGTGGCCTCCGCCGCCTTGGCCGCCGCCAGGATCGCCAGGCTGGCGTGGTCGTGCACCTGGGCCGAATAGGGGTCCACATCGGTGCTGCCGAAGCTGGCCTTCAGCCGGTTGAAGGCGGTGCTGTTCAGATCCGGGCTGGGCTGGAAGGTGGTGAGGCCGTTGGTCACCTCGTTCGGCAGGGATTCGAAGATCGCCGGCGGGGCGGCATAGGCGAAGGTGAAGCGGCGGCCGTCATAGCCGGCGCGGAACAGCTCGCGCAGCAGGATGGTGACATCCGGGCGGTAGCCGTTCAGCACCACCGTGTCCGGCCGCGCCCGCATGATCTGGTCGACCTCGGAGCGGAAGGCGGTCTTGTTGCTCTCGTAGATGATGAAGCCCACCACGCTGCCGCCGGCGGCGGAGAAGCGTTCCGTCATCACCTCCTGGCTGGACTGTGCGAAGGGGCTCTGGGCGGCGATGTGGAAGACGCGCTTCGCGCCCTTGGCGATCAGCCAGTTGCTGCCGGTGGTGATCTGCAGGCGGCTGTTGGGCTGGGTGCGGAAGATGTGGCCCTGGTGCGGCAGCAGGGTGATGCTGTCGGCGCCGGAGACGGTGAACAGCGGCACCCGGTTTTCCCAGCACAGCGGCGCCACGGCGGTGGTGACGGAGGATGCCCAGGTGCCCATCAGCGCCTGCACCCGGTCCACGTCGATCAGCTTGCGGGCGCCGCGCACGCCGGCATCCGGGTTGGTCTGGTCGTCCTCGAAGGCCAGGCGGATCTGCCTTCCCTTGACGCCGCCGGCGCTGTTGGCGGCTTCCACCACGCCCTGCGCGGCGCGCAGCATGGCCGGGCCATAGGGGCCGCCGGCGCCGGTCAGCGGCGGCAGCGCGCCGAAGACCAGGGGCTGGGTCTGGGCGAAGGCGCGGCCGCCGATGGCGAAGGCGGAAGCCGCACCGGCGGCGCCCAGCAGGGCGGCGCGGCGCCCGAGATTCGTCTGCATCATACCGTCAGCTTCCCTTGTCCTGTCGTTGCGTTGTCTTGTCGTTGCGCTCAGCCGCCCAGGAACAGGCGGCGCACCTCGGGGTCCGCCGCCAGCGCGGCCGCCTGGCCGGTGCGGGCGACGCGGCCATCCACCAGCACGATGCCGTCCTCGGCGATGGCCAGTGCCTCCAGCGCATTCTGCTCCACCATCAGGATGGCGGTGCCTTCGGCGTGGATGGCGGCGATGTCGTCGAACAGCCCCTGCGCCGCCTTGGGGCTGAGCCCGGCCGAGGGCTCGTCCAGCAGCAGCAGCTTCGGCGCCACCATCAGCGCCATGCCCATGGCCAGGATCTGCCGCTGCCCGCCGGACAGGGTGCGCGCGGCACGGCGGCGCTTTTCCGCCAGCATGGGAAAGCGCGCGAACAGCGCCTCCACCCGCTGCGCCACGGTGGCGCGGGGCTCCAGGTAGCCGCCCATCTCCAGATTCTCCCGCACCGAGAGGCTGGGGAAGATGTTGGCTTCCTGGGGCACGAAGGCGATGCCGGCGGCGGCGATGCTGCGCGGCGGCAGGCCGCCGAGCGCCCTGCCCTCCAGCCGGATGCCGCCGGCCTTCGGCTTCAGCAGCCCGGCGATGGCCTTCAGCAGCGTGGATTTGCCGGCGCCATTGGGACCCACGATCGCCGCCATGCGGCGCGCCGGCAGGGCGAGGTCGATGCCCTTCAGGATCTCATCCGCCGCGCCATAGCCGCCGACCAGGCCCTCCACCTCCAGCAGCGCGGTCATGCGTGCACCCGCCCGCCCATATAGGCTTCCTGCACCCGCGGATCGGCCGCGACCTCGGCGAAGCTGCCCTCCGTCAGGCGCCGCCCTTCCGCCATGACGATGACCGGGTCGCAGAGCGAGGCGATGAAATCCATGTGGTGCTCGACGATCAGCACCGTCATGCCCTCATCGCGCAGGCTCGCGATATGGCTGGCGATCTCGGCGGACAGGCTGGGGTTCACCCCGGCCACGGGTTCGTCCAGCAGCAGCAGGCGTGGCTCGGCCATCAGCGCGCGGCCGATTTCCATCAGCTTCTTCTGGCCGCCGGACAGCGCCGCGGCCTGGTTGTCCAGCACCCGGGTCAGGTTCAGCCGCGCCGCCACGGCCTTGGCGCGTTCGCGCAGCGCCTCCTCCCGCGCCCGCATCGCGGCGGGGCGCAGGATGGCGGCGGCCACACCCTCGCCGGGCTGTGCCGGGCCATACAGGAGCAGGTTCTCCAGCACCGTGAGGCGGGGGATGCCGCGCGCGATCTGGAAGCTGCGCACCAGGCCGGCGCCGGTGATGCGGTCCGGCCGCCAGCCGGTGATGTCCCGGCCATCCAGCCGCACCTGCCCCGAATCGGGGCGGATGACGCCGGAGATGCATTGGAAGGCGGTGGATTTGCCGGCGCCGTTCGGGCCGATCAGGGCCGTCACGGTGCCAGGCCGGACCGCAAGGTCCAGGCCGTCCAGCGCCACCACCCCGCCGAAGCGGCGGGAGAGGCCGCGGATCTCAAGGATCGGGGCAATCATCCCGCGGAGGCTACAACGCCCCCGGCCGCCCCGGAAGCAACCGCGTGGATAAGATTAAGCGGTCCGCACCGACAAGATGGTCCGATCCGCGGCCCGCGCCGGCGGACGCGGCATGGGCGGCGGCCGGTCCAGGGAGGTCGGTGCCGCGCGCTCCGCCATGAAGCGCCACAGCGCCGCCTCCTCGCCCGGCGTGACCTCCCGCAGCAGGCCGGAGGCGAGCAGTCTTTCGCGCCGGAATGCCTGATCGTCCATGCCCATCTCCTCGCGCCCCCAACGGCGCGGCCCTTCGCGGGTTGCTCCTACCCCGGCAAGACGACAGCCATCGGGCAGAGCCGTGATGAGCATATGACACCAGCTTCGATTAATATCTTGTTGAAAAATTGATCTATTCCGCCCAGCCATGCGGCGCGCCGGCCAGCCAGGCGCGGCCGGCGGCATACAGCGCCTGCACCCTTTCGCCCGTGAGCCCGGGCATGTCGGTCTTCACCGTGTAGCCGATCCGGGTCTGCAGATAGGCCAGGTGGCGGTAGCCTTCCGGGAAACGGGCCAGCAGGGCCGGGTCCAGTTCCAGCCGGGCGGCCGGGTCCACCGGGTCCATCCGGTCCTTCTCGTAGATCGGCTGGCGCAGCACGATGCCCCAGCGCCTGCCCCCGGGGCCCTCGCGTTCCTCGATGAAGTCGTGGAAGCGGCCGGTGCAGACGACATCCACCAGCACCCCATCGACCTCCGCCCGCTGGCTGATCGTCATCTTGGTCTGGGCAATGGCCCGTGACCCGGCGAGGTCGACCGAGCAGCCGCCGAGGAAATGCAGGATGGAGACCCCGCGCGCCCAGCCGGCTTTGGAGGCGGCGATGAAATCCGCCGCCGAGGCCTGGCACCAGGTGGCCATCATCCGCCCGTCATCGTGCCAGCAGGTGGCGAAGCGGTCCCAGTCGCCGGCATCGCGCCACACCGCCCAGTTCTGCACCAGTTCGGCGACCTGCAGGCGACGGAGGAAGGCGGTCTCGGACATGGGGCACTCCGGGTTGGGCGCGGCAAAAGACTTGACGCGCGGTGACACTGCCGTAAGGGGAAGGCAACAAACGATTGCAATAGCGCAGGGGAAATGTCCATGACCCGAGGGAACCTCCACAGCCTCACCCGCCGCGCCGCACTCGCCCTGCCCGGCCTGCTGCTGCTGCCGCGTGGCGCCGGCGCGCAGGCGGCCTGGCCGGACCGGCCGGTGCGCTTCATCCAGGGCTTCGGCGCCGGCGGCACCACGGACATCGTGGCGCGGCTGCTGGCACCGCACATGTCCGCCGCCTGGGGCCAGCCCGTGGTGGTGGAAAACCGCCCCGGCGCCGGCGGCACGCTGGCCGCCAACACCCTGGCGCGGGCCAATGATGGCCATACGCTGATGCTGCTGAACAACGGCTTCGCCGTCTCCGCCGCGCTGTACCGCAGCCTGCCCTACGACCCGCGCGCCGACATCATGCCGGTGGCCATGGTGGCCTCCACCGGCCTGGTGATCCTGGCCGGGCCGAACGGGCCGAAGGACCTGGCGGCGCTGATCGCGCAGGCCAAGGCGCAGCCGGATGCCATCAACTTCGCCACCGTCGGCGTCGGCTCCACCCAGCATTTCGTGGCCGAGGCGGTGCAATCCGCCGGCGGCTTCCGCATGACGCATGTGCCCTATCGCGGCACCCCGGCCGCCATCATCGCGCTGCGCAACGGCGAGGTGCAGGTGGTGGCCGAGACCGCCTCCGCCGTGCTCGGCCAGATCCGCGGCGGCGAGGTCCGCGCGCTGGCCATCACCTCCGGCACAAGGTCGCCGCTGCTGCCGGAGGTGCCGACGGTGGCCGAGGCGCTGGGCCAGGCCGGGGGTCAAGCGGGGGGCCAGCCGGGCTTCGACATCGTCACCTGGTATGCCATCGGCGCCCCCGCCGGCACGCCCGCGCCGGTGGTGGCCCGCATCACCGCCGCGGCGCAGCAGATGCACGGCAATGCCGAGTTGCAGACCCGGCTCGCCGCGCTGGGCCTGACGCCACGCGCCCCTGGCACACCGGAGCAGACCCGTGCGACGGTGCATGCCGAAATGGCCCGCTGGGCCGAGACCGTCGCCCGCACCGGCATGGAGCGGCAGTGACGGCGCCGGCCACGGCCGGCCTGCTTGAAGGATACGATTCTTGACCGACCGCACCGCCCCCGTCGCCCACCCGATCAACAGCCTGATGCAGCAGCGCTGGAGCCCGCGCGCCTTCACCGACGCGCCGGTGACGGCGGCGCAGGAAGCCAGCCTGCTGGAAGCCGCGCGCTGGGCGGCTTCCTGCTTCAACGAGCAGCCCTGGGTCTTCATCACCGCCCGCCGCGACGCGGAGCCGGAGGCCTTCGCCAGGCTCGCCTCGCTGCTGAGCGTGAACAACCAGGCCTGGGCACCGAAGGCCGGTCTGCTGATGTTCTGCTTCCACCGCACCACCTTCGCCGCCAATGGCACGCCCAATGCGGTGGCGATGTACGACCTCGGCCAGGCGGTGGCGCAGATGGCGCTGCAGGCGGTGGAACTCGGCCTCGGCAGCCACCAGATGCGCGGCATCGACCTGGAGCGGGCGCGAACGGAGCTCGGCGTGCCGGAAGGCCATGAGCCGGTCGCCGCCATCGCCTTCGGCACCGTCGGCGCGCCGTCCCTGCTGCCGGAGAAGCTGGCGGAGCGTGAGGTTCTGCCGCGGCTGCGCAAGCCGATCGCGGAATTCGCCCATGCCGGGCAATACGGGACGCCGGTGAAGCTCTGAGGCCGAGCGCCAAGGCCGCCGGCGCGGGCGGCGGCCTTGCCCCGACGCGAAGGCTGGTCGGGGCGGGGGGCTTGCCCCTACCCCACCGCCTCCCGCACCAGCGCCCCGCGGATCTCGCAGAAATCAGCGAAGGCTTCCACGAAGCCGGTGCATTCGGCCTCCCCCACCATCAATGACAGCGCCACCATGCCGCGCCGCGCGATGTAGTAGCCGCGATCCAGCAGGTCGAGGAACAGCAACTCCTTCAACGCCTGGTTGCCCGCGGCGGCCTCCGCGGCGTCACGCGGGGCCTGCGCCATGAAGTGGAAGGCCATCATGCTGCCGCGGCCGGTGACGCAGATCGGCAGGTCGCCGGCCGCTGCCTGCAACGCCGCGCGCAGCGCCTCGCCGCGCGCGTTGTGGGCATGCGCGACCGCCGGCGTGTAGATCTCGCCCAGCGCGGCAAGGCCTGCCGACATGGTCAGGGTGTTGTTGTTGAAGGTGCCGGCATGCGCCACCGCATCCGGCCGGCCGGGGTCGAACATCGCCATGAGGTCGGCACGGCCGCCGAAGGCGCCGAAGGACATGCCGCCGCCGACATATTTCCCCAGCGTCGTCAGGTCCGGCATCACGCCGGTGGCTTCCTGCAGGCCGCCGGGGGCGAGGCGGCTGGTCATCACCTCGTCGAAGATCAGGATCGCGCCGGTCTCCTCCGCCAGGGCGCGCAGCCCTTCCAGGAAGCCCTGGCCGGCCGGGATGCAGCCGCCGCTGCCCAGCATCGGCTCCAGGATGATGGCCGCCAGGTCGCCGGCATGGGCGCGCGCCAGGGCCTGCGCCGCTGCCAGGTCGTTATAGGGCGCCAGCAGCACCGGGTGCGGCACGTTCAGCGGGTTGGCGCCGGGGCCGCCCAGGCCGAAGGTCATCAGCCCGCCATGGTAGCCGCCCTGGAAGCCCAGGATGGTGCGGCGCCGGGTTGCGATGGTGGCGCAGCCGAGTGCCAGCAGATTGGCCTCGGTGCCGGAATTGGTGAAGCGCAGCTGTTGCAGGGCGGGAAAGCGGTCCCGCACCATCCGCGCGAAGCGCGCCTCGAAGGGGTTGTGCGCCGTCAGGTTCACCCCGGTGTCCAGCGCCCGCAGCACGGCGGCGCGGATCGCCGGGTGCGAGTGGCCGAACAGGCCGGCGGTGTATTCGCCGATCATGCTGACATAGCTGTGCCCGTCCAGGTCGCGCAGCCGGCAGCCCTCCCCGCCCTCCGCGGTGAAGGGAAAGGGGCCGTGATAGAGCACGCTGCGGGTATTGCCGCCGGGCATCACCTCCGCCGCCTGCGCGTGGCGCGCGGCGCTGGCGGGGCGGCGGGTGGCGTAGCCTTCCCGCGCCTCGACCAGCGCATCCTCGAGCAGGGCGTTGCGGCCGGACATGGGCGGTCTCCTTGCTTGGCCGCCCAGGCTAGGCGGCCAGCGCCGCCGGCTCAATCCGGCGCCGCAGGCTCAGTCAACGATGAACAGCTTCGCCCCGCCCGTGGTGTGGCTGCGATGCGGCTCGGCATTCTCCGCCACCTGGTAGGAACAGCCGGCGCGCATGGTGAAGACGCGGCCATCGGCCAGCTCCGTCACCAGCTCGCCCTCCAGCACCAGCAGGACATGGCCGCGGGAGCACCAGTGGTCGGCCATGTAGCCGGGCGAATACACCACCATGCGGACGCGGATGTTGCCCACTTCCAAGGTGCGCCACAGTGCGAAGCCGGTCTCCCCCGCATGGCGGGTTTCCGGCCAGCCGGACCAATCCGCCACCTGGAAGGGCACGCCCTCGATGATCATGATTCGCCCCGCCTCCTGAACACCAGATGGATACCAGACGGTTGACGGCGATGCCAGTCAGGGAAACTCTAGGCAGAGACGATGCCAACGAAGCATCGGAACCGGAGTGCTCCCATGCTGCCACCTGGCCTGCGCTGCTTCCTCGCCGTCGCCCAGGCCGGCTCGATGCGGGAGGCCGCGCAGCGCCTGCGCCTGGCCCAATCCGCCATCAGCCGCCGCATCCAGCAGCTGGAGGAGGATCTCGGCGTGCAGCTGCTGGAACGCGGCGCGCGCGGCGTCGGGCTGACGCCAGCGGGCGAGATCCTGCTGCACCATGGGCGGGAAGCGACGCAGCTGACGGAACGGCTGCGCGCCGACCTCGATGCGCTGCGCGGCGTGCGCCGCGGCCATGTGGTGCTGCGGCTGGTGGAAAGCTTCGCCGCCAGCGGCCTGGCCGGCGCCCTGGCGGCCTTCCGCAGCGCCTATCCGGCGGTGACCCTGGATGTGGCGGTGGTGGGGTCGGAGGCGATCCTGGCCGCGCTGCACGACCGCACCTGCCACCTCGGCATCGCCTTCAACCCCGGCGCGGATCCGGAGGTGGAGGTGCTGGCCTCGGCGCCGGAACCACTGGCGGTGATGCTGGCGCCGGGCCACCGGCTGGCCGATGCCGCCAGCCTGACGCTGGCCGATCTGGCCGGCCTGCCGCTGGTGGCGCCGTCGCATCTCGGCAGTTCGCGGGCGCTGTTCGACACCGCCTGCCGCGCCGCCCGGGCGCCGATCCGCCCGGTGCTGGAGACCAATTCCGCGCATGTCGCCGCCGCCTTCGTGGCCGATGGCAAGGGTGTTGCGGTGATGGTGCCGCGGGTGCTGGCGCTGCACCTGGCGCTGGGCAAGGTGCGCGCGGTGCCGCTGGCGGACCCGCTGCTGAATGGCGGCCGTGTCGCCCTGCTGGCGCGGCGCGGGCGGCGCCTGCCTGCGGCGGCGGAGGCGCTTTCGGCCAGCCTGGCGCGGGCGCTGGAACAGGCGGGCTGAGCGGGCGCCGCGCCGTAGCGGATCAGCCGGCGCCCATCGCCGCGGCGAAAGCCTCCCGCTCCGCCGCCGTCATGTGCAGGCCGAGGCGGGAGCGGCGCCACAGGATGTCGTCGGCCGTCATCGCCCATTCCTCCCGCACCAGCCAATCCACCTCGCGCTGCGTCAGCCCGGCGCCATGGTCGCGGCCAAGATCGGCAAGGCTGGCGGCATCGCCGAGCAGCGCCGGCAGGTCGCTGCCATAGGCGCGCACCAGCCGGGCGCAAAGCGGCGCCGGCATCCAGGGGAAGCGGGCCTGCATCGCGGCCTCGAAGCCCGGCAGGTCCAGCCCGCCGAAGGCACCGCCGGGCAGCGCCGCGCTGGCGGTCCAGGCCGGCGCGCTGCGCCCCAGCGTGCCGGCGATCCGGTCCACCGCTTCCTCCGCCAGCCGGCGATAGGTGGTGATCTTGCCGCCATAGATGCTGAGCAGCGGCGCGCCCGCCGCGTCCAGCTTCAGCACATAGTCCCGCGTGATGGCGGAGGGATCGTCCGATCCGTCGTCATACAGCGGCCGCACGCCAGCATAGGACCAGACGATGCCGGCCGGCGTCACGGCGCGGCGGAACTGCCGGCTGACGGCGGCGCAGAGGTATTCGGCCTCCGCCGGCGTGCAATGCGCCGTGGCGGCATCGCCCTCATGCGGCACATCCGTGGTGCCGACCAGGGAGAAGCGCCCCTGGTAGGGGATGACGAAGACCACCCGGCGGTCGTCATGCTGCAGGATATAGGCCTGGTCGCCCGCATACAGCGCGGGCAGCACGATGTGGCTGCCGCGGATCAGCCGGACGCTGCCGGCCCGCCGGGCATGGGTCGCGTCCTGCGCCGCCATCACCCAGGGTCCGGCGGCATTGGCCAGCGCCCGGCAGCGCAGCGTCTCCTCGGAGCCATCCGCGCCACGCAGCCGCACCGTCCAGCCCTCGCCGTCCCGCGCCGCCCCCACGAAGGCGGTGCGGGTGCGGATGGCCGCGCCGCGTCGCGCCGCATCGCGCGCGTTCAGCACCACCAGCCGCGAATCCTCCACCCAGCAGTCGGAATAGGCGAAGCCGGCGGTCAGGGCCGGTGCCAGCGGCGCGCCATAGGGGTGCTGCCGGAAATCCAGCCCCTCCGCCGCCTTCAGGCTGACCCGCCGGGCCAGGTGGTCATAGAGGAATAGCCCGGCGCGGATCATCCAGCGCGGCCGCATCGCCGGCCGGTGCGGCAGCACGAAGCGCATCGGCCACACGATATGCGGCGCGATGCGCAGCAGCACCTCGCGCTCCGCCAGCGCTTCCCGCACCAGGCGGAATGCGTAGTGCTCCAGGTAGCGCAGCCCGCCATGCACCAGCTTGGAGGAGTTGGAGGAGGTGCCGCCCGCCAGGTCGCCGCGCTCCACCAGGCAGACGGACAGGCCGCGCCCGGCCGCATCGCGGGCGATGCCGACGCCATTGATGCCGCCGCCGATGACGAGAAGGTCGCAATCCGCCGTCATCTCAACCGCACCGCCCATCCCCGACCCGCCCCGGGCCGCCGCCGTCCGGATCCCCCCGCTGGGGGATCGCCCGTGCCGGACGACCCGCCAGCGCCGGCGCAACCCCGCGCCCGCGCGGCCGGGTGTGCTACGCGGCGCTGCCGGCGTCCAGTTCCGGCAGCAGCAGCTCCGCCCGGAAGCCGCGCGGCTGGCGGTTGGCCAGGCGCAGCTGGCCGCCATGCGCCCGCGCCACGCCGGCGACGATGGCGAGGCCCAGCCCGTTGCCCTGCGCGCCCCGGCCGGCGGCGCCGCGCTGGAAGGGCCGCGTGGCCAGCGGCAGCTCCGCCTCCGCCATGCCGGGGCCGTCATCCTCCACCGCCAGGCTGATCTGGCCGGGCCGGACCGACAGCAGCAGCCGGGCGCCGCCGGCGTGCTTCACTGCATTGTCCACCAGATTGGCCAGGGCGCGTTCCAGCCCGCGGGGCTGGCCGAGCACCGCGCAGTGGGGCGGGCCCTCGAAGCGGACATCCAGCCCGGCATCGGCGAAGCCGTCGCAGACCGTCTCGGCCAGCACGGCCAGGTCCAGCCGTTCCGCCGCCTCCGGCCGCAATTCCGTCTCCAGCAGGCCGAGGGCCGATTCGACCAGCAATTCCATGGCCCGCACATCCAGCATCAGCCGGGCCCGCAGCGCATCCGGCGGCATCGCATCCACCCGCAGATGCAGCCGCGTCAGCGGCGTGCGCAGATCGTGGCTGATGCCGGCCAGCAGGCGCCGGCGCTCCTCCAGGTCGCGCCGCAACCGCTCCAGCAGCCGGTTGATCGCCGCCGCCACCTGCCGCACCTCCGTGGTCCCGGTCTCCGGCAGCACTGGCGCGTCCGCCCGCCCCTCCAGCCCGACGCTCTCGGCCATCCGCGCCAGGCGGGTCAGCGGGCCGGTGACGCGCCGCGCCGCCCAGAGCGGCACCAGCACCAGCGGCAGCCCGACCAGCAGCAGGAAGGAGGTGGAGGGCAGCAGCGGGCTGGGCCTGGCTTCCGCCAGCCGGGCGCCGGAGATGCCGAAGCGCAGCAGGCTGCCATCCGCCAGTTCCAGCCAGAGCTGCAGCGGCGGCGGCTCCGCGCTGCCGCCCCAGGGCCGGCCTGGCGGCTCCGCGGCGAAGCCGGCGCGCCGCACCAGGCCCTCGCGCAGCAGGGCGCGTTCCAGCCCCTGCCCGATCGGCGAATGCGGCGGATCCCCCGCCGGGGCTTCGGCCAGGGGCAGCAGGTCGAAACCCTGCCGGGCGGCGGCGCGGCGCAGCGCCGGGCGGTCCTCCGGCGCCGCGCCGAGCAGGCCGCGCAGGGTGACGACCACCTCCGATTCCAGCTGCCGCACCGGGCCCGGCAGCAGCCCGGCCGGATCCAGCCAGCGCCAGGCGCCCAGCAGCAGCAGGTTGGACAGCAGCGCCACGGCACCGACCACCAGCGCCACCTGGCGCGCGGTGCTGCGCGGCGCCAGGCGCGCCAGGGCGGCGCGCATGTCAGCCTTCCGCCAGGGCGGTGACTTCGGGCGTGAAGACGTAGCCGCCATGCCGGACGGTGCGGATCAGCGTCGGGTCGCGCGGGTCGGGCTCGATCTTGCGGCGCAGGCGGCTGACCAGGATGTCCATGCTGCGGTCCGCCGGCCCGGCATTGCGGCCATAGAGCTGGGTCAGCAGATGGTCGCGGGAGAGGATGCGCTGCGCCTGGCGGGCGAAGATGCCCAGCAGGCCGAACTCGCCGCTGGTCAGCGGCACGCGGGTGCCGTCCGGCATGTGCAGCGCGTGCCGCCGCAGGTCCAGGCGCCAGCCATCGAAGCACAGGATGCAGGGCGCCACGCTGGCGCGGCGCGTGGTCATGTCCGCCCGGCGCAGCAGGGCGCGGATGCGGGCCAGCAGCTCCGGCGGGCTGAAGGGCTTCACCACATAGTCGTCGGCGCCGATCTCCAGCCCCTTCACCCGGTCCACCTCGCTGCCGAGGGCGGAGACCAGCAGGATCGGCAGCTCCGCCGTCTCCGGCGCCAGCCGCAGGCGGCGGCAGATGGCGATGCCGTCCTCCTCCGGCAGCATCACGTCCAGCAGCAGGACATCGATGCGCTGGCTTCGCAGCAGGCGGTCCAGCTGCCGGGCGTTGCCGGCGCAGGAGACGGTCAGGTTGCGGCTCTGCAGGAAGCCGGCGACCAGGGCGGCGATCTCCCGGTCGTCCTCGACGATCGCGACATGCGGATGGCGGGCCGACGGGCCCGGGGCCTCCGGCGAGCAGGGGTCGAAGGCGGGGTCGGCGGACAGCTCGTTCATGCGCCGAGCTTAGGCGCAACTTGCGTTACGCGCGGCTTGCGGCACGTATCGATTGGTTGCAGCGCGCCGCGCCGCGACACGGTCCAGCCGCCGCGCCGCGACACGGTCCGGCCGCCGCGACACGGTCCGGCCGCCGCGCCGCGGCGGGGCCTCATCCCGGCTCGGGCGGCGGCTCCCCCAGCAGGCGGCCGGCGATGGTGGCCAGGCCGCGCAGCGGCACCGGCAGCCAGGCGGGGCGGTTGGCGATCTCGTAGCCCACCTCATAGGCCGCCTTCTCCAGCAGGAACAGGTCGAGCGCCGCGGCGGCGCCCGCCGGCACCGGCCCGGCCTCGGCCTCCCATGCCTGGTTGTAGGCAGCCAGGAAGGCGAGCTCCGCCGCCTGCCGCCAGCGCCGGATCAGCGCCGCGCGCCGCGGCGTGGGCGCGACGGTGGCGGTGGCCGATTCCTCCGTCGCGGCCGCCACCGCGGCGGCATAGTCCAGGCTGCGCAGCAGCCCGGCGACATCGCGCAGCGGCGAGGATTTGGCCCGCCGCGCCTCCAGCGGCCGCGCCGGCTCGCCCTCGAAATCCAGGATCACCGCATCGCCCGGCGAGACCAGCACCTGGCCCAGGTGGAAATCGCCATGGATGCGGGTGGCGGCCATGCCGTCCGGCAGCGGGGCGGCATGGTCCAGTGCGCGCACCAGGCGGTCGCGCCGCTCCAGCAGCCAGCCGGCGAGGTCCGCCGCCTCCCCTTCCAGGCCCGGCCGGGCCAGCTGGTCCAGGGCGCGGTCCAGCATCGCCCGCGTCTGGTCGATCCAGGCGGCGACCATCGGCCCGTCGGCCGCCTCCGGCGCGAAGTCCGGATCCTCGGAGGGCCGGGCCAGCACCAGATGCAGCTGCGCCAGGCGCCGGCCGACGGCCTCCGCCAGCGGCAGGTAGCCGGCCAGCGGCTCATCCGGCTCCGCCTCGGTCAGCGCGGCCTCGTCCACCGTGCGGGCCAGCCAGTCCAGCGTCCAGCCCCAGGCGTCGCCCTGGTTGCGCACGAAGGCCTGCAGCACCATCAGCGTGTGCGCCAGCCCGTCCTTGTCGGTGCGCACCACCTCGCCCAGCAGCGCCGGCGTGCCGGGATAGCTCTGGTCGGTCAGGTAGCGCGCCATCTCCGCCTCGGGATGGCGCCCGGGCAGCACGCGGCGGAACAGCTTCAGCACCACGCATTCGCCGATGATGACGGTGGAGTTGCTCTGCTCCACGCCCAGCCGGCGCACTTCCGGCACCTCCGCCAGCGCCATCTCGCGCAGCACCGCGGTGGCGGTGAAGCGGATCTCGCCCTGCGGGGTGGCGAGGGACTGGCCCTCGCGGCAGGCCGCGAGCACGGCGCGGACGAAGCCGTCCACCGCCATGGCATCGGTCAGCAGGCCGACGCGCGGCCCCTGGCGAAGCCGCGCCAGGGCCAGCTGGCCGGCAGGCAGCGCCTCCTCCTCCACGCCGATGCGGGCCATCGGCAGCGTCCAGCGCCCGCCGCCCTCCGGCACGTCGAGCTCCGCCATCAGCATCAGCGGCTGCCGGCCGAAGGGCACAGCGTAGACGAAGCGCGGCGGCGCCGCCATGGCGTGGTCCTTCAGGCCGAACCAGCGGCGCCGGCGCAGCCATTCCGGCAGCACCTCACGCTCCAGCACCCGGCGCGCCTCGTCGATCAGCGGCTGGGCGCGCTGGCCGGCCAGGTCCGCCGGCGCCACCAGCGTGCGCAGCTCGGGCAGCGGCTGCGGGGCCGGGCTGTGCCAGGCGGGAAGCTGGGCATCCTCGGCCAGCAGGAACCACAGGAAGCCATAGGGCGGCAGGGTCAGCCGATAGGGCGTGCCGGTGACCGGCGGGAAGGGCGTGCCGCCCAGCATCTCCACCGGCACCCGCCCGGCCAGGCCGGACAGGTCCAGCTCCACCGCCTGCGCGGCGCGGGAGAGGTTGAACACGCACAGCACCACGTCGTGCTCATGTTCCCGCAGATAGGCCAGGACCTTGCGGTTGCCCGGATACAGCAGCCGCATGGTGCCGCGCCCGAAGGCACGCGAGCGCCGGCGCACCGCCAGGATGCGGCGCGTCCAGTTCAGCAGGCTGTGGGAGTCGCGCGACTGGGTTTCGACATTGACGGTCTGGAACCCGTACATCGGGTCCTGGATCACCGGCAGCACCAGCGCCGCCGGATCGACGCGGGAGAAGCCGCCATTGCGATCCGGCGACCATTGCATGGGCGTGCGCACGCCGTCGCGGTCGCGCAGGAAGACATTGTCCCCCATGCCGATCTCGTCGCCGTAGTAGATCACCGGCGTGCCGGGCATCGACAGCAGCAGGCCGTTCATCAGCTCGATCCGCCGGCGGTCGTGCTCCATCAGCGGCGCCAGGCGCCGGCGGATGCCGAGGTTGAGCCGCGCCCGGCGATCCGCCGCATAGACCGACCACAGCGTGTCGCGCTCGGAATCGGTCACCATCTCGAGCGTCAGCTCGTCGTGGTTGCGCAGGAAGACCGCCCATTGGCAGCCCTCCGGGATCTCGGGTGTCTGGCGGAGGATGTCGGTGACGGGAAAGCGGTCCTCCTGCGCCACGGACATGTACATCCGCGGCATCAGGGGGAAGTGGAAGCACATGTGGCATTCGTCGCCATCGCCGAAATAGGCCTGCACATCCTCCGGCCACTGGTTCGCCTCGGCCAGCAGCATCCGGTTCGGATAGGCATCCTCCAGCGCCGCGCGGATGCGCTTCAGGATGTCGTGCGTCTCCGGCAGGTTCTCGTTGTTGGTGCCGTCACGCTCCACCAGGTAAGGCACGGCGTCCAGGCGCAGCCCGTCCACGCCCATGTCCAGCCAGAAGCGCATGACGCGCAGCACCGCTTCCAGCACCCGGGGATTGTCGAAGTTCAGGTCCGGCTGGTGGCTGTAGAAGCGATGCCAGTAGTAGGATTGCGCCACCGGGTCCCAGGCCCAGTTCGACTTCTCCGTATCCAGGAAGATGATGCGGGTGCCGTCATAACGCTTGGGGTCGTCCGACCAGACATAGAATTCGCGCTGCCAGGACCCCTTGGGCGCGTTGCGGGCGCGCTGGAACCAGGGATGCTCGTCGCTGGTGTGGTTGATCACCAGCTCGGTGATCACCTTCAGCCCGCGGGCATGCGATTCCCGCACCAGGCGGCGGAAATCCGCCATGATGCCGTAATCCGGGTGGACATCCGTGTAGGCGCTGATGTCGTAGCCATCGTCCCGCCGGGGCGATGGATAGAAGGGCAGCAGCCAGATGGCATCGGCGCCGAGCCCCGCCACATGGTCGAGCCGCGCGATCAGCCCGGCGAAGTCGCCGATGCCGTCGTCATTGCCGTCCATGAAGGATTTGGGATGGAGCTGGTAGATCACGGCATCGCGCCACCAGAGCGCCTCGCGCTCCGTCCCTGGCTTTCCTGCGCGCCTTCCGTTGGCCATGCCGTTCCCCTTGGTCAAGCGGCGGCAACGCGAGGCCCGCCGCATCGTTCCGCCATGCCGGCCCGCCGGCCACCACGGTGGGCCGGGCCGCCGGGGCCGAACTTCCTGGCGGATGTGTCGCCCCTCGGGCCGGCCACGGCAAGTTTCGGGACCGTGATCAGCCGCCGGCGTCACCGCCAGGGCGGGGCGGGGCGGCGACGAAGCGCCGAAATGTCGTCCAATGTCTCGCTATTCTGGACGGCGCGGGGCAGCCGCGTCAGCTGTTCGGGAAGCCGATGAAGACATAGCCGACCTGGCGGATCGTGATGATGCAGCGCTCACCCAGCTCCGGCGCCAGCTTCTGGCGCAGATGCAGCACGGCATTGTCCACCGCCCGGTCGCCGGGCCGCCAGGCACGGCGGAACACCTGCTGGGTGAGGGCTTCCCGCGTCTGCACCTCCCCCGGCTGGGCGGCCAGCGCCGCCAGCAGGTCGAACTCCGCGCCGGTCAGCTCCAGCAGGCTGCCATCCGGGCGTACCACCCGGCGTTCCACCGGCTGCAGGCGCCAGCGATCGCGCCGCGGCGGCGGCAGGGTGGCATGGCCGGGCCGGCGGATTCGGGCGCGCAGGCGGGCCACCAATTCACGGCCGGAGACCGGTTTCACCAGGAAATCATCGGCGCCGAGTTCCAGCCCCAGCACCCGATCCGTCTCCTCCCGGTTGCCGGTGACGATCAGGATCGGCGCATCGGTGCGCGCCCGCAATTCCGGCAGGTGCGGCAGCGTGTCCACCGGACCCAGCCGCTGGTCCAGGATGATGGCGTCCAGCCGCTGCGTCTCCACGATCGCCAGCGCCGCGGCGAAGGAATTGGCGACCAGCGTGCGCAGGCCGTAGCGCGCCAGATAGGCGGCCATCTCGTCCGTCAGTTCACGCTCGTCATCCGCCAGCAGCACCAGCGGGGTCAGCGCCTGGCCCAGGGCCGGCTCCTCGGCCCGCGCCTCGGTCAGGCCCGGGCGCGCGGCGGATGTCCGCATCGTCATGCTTTGTCTCCCGGGAAGCGCGGCGTTTCCGCAAATGGAGACACGCGCCGACGCAGACATCTACCCGAGGACGCGGCGCGACGTCGAGCGGCAGTCTCAGCAAAAGCGAGATTTGTTACCACCAAACGCGACAACACGACGACGGGTTAACGTTTCATTCATTGGTCCGCCAACACGGGGCGGTCCGATCCTTCGGCTTCCGCCCAACGCCTCGAACCGAGACCTGTAGGACGGAGCCGCCCCCATGAACATGCCGATCGGCCTGCGCAGCGCGACCCAGCCCGGTGCCCTGCGCCTCGACAGCTCCGCCCAGAGCCTGTCCCTGCCCGCCCTCGCCACGCCCTACGCCGTGCTGGTGGTGGATGACGAGGTTGAGGTGCTGGAGGAGCTGGCCAGTTCGCTCGGCCGCCGCGGCCTGACCGTGCTGTCCGCCGGCTCCGCCGATGCGGCGCTGGCGGTGCTGCGGGGCCGGCCGGACATCGCCGCCCTGGTCAGCGACATCCGCATGCCGGGCATGGACGGCCTGGCCCTGGCCGAGGCGGCGCTGCGCGGCCGTGGCGAGGCGGAGGCGCTGGAGGTGGTGCTGGTCACCGGCTACGCGGCCTCGGCGCATGGCATGGCGGCGGCACGCATCGGCGCCTTCGGGCTGCTGCAGAAGCCGATGCGCGGCGCCGACCTGGCGCGCATGGTGCAGGATGCGCTGAGCCGCGCCACGCTGCGCCGCGGCAGCGCCCGCCCCTCCTGGAGCATGCCGCCGATCTTCGGCCTGCCCGACCGCCCCGCCTTCGCGCAGGAGGCGGAGCCGCTGAACCCGACCCGCGCGGCGGAGGCGCTGCTGCACACCCTGGCGCAGCGCCTGGATGCGGCCGGCAACGGCATCGGCCAGATCGCACGGGACCTGCGCGGTCCGCTGGGCGACCTGCTGCGCGCCGCCCCGCAGGTGGAGGCCGCGGCCGGCGAGCCGCGGCGCCTGTTGGCACTGCTGGACGACCTGATGGACATCGCGGCGCTGGAAGCCGGCACCGCCCAGGTCCAGCGCGCCCCGATCTCCGCCCATGGGCTGCTGGGCGCGGTGGCCACGCGGCTCGGGCAGATCGGCCTGCGCTGCGGCCGGCGCATCATCCTGCAGCCGGATGCCGACCCGGCCTTCATGCTGGACGCCAACCGGCTGGTCCGCGCCATGCACCTGCTGGCCGGGCTCGCCATGGGCAGCCAGCCCGCCGCCGCGCTGGCGGATCTCGCCATCGATGCCGGCGGCGGCCAGGCGCGGCTCGATCTGGTGATCCGGCCCGCCGAGCCGGGCCTGCCGCAGATCGACGAGACCGAGACCAGCCAGCGCCTGCCGATCGCCATCGCCCGCCGCCTGGCGGCGCTGCAGGGCGGGCGGCTGGACGCCTGGCCGCTGCCGGAAGGCGGGCTGCGCGCCCGGTTGCTGCTGCGCGGCGGCTGACCGCGGCCCGTTGCTCCGCGGCGGGCCGAGGCCCGCCGCCGGTCCGACCCTCCCCTTTTCGTGGCGCGCGCCCGGCATCCACCAATGCCGGGGATGGCGAGCCCTGCCCTGATGGATGCCCCTGCCATGCTGACCGAATCCAGCTGCCTGCCCGAACCGCACCCCGCCGAGGAAGGCGCCCCCCGCCTGGCCCGGATGGCCCGCCGCACCCTGCTGGCGCTGTCCACCGCCGCCCTGGTGCTCACCCCGGCCTGCGGCGTCGGCACCGGACCCGGCGCGCCGGTCGAGACCTCGGAGGATCCGGCGGTGCAGTGGCGCGCCTTCCGCGACCGCTTCGTGGCGCCGGATGGTCGCGTGGTGGACACCGGCAATGGCGGCATCTCGCACAGCGAGGGCCAGGGCTACGCCATGCTGTTCGCCGAGGCCTTCGAGGACCGGCCCGCCTTCGAGCGCATCTACCACTGGACGCGCACCAATCTGCGCCGGCCGGACGGGCTGCATGCGTGGCGCTATCGCCCCGATGCCCGCAAGCCGGTGGAGGACACCAACAACGCCACCGATGGTGACCTGTACATTGCCTGGGCCCTGCTGCGCGCCGCGGAACGCTGGCTGGAGCCCGGCTGGCGCCGCGAGGGCCAGCGCATGGCACAGGCCATCCTGCAGAAGCTGGTGGTCGAGGTGGATGGCCGCACCCTGCTGCTGCCCGCCGCCTTCGGCTTCCAGCACGCCGACCGCGTGGTGCTGAACCCCTCCTACTACGCCTTCCCGGCCCTCGCCGCGCTCAGCCGCGCCGTGCCGGACCGCGCCTGGGGCCGGGTGATGGATGACGGCCTCGGCGTGCTCCGGGCCACCCGCTTCGGCCGCTGGGGCCTGCCGGCGGATTGGGTGGAGATCGGCCGCGGCGGCAGCACGGTGCAGCCGGCGGAAGGCTGGCCGGCGCGCTTTTCCTTCGACGCGGTGCGGGTGCCGCTGCACCTGGCCTGGAGCGGCCTGACCAACGAGCCGGCGCTGCGGGCCGCGACCCAGTTCTGGAACGACCCCTGGATGCCGGTGCGCCCGGCCTGGACCGACCTGCGCAGCGGCCACCTGGCGCCCTATTCCGCCCCCGCCGGCATCGAGGCGGTGGCGGATGTCGCGACGGCCACCGGCATGAACCGCCTCATGAACCGCCCGCTGCCCGCCATCGCGCGCAGCCCGGACTACTATTCGGCGGCGCTGGCCATGCTGGCCCGGCTGGCGCTGCGGGAGAATCCGCGCGCCCAGTTCGCCACCGCCCAGGGCGCCGCGGCCTGATGCCCGGGGCAGGCCCGCCGCCAAGGCGACGAGGCGGCGAGCCAGGCGCGGCGCCGGCGACTGCGGGCCTGAAGCCGGGCCCTTCAGGCCCCGCGGATCAGTAGATGTCCGGCTCCGGCGTCGGCGCCCCGGCTTCCAGGAAGCGCAGGTCGCAGCCCTCATCCGCCTGGGTCACCTGCTCCAGGTACATCGCCGTCCAGCCACGGGCGTAGCGCGGCGCGGGCTTCTGCCAGGCCGCCCGGCGACGCGCCATCTCCGCCTCCTCCACCAGCAGGTCCAGCCGGCGGCCCGGCACGTCCAGCCGAATCAAATCGCCATCCCGCACCAGCGCCAGGGGCCCGCCGACATGGCTCTCGGGCGCCACATGCAGCACGCAGGTGCCGTAGCTGGTGCCGGACATGCGGCTGTCGGACAGGCGCACCATGTCGCGCACCCCCTGCTTCAGCAGCTTCTGCGGAATCGGCATCATCCCCCATTCCGGCATGCCAGGCCCGCCCTGCGGCCCGCCGGACTTCATCACCAGCACGCTGTCGGCCGTGACCTCCAGATCCGGGTCGTCGAGCCGCTTCTTCAGGTCGGCATAGTTCTCGAAGACCACGGCCGGGCCGGTATGGGTCAGCAGCCGCGGGTCCGCCGCGCTGGTCTTGATGACGGCGCCGCGCGGCGCCAGGCTTCCCTTCAGCACCGCCAGCCCGCCCTCCGCCTGCAACGGGCGGTCGAGCGGCCGGATGATCTCCTCGTTGAACACATCGGCGTCCGCGATGTCCTCCCCCAGCGTGGCGCCGGACACCGTCTTCGCCGTCAGGTCCAGATGCGGGCCGAGCCGGTTGAGGAAGGCGCGCGACCCGCCGGCGAAGAAGAAATCCGCCATCAGCCAGGTATCGCCATTCGGCCGCAGGTTGGCGATCAGCGGCACGCGGCGGCTGATCGCGTCGAAACGCTCGAGATCCAGCTCCAGCCCGGCGCGGCGCGCCATGGCGATGATGTGGATGATGGCATTGGTCGACCCGCCGAAGGCCATGGTGGCGGCCACCGCGTTGTCGATGCTGCCCTGGCTGAGCAGTTTGCCCGGCGTTTCGTCATCCCAGACCATGTCGACGATGCGCTTGCCTGATTCGGTCGCCATGCGCGGATGCGCGCTGTCGGCGGCCGGAATCGAACTGGCGCCCGGCAGGGTCAGGCCCATCGCCTCCACCGCCAGCATCATGGTGGCCGCCGTGCCGGCGGTCATGCAGGTGCCGAAGGAGCGCGCCATGCCGCCCTCCATGTCCTTCCACTGCGCCGGCGTGATCGTCCCCGCCCGCAGCTCGGCATGGTATTTCCAGGCGTCGGAGCCCGAGCCGAGCGACTTGCCGCGCCAATTGCCGCTGTTCATCGGCCCGGCGGGCACGAAGATGAAGGGCAGCCCGGCGGAGAGCGCGCCCATCACCAGTCCCGGGGGCGTCTTGTCGCAGCCGCCCAGCAGCACCAGCCCGTCGCAGGGCTGGCTGCGGGCCAGTTCCTCGGTCTCCATCGCCAGCATGTTGCGGTACAGCATGCTGGTCGGCTTCATGTACTGCTCGGTCACGGGATGCGCCGGCAGTTCTACCGGGAAGCCGCCGGCCTGCCAGACGCCGCGCTTCACCTCCTCCGCCCGGGTGCGGAAATGGAAGTGGCAGGGGCTGAGTTCCGACCAGGTGTTGATGATGCCGATGACCGGCTTGCCGCGGAAATCGGATTCGGAAAAGCCCATCTGCAGCATGCGGGAGCGGTGGCCGAAGGCACGCAGATCATCCACGCCGAACCAGCGGTGGCTGCGCAGCTCCTCCGGCCGTTTCCGCGTGGCACCCGTCCCGCCTGCGCTCATCATCCCGTTCCCTTCCCTGGCCGGCCGCGACCTGGGCCGGCGGCACCTCGCCGGCGGCAAATCTGCCAGCGCCGCGGCGAGGCGAGAAGCCCGCCGGCGGGCCGGCGGGGTGGCCCAGGGGTCGGCTTGACCCCGCTCCGCCGCCACCACAGGGTCATTCCGCCCCGCCGCCGGAGATCCCATGGCCTTGCTGCTGCCGCGTCGCCCGCTCAAGGCGATGTTCATCCACCAGAACTTCCCGGGCCAATACGCCCATCTGGCGCCAGCCCTGGCGCAGCGCCAGGGCGTCAGGGTGTGGGCCCTGGGCGAGAAGACCGGCTACGCCGCGCCGGGCGTGCAGTATGTTCCCTATGGCGCGCCGCGCGGCGCCGGGGAGCAGACGCATCGCTACCTCCGCTCGCTCGAAGCCTCGACCCGCCGCGGCCAGCACCTGGCGAATGCGCTGGTCAAGCTGCGTGACCAGGGGGTGCGGCCGGACATCATCGTCTGCCACCCCGGCTGGGGCGAGGGGCTGTTCCTGAAGGACGTCTTCCCGCAGGCGCGCACGCTGTTCTACTGGGAGTTCTACTACAACTCCACCGGCCAGGACCTCGGCTTCGACCCGGCGCAGGCGGTGGGGCTGGACGACGCGGCGCGGGTGCGGCTGCTGAATGCCACGCAGCTGGTGTCGCTGCAGGCGGCCGATTGGGGCGTCAGCCCGACCCGCTGGCAGTGGAGCCGCTACCCGGACTGGGCGCGACGGCGCATCAGCTGCCTGCATGAGGGCGTGGACACCGACCGCTGCGCGCCGAACCCCGCCGCCGTCTTCCGCACCCCGGAGGGCCGCGAATTCCGCCGCGGCGACGAGGTGATCTCCTACGTCGCGCGCAACCTCGAGCCCTATCGCGGCTTCCCCAGCTTCCTGCGCGCGCTGGTCCGGCTGCAGCGGGAACGGCCCGGGCTGCATGCCGTGGTGGTCGGCGGCAACGAGATCTCCTACGGCAAGAAGCCGGAAGGGGCGGAGAGCTGGAAGGCGAAGATGCTGGCGGAGCTGGAAGGCCAGCTCGACCTGTCCCGCATCCACTTCACCGGCCGTGTCGCGCATGACGCGCTGCACGACCTGTTCCGCGTGACGCGGGCGCATGTCTACCTCACCTATCCCTTCGTGCTGTCCTGGTCGATGCTGGAGGCGATGGCCTGCGGCGCCCTGGTCGTCGGCTCCGCCACCCCGCCGGTGCAGGAGGTGATCGAGGATGGGCGCAACGGCCTGCTGGTGCCCTTCTTCGATCCCGACCGCCTGGCGCGGACGGTGGCGGAGGTGCTGGCCCGACCGGAACAGCATGCCGGCCTCGCCGCCGCCGGCCGCGCCGACATCATCGCCCGCTACGATCTGCGCCGGCACTGCCTGCCGCGGCAGCTCGACCTGGTGGAAAAGCTGGCAGCGGGCGGGGAGCCGGAGCCGGAACAGGAGGCGGCGGTGCCGGCGCGCCTTCCCGGCCGCTCGACCTTGGATTAAGCACAGCCCTGGCGCCAAGCTTCCCCGCCGCACCCGCCCTTCGCCTGAGAGTCTGTGAATGCATGCCCGAAAGCGCCAAGGTCACAGGACGTAGCCCGGCGGTATCGGCGGGCCTCCATGCAGCAACTCGATTCTCCCACACCCTCTGACCAGCCGAGGACCCCCGATGCCGGATGGAGACGCCGAACGGCGCGCGCGTGATCTGCAGGCGCTGGCCGAAAGCGGCGTCTTCGATGCCGGCTGGTATGCCGCCCACAATGCCGACGTGGCCCATGCCGGCGCCGACCCGGCGGCGCATTACCTCGAGCTCGGCTGGTCGCAGGGCCGCGCGCCCTGCTTCTACCTCGATCCCGGCTGGTACCTGGCGGCGCACCCGGATGTGCGGGATGCGGGGTTCGATCCGGTCATTCACTATGTGCTGCATGGCGACCAGGAAGGCCGCCGGCCGAGCCCGCATTTCGACGCCGCCTGGTACCGCGCGCGCCACGGCCTGGCTCCGGCGGAGCGCGCGCTGGCGCATTTCCTGCGCCACCGGGAGCACGGCGCGGCGCCGATCCCGGAATTCGACGCCGAATTCTACCTGGCCACCTATCGCGACGTGGCGCGGGCCGGCGCCGACCCCTACCAGCACTATGTAACGCTCGGCTGGCAGGAGGACCGGGAGCCGGGTCCGGAGTTCGACAGCCGCTACTACGTGCAGCGCCACATGGGCGGCCGCGCGACGGAAGCGCCCTTGCTGCACTGGCTGCGCCACCGGCACGAGCCCGGCGTGCACCCGCGCATGCCGCAGGAGACGCCAACCATCCCGCGCGAGGTGCGGCGCAACACCCGCCCGGCGCCGGAATTCGAGGAGGTGCGGCCCCTGCCCGACGGCGCCCGGCCCCGCGCCCAGGTGCTGGCCTACTACCTGCCGCAGTTCCACGCGATTGCGGAGAACGACGCCTGGTGGGGCCGCGGCTTCACCGAATGGACCAACCTGCCGCGCGCCCTGCCCCGCTTCGCCGGCCATTACCAGCCCCGCGTGCCGCGCGACCTCGGCCACTACACGCTGACCGACATGGCGGTGATGCGCCGGCAGATTGAGATGGCGAAGCGCGGCGGCGTCGGCGGCTGGATCTTCTACTGGTACAGCTTCAACGGCCACCGGCTGCTGGAAAAGCCGGTGGACGCCTTCCTGGCCGATCGCAGCCTGGACATGCCCTTCGCCCTGATGTGGGCGAACGAGAACTGGACGCGGCGCTGGGACGGCGCCGAGAACGACATCCTGATGGGCCAGGATTACCGGCCGGAGGACGAGCCCGTGCTGGTGGCGGAGTTGGCGCGCCACTTCGCGGACCCGCGCTACATCCGCGTGCAGGGCCGCCCGGTGCTGATGGTCTACCGCGCCGGCCTGATCCCGGCGCCGAAGGAAACCATCGCCGGCTGGCGCCGCCGCTTCCTGGAAAGCCATGGCGAGGACCCGGTCTTCGTCATGACCCAGTCCTTCGACGATGTGGACCCGACCGAATTCGGCTTCGATGGCGCCATCGAATTCCCGCCGCACAAGCTGGCCCGCCGCTGCACGCCGATCAGCGCCAGCCTGGACTACCTGGACCCCGACTTCACCGGCACCGTCTTCGCCTATGAGGACGTGGTCCGCGCCTCGCTCGATGAACCGGCGCCGGACTTCCCGCTGATCAAATGCGCCGTGCCGGGCTGGGACAACGACCCGCGCAAGCAGGGGCAGAACACCGTCATCATCCACGGCGCCCGCCCCGCCAGCTACGAGGCCTGGATGGCGGAACTGGTGGAGCGTGCCACCCGGACGCCCTTCTTCGGCCAGCCGATGGTCTGCGTGAATGCGTGGAACGAGTGGTGCGAGGGCGCCTATCTGGAGCCCGACCTGCATTATGGCGGCGCCTTCCTCAACGCCACCGCGCGGGCCGTGGTCGGCGCCCGGCCGGCGGAAGCCCCCGGCCTGCTGCTGGCCGCCGCCGATGCGGAGGAGACGGAGGCGGCGCGAAGGCTGCTGGATGCCGTGGCCGCGTTGCGGCGACAGACCGGGGTGCAGGTGCAGGTGCTGCTGCTGGCCGGCGGGCCGCTGGAGGAGGATTTCGCCCGGCTCGGCCCGCTGACCGTGCTGGCCGGCCCGGCGGAGGCCGAGGCCGCGCTTTCGGCCGCCGCCAGCGAGGGGCTGCGGCGGGCGCTGATGACCACCGCGGCCGCCAGCCGGCTGCTGCCGCTGGCCGAGCCGCGCGGCATCGCCACCACCCTGCTGGTGCAGGAGATGCCGGGCGAGTTGCGCACCCGCGGCCTGCTGGGCGGGCTGCGCGGCCTGCTGCGCCAGGCCGAAGCGGCGCTGGTGCCGGCGCAGGCGGTGCAGGAGGCGCTTGCGGCGGAGTTGCCGGCGGCGCTGGCAGCGCGGCTGCACCTGCTGGAGCCGGGCCTGCCGGTCGGCTTGGCGCCGGCCGGGGCTGCGGCGGAAGCGCGGGCGCAACTCGGCCTCGCGCCGGAGGCACGGCTGCTGCTGGGCGCCGGGCCGGGCGACCTGCAGCATGGCTTCGACCTGTTCCTGCAGCTGTTCCGCCGGCTGCGCGCCGCCGACCCGCAGCTGTCCGCGGCCTGGGTCGGCTCGCCCGACCCGGTGCTGCGCGGCTGGCTGGGCGCGGAGCTGGCGGCGGCACGGCAGGCCGGTTTCCACCTGGTCGAGCACCTGGCCCGCCCCGGCGCGCTGCTCGAAGCGGCGGACCTGCTGGCCGTGACGGCGCGCGAGGCGCCACTGCCCTTGGTGGCGCAGGAGGCGCTGGCCGCCGGGCTGCGGCTGCTGGCCTTCGAGGGCGCCGGCGGGGCGGCCGCGCTGGCGACCGCCTTCGGCGGCGCCGCCGTGCCGCTGGGCGACATGGAGGCGTTCGCCCATGCCGCCGCCGGGCTGCTGGAGACGCCGGATCCGCCGGCGGTACGCGCCGCACGGCGCCAGGCGGCGCGGAAGCGCTTTGATCTCGATGCCTTCGCCGCCGCGCTCGGGGCGATGGTGCTGCCCGGGCTGCCGGACCTGACGGTGGCGATCGCCGGCCATGGCACTGGCCGGATGCTGACCAGCCGGCTGGATGCCGTCTTCCGCCAGGACCTGCCGGTGCGGGCCGTGCTGGTGCTGGATGATGGCGCCGACCCGCGCGTGGCGGAGAGCGCGCTGACCGCGGCCGGGCGCTGGCAGCGGCGGATCCAGCTGGTGCCGGCGGCGCCGGGCGATTGGCGCGCGCAGGCGGCGTCGCTGCTGGCGGCGAGCGAGTCGGCCCTGCTGTGGCTGGCCGATCCCGAGCTCGCGCCCGGTGCCGGCTTCCTCCGCCGCGCGGTGGCGGCGCTGGCGGCGGCGCCGGAGGCCCCCTTCGCCATGGCGCGCGAGGCTGGCGCGGCCCGGCCGGGCGCCACGGTCTGGCGGCGGGAGGCGCTGGCCGCGGCGCTGGGCCGGCCGGCACCGCTCGAGGAGCCGGCCGCGCTCGATCTCCAGGGCATCGCCCTGCTGCGGCTGGCACCCGCGCCGCCGCCGCAGCCGCTGGTTGCACCGGTGGCGAAGGGCGAGGCGGCGCCAGGTGCGAAACCGCGCAACCCGAGCCGCGCAAGGCGACACAAGCTGCGCTGACGCGACGAGTCCGGCGAGAAGAGATTGTCCTTATCGGAAAGAAACGGTGGCCGGCCGCGCTGGCAGGACTGTCTCGCCCGTCTCGTGAGACTGGACAGCCTGGGGAGGATGACGGATCATCGACTCGCGCGCCAGGGTTGAGATCTTGCCGGCGTCGGCGTCCCTGGACGCGGCGGCTGCCATGCCCGGGGCCTGATCGACGCCCTCGGGTTGTGTCATGGATTTTTCCTGTGCACTGCGTCAGGCGTCAAATTTTCGTCTTTTGTTTGTATTTACCGTGGTTTAGAAGGCGATGTTGCGACGTCGTCTGGGATTGCTGCGTAGCCAAATTGGTTGACTTCCGGGCCGTCTAGTTCCTAATACAAGCCGCTATAAACGGGCCGTGTTTGACGGCCCACTCCCCTGCGGAGGCTTTGATGTCCGGCTTCGCTTCGATTTCCGGTGGTTCCGGCGACGACCTGCTTGTCTCCAGCGCTGTGGGCGGCCAAGCCGACCTCATCCGCGGCGAAGGTGGCAATGACACGATCTATGGCCTGGGCGGCGAAGACACGCTCGTCGGCGGTCCCGGCCAGGACGTGATCTATGGCGGTCTCGGCGCCGACCTGCTGCGCGGCAATGGTGGCGCGGACGAGTTGTTCGGTGGCCTCGGGACCGACACGCTGATCGGCGGCGGCGGCGCGGACACGATGGATGGCGGCGGCGGCGCCGACTCCTTCGAGTTCAATGACGGCTTCGGGCACGACCTGATCGTCGGCTTCCAGCTGGGCACCGACACGCTGCAGATCGCCAGCAACATCAACGCCACCGGCGTTGCCGACCCGAACGACCTGCTGCCGCTGGTCTCGGCCGACGGCTTCGGCAATGCGGTGATCACCCTGGGTGGCGACACCATCACGCTGCAGGGCATCTCCGTGACCGACCTGACCAACAATATCGGGTCGATCGTCCAGGTCGTCTGATCGAGGCCCCTTGATCCCGGCCTTCGCCTGAACCCGGCGCGCCCCATCCGGGGCGCGGTTTCCTTTCCGTGCGGCCAATTCGGGCCGCGCCTTGCGAGAATCGCATATGGGGCCGGCCCTCACGTCTGGCGGCCCGGATCCGTCGCCGCAATGGCTTCGCCTCGGCGGCGAGATCCTGGCGATCCTGCTGCCCGAGGCGGGTGCCACCTTGGGCACGGAACTGCGCTTCGGCACCGGGAGCATCTTCCGCCCCCTGTCGCAGCTGCCGCTGCCCGATCGCGGCAGCCTTCTGCTGGCCCGTGACCTGGGCGATGGCGACCTGTTCCTGCGGCAGGGCGAGGCCGCCTTCCAGAAGCTGGGGCCGGCGCAGTCGGCCGGCCATCTCCTGCCGCTGCTGGCCGCGCCCCGGCTGTTGGCGCTGCTGGCCAGCAAGGCCGCCGGCCCCCTGCGCGCCGCTTCCGACCCCGCCTTCGCCCGCGACCTGATCGCCCTGGTGGCCCAGCTGGCGCAGCCCGCGCCGGAGGCAACCCGGCCCGTGGCCCTGCTCGGCCAGGGCCGCGCCCTGTGGCGGCTGGAAGCCGGGGGCTGGCTGCTGACGCCGCAGGGGCTGCTGCGCGCGCCGGACCCGGAAGGCGGCCTCAGCCCCCTGCCCGCCCAGGCCGCCGGCGCGCTGCTGCTGCGCAGCGAAGGCCCGCCGCTGCGCCTGCCCCCGGCGCCGCCGGCGCCGCCCACCCTGGTGGAGATCGCCCGGCGCGAGGCCGGCAGCCGCCGCGGCCTGCTGCAGCAATCGTTGATGGCGCTGCGCCGCCACACCCAGGAGCCCTGGTGTCGCGACACCATCCGGGACGCGCAGGTGCTGGCCATGGCGCCGACCCGCGCGGCGGCGGAGCCCGCCAATGCGGTGGCCGCCGCCGTGGACCGCGCGCTGTCGGACCATGCCGGCGGCGTCTTCCTGATCGGCTGGCTGCACGATCCGCTGCGCCTGACCCGCGGCATGACGCTGCGCGGCCCCTTCGGTGGCACCCTGCTGCCGGCCGAATCGCTGTTCCGCGTCAGCCGCCCGGATGTCGTGAAGCGATTCGAGCAGGCGCCCTTCGGCGGGCCGGACCCACGCCCCGGCTTCGTCGTGCACCTGCCGAGTGCCGGTCCCGGCCCGGTGGCGCAATGGCGGGTGGAACTGGCGCTCGGCTCGGGCGAGGCGATCGAGCTCGTCGCCGGCCCCGCCCTGATCCCCCCGGCCCAGGCGCGGGAGGCCGTGCTGCGCGGCGTCAGCCCGCTCGATGTGGGGCCGGACCTGCTGGACCGCTGCCTGACCCCGGCGGCGGAGCGCCTGCACCGTGCTGCCTCCGCCGAGGCGCTGGAGATCGACGTGGTGCATATCGGCACGCCGGTGGCGGCCCCCACGGTCAGCCTGGTGATCCCGCTGTACCGCAATCTGCGCTTCGTGAAGCACCAGCTGGCCGCCTTCGCGCGCGACCCGGCGCTGCGTGGCTGCGAGATCATCTATGTGCTGGACAGCCCGGAACAGCGCGGCGAGGCCGACCACCTGCTGCGCGGCGTCTGCGGCCTGACCGGCATGGCGGTGACCCTGGTGCTGCATGGCCGCAATGCCGGCTACGCCACCGCCTGCAACAGCGGCGCCGCCCAGGCCACCGCGCCCTTCCTCCTGATGCTGAACTCGGACGTGGTGCCGGACCGGCCCGGCTGGCTGGCGCCGATGCTGGCGCGACTGGATGCCGACCGGCGCATCGGCTGCGTCGGCCCGAAGCTGATGTTCGACGACGGGTCGCTGCAGCATGCCGGGCTGTACTTCGCCCGCGGCCCCGGCGACGACTGGTACAACAGCCACTACTTCAAGGGCTTCCCGCGCCACTACCCGGAAGCCTGCCGGGCGCGGGAGGTGCCGGGTGTCACCGGCGCCGCCATGCTGATGCGCCGCGCCGCCTGGGACGAGGTGGGCGGCTTTTCCGCCGACTACATCGTCGGCGACTACGAGGACAGCGATCTGTGCCTGCGGCTGCGCCAGGCCGGCTTCACCCTGTTCTACGAGCCGGCGGCGGAACTGTTCCACTTCGAGCGGCAGTCGATCGCCCAGCATGGCGGCTATGCCGGCACCGTCGCCGCCGCCTACAACCGGCGCCTGCACCACCGCCGCTGGGCGTCTTCCATCGCGCAGCTGATGGCCGATTTCCCGCGGATCGGGGAGACCTTCGCCGCCGCCTGACGGCCCCGCCGGCAGGACACGCCCCAGAACGGGTGAAGTTTCTGGAATATCGGCCCGAACCGGTGATCCAATCGGCGGGATTGACTATAGCGTAGCGGAGCCATGCGCCTCCTCGTCTTCTGCCATAATCATCCTGACCTGCAGCCGGGCGGCACCGAAGTGGTGGCGCGCGGGCTGTTCCGTGCGCTGCGCGATACCCATGGGGTGGAGGGCCTGTTCCTCGGCGCCGTCACCGCGCATCACCGGGAACGCCGCCCCGGCACGCTGTTCCAGTCCATCGGGGCGCAGCCTGACGAGATGCTGGTCTGGCTCAGCCATTTCGACCGCTTCCACCTCTCGCAGGTGGACAGCTGGGGCCTGCAGGAGCTGGTGGCCTTCGTCACCGACTACCAGCCGGATGTGATCCACTTCCACCACCTGCTGTATTTCGGCATCGAGACGCTGGACATGGTCCGCCGCGTGGTGCCGAAGGCGAAGATCGTCGTCACCCTGCACGATTTCTTCGCCATCTGCCCGCAGGAGGGCCAGTTGCTCACCACCGACGGGCGGCTGTGCAACGGCCCCAGCGCCGATGGCTGCAAGCGCTGCTTCCCCGGCCGCGGCAGCACCGACCTGGTGCTGCGGGAGATTGCGGTGCGCGGCGCCATGGCCGGGGTGGACCTGATCCTGTCGCCCTCCGACTTCCTGCGCGACCGCTTCATCGCCGCCGGCTGGGATGCCGGGCGGATCGAGGTGCTGCGCAACGGCATCGCCGGTGGCCTGGCGGCGCCGCCGCGCGTCACGCCCGATGGCCGGCGCGACCGCTTCGGCTTCTTCGGCCACATCAACCGCTTCAAGGGCGCGCTGATCGCGCTCGGCGCCTCCGCCCGGCTCAGCCGGCAGGGCGTGGCGCATGACCTGGCGCTGCATGGCGGCACCGCCTGGCAGGCGGATGAGTTCCTGGCGGAGTTCAAGGCAGCGCTGGAAGCCGCGCCGGATGCGCGCCACCACGGGCTGTACGGCGCGGCGGAACTGCCGGCGCGCATCGCCGCGGTGGATTGGGTGGTGATGCCCTCCATCTGGTGGGAAAACGCGCCGCTGGTGGTGCAGGAGGCGTTCCGCCACGGCCGCCCGGTGATCTGCGGCCATGTCGGCGGCATGGCGGAATCGGTGCGCGACGGGGTGGACGGGCTGCATTTCCCGGTGGGCGACGCGGTGGGCCTGGCCGCGGCCATGCGGCGCGCGGCGGAGGATCCGGGCCTCTGGGGCCAGCTTTCCGCCGGCATCGCCCCGCCCCGGCTGATGGAGACGGCGGCGGCGGAGCACATGGCACTGTACCAGCGCCTGCTGGGCGAGGTCCCGGCGCTGCCGCGCGGCCGCAGGGCGGAAGGGCGTGCGCGTGTCGGCCTTGGGTGAGAATCGCGCGGCGCCGGACATCCGCGGCTTCGTGGATGGGCTGACCGGCAACCAGATCGATGGCTGGGCCTTCGAGCCGGCGCAGCCGACGGAACGCGTGGTCGTCGAACTGCGCCTGGATGGCGGCACCGTGGCCACCACGGTCGCGGACCGGCACCGCGCCGATCTGATCCGCGCCGGCGTCGGCGATGCCTTCCACGGCTTCCGCTTCCCGCTGAAGCCGGCCTGGGCAGAGCGCCGCGCGGACCTCCAGGTGGTGGCGCGCGGGGCGGAGGGGGGCGAGGTGTCGCTGCCGCTGTTCCGCCGTGGCGCGCCGATGGATGCCCGGGCGGATCCGCGTCCGGCGCCGCCCAGCCCGCAGGTGCTGAAGGCGATCGAGCAGTTGGTCGCCGGGCAGCGGGCGCTGGAATCCCGGCTGCAGGAACTCGCCCTGCGCCCGGCGCCGGAGCCCTATGTGCCGGCGGCGGCGGAACCGGCGGAGGCGGAGCAGCGGCTGGCGGTGCTGGAAGCCTGGGTGGCGCGGCTGGATGAACGCCTCGCCAGCCTGCAGGCCGCGGCGCCGCCGCCCGCGCGGGGCGGCGGCCCGGCCGGGCTGGATACCTGGCAGGTGGTGCTGATGGCGCTGCTCGCGGTCACCGGCCTCGGCGCATTGACCGTCTTCGCCCTGGTCCTGGCGCTGTAGCGCGATGTCGCTCTCCCGCAGCCTGGCCGGCCCCGGGCCGCGCCCCGAGGAGGCAAAGCCGGATCCCATCGAATCCCCGCCCGCCGATGTGCGGGAGGTGGTGGAGGTGGCGCGGGCGGAAATCGCCGCTGCCGCCCGGCTGACCCTGGGGCTGGGGCTGCTGATCAGCCTGGCGACCTTCGGCGTCGTCGCCTCCAAGCTGGTGATCTGGCAATTGGTGCTGCCCACCGGCAATCCCTGGACCCTGGCGGGGCTCGCCATTGCCTTCTGCCTCGCGGTCGGCATCCTGCTGGGGCTCGACCAGCTGCGGGAGCTGGGGCTGCTGGCGGTCTCCCACCGCCTGGCGCGGCGGCTGGCAGCACCCCTGGTGCTGGCGGCGGCGCAGCAGCCGGGGCGGTCGGATCTCGCGGCCGGGCAGGCGCTGCGGGATGTGGAGGAGCTGCGCCGCAACCTCACCGGCCCGGTGCTGACCGGCATCGTCGATGCGGTGCTGGTGCCGACGATGATCCTGCTGCTGCTGTTCTTCCACTGGGGCTTCACCCTGTGGGCGCTGGGCTGCTGCGCCGCCGCCGCGCTGCTGTCCGTGCTGGGCGACCGGCTGACGCGGCGCGCCGTCGTCGCCTCCAACGATTCGCATGCCCGCACCTCCTCCCTGGTGGCAGATGCGATGCGCTGTGCGGAGGCGGTGGAGGCGATGGGGCTGCGTGCACCGCTGGCCGCGCGCTGGGAAGCGCGGATGCAGGAAGGCACCAATGCGCTGCGCGGGGCGCAGGCCGGCGCGCGCTGGGTGGGCGCGGGGCTGGCCACCATCCATGGCATCGGCTCCGGCGGCGCGCTGGTGGTGGGCACGCTGCTGGCCGCCGCCGGCGCCGATGTGGGCTATGGCATGGTGGTGGCCATGCTGGTGACGGGGCAGATCATCACCCCCTTCGCGCGGATCGGCGGCGCCAGCCATGAATGGGGCGCGGCGCTGGCCGCCTGGCGCCGGCTGGGCGAACTGGTGCGCGGGGACCGCAGCGCCGATAACGCCATCGCCTTCCCCTGCCGGGAGGCGCGGCTGGTGCTGGACCGCGTCAGCTTCGCCCATCGCGGCGCGCCGCGCGCCCTGCTGCGGGAGGTTTCGCTGCAGGTGGCGCCAGGCGAGGTGGTGGCGCTGGGCGGCACGGCGGGGGCGGGCAAGACCACGCTGCTGCGCATCGCCATGGGCATGGTGCGGCCTTCCGCCGGCGGCTGCTTCCTGGATGGCCAGGCGACCTGGCAATGGGCGCGGGAGGATTTCGCCCGCCATGTCGGCTACCTGCCGCAGGACCCGCTGCTGACCGACGGTACGGTGGCGGAGGCGATCGCACGGCTGGGCGTGCCGGACATGCCGGCGGTGCTGGAAGCCGCGCGGCTGGCGGATGCCCACGGGCTGATCGCCGGCCTGCCCGCCGGCTATGCCACGCCGATCCGGGCGGAGGGGCCGCTTTCCGCCGGCCAGCGGCAGCGCGTGGCGCTGGCCCGCGCCCTGTATCACCGGCCGCGCCTGCTGGTGCTGGACGAGCCCGCCGCCTTCCTGGATGCGGCCGGGGAACAGCGGCTGGTGCGGTTGCTGCGGCAATTGGCGGCGCAGGGGGTAGGGGTGCTGTTCACCTCCCACCGCCAGGCGCTGCTGGCCGCCGCGGACCGCGTGGTGATGCTGCGCGGCGGGCAGCTGGGCCAGGCGCCCGCCGGCCCCGTCGCCCTGCCGGCGCCCCAGGGCCGCGCGGCATGAGCCGCGCCCGGGTCAGGTCGGCATGAGCCGCGCGCAGCACCGCGCCGGCCTGCGCCCGGCCCCGGACCAGGCCAGCCCGGGCCGCCTCCAGGCGATGATGGCGGCGCTGCGCCGGGCGCCACGCTTCCGCGGCGTGCTGGGGCTGACTCTGGCCATGTCGGTGGCGCGGCAGGCGGCGCTGCTCGGCATGCCGCTGCTGACCATGCACATCTTCGACGGCGTGACCGAGGGCCACAACCTGGACACGCTGATGGTGCTCTCCTTCACCTTCGTGGTGGCGCTGTGCATGGCCGGCGCGCTGCGCGCCCTGCGCGCCGCGCTGATGGCGGCGCTGGCCGAGGACATCGCCCGGCGGCTGAGCCTGGAGGCGCTGCAGGCGGCCGTGCGCAGCGCCCTGCTCGGCAGCCGCCGCCCCGGCCTCGCCGCGCTGCAGGACACGGCGGAGCTGCGCCGCTTCCTGGGCGGCAACACGCTGGCGGATCTGTTCGACATGACGGCGGTGCCGGTGGCGCTGGTGGTGCTGCTGCTGCTGCACCCGGTCTATGCGCTGGTGGTGGGTGCCGCCTGCGCCATGATGGGGCTGCTGGGCGTGGTGCTGGACCGCACGACGCGCGGCCTGGTGCGCGGGGCCTCCGAGAAGCAGCTGAAGAATGCCGGCGAATTGCAGGGCAGGCTGCGGCAGTCGGACATGCTGGAAGGGCTCGGCATGCTGGCCGCCGTGGTGCGGCGCTGGGAGCCGGCGCAGGCCGGTGCGCTGGCGGAAGGCGACCGCGCCCAGGCCCGGGCGCGGGCGGTGCGCGGCGTGACCGAATTCGCCTCCTACATGGCGCAGGGCGCGGTGGTGGTGGTGGGGGTTGTGCTGGCGCTGGGCAACCAGGCCTCGCCGGGGTCGATCATCGCGGCGATGATGCTGGCCGGCACGGCGACCCAGCCCATCGCCCGCATCGTGCTGGCCTGGCGCGAATGGGCCTATGCAAGCCTGGCCTGGCAGCGGTTGCAGGAGCTGTTCGCCGACCACGCGGCGCCGGCGCCGCAGGCGGCGGACCCGGCCGGGCCGCCCGGCCTGTGGCTGCAGGCCGTGCGCTGGGCGCCGCCCGGGGCGGCGCAGCCGGTGCTGGCGGATGTGACGCTGTACTGCCCGCCGGGAACCGTGACGCTGGTGGTGGGGCCGAACGGCGCCGGGAAGTCCAGCCTGCTGCGGCTGGCGCTCGGCCTGATGGCGGCGGAAGGCGGCGGCGTGCTGCTGGATGGGCAGGATACGCGGCGGGTGGACCGCGCGGCGCTCGGCCCGCGCATCGGCTTCCTGCCGCAGGATGTGCAATTGCTGGATGGCACCGTGCTGCAGAACATCGGCCGCTTCGGGCCGGAGGATGCGGCCGGCGTGGTGGATGCGGCGCGCATGGCCGGCGCGCATGAGATGATCGGCCGCCTGCCGCAGGGCTATGCGACGGAAGCCGGGCCCACCGGCGGCCTGTCCATGGGCCAGCGGCGCATGGTCGGCCTCGCCCGCGCCCTCTATGGCAGCCCGGCCCTGCTGGCGCTGGACGAGCCGGAGGCCGGGCTGGACCAGGCGGGGCGCGAAGCGGTGCGCGCCGCGGTGATGGCGGCCCGCGAAGGCGGCGCCGCCTGCCTGCTGGTCAGCCACGAGCCGGCGCTGTGGGCCGGGCATGTGGACCAGGTTCTGCGGCTGGCACCGGGCGGCCACTGGTCCGCCGAAGCCCCGGGGGAGATTGCCGCATGAGTGCCGAGACCCGGGGCCAGCCGCGCCTCGGCGCGCCCCGCGCCATCCCGCTGAGTTTCGCCGAAGCCGAGGCCGCCGCCGCCACGCCGGATGTGCGGCGGGTGATGCGCGCCGCCCTGCTGCTGCTGGTGCTGGGCTTTGGCGGCCTGCTGGGCTGGGCCGCCATCACGCCGATCGAGCGCGCGGTGGTGGCGCGCGGCGCGCTGGTGGCGGAAGGCCGGCGCAAGACCATGATCCTCAGCGAGCCCGGCATCCTGCAGGAATTGCTGGTGCGGGAAGGCCAACGGGTGGAGGCCGGCCAGGTGCTGCTGCGGCTCGATCCCACCACCGCGGAAGCCACCGCCGAGCAGGTGCGCTCCCAGGCCCGCACGCTGGCCGTGCGCGTCGCGCGCCTGCGGGCGGAACAGGCGGACCAGCGCAGCTTCGAGATCCCGGCGGAAATCCGCCAGGCCGCCGGCAGCGACGCCGCCCTGGCCGCCATCCTGTCCACCGAGACGCGGCTGTTCCGCGCCCGCTGGGAAGCCTTCGACAGCAACCTGAACGTCTACCAGCGACGCACCGCGGTGCCGCGCGAGCAGCTGCAGGCCGCCGGCGCGCAGCGCGCTTCCGCCGCTTCGCGCATGGCCTCCGTCCGCGCCGACCTCTCCGGCCTGCGCCCCCTGGCGCAGCAGGGCTTCGCCCGGATGCGGGAGGTGCGGGAGCTGGAGCGGCTGGAAGCCCAGGCGCGGGGCGACATGGGGCTCTATGCGGCGCAGGAGGCGCAGTTCCGCCAGGCCATCGCGCAGGCGGAGGCGGAGCTCGCCAGCTTCCGCCTGACCCGCGCCCAGGACATCGCGCGTGAATTGCAGGAAGCGCAGGAACAGCTGGTGGAGGCCGAGCAACGACTGCGCTCGGCGGAGAATGTGCGCGCCCGGCGCGACCTGGTGGCGAGCGAGCCGGGTATCGTCACCGACATCCGCTTCGTCACCCCGGGCAGCAGCATCACCGATGGCCAGCCGGTGCTGGACCTGGTGCCGCTGGACGACCGGCTGGTGGTGGAGGCGCGGGTCTCCCCCACCGATGTGGAGCAGTTGCAGATCGGCCAGCCGGTGAATGTCCGGCTGAGCGCGCTGCGCCAGCGCACCACGCCGCTGCTGGCCGGGCGGCTGACCTATGTCTCCGCCGACCAGCAGGTGGATGCGCAGGGCCTGGCCTTCTTCCTGGCGCGGGCCGAGATCGGCGCGGCGGAGCTGGAACGGGTGCCGGGGCTGCGGCTGACAGCGGGCATGCCGACCGAGATCTTCGTGCTCGGCGAGACGCGCAGCGCGCTGAGCTACCTGGTCTCGCCGATCCGCGATTCGATGCGCCGCGCGCTGCGTGACTGAACGCCCGTCCCCGGCTGGCGGGCGGCCGCGCCGGGGCTATGCTGCGGCGGCCTCGGCAGCTTCGGGAACCGCGCGACCATGAACGACAAGGACCGCCGCATCGCCATCGTCGGCGCCGGCCCGGTGGGGCTGGTGCTGGCCCTGCGGCTTGCCACGCTGGGCCTGCCGAGCCTGGTGCTGGAGGCGGAGGCCGACATCTCCGAGGCGTTGCGCGCCTCCACCTTCCACCCGCCCTCGCTCGACATGCTGGACACGCTGGGCCTGGCGGCGCCGCTGATCGAGCAGGGGCTGGTGACGCCGAGCTGGCAGATCCGCCGGCACGAGGACGGGGCGCGGGCGGTGTTCGACCTTGGCGTGCTGAAGGACGATACGGCGCACCCCTACCGCCTTCAGGCCGAACAATGGAAGCTCTCCCGCCTCATCCTGGCGAAGCTGGCGGCGGAGCATGCCGGGACGGTGGAACTCCGCTTCGGCGCCCAGGTGGACACGGTGGTTCACGGCGCCGACCATGTGGCGCTGTCCGGCACCGGCTTCGACCCGGTGGAGGTGCCCTACGCGGTGGGCTGCGACGGCGCGCGCAGCGTCATCCGCCGCGCCATGGGGCTGGACTTCCCGGGCGACACCTACCCCGAGACCACCATCCTGGCGACCACGCCCTTCCCGTTCCACGAGGTGTTCGAGGGGCTGTCCAACGTCAACTACGTCTGGACCGAGCATCCGGCCTTCGCCGGCACCTTCTCGCTGCTGCGGGTGCCGGGGAAGTGGCGCGCCAGCCTGTACCCGGCGCCGGGCGAGAGCATCGAGCAGGCGCTGGAGCCGGCGGCGATCGAGCGCAAGCTGCAGGCGATCCACCCCAAGGCCACGCCCTACGAGGTGCCGGATTTGCGCCCCTACCGCATCCACCAGCGCATCGTGGACAGCTACCGGGTGGGGCGGCTGCTGCTGGCCGGCGATGCGGCGCATCTGAACTCGCCTTCCGGCGGCATGGGCATGAATGGCGGCATCCACGACGCCATGGAACTGGCCGCGACGCTCGCCCCGGTCTGGCGCGGCGAGGCGGAGGGCGACCTGCTGGATCGCTACACGCGCCGCCGCCAGCCGGTGGCGAAGCGGGAGATCATCGCCCAGGCGGACCGCAACCGCGCCCGGATGCGGGAGCGCGACCCGGCGCGCCGCGCCGTGCTGCTGGCGGATCTGCAGGCCACCGCAGGCGACCCGGTGAAGGCGCGGGAGCATCTGCTGCGTTCCTCCATGATCTCGGGATTGCGCGGCGCGGCGGCGGTGGATTGAAGCCGCGCTTCATCGTTCCGTCACTTTTCTGTAAACCGACCGCAACGCTGGCCAGTTAGGTGGCGCGCTGGGTTTCACTCCCATGGGAGAACACGCGCATGTTCCGCCGCACCTTCGCCACCGGCGCCGCCAGCGCCGCCGCGCTGGCCGCCCTGCCCGCCGCCCCCGCCCGGGCGCAGCAGCGCATCGACATTAATTTCTGGTACGGCCTCGGCGGCGCGCTCGGCGAGGTGGTCGAGGGCCAGATCGCCCGCTTCAACCAGAGCCAGAGCCGCTTCAACGTGATCGGCGCCTTCCGCGGCAGCTATGTCGAGGTGATGACCTCCGCCATCGCCGCCTGGCGCGCCGGCAACCCGCCGCACATCGCCCAGGTCTTCGAAGTCGGCACCGCCACCATGATGGGTGCCGGCCCGGCGATCCGCCCGGTGCACCAGCTCTTCGCCGATGCCGGCATGCCGCTCGACGGCTCCCGCTACCTGGCCGGCGTGCGCGGCTACTACAGCGACACGCAGGGCCGCCTGGTGTCCATGCCGCACAACTCCTCCTCCGCCGTGATGTGGCTGAACCTGGACGCCTTCGCCAAGGCCGGCCTGTCCACCACGGACCTGCCGAAGACCTGGGCGCAGGTGCGCGCCGCGGCCGAGAAGCTGAAGGCGGCGAACGCCACGCCGGTGCCGATGACCACCGCCTGGCCGACCTGGGTGATGTTCGAGCAGATGGCCTCGATCCACGACGTGCCCTTCGCCACGCTGGCGAACGGCTTCGGCGGCCTGGGCACCGAGCTGCAGCTGACCGGCGACTTCTTCCAGAAGCATGTGAACTTCCTGCTCGACCTGCAGAAGGCGGGCCTGTTCCGCTATGCCGGCCGCGACAGCGCCGGCGACCCGCTGTTCCCCTCGGGCGAGGCCGCGATCTCCTTCAACTCCTCGGCCGGTCGCGCGCGCATTGTGCGCGAGGCGAAGTTCAACTGGGCCTCGGTGCCGCTGCCCTACCATGACGACGTGATCCAGGCGCCGAAGAATGGCGTCATCGGCGGCGCCAGCCTGTGGCCGTTGACGGCGCGCAACCGCAGCGCCGACGAATACCGCGGCATGGCCGAGTTCTTCGCCTTCATCAGCCAGGCGGAGCAGGACAAGTGGTGGCACCAGCAGACCGGCTACGTGCCGATCACGCAGGGCGGCTACCAGGCGGCGCAGGCCGAGAACTACTACCAGCAGAACCCGGGCGCCGACGCCGCCATCATCCAGCTCTCCCGCGCCGAGCCGACGCCGAACAGCCAGGGCTTCCGCCTCGGCGGCTTCGTCGAGATCCGCAACATCATCCAGGAGGAGCTGGAGCGCGCTTTCCAGGGCCAGCAGAACGCGGCCCAGGCGCTGACCAACGCCAACCGCCGCGGCAATGTGGTGCTGCGCAACTTCGAGCGCGCGAACCGCGGCTGAAGCAAACGGGGCGGGCGGGCCTCAGGGCCCGCCCCCTTTCCGGAACGGGCGGGGCATGCAACGCAAGACGATCTTCCCGCAGAAGGGCCTGCCCTATCTGCTGCTGGCCCCGCAGCTGGCCATCACGGCGGTGTTCTTCTTCTGGCCCGCCGGCCAGGCGGTCTGGTACGCCTTCCTGCGCCAGGACGCCTTCGGAATCCGCACGCAATTCGTCGGATTCGAGAATTTCGCCGACCTCTTCGCTGACCCCTACTACCTGCAGGCGATCTGGACGACGGTGTTCTTCTCGGTCTCCGTCACCGTCCTGTCCATGTCCGTGGCGCTGTTGCTGGCGGCGCTGGCGGATCGCGAGATCCGCGCCGCCGGGCTGTACCGTACCCTGCTGATCTGGCCCTACGCCATCGCCCCGGCGATCGCCGCGGTGCTGTGGTTGTTCCTGTTCCACCCCTCCATCGGCCTGCTCGGCCGCGGCCTGAACGCGATGGGCGTGGCCTGGGACTACCGGCTGAATGACGGCCAGGCGATGCTGGTGGTGATCCTCGCCTCCGCCTGGAAGCAGGTCTCCTACAATTTCATCTTCTTCCTGGCCGGGCTGCAGGCGATTCCGCGCGCGGTGCTGGAAGCGGCGGCCATCGACGGGGCGCGGCCGATCCGCCGGTTCTGGACCGTGGTCTTCCCGCTGCTTTCGCCCACCGCCTTCTTCCTGCTGGTGGTCAACATCGTCTACGCCTTCTTCGACACCTTCGGCATCATCGACGCATTGACCAAGGGCGGCCCGGGCAAGGCGACGGAGACGTTGATCTACCGCGCCTATCTCGACGGCCGCGTGAATCTCGACCTCGGCATGTCCGCGGCGCAGTCGGTGGTGCTGATGATCATGGTCATCGGCCTGACCATCGTGCAGTTCCGCTTCATCGAGCGCCGGGTGCACTACTGATGCAGGCCGCCCCCCCGGCCGACCGCCGCCGCCGCCGCGCCGACCTGCTGACCCACATCGTGCTGATCCTCGGGGTGCTGCTGTTCGCCCTGCCGGTCTGGATCGTGCTGATGGGCTCGACGCATGACGGCGCCGCGATCGGCCGTGGCGAGGTACCGCTGCTGCCCGGCGCGCAGGGCCTCGATGCCTATCGCCGCGCCTGGACCGAGGGCGCCGTGGGCACCACCCGCGTGCCGGTGGCGCTGATGCTGTGGAACAGCTTCGTCATGGCGATGCTGATCGCGCTCGGCAAGATCGCCATCTCCCTCACCTCCGCCTATGCCGTGGTGTTCTTCCGCTTTCCCGGCCGGATGCTGGCCTTCTGGGCGATCTTCATCACGCTGATGCTGCCGGTGGAGGTGCGGATCTTCCCGACCTTCAAGGTGGTCTCCGACCTCGGCATGGTGAACACCTATGCCGGGCTGATCATCCCGCTGATCGCCTCCGCCACCGCGACGCTGCTGTTCCGCCAGTTCTTCCTGACCATCCCGGACGAATTCGTGGAGGCGGCGAAGATGGACGGCGCCGGGCCGCTGCGCTTCTTCCGCGACATCGTGCTGCCGCTGTCGCGCACCAACATGGCGGCGCTGTTCGTCATCCTGTTCGTCTATGGCTGGAACCAGTACCTGTGGCCGCTGCTGGTCACCACCTCGGCGGATGTCGAGACCATCGTGATCGGCATCGTGAAGATGATCGGCACCGAATCGAACATCGACTGGTCCGTGGTGATGGCGACCACGGTGCTGGCGCTGCTGCCGCCGATCGCGGTGGTGGTGCTGATGCAGCGCTGGTTCGTGCAGGGCCTGACCGATACCGAGAAGTAGTGGGAACCGAGACGTCATGGCCACCCTGTCGCTCAGCGGCGTCCGCAAGCAGTTCGGCACCACGCCGGTCCTGCACGGCATCGACCTCGACGTCGCGGATGGCGAGATGATCGTCGTCGTCGGCGCCTCCGGCTGCGGCAAGTCCACGCTTCTGCGGATTGTCGCGGGGCTGGAGACCGCCAGCGCCGGCAGCGTGCGCATCGATGGCCGCGACGTGACGGGGCTGGAGCCGGCGGACCGCGACATCGCCATGGTGTTCCAGAACTACGCGCTCTACCCGCACATGACGGTCTTCGAGAACATGGCCTATGGCCTGAAGATCCGCGGCATGAAGCTGCCGGACATCCGCCGCCGGGTGGATGAGGCGGCGCAGATGCTGGAGATCGGGCCGCTGCTGGACCGCAAGCCGCGCCAATTGTCGGGCGGCCAGCGCCAGCGCGTCGCCATGGGCCGCGCCGTGGTGCGGGAGCCGAAGCTGTTCCTGTTCGACGAGCCGCTGTCCAACCTGGACGCCAAGCTGCGGGTGCAGATGCGCGCCGAGATCCGCCGCCTGCAGAAGCGCCTCGGCGTCACCTCCCTGTTCGTGACGCATGACCAGGTGGAGGCGATGACGCTGGGCGACCGGCTGGTGGTGATGCACCAGGGCCGCGCCGCGCAGGTCGCCTCCCCCATGGAGGTCTGGGGCCGGCCGGCGGACACCTATGTGGCGGGCTTCATCGGCTCGCCGGCGATGAACTTCCTCGCCGCCACCCTGCTGGAAGGCGGCGGCGCGGCGATGCTGCGGGCGGGGCCCGTCATCGGCTTCGCGCGGGCCGTCAGCGCCGCTGCCGCCGGCACCGCGGTGACGCTCGGCATCCGGCCGGAACATGTGGAGCCGGCCGAGGGCGGCCTGCCGCTCGCCATCGACCTGGTGGAGCCGCTGGGCTCGGAGACCGTCATCCATGGCACCCTGCCGGGCGGCGAGGTGCTGACCGCGCGCCTGCCCATCCCGGCCAGCGGCATCGGCGCCACCATGCCCCTGCGCCTGCCGCCCGAGGCCTTCCATGTCTTCGAGGGGGCCAGCGGCCGCCGCCTCGATTGAAGCCCGGCGCGGCGCCGCCTACACAGGCGCGATGCAGGACGAGCCGGCGCCAGAGCCCCCCACCCCCGAGGACATCCGCGCCCGCGCCGATGCCCTGCGCGACCAGAAGCGCTGGGCGGAGGCGGAGGCCGCCTATCGCGAATACCTGGCGGAACGGCCGCGCCACTGGCAGATCCATGTCCAGCTTGGCCACACCCGCAAGGAACAGGGCGACCCGGAAGGCGCCCTGCCGCATTACCGCCGCGCCGCCCTGCTGGCGCCCGACGACCCCGACCCGATGCTGCAGGCCGGCCATGTGCTGCGCCATCTGGGCCGCGGCGGGGAAGCGGCTGAGGCGCTGGGCCGCGCCCTGGCCCTCGCCCCGGAAAGCCCGGATCTGCGCCATGTCGTCGCCCTGCTGCGCCACCGCACCCTGCCGCCGCCGGAAGGCCCCGCCCTGCCGCCGCCGCCGCGCCCCGCGGGCAAGCCGACGCAGATCGCCTTCGACGTGACGGACCTGCTCGACTACCTGCGCGCCGCCCGCACGCCGACCGGCATCCAGCGCGTGCAGATGGGCATCCTTGGCGCGCTGCTGGCCGCGCCGGGCCGGCCGGCCAACCTGTTGCTGGTGGGCTTCGAGGGCGCCACCTGGCGCTGGTGGCATGTGGACGAAGCCGCCTTCCGCCACGTCCTGGCCCTGGCCCGGATCGGCGGGCGGGAGGATGACCCCGCCTGGCGCAGCGCCGTCGCCGCCCTGGTGGCGCCCGATGCGCGGCCGGACGCGCCCTTCCTGGCCGGCGGCACGCTGTGCTCGCTGGGCAATGCCTGGGGCGTGCAGGAATACTTCCGCGGCCTGCGCCGGCTGCGCGCCACCACGCCGCTGCGCTACGTCGCCTTCGTGCATGACTGCGTGCCGCTGGCGATGCCGGAGCACTGCCTGGACCTGACCGTGCGGCTCTATGCCCGCTGGTTCGCCGCGCTGTCGCTGCACGCCGATGGCATCCTGGCCAATTCGCGCGCCACCATCGCCGATTTTGCCCGATTTGCCGCGCCCCTCGCCAAGCCCGCGCCGGCCGGGCTGGTGCGGCTGGCCGCCGAGGCCGGCGCCTCCCCCGTCGCCGCATCCGCCGCCGCCGATGCCCTGCCGGCGCCACGCCCGGGCGAGGAATTCGTGCTGTTCGTCGCCACGCTGGAGTCCCGGAAGAATCACCTGATGGTGTTCCAGGCCTGGCTTTCGCTGATCCGCAAGCTGGGGCCAGAGCGGGTGCCGCGGTTGGTCTGTGTCGGCCGTCCCGGCTGGCGCGCCGATGCGGCGCTGGCGCTGCTGGCGGGTTCGCCGGCGTTGCGGCGCAAGGTCACGGTGCAGTCCGGTGTCTCCGACCTCGCGCTGGCCGGGCTGTATGATCGCTGCCTGTTCACCGTCTACAACTCCTACCATGAGGGCTGGGGCCTGCCGGTCAGCGAAAGCCTGGCGGCCGGCAAGCTGGCCGTGGTGCCGGCGCATTCCGGCCTGCTGGAAGCCGGCGCGCCCGGCGCCGTGTTCTTCACGCCGCAGGACGAGCCGGACCTGGTGGCGAAGCTCGAGGCGCTGCTGACCGAGCCGGGCCACCGCATCGCGCTGGAAGCCCGCATCGACCGCGCCGCCGCGCGGCGGGACTGGCCGGATGCGGCGCGGGAGGTGCTGGAGGCGCTGGCCAACCCGGCCGAGGCCACGGCGCCGCCGCAGCCCCTGCCGCTCGGCCGGCACCTTGCCATGGGCTGGCGCGGCGAGGGCCGGCCCTCGCCCGACATGGCCTGGGCGGAGCGGGTGCGGGACGGGCTGGCCTGGTGGTGGCAGGAGGAGTGGGGCGTCTGGACGAGGGACGGCATCGCCACCCTCACCCTGCCCGCCAGCCTGCCGGCGGGGACCCTGCTGCGCGTGGTGCTGGAACTGCGCGGCCCGCCGCGGCCGCTGGCGCTGCGGCTGCGCGCCCGCGGCGCCCGGGCGGAGGCCTGGCGCGGCCTCACCCTGCAAGCGGGGGAGACGCTGCGCTGCGTGCTGCAGGCCGAGGCCGGGCCGGGCGGGCTGGCGGTGGACCTCGATTCCGGCGACGGCGTGCCGCTGGGCGATCGGTTCAAGCGCGTGGTCGGGGTCGGGCTGCTCGGCGTGATGCTGTGCCGGGAGGATGACCTGGCGGCGCGGCTCGGTGCCCTGGAACGCGCCGAGGGCTGAGGAGTCACCTGCCTGCGGCCGGCGATCCTGACCCGACAGTCGACAAAATACTTTATTGTTCTTTCATCGGACTGAATCGGCCGCGTGGGTGCGGTGCCCCGCCCCTTGCCGTATCCTGAGCCGCGAATCGGTTAAAGCGCCGCGGTCCTGCGCCAGGCGCGGCGGCTGGCCGCAGGGCCTGCTCATCCTCGGCGAAAGGGCTCGTTTCATCATCCGCACGCGGCAGCCCATGGCAGGAGGAGCCGGCACCAGGCGATTGGGCCGGGCCGCGCTGCTGGGCAGCGTGCTGGCCGGTGGCCTGGGCTGGGCGGGTGCCTTCTGGTTTGCCGAGCAGCGCCAGCAGGCCGCCGATGCCGCGGCATTGGCCAGCGCCATCCGTGCGGCGGAGGCCGCGCGTGGCCTGGTCGCCGCTCCGCTGGATGCCGCGGCGGAGGCGCTGCACGCCGCCGCCCGCCGCCGCCCGCCCTTGCCCGGCGCCGACCAGGCGATGGCGGAAGCGCTGGCCGGCCGGCTGGGGCGGGAGGGGCTGCAATTCGCCGCCCTGACCGATGCCGCCGGCCGCATCCTGTGGTCCAGCCACGCCGCGCTGCTGGGGCTCTCCCTGGCCGATCGCCCCGCCTTCGCGCGGCACCGCGCCGGGGCGGCGGAGCTGCTGCTGGCGCCCGCGCTGCTGGACCTGCCCGGCGGGCCGCGCAGCCTGCTGGCCAGCCTGCCGCTGAGCGATGCCCGCGGCGGCTTCGCCGGCATCGCCGTGGTGGCGATCGACCCGCGCCGGCTGGACCGCGCCCTGAGCGATGCCGCGCTGCTGCCGGGGCTGAGCCTGGCGCTGCTGCGGCCGGACGGCACGCCGCTGGCCAGCGGCGGCACCCCCCTGCCCCAGGCCGCCTGGCCCACCCCACCGGCGCGACCGGAGTTGCGGCTGCCGGTGGATGGTGCACCGGCCCTGGCGCTGGCCGGTGCCCCGCTGGCGGGGGACCTCTCGCTGCTGGCCGCCTATGACCCCAGCCTGCCGCGCCGGACGGCGCAGGAGGCGGCGCTGCTGGCCTATCTGTCGGCGCTGCTGCTGACCGGCCTCGCCATCACGCTGCCGCTGCTGCCGCGCGGCCGCGCCGCCCCGCGTGCCGGCCTGCCGCTGGAGGAAGCGCTGCCGGCGGTGGGCTATCGCGGCCTGATCGAGCCGGGCGGGGCGCTGCGCATCACCGAGATCGGCCCGGGGGTGGAACGCCTGACCGGCTGGACGCCGGAAGCCGCCATGCGCCCGGGCTGGCGCCAGCGCGGCATCGACCCCGCCAGCTCCCCGGTGGGGCCGGAGCCCGAGGATCGGCTGCGACGCGAGGCCAATGCCACCAGCGAATTCCGCTTCCGCCGCGCCGATGGCGCCTGGATGTGGCTGCGGGAGACGCTGCGCGTGCTGGGCCGGCAGCCGGAGGGAATCCTCGTCGCCGGGGCGCTGGAGGACATCTCCGCCGAGCGCGAATTGGCGCTGCAGGCTGCGACCTCCGCCAAATTCGCCACGCTGGGGGAGATGGCGGCCGGGCTGGCGCATGAGCTGAACCAGCCCATCGCCATCATGTCCCTGGCGGCCGAGAACGCCGCGGAGGCGCTGGAAGCCGGCGAGGACGGCGTGGAGGAGGCGCTGACGCGGCTGCGCCGCATCATGGCCCAGGCGGACCGCGCCAAGGCCATCGTCACCCAGCTCCGCGCCTTCTCCCGCGTCGATGTCTCGGCGCTGGAGCCGGTGGATCTCGGCGCCGCGGTGCAGGGGATGATGGTGCTGGCCGGCCAGGCGCTGCGCGATGCCGGCATCCAGGTGCAGCTGCGCCTGCCGGACGTGCTGCCGCCGGTGGTCGGGCAGATCATCCTGGTGGAGCAGGTGCTGCTGAACCTGGTGCTGAACGCCCGCGACGCGCTGCTGGAACGCCCGCCGGAACGCCGCCGGCTGCGGCTGGAGGCGGAAGCCGGGCCGCAGGCGGACATCGTCACGCTGCGGGTGCTGGACACCGGGCCGGGCCTGTCGGCGGAGGTGCAGGAGAAGCTGTTCGAGCCCTTCTACACCACCAAGCCGCCCGGCCTCGGCACCGGGCTGGGACTTTCCATCTCCCGCACCATCATGCGCGGCCTGGGCGGGCGGATCCTCGCGGCGAATGCGCCGGAGGGCAGCGACATGGGCGCGGAGTTCACCCTGGTGTTCCGCCGCGCCCCCCTGGTGCCGGTGCCGGAGCCGGAGGTGCGCAACGCCGCGCCGGCGCCCGCCCCCCGCTGGCCGGCGGCGACCTGAGCAGGCCAGCGGCCGAAGGGCCCGGCTGGCGACCACGGGCAGCGGCTTGGACCGGCCGCCCCGGTCCGGCCGCCAGCCCGCCTTCGGCGGGCGCAGCCCCCACCCAACCCACCGGGCATGGCGTCCCCGGGTCTCATCCCTGGCGCACCAGGTTCCAACCCGCGGCCCGCCCGGCGCTTGAGGCACATGACGGTGAAACCCTCATGCGCCGGCTCTCAGACGGCGCAGAGCCGGCCCAGCATCGCGGTCAACTCGCTCGGGTCATAGGGCTTGGCCAGCACCATGGCGTGCTGGTGCCCGGCCGGCAGGCCGGAGGCGCCATAGCCGGTGGCAATCACATAGGGGATGCCGCGGGCCGCCAGCAGATCCGCCACCGGGGTGGAGGTCTCGCCCGCCAGGTTGAGGTCCAGCACCACGACATCCGGGCGCTCGGCCGCCAGGAACTGCATCGCCTCCTCCACCGTTGCGGCGGGGCCGATCACCTGGAAACCGGCATCCAGAAGGGCGTCCTCAACCAGCATCGCCACCAGTGCCTCGTCTTCAACCACGAGGACCTTGCGAACACCCGACATATCAATCCCCCCGTGGCCACCACTGTTTGAACGCGGTGATCGCAGCATTGTTCCATCATGCACGCCCTGCGCGAAACTGCGCCAGCAACAAGAACGCCACGGCGACGCTCACTTTCCCGCGCGCTACCCACCGTGATGCGCCAGCCCGGGCCGCGCCATCCACGCCCAGGCGCGCAGCCGCCCGGCTGGCCGGCCCCCGGGCCAGCGCAGCAGGGTGCAGCGCCGCAGCGCATAGGCCGAACCCTCATAGGCCACCAGCCGGCGCAGCGCCGCGCCACGCAGCCGCACCACCAGCCCCCGCACTGCGCCGCCGCGCGCCCGCAGCAGCATCGGCCAGGGGCCGGCGCGCAGCCTTACCCGCCGCCAGCCCGGCAGCAGCGCCGGCACCGCGCGCCGCGCCAGGCCCCGCCGGCCGGATCGCGCGGCCAGCACCGCCGGATCCAGCAGCGAGCCATAGAGGAAAACCTCAATGCCCGGCGTTGGCACCGGAGAAATCCGGCACCGGCAGGCCGGATTCCTGGAGCTGCCGCGCGATATCCGCCTTCAGCCGGTCGAGCCCCGCCTCGGAGGACGCCTCGGCGCGCGCCACCAGCACCGCCTGGGTGTTGGAGGCGCGCAGCAGCCACCAGCCATCCTCGGTCAGCACCCGCACGCCATCCACATCCTGCACCCGGGCGCCCTCGGCGGCGAGGCGCTGCTTCACCTCGGTGATGACGCCGAACTTGCGGGTGTCGGCGCAATCGAAGCGCAGCTCCGGCGTGTTGATCACCTGCGGCAAAGCGGCGCGCATCTGGCCCAGCGTCTCCGCGCTGCGGGCGATGATGCCCAGCAGGCGCAGCGCGGAATAGGGGGCGTCGTCGAAGCCGTACCATTTGTCGGCGAAGAAGATGTGGCCGGACATCTCGCCGGCCAGCGGGCTGCCGGTCTCGGCCATCTTGGACTTGATCAGGCTGTGGCCGGTCTTCCACATCAGCGGCGTGCCGCCGGCCCTGGCGATCTCGTCGAACAGCACCTGGCTGGCCTTCACATCGGCGATGATGACGCCGCCCGGCTTCGCCTTCAGGACGTCCCGGGCCAGCACCACCAGAAGCTGGTCGCCAAACAGGATGTGGCCCTCGCCATCCACCACGCCGATGCGGTCCGCATCGCCATCGAAGGCGATGCCGAGGTCGGCGCCCTGCTTCGCCACCTCCGCGATGATCTGTTCCAGGTTCTTCGCCACCGTGGGGTCCGGGTGGTGCGCCGGGAAGGTGCCGTCGATGCTGCCGTTGATGATGTAATGGGTGCCGGGCAGCTGCGCCGTCAGCCGCTTGACGATCTCGGCGCCGGATCCGTTGCCCGGGTCCCACACCACCTTCAGGGCACGCTCGCCGCCGTCCCAGTCCTGCATCATGCGGGCGACATAGCGTTCGGAGACATCCACCGGCGCATCGGTGCCCACGGCATTGGGCACCACGTCGCCCTCCGCCGCCATGCGGCCGATTTCCTGGATCTGCGCGCCGTAGAAGGGCTTGCCGCCCAGCATCATCTTGAAGCCGTTGTAGTCCGGCGGGTTGTGGCTGCCGGTGACCATGATCGCGCCATCCGCCTTCAGGGCGTAGGAGGCGAAGTAGAGCATCGGCGTCGGGCCGCAGCCGATCCGCGCCACTTCCAGCCCGCAGGCACGCAGCCCGGCGACAAGCTGCGCCTCCATCTCCGGCGAGGACAGCCGGCCGTCATAGCCCACCGCCACCTTCGTGCCGCCGGCACGCGAGACCATGGAGCCGAAGCAGCGGCCGATGGCGAAGGCGTCCTCGGGGTGCAGGGTCCGGCCGACGACGCCGCGGATGTCATATTCCCGCAGCGAGGTCGGGTCGAAGCGGTGGTTGAAGGCGGTCATCGGCGGCGTTTCTCCCGCAGGCCTGGCGTGCCTGTTACTGCGCGTACTTCTTCAGGATGCCCTGCATGGCAGGCGCCATGTCCGGGCGGGCCAGGGCGAAGGCCACCTGGGCTTCCAGATAGCCGGCCTTGTCGCCGCAGTCGAAGCGGCGGCCTTCATACAGAACGCCGTGGAACGGTTGGGTTCCGATCAGCTTCGCCATGCTGTCGGTCAGCTGGATCTCGTTGCCCGTACCCCTCTCCTGCGTCGCCAGGTGGCCCATGACCTCCGGCATCAGCACGTAGCGGCCGATGACGGTGAGGTTGGAGGGCGCCTTGTCCACCGGCGGCTTCTCCACCAGGCCCTTCACCTCGACGAGGTTGCCGCTGGTGGCACCCGGGTCGATCACGCCATAGGAGGACACACGCTCCTTCGGCACCGTCTCGATCGCCACCACATTGCCGCCGGTCTCGTTGTAGGCGTCCACCAGCTGCTTGGTGCAGGAGACGTCGCACAGCATCAGATCGTCCGGCAGCAGGATGGCGAAGGGCTCATCCGCCACGAAGGCGCGGGCGCACCAGATGGCGTGGCCGAGGCCGAGCGGCACCTGCTGGCGGGTGGAGACGACGGAACCCGGCGGCAGCGCCTGGGCGTGCAGCATCGCCAGTTCCTTGGTCTTGTTGCGCTCCACCAGCGTGCGCTCCAGCTCGTAGGCGACATCGAACTGGTCGACCAGCATGGTCTTGCCGCGGCCGGTGACGAAGCAGAACTGCTCGATGCCCGCGGCACGGGCTTCCTCCACCGCATACTGGATCAGCGGCTTGTCGACGACCGGCAGCATTTCCTTCGCCATCTGCTTGGTGGCGGGCAGGAAGCGCGTGCCGAGACCGGCGACGGGGAGGACGGCCTTGCGGAGCGGCTTGCGCACGGGTTGTATTCCCTCGGGCAGGTTGAGGCCGGCAGGGATGCCATGCCGTGCCAGCCCCGTCCACACTCCACCTCTGTGAACATTACGGCAGCAGCGTATCGCGCGCCTGGTTCAGCCGCGCCGCCAGCCAGTCCGATCCGCCCTGGTCGGGATGGGCCGTGCGCATCAGCCGGCGATGCGCGGCGCGGATGGCGGCCTCGTCGGCGCCCTCGGCCAGGCCCAGCACCGCCAGCGCCTCGGCCCGCGTCATCGGGCCGCCGCCGGAGGCCGGTGGCGCGGCCGCTTCCTCCCGCCAGGCCGGATGCGCGCGGTCCAGCCAGGCTTCCAGCAGCGGCACGCCCTCCGGGTCCAGCGCGGCGAGTTCGGCCAGCAGCCCCAGCAGGTCCGGCAGGTCCAGGGCCCCGAGGTCCGCGCCCTGCCAGCGGCCGGCCTTCACATGGCCGGTCATCGCGCCGGTCTCGTGGTCGAGCCCCATGGCGAGATGCGCCGTCTCCACATCCGTGGTGCCGCCGGGGCTGGCGGCGCCGCCACGGGCGAAGGTGGCGGCGGCGCGGCGCCCCTGCCACCAGCGCCAGGCCATGGGCCCGAACAGCGCCAAGGCCCAGAAGGCCTGCCCGGCGCGGCCGGAGGCCAGCAGCACGAGCATCACCACCGCGCCCAGCCCGCCGGCGAACCAGACCAGCGACTGGCGGATCTGCGCCGGCCTGGCTTCCGTGAACAGCTTGGCCAGGCCGAACAGGCCCAGCAGCAGCAACAACCCGAGTGCGATCCAGCCCATGCCTCAGGCGCCGCGCGGCGCCGGCAATTGCCCGGCGATGCCGCGTGCCGCCGCCCCCGGCAGGCGCGCCAGGGCCCGCCTGCCACCGGCGGCGAACACGGCGACGGCGCGCAGCAGGTCGCGCAGCGCGGTGGCGCTGGCCGCGTCGAAGGGCGCCCAGGCGCCGCCGGACAGCCGCGCCACCTGGCGCAGCGCGTTGCGCGCCAAGGGGTTCTCGCCTTCCTGGAAGCAGAACACCGGCGTGCCGCGCAGGCCGAGTTCGCCGGCCACATGGCAGGCGGCGTCCACATCCTCCTCGAAGGCATCGCCGATGAAGACCAGCGCATTCACCTTCTGCCGCTGCGTCTCCGCCAGGGTGTGGCGCAGCAGCCGCTCGACCTGGGTCTGGCCGCCGAGGCAGGTGACGGCGGTCATGCGGCGCGCGAGGTCGGGCGCATTGGTCAGGAAGGGCGTCGCGGCGAATTCCCGGAAGCCGCGGAAATAGGCCAGGCTGACGGCGAGCCCGCCAATCTCCCGCACCGCGCCGAACATCTCCGCCTGCAGATGGCAGGCGCGGTCCCAGCTCGGCTGGCGGCTGGCGGTGGCATCCATGGCGAAGACCAGCCGCCCGACCGCCCCCGGCGCCGGCGTGGCGGCGGGCAGCCGCGACAGCCGGTCGAGGAAGGCGGCAACCGCGGTGGAGCCGGGTTTGTCCGGGACATTGGCCATGCCGTTGAAATGGGTCGGCCGTGGGCGGATGGCTAGAGCGATAGCGTTCAAGCGAACGCATCCCGGCCCCAACTGTCCGTACGACCTAGGGTGTCACCTCCGCCACCAGCGGCAGATGGTCCGAGGCGCGGCGCGCGGCCGGCGTGTCGTGGACCCGCAGGCCGGAGAGCATCGCGGAAGGCGACGCCAGGATGCGGTCCAGCGCCAGGCAGGGGCGGAAGGCGGGGAAGGTCGGCACGGGCGCCGGCAGGTCGAAGCGCGCGGCCAGCACGGCAAGGGCGGCGCCCTGCGCCCGCCATTCGTTGAGGTCGCCCAGCAGCAGCACCGGCAGGGCGGGCGGGGCGAAAGCGGCGTCCAGCAGCAGCCGCGCCTGCGCCGCGCGGCGCGCGCCGGTCAGGCTGAGATGCGCCGCCAGCAGCCGGAACGGGCCCTCGCCCAGGTCAATCTCGGCGCAGATCGCCCCGCGCGGCTCCCAGCCGCCGAGCGGCACGCCGCGCGCGCTGGCCCGGCGCAGGCGATCCTGGCGCAGCAGCACCACGCCGCTGCGCCAGCCCTGCTGGTCCGCCACCACGCGCAGCGGCACCAGCCCGGCCTCGGCCAGCGAAGCCTCCGCCAGCATCGGGCGGCGGCGGGCGAAGAAATGCTGCGCCTCCTGCAGGGCGATCAGGTCGGCATCCAGCGCCGCCAGCACGGCGGCGATGCGGTCCGGCCGGAAGGGCGCGAGGCTGCCGCGGCCGCGATGGATGTTCCAGCTGGCGACGCGCATCGCTCAGCCCGGCGCCGGGCGGCGGGGTGCCGCGCCCCAGACGTTGCCGAAGGCCGCGCCGGCGGTGGTCAGCACGATGTCGGAGACGGTATCGCCCGCACTGCCGATCAACCCGGTGGCGGCCTCGAACGCCTCCCACGCCACGGCGAGGCCGAGCCCGAAGCCGAGGCCGAGCAGCGCCAGCCTGCCGCGTGGGCGCGGCCTGCCATCGGTGTGCAGCAGCCCGGCGAGGACGGCGCCGGCCAGGATGCCGCTCAGCAGGTGCACCACCTCGTCGTAAGGGTTGGCGCCATGGAACCAGTTCAGGCCATAGCCGGGGGTGCTCAGCAGTGTCGCCAGCACCGGCGCCGCGTCCAGCCGACGCGGCAGGCGGCGCAGCCGGCCGGGCAGCACAGCCATGCGTTCCCGCGGCGGCAGGATCAGGCCGAGACAGCCGGCCATCGCCGCCAGCGTGCCAAGCGCCGCACCACGCCTGTCCAGCAGCCACAGGCAGCCCGCCACCAGCAGGACCAGGCCGAGGCAGGCCCAGGCCAGACGCGATTGCCGTCGCCAATCCGCCCGTGTCAGCAGCGCCAAGCCGTGCCCTCCCCCTATCCTGCCTGCTTCGGGCAACGCGCGCTGGGCGGTCGGGTGGCGCGGCGGCGCGGATTTACCGTGCCGGCCTCAGCAGGCACGATGCCGCAATGAGTGCATGGCAGAAGGTGGATCGGGCGACGGCCGAATCGCACAGGCTGTTCGGGCTGCGCGGCTGGCTGCGCCTGCCCTCCCTGCCGCTGGCGCTGGTGCTGCCGGGCGTCGTGCTGTCCCTCGCCCTGGGTCTCGCGCTGCCGCTGGCGCAGGGACTGCCGCCTTTGATCGGCCTGGCGGATGGCCTCGACGCGGCCCTTCTCCTTGCCGTGTCGGTGCTGTGGTTCCGCCGCTGGCGGCACTTCCGGCCCGCCTACCTGGCCTTCTCCCTGGCCACCTCGGTGCAGGAGGGCTTCGACCTGGTGAGGGAGGCGCCGCTCGCTGCCGATCCGGGCGGCGAGGTGGCGCTGTTCGTCATCTTCCTGGCGCTCGACATCGCCTTCCTGCTGGCGATGCAGCGCAGCCGCCGCTTCCGGGTGACCTTCGAGCACCGGGTGCGGGCGGACCTGCCGGGCGAGGTCGCCCTCACCCCACCGGCAGCAGCCCATTCGCCTGGGCTGCCGCCAGCGCCGTCATGTTGACGATGCCGCGGGCGGTGACGCTCGGCACCAGCACATGGATGGGCTTCGCCATGCCCAGCAGGATGGGCCCCACCTGAAGCCCCTCGCCCGCCGCCTTCAGCAGGTTGAAGCTGATATTGGCGGCGTCGAGCGTCGGCATCACCAGCAGGTTGGCGGCATCGGTCAGCGGGCTGTCGGCCACGGCGCGGGCGCGGATCGCCTGCACCAGCGCGGCATCGGCGTGCATTTCCCCATCCACCTCGAAGTCGGGCGCGCGGGCGCGCAGCAGGCGCAGCGCGTCGCGCATCTTGCGGGCCGAGGGCGCGCCGGAAGCCCCGAAGCTGGAATGGCTCAGCAGCGCGGCCTTGGGCGCCAGGCCGAAGGCGCGGATCTGCTCCGCCGCCAGCAGCGTCATGTCCACGATCTGCTTCGCGGTCGGGTCCACCGTCAGGTGGGTATCGACGAAGAACAGATGGCCGTTCGGCACGATCAGCGCGGACAGCGCATAGACGCGGTCCACCTCCTCCCGCTTGCCGATTACGTCGAAGGCGTGATGCCAGTGGCGGAACCAGTCGCCGGTACCGCCACAGAGGCAGGCATCGGCCAGCCCCGCTTCCAGCAGCAGCGCCGCGGCGACGGTCGGCCGGTTGCCGACGCGCCGCGCCGCCGCATCCGGCGGAATGCCGCGGCGCCCCACCTTGGCCTGGTACAGCGCCACCAGCGGCGCGAAGGCGGCCTCATCCGCCGAGGGGTCCATCACCCGCACGGAATGGGCGAAATCCATGCGCAGGCCCATGGCGCCGGCCTTGGCGGCGATCACGTCCCGCCGGCCGATCAGGATCGGCTCCGCCAGCCCATCGTCCAGCACGGTCTGCACCGCGCGCAGCGTGCGTTCATCCTCGCCCTCGGCATAGACAACGCGGGCCAGGCGCTTGCGCGCCGCCTCGAACACCGGGCGCATCAGGTTGCCGGAGCGGAAGACGAAGCGTTCCAGCTCGTTGCGGTACTTCGCCATGTCCGCGATCGGGCGGCGGGCGACGCCGGTCTCCATCGCCGCCCGGGCGACGGCCGGCGCCACTTCCAGGATCAGCCGCGGGTCGAAGGGCTTCGGGATGATGTAGTCCGGGCCGAAGGTGGGCGCGGCGCCGCCATAGGCCGCGGCCACCACCTCGCTCGCCTCCATCCGCGCCAGGGCGGCGATGGCGTCCGCCGCGGCCACCTTCATCGCCTCGTTGATCGTGGTGGCGCCGGCATCCAGCGCGCCGCGGAAGATGAAGGGGAAGCAGAGGACGTTGTTGACCTGGTTCGGGTAGTCCGTCCGCCCCGTCGCCACGATGGCGTCCGGCCGCACCGCGCGCACGGCTTCCGGCAGGATCTCCGGCTCCGGATTCGCCAGGGCGAGGACCAGCGGCTTCGGCGCCAGCAGGGGCAGCCATTCCGCCTTCAGGATGCGCGGGGCGGACAGGCCCAGGAACACGTCGGCGCCGGGCAGCACCTGCTCCAGCCTCCGCGCCTCCGTCTCCTGCGCATAGGCCGCCTTGAAGGGGTCGGTGTTCGGGCGGCCCTTCCAGACCACCCCGTCGATGTCGCAGATGGTGACGTTGGCCCGGTTCAGCCCCATCGCCACCAGCAGGTCCAGGCAGGCGATGGCCGCGGCGCCGCCGCCGGTGTTCACCAGCCGCACCTCCTCCAGCCGCTTGCCCTGCAGCAGCAGGCCGTTGCGCACCGCGGCGGCGACGATGATGGCGGTGCCGTGCTGGTCGTCATGGAACACCGGGATGTCCATGCGGGCGCGCAGCGCGCGCTCGATGGCGAAGCATTCCGGCGCCTTGATGTCCTCGAGGTTGATGGCGCCGAAGCTCGGGCCGAGCGCGGCCACCGCCTCCACGAACTTGTCCGGGTCGCGCTGGTCGATCTCCAGGTCGATGGAGTCGATGCCGGCGAACTTCTTGAAGAGCACCGCCTTGCCCTCCATCACCGGCTTGCTGGCCAGCGCCCCGATGGCCCCCAGGCCGAGCACGGCGGTGCCGTTGGTGATGACGGCGACCAGGTTGCCGCGCGCCGTGTAGTCCCAGGCGGCATCGGGGTTCCTGGCGATTTCCTCGCAGGCCGCGGCGACGCCCGGCGAATAGGCCAGGCCGAGGTCGCGCTGGGTGGCCATGCGCTTGGTCGGCTCGACGCTGAGCTTTCCGGGCCGCGGCAGCCGGTGGTAGTCGAGCGCGGCCTTGCGGAAATCTTCGTCCATGCTGCAATCCCCTTGGAGGTTCCTTCTAGCGGAGCGCGGGGCGGAACGGCAGGGGCCGATGGCCCGGCCGCCCGGCAGGCGGCCTGCCACGCGCGGCCATTAGGAAGGCCGCAAGGTCCCTGCTGCACAATCCCGCGCCAGTTGCAGGGAAACGCAGCCATGGGATTCTTCACGAACAAGCGGACCGACGACCTGCGCGAGCGCGCGGAGTGGCTGGAGGTGCTGTCCGGCCATGCCGGAGTCGGCCTGTGGGACGCCATCCTGCATGAGGGCGACGCCATGCACCCGAAGGCGCGCTGGACCTGGTCCGCCGAGTTCCGGCGCCTGGTCGGCTTCAGCTCGGTGGAGGAATTCCCCGATGTGGTGCAGTCCTGGTCCGACCGGCTGCACCCGGAGGATGTGGACCGCACCTTCGCCGCCTTCGGCGGCGCGCTGGCCACCGGGGCGCGCTACGATGTCACCTATCGCCTGAAGGTGAAGGATGGCAGCTACCGCTGGTTCCGCGCCACCGGCGGCGTGATCCTGGACGAGGCCCGCAAGCCGCGCCGGGCCTGCGGCAGCCTGGTGGATGTGGACGATGTGAAGCGGGCCGAGGCGGCGCAGAAGGCGGCGACCGAGGCCACCGCGAAGCGCTTCGAGGCGGAGATCCTCGCCGCCGTCGGCACCGTCGCCGCCGCCGCGGACCGCCTGGGGAGCGAGGCGGAGGTGATGGACAAGGTGGCGCGGGAGACCTCCGACCGCTCCGGCAGCGTCGCCGGCGTCTCGGCCGAGGCCAGCGCCAATGTCGCGAGCGTGGCGGCGGCGACGGAGGAGGTGACGGCCTCGATCCACGAGATCGGCCGGCAGGTCATGCGCTCCACCGCCGCGACAGGCACCGCGACCGGTCAGGCGCAGACGGCGACGGAGGTGGTGCGCGGCCTGGTGGCCGATGTGCAGAAGATCGGCGACGTGGTGAAGCTGATCAGCGACATCGCCGGCCAGACCAACCTGCTGGCCCTGAACGCCACCATCGAGGCCGCCCGCGCCGGGGAGGCCGGGAAGGGCTTCGCCGTCGTGGCCTCCGAGGTGAAGACCCTGGCGGCGCAGACCGCCAAGGCGACGGAGGAGATCACCGCGCGCATCGGCGCCGTGCAGACCGCGACCGGCGGCGTGGCCCAGGCGATCGACGCGGTGGCCGGGACGATCGGGGAGCTGAACGACGTCGCCTCCGCCATCGCGGCGGCGGTGGAACAGCAGGGGGCCACGACCTCGGAGATTGCGCGCAACGTCCAGCAGGTGGCGCGCGGCACGCAATCCGTCTCCTCCAACATCGAGGGGCTGAGCGAATCCGCGGCGCGAACCGGGCAGATCACCGGCCGCATCGCCGATTCGGCGCGCAGCCTTTCGGGCGAGGCGCAGATGATGCGGGACAAGGTGACCCGCTTCCTGTCGGATCTGCGCGCCGCCTGAGGGCGCGGTTCAAGGGGCCTGGCGCGCCGGCGGGGCGCGCCGGGCGCCGGATGGTGCGGTCGAGAAGATTCGAACTTCCACGGGGTTGCCCCCACCAGCACCTCAAGCTGGCGCGTCTACCATTCCGCCACGACCGCATATCGGGTAGAGGGCCGGCCTATAGCCGATGACGCAGCACCCGACAACGCCCCTCCCCGCCAATCCCGAATGGTCCGTCGCCGAGGGCCGCATGCCCTATGCCCTGGCGCTGGAGACGATGGCCGCGCGCGTCGCCGCCATCCGCAACGGCCAGGCGGCCGAGGCGGTGTGGCTGGTGGAGCATGAGCCCACCTACACCGCCGGCACCTCCGCCAGGCCGGAAGACCTGCTGGAGACGCGCTTCCCCGCGGTGGCGGCCGGGCGCGGCGGGCAATGGACCTATCATGGCCCCGGCCAGCGCACCGCCTATGTGATGCTGGACCTGACGCGCGACCACGGCACGGTGCGGGCGCGCGACGTACGGGATTACGTGCGGGGCCTGGAGGAATGGCTGATCCGCGCGCTGGACCGCTTCAACATCCGCGGTGAGCGGCGGGCGGGGCGCGTCGGCATCTGGGTGGCCGACCGCGCCCGCGGGACGGAGGAGAAGATCGGCGCCATCGGCGTGCGGGTGACCCGCTGGGTGTCCTGGCACGGGGTGGCGCTGAACGTGGACCCGGACCTCAGCCATTTCGGCGGCATCGTCCCCTGCGGCATCGCGGAACACGGCGTGACCAGCCTGCACCGGCTGGGGGTGCTGGCGACGATGGAGGAAGCGGACGCGGCGCTGATGGCGGCCTGGGCGGAGGTGTTCGGGTAAGCTGGCGGTCCGCTAAGGCCCGTCCTCCTCCACCTCCCAGCCCTGCGCCAGGAATCGCGCCAGGACCGCCTCGTGCTGGTCGTCCTTGTAGGACTCCAGCACCTCGTCTTCCTCATCCAGCACCTCGGTGCCGGATGCGGTGGTGACGATGACCCGCGTGGCCATCTCACCCTTCATCAGCACCGTCTCGCGCATCGCCGGAAAACCTCAGCGGCCGCGCAGGAAGGCCGGTGCGGCGCCTTCGCGGAAGTCGCCGTCGCGCCAGTTGCGGTCCTTCTGGCCCGCGGCGGAAGCCGCCGCCGGGCGGCGGGCGGGCTGGTCGCCGCCGCGCGGGGCGCTCGGCGCATTGCCGCGCGGGGCGCCCTGCGGCTGGCCGCCGCCCTGCCCTTCGCCGCCGCGCTGGCAGGTCTGGCCGCGGTGCCGGTGCTGGCGCGCGGCGGCACGGCGGATTGGCTGGCGGCGGCGCTGCCGCTCGGCCTGCTCTGGGCCGGCGCGGCGCTCGACCGCTCGCGCTGAAGCGGGCCGCGCCGGGGCGCCTTCAGTCGAACAGGAAGTCCTTCACCAGCGCCGCCGTCGCATCGGGGTCGGAAGCGGCGACGTGGTAGCTGTCATTCTCCATGACCACGAGGCGGGAACCCGCGATCCGTTCCTGCCAGGCCCGCACCTCCGCCACCGAGCCGAGCCCGCTGCCGGTGGTGGTCACCACCAGCGTCGGCGCGCGGATCCGCCCGACCTCCGCCGTCACATCGACGCTGGGCACCATGCGGAGGAAACCCTCCAGCGTGGAGGCGGCGGTGCGGCCCATCATCTGCGTCCACCAGGCCAGGGCCGCTTCCGGCATCCGCGTGCCCATGCGCCCGGCGTTGGAGGCCGCGACCCAGGCGGGCACGCCTTCCGCCGCGATCTGCGCCCGCCAGGCCGGGGTGCGCCCCGACATGTTGGTCAGCGAGGCCGGGCCGCCGAGCACCGCCAGCCTGTCCACCAGCGCCGGGTGCCGCGCCGCCAGCGCCATGGCAATGGTGCCGCCGATCTTGCCGCCCACCACATGCGCCCGCGCCAGGCCGAGATGCCCGAACAGCGCCACCACATCCGCGATCAGCCGGTCGAAGCGCCATTCATGGTCGGCCGGCATCGGCGTCGACTCGCCGTAGCCGCGCAGATCCAGCCGCACCACGCGGGCCTGGCGCGCCAGCGCCGGGACGAAGGCGCGGAAGGCCTCGCCGCTTTCCGCCAGGCCGTGCAGCAGCAGCACGGTGGGCGCCGGCAGCCAGGGGTCGGTGAAGTCGTCCACCGTGTAGGCCAGGCGGATGCCGGGCGAGACCTCGAAATGCGGCATGGGGGGCCTCCTCAGATGCAGCGGGTGCCGCCGCCGTCAATGTCGATGTTGGTGCCGGTGATGAAGCCGGCGCGGTCGGAACACAGGAAGGCCACCAGGCCGGAAACCTCCTCCGGCGTGCCCAGCCGGCCGAGCGCCACGGAGGCGATGGCCGCCGCATTCTCCGCCGACGTGTCGCGCCCGCTGCCGGCCGCGCCCTGGGCCACCAGCGCATCCCAGCGCGGCGTCGCGATCGGGCCGGGGTTCACGCCGACGACCAGCACGTTGTCCGGCGCGCAATCCTGCGCCAGGGCGTGGGTGAAGGCGAGCAGCGAGGCATTGACGCTGGAGCCGACAATGTAGGTGGCGCGCGGCTGGTGGCCGGACCGGCCGATGATGTTGATCACCCGCCCCCAGCGCCGGGTGCGCATCGGCGGCACCAGCAGCCGGGCGCAGCGCATGTAGCCGAGCAGCTTGAGCTCCAGGGATTTGCGCCAGGTGGCGTCGTCGCTCTCGGCGATGCGGCCCATCGGCGTGGCGCCGGCATTGTTCACCAGGATGTCGATCGGGCCCAGCGCCGCTTCCGCGCGCGCGATGGCGGCCTCCAGCGCCGCCGCGTCGGCCAGGTCGACGGCGATGGGGATGGTGCGGGCGCCGGTTTCCGCGGCGATGGCGGCGGCGGCTTCCGCGAGGCGGTCCGCGCCGCGCGCCAGCATGGCCACCGCCACGCCTTCCGCCGCCAATTCCCGGGCGATGGCCCGGCCGATGCCCATGGAGGCGCCGGTGACCAGCGCCGTCCTGCCCTTCAGGCCGAGTTCCATCCCCACCCCATCCGCCATGCACCCTGCCGCCACTGGCCGCCGGATGCGGCGGATGTCAACTGGTTGCGCGGCGGCACCCGGCACCTGACATGCGGAGGAAGATGCCGATCCTGAAAGCCGCGCTGGCGCTGTTCGCCCTGTTCTACCTGCTGCCGCTCGGCCTCTCCGCCGGGCTGTACCAGCGGGATGGCATCGGCGCGGGCTGGCGCCAGGCCGATCGCGGCAGCACCGGCCTGCTGCCGGACGCCGCCGGCCACCCCGCCGCGGTGGTCCGCGTCTTTGCCGCCCCCACCGTGCGCTGGCGCGGCATCTTCGCGGTGCATTGCTGGGTGGTGCTGAAGCCGGAAGGTGCCACCGCCTATACGCGCTACGACTACACCGCCTGGGGCGACCCGGTGCGGGTGAACGGCTTCGTCGCCGATGGCCGCTGGTTCGGCCGGGTGCCGGAGGTGGTCTTCGCCGCCGATGGCACGGCGGCGGAGGCCATGATCCCGCGCATGCAGGCGGCGATCCGGGGCTATGCCTGGCGCAACCGCGGCGACTACCGGGTCTGGCCCGGCCCCAACTCCAACACCTTCGTCGCCGCCGTGCTGGATGCGGTGCCGGAGGCGCAGGTGGCGCTGCCGCCGAACGCCATCGGCCGGGACTACCCGCATGACGGGCGCTGGCTGCGCGCCACCCCCTCCGGCACCGGGCTGCGGCTGAGCCTCGGCGGCTATGCCGGGGTGACGTTGGGCTGGGTGGAGGGGGTGGAGGTGAACATCCTGGGCGCCGTCGCCGGGCTCGACCTGCGGCGGCCGGCCCTGAAGCTGCCGGGCCTGGGCCGCATCGGCCTGGATGCGCTGGCGGCACCGGCGCGGGCCGAGGCCCCCGGCTGATCCGGCAAGGCCCAAGCCGCGGGCCGGGGTGCAGGGAACGAAGCGGCCGCGGCCGGCGTTGTCACCGGGATGCTTCGCGCCCGGGCCGCCTCGCCGAGGGGCGTGGGCAGGGGCTGCCGACGCCATTCCGAAGGAAGGATACGACCATGCGCCTTGTGGCCACCGCAGCGCTTCTGGGCCTGCTGGGCACCACCACGGCCTTCGTCCCCCCCGCCGCCGCGCAGGGGCCGCGCGACGGGCGCGACTCCGAGGCCAGCGTCACCGACCATGTGCGGACCGTGTCCGACCTGGCGGCGGTCTGCGACCCGCGGGTGCGTGGGATGCGGCGGCTGGAGGCGATCGCCTATTGCCAGGGCTTCCTGACCGCGGCCGGGCAGTACCACGCCATGATGTTCCCGCAAGGCGGGCCGGTGCGGCCGCTGTTCTGCGTACCGGGCCGTGGCCCCTCCATCGCCGAGACCGGAATCGGCTTCGCCGGCTGGGCGCGGTCCAACCCGGTCTACCGCGAGGAGCCGGCGCTGGACGGCTTCCTGCGCTACGCGCAGGCGCAGTTCCCCTGCCGCGACGCCCCGGCCCGCCGGCCGGCCCGTCGCTGAGCGCAACCCGAGCCCTCGAAGGATCTGATCCCATGCGCAGCTTGCGCCTTGCCCTTCCCCTGCTCGCCGCGCTCGGCCTCTCGGCCTGCGGCAACCTCAACCAGACCCAGCAGCGCACGGCGACCGGCGCGCTGGCCGGCGGCGCCGCCGGCGGGCTGATCGGCTCGTTCAGCGGCGATACCGGCCTGGGCGCGCTGCTCGGCGCCGGTGCCGGCGGCCTGGGTGGCTACCTCTATGACCAGTCGCAGCAGCGCTACGAGCCGCGGCGCGCCCCCTATCGCGGCCGCGACGACCGCGGGCGCGGAAGCGACCGGCGCGACTGGCGCTGATTGACGCGGCCGGATGCCGCGTCGCGGCATCCGGCGTCTCGCCCTCAGCCTGACTGGATTGCGGCAGCGGAACCTTTTGGAGCAGCGCGGCGAAAATCTGCCCGAACCCCGGGCGGAGTTGGTCGTGGACCTGCGTGAGATGAAATATTTCCTGGCTGCCAGCCAGACTCTGCACTTCACCCGTGCCGCCGGCCTCTGCGGCGTGACGCAGCCAACCCTGACGCGCGGCATCCAGAAGCTTGAACGCGAGCTGGGTGCGCCGCTCTTCGCCCGGGAGGGCGGCACAACCCATCTGACGGCGCTGGGCCGCATGGTGCAGCCGCGCATCGAGGACATCGTTGCGCGCAGCCGCTCGGTCTGCAAGCAGGCGGCGCTGCACCTGCGGCTGCAGGGCAGCGACCTCCGGCTGGGGGTGATGTGCTCGCTCGGGCCGTCCCGCTTCGGGCCGCTGCTCGGCCGTTTCCGCGCCGCCCAGCCCGGCATCGACATCACCCTGGCGGATGCGACGCCGGAGCGGCTCTCGGAACAGCTGCTGCAGGGTGAGCTGGACGCGGCGCTGATGGTGCAGCCGGAAGCCTATCACGAACGGCTGAAGCCGGAGCCGCTCTATGCCGAGCGCTACCTGGTGGCCTGTGCCCCCAGCCACCCCTTCGCCCAGCGCCGCTGCATCGCCATGCGCGACATGGATGGGCAGACCTACCTCTCCCGCATCAATTGCGAGCATCGCGACGTGCTGCGCGAGCACCTGCAGGCCGCAGGGGCGCGGCTGGTGCATGCCTGCCGCAGCGAGCGGGAGGATTGGATCCAGTGCCTGGTCGCCGCGGGCATGGGGGTGTGCTTCCTGCCGGAATTCAGCGCGGTGCAGAACGGGCTGGTGCTGCGACCGGTGGAGGATGCGCCGGTGGCGCGCCAGGTCTGCCTGGTGACGGTGGCCGGCCGCCGTTGGTCGGCGCCGTTGGCGCGCTTCGTGGAGACGCTGCGGCGGACCCGCTTCACCCCCAACGGCGTGTGACCGCGGAGACGCCGGTCGGGCGCCTGGCAGCGCCAGCTCGATACGCCAGAGGTATCGGGTGGCTGCACCCCGCGCATCAGGGCTGCGAAGGCGGCGGCGCTTCGGGGAGGGTGCGGGCAAGCGCGGGCAGCGCCCGCGCCCAGGAATAATGGAGAGACCCAGCATGACCAACCGCACGACCTTCCTGGCCGCCGCCGCCGCGCTGCTGCTGGCCGCCCCGAGCGCGATGGCCCAGAGCTACCCGCGGGTGACCGGCAGCGGCGAAAACCTGATGGTTGACTACGGGCCCATGGGCCAGGGCACGCTGGTCGGCGGTGGCCGCGTGATGGTCTCCCAGGCCGGGAACATGGATGTCAGCGTCATGCATTTCGACGCGATGTTCGCCCAGCAGCCGCGCGAGGGCTATGTGCCGCTGACCATCGGCTCCGGCGAGGCCGCCCAGACCGTCTATGTGCCGGCGGCGATGCTGGAGATGATGCGCCGCGCCCGCACGGCGCCCGCGCGTTAAAGCTTGCTTCAGCAAGCCCACGCACCCTCGCCGGATGGCGGCGCAGCCTGTATTGCTGCGCCGCACACCAGCATGGGGTCAGCGATGGTCGAGCGGAAGATCTGGGTGGTCTGGGGCGGCATCTTCACCGACACCAGCTTCACGAAGCTGGAAGCAGGGACCGAGGAGCTGCACGGGCCCTTCCATGACGAGGCCACGGCTCTTCGCGCCTGGCAGGACAACATGCGCCGGAAGGTGGATATCGCCTCGCACCGGCTGTTCGTGATGGAAGCGAAGACCACCGCCTGAACGGCCGCTTTCCCCCCCGCCCCTGGCGCGGATCAGCCTTCCCGGGGTGCCGGGGCGGCCGGGCGGCGCCGCAGCCGCCCGACGGCGGCCCGCAGGCCCGCCGCCTGCTGCGCCAGGAAACCGCCGGTGACGATGGCGGGGTCCGCCCCCGGCACGCCGGTGGCCGGGAACCGGGTGCGGTTCCAGTCGGCGGTGCCGAAGATCCAATCCCAGACCGGCAGCAGCACGGCATAGTTCACGCCCTGCACCTCGGTCGCCTGTTCGCCGTGATGCGCCCGGTGGAAGCGCGGCGAGACCACCAGCCTTTCCCCCAGCCGGCCAAAATGCAGCCTTGCATTGGCGTGCGACAGGGATTCCACCACCCGCGTGACCAGCACGATGACCGGGAACTGCGCCGGCGGCACGCCGATCGCCAGTGCCAGCAGGCCCAGCCAGGCGGCGGCGATGGCATCGTCCAGCAGGTGGTTTCGGTCATCGGTCCAGAAGGTCATCTGCTTCTGGGCGTGGTGCACCGCATGCAGCTCCCACCACCACGGGATGGCGTGCTGCAGGCGATGGCGCCAGTATTCGCCAAAATCCAGCACCACCACATAGACCAGCAGCGCCAGCAGCGGATGGTCGCGCAGCGGCGGGACCAGGCTTTCCAGCGTCGGCGGCACCGCGCCGAAATCCACCACGGTGCCGTGCAGCCAGACCTGCAGCGGCCGGAACAGCACGAAGACCGCCAGCGGCAGCACGCCCAGCCGGATCAGCACGGTGTAGAGGATGTCCGTCTGCACCGGCCGGTGGTCCTCCCAGCGTTCCACCGGGCGCCACTTCTCCAGCCCACCGCAGAGCGCGATGCAGACGGCGATCTGCACCAGGCCGAGCAGGGCGAAGCCCAGCCAGTCGAAGGCCTCCTCCTCCCAGTTCATCAGGCCGAGATCGTACAGCAGCGGGATCAGGTACTGCTCGTGCAGCGCGGCGCGCAGGCCGTCCAGCAGCTCGATCATCGGGCGGCCTCTCCGAGGAAGCGTTCGAAGGCGGCCAGCGTGGCGTCGCTGACATGGTGCTCGATGCCCTCGGCATCCGCCTCCGCGATGTCGGCGGGCACGCCGAGCGCGGCGAGGAAGGCAACCACGGTCTGGTGCCGGGCGCGGACGCGCCGCGCCAGTTCATGCCCCGCCTCGGTCAGGAAGACGCCGCGATAGGGCTTGGAATGCGCCAGCCCATCCCGCTTCAGCCGGCCGATGGTCTTGATGGCGGTGGCATGGGTGACGCCGAGGCGCCGGGCGATGTCGGTGGGCCGTGCCTCGGCATCGCGTTCCAGCAGGTCCGCGATGATCTCGACGTAATCCTCCGCCAGCGCGGCGGCGCGGGCGGTGCGGGCGGAGGCATGGCGGGCGGCCTCATCCGGCTGGTCCGGCAGGCTGCCCTCCGGCAGGGGATCGGCCGTGGTCATGACGCCAGCCTAGCATCGCCCCGGGGGTGCAGGAAGGGCGGCGCCAAAGTGTGGCCGATGCTTCACTTTGCTCCGCGCCGCCAATCCCCGGCGCGGGCTATTCCGCCGGCGCCGGCAGCGGCGTCACCCGCCGCGGCCGCAGCAGGCCGTGCCGCGGGCTGAACAGCAGCGCCGCCACGAAGATCGCCGACAGCGCCAGCACGATGGACCCGGCGGTGGAGGCATCCAGCATGAAGCTGGCCTGGATTCCGACCAGCGTCGCGGTGCAGGCCGCGCCGACACTCACCCAGACCATGCGCCCGAAGCGATCGGCCATCAGCAGGCCGATGGCGCCCGGCGTGATCAGCAGCGCCACCACCAGGATGACGCCCACCGCCTGCACCCCGGTGACGATGCTGGCCGCCAGCACCGTCAGCAACAGCAGGCGCAGCCGGCCCGGATGCAGCCCGGCGATGCGGGCCTGGCCGGGGTCGAAGCAGAACAGCACCAGGTCCCGGCCGCGCAGCGCCAGGATCAGCAGGGCCGCGCTGGCAATGCCCAGCGTCTGCCAGAAATCCTCCGCCTCGATGCCGAGGATGCTGCCGAACAGGACATGGGAGAGGTGGACGTTGGAGCGCACCTGCGACAGCAGGATCAGCCCCACCGCGAACATGCCGCTGAACACCACGCCCATTGCCGCATCCTCCTTGACGCGGGAGGTGGCGCGGATGGCGCCGGAGGCCAGCGCGCAGGTGAGGCCCGCGACGAAGGCGCCGATCACCAGCGGGATGCCGAGCAGCCAGGCGCCGACCACGCCGGGCAGGATGGCATGGCTGACCGCATCGCCCATCAGCGACCAGCCCTTCAGCACCACGAAGCAGGACAGGATGGCGGACAGCGCGGCCACCATGAGCCCGACCGCCAGCGCCTGCTGCATGAAGCCATGGGTCCAGGGTTGGACCAGCGCCTCGATCATGCCGCGCCCTCCGCAACCGCGGCGGCAGTGGCGCGCCGCGTGGCCCGGATTCCGTGCTTCGGCGCGAAGACCAGCACCACCACGAAGATCGCCGCCTGCAGCGCCACGATGCTGCCGCCGGTCGAGCCATCCAGGAAATAGCTGGCATAGGCGCCGGCCAGGCCGGTGGTGGTGCCGATGACCGTGGCAATCGCCGCCATCCGCCCGAAGCGGTCGGCCAGCAGATAGGCGGTGGCGCCGGGGGTCACCAGCATGCCGATCACCAGCACCGCGCCCACCGCCTGCAGGCCGGCCACCGCGGTCGCCGCCAGCAGCATCAGCAGCAGCACGCGCATCCGCCCCGGGCTGCCGCCGGCGGCGACAAGCTGCACCGGGTCGAACAGCGACAGCATCAGGTCCCGCCCGCGGATCGCCAGCACCAGCGCCACCACCCCGGCGATGATCGCCATCTGGATGATGTCGGCATCCGCGATGCCCAGCACATTGCCGAAGATGATGGTCTGCAGCCGGACGTTGGACGGGAACAGGGAAAGCAGGAACAGCCCCAGCCCGAAGAAGCCGGTGAAGACCACGCCGATGACCGCATCCTCCCGGATCGGGGTGCGGCCGCGCAGCCCGGCCATGGCGAGTGCCGCCAGCAGGCCGGAGGCGAAGGCCCCCACGGCGAAGGGTATCCCGCCGAGCCAGGCGAGCACCACGCCGGGCACGATGGCATGGCTCAGCGCGTCGCCCATCAGCGACCAGCCCTTCAGCACCACGTAGCAGGAGAGCAGGCCGGCGACGGCGCCGACCAGCGCGGAAATGCCCATGGCGCGCAGCATGTAGTCGTATTCGAAGGGGATCAGCAGCTCACTCATCCGGCTGCCATCCTCACAGATCCTGCGTCAGGCGGCCGAGCACCCGGCCATCGGGGGCCATCACCAGCGGCCGCTCATCGTCCGAGAGCACCACCACATGCCCGGCTTCCAGGGGCCCATGGGCGCGCGGCGCCTCCGGCAGGCTGTGCTGGCGCAGCGCGCCGCCGAAGGCGCGCAGCAGGTTCTCCCCGGTGAAGATCCGCTCCGTCGGGCCGGCGGCCAGCACGGTGCGGTTCACCAGCACCACCTGGTCGCAGAAGGTGGGCACGGAGCCGAGGTTGTGGGTCGAGACCAGGATGATCTTCCCCTCCAGCCGCAGCGCCTTCAGCAGGTCGATGATCGCCTCCTCCGTCGTCACGTCGACGCCGGTGAAGGGCTCGTCCAGCAGCAGCAACTGGCCACCCTGGGCCAGGGCGCGCGCCAGGAAGACGCGCTTGCGCTGGCCGCCCGACAATTCGCCGATCTGGCGCTCCGCAAGGTTCGACATGCCGACCCGGTCCAGGGCCGCGTCAACCGCCTTGTGGTCGGCGGCACGCGGGATGCGCAGGATGTTCATGTGGCCGTAGCGGCCCATCATCACCACATCGCGCACGCCGACGGGGAAGGACCAGTCCACCTCCTCCGCCTGTGGCACATAGGCCACCAGATTGCGCTTCAGCGCCGCCTGCACCGGCTGCCCGCCGATGCGCACCTGGCCGCGCGCCGGGCGCACCAGGCCCATGATCGCCTTGAACAGCGTGGACTTGCCGCTGCCATTGATGCCGACCAGCCCGCAGATGGTCCCCGGTTCCAGGCTGAAGCTGGCATCGCGCAGCGCCAGGTGGCCGTTCGGGTAGGCGACGGAGATGCCCTCCACCGCCAGGGATGTGCCCCCCGTGGGGGCCAGGCCGTGCATCACCTTGCCGCGCCCGTCAGGCCGCGGAGGATGATCTCGGCATTCGCTTCCAGCAGCTTCAGATAGGTGGGCGCCGGCCCGTCCTCCGCCGTCAGGCTGTCCACATACAGCGCGCCACCGTAGCGGGCGCCGGCTTCGCGGGCCACCTGGCGCATCGGGCGGTCGTTCACCGTGCTCTCGCAGAAGATGGCGGGGACGCGGGCGCGGCGGACCGTGTCGATCATCGCCCGCACCTGGCGGGGCGTGCCTTCATCCTCGGCGTTGATCGGCCACAGATAGGCCTCGCGCAGCCCGTAATCGCGGGTCAGGTAGCTGAAGGCGCCTTCGCAGGTGGCCAGCACGCGGCGATCCGCCGGCACGCGGGCCAGCGTCTCCCGCAGCCTGGCGTCCACGGCGCGGATCTGTGCGGCGTAGCGTTCGGCATTGGCGGCGAAGGTGGCGGCATTGGCCGGGTCCAGCGCCGCCAGCGCCTTGCGGATGTTCTCCACATAGACCAGCGCCAGGGTGGGCGACATCCAGGCATGCGGGTTCGGCTGGTTCAGATAGGGCCCCTCGCCGATGCCGATCGGCGTGATGCCCTCGGTCAGGACCGCCTGGCGGGTGGCACCGGCGCGGCTGAAGAATCGCTCGAACCAGCGTTCCAGGCCCAGGCCGTTCCACAGCACCAGGTCGGCGGCACGGGCGCGCACCACATCCAGCGGCGTCGGCTCGTAGTCGTGGATCTCGGCGCCTGGGCGCGTCAGGCTCTCCACCAGCACCGCCTCCCCGGCCACGTTCTGCGCCATGTCGGCCAGCACGGTGAAGGTGGCGACGACGCGCTTCGGGGCCTGCGCCCGGGCCGGCAGCGTGCCGGCCAAGCCGGCGCCGAGCGTGGTGCCGAGCAGGACGCGGCGCGCGACGTTCGGAAGCATGGCCTCTCCTTTTTCGCGATGGATCGAAGTGTTGTGTTTGATTGAATATCAGGCTTGGCGCGCAGTATGTAGCCAAAGCTACATCCCACGCAAGCCCGCCGCGCCACGATTGCGTGAGCAGGCGGCGCCGACCTCACTCCAGATCCGTGCGCGTCTCCCGGCTCAACTCATCCAGCGCCAGGCCGGTTGCGAAGGCGGCACGCGGCAGCGGCGGCAGGTTTGCCAAGCGCGCCAGCACGCGGCGGCCGTCGCCTGCCGCCACCGGGTCCAGCGCCGCCGCGGCCGCTTCGGCCTGCCCGGCGCGAAGCGCCGGCGCCGCCTGGCGGAGGGCGGCCGCAACGGCAGCCGGTGGCGCATCCGGCGCGATGCCCAGCGCCGCCCGCAGCTCGGCGCGCGCCTGGCGCAGGGCGGGATCGAGCATCGGCGTCGCGCTGCGCCATTCCGGCCGCTGCGTCAGCTCGGCCGACATCCATTCGAGCTGCGCGGCCAGCGCCGCGGCCTCCGCCGGGCGACCGGCGAGCCGGCCGGGGTTGGCGAAGCCGGACGCGGTCTCGAACACCGCGGCGCGGGCGGGGTCGCCCAGCCCGGCCGCAACGGTGGGCTCCGGCACCCCCCCGGTGATGGCGCCGCTGCCGGCGCAGCCAGCCAGAAGAAGGACCAGCGCGGTGGCCGGACCGCTTCTAGAACCGGAAATAGGGCGGCCTGCGGTCGCTGTCGCGCCGGTTCAGCGCGCTCCGCGCGCGGGCGGTGGCCGCGGCGGCGCGCGGCAGCGGCGGCAGGTCGCTCAGCCGGGCAAGCACCGCCGGCGCCGTGCCGGGCTGGGCCAGCGGCGCGATGGCCTGGCGCGCGGCATCCGGCCCCGCCCCGCGCAGCGCCGTGGCGGTGCCGTACAGCGCATCCACCGCCAGCTGCGGGGTGGCATCGGCCCGCAGGCCCAGGGCGGCGCGCGCTTCCGCCCGGGCCTGGCGCAGTTCCAGCGGCACCAGCGGGTCCATGTCCCGCCAGGGGCCGCCGAGGCCCAGTTCAACGGTGAGGTATTCCAGCTGGGCCAGCGCTTCCGCCGCCGCCGCGGGATTGCCGGCGAGGACACCGGGCGTGCCGAAGGCGTAGGAGGAGGCCAGGATGGCGCCGCGGGTGGGATCGCCGGCGCCCTGCGGCAGGCCGGCCGGCGGCAGGGTCACCGCCTGTTCGGCGGGCAGGCTGGCGGTGACGCCCTGGGCGCAGGCGGAGAGCGGCAGAAGCAAAGCGAGGCGGCGGGGGACGGGCATGGGGACCTCGGCGCGACCGGAGGGGCGGGTTTGCCCCGCCGGTAGATGGCGCGGCACCGCCGGACCGGCAAGCAGCCTCCGTTTCAGCCCTTCGCGAGCGCTTCACCCCCCCCCCCGCCCTGCCAGGCCGGCGCGCCACCTCAACGCGCCAGGGAGGCGCGATGCCGCTTGGAAAGCGCAACATAGTTCGGCGCCGTGCGGTCGAACTTCCCGCGCTCCTCCGCCGACATCACCCGAACCAGCTTGGCAGGGCTGCCCATCCACAGCTCGTTGGGGCCGATCACCTTGCCCGGCGGCAGCATCCCGCCGGCGCCGAGCATCCCGCCCTCCTCGATCACCGCGCGGTCCAGCACCGTGGCGCCCATGCCGACGAAGGCGCGGTTCTTCAGGGTGCAGGCGTGGACGATGCAGGCATGGCCGATGGTGACGTCATCGCCGATGATCAGCGGCTCCGCCCCCGCATTCAGGTGCAGCACGCTGCCATCCTGGATGTTGGTGCGGGCGCCGATGCGCATCATGTTCGTGTCGCCGCGCAGCACGCAGTGATACCAGACGCTGCTGTCCTCGCCGATCTCGACATCGCCGATGACGATGGCGGTCGGCGCCACCCAGGCCTCTGGATGGATCCTTGGGGTCTTGTCCTCGAAGGGGATGACGGGACCGGTCATGTCGTTCTTCTCTCCCTGGCGCATGATCCGTGCCGCTGGAGGCGCGGCTCATGCTTCGTCGATTTGTCGAGGCGCATTTCCCGAGCCGCCAGCCGCCTCCGCCTGACCGGAAAATGCCTAGAGCATTTTCAAGCCTTGCGGCTTCGCAAGGCGACTCGGAAAACGCGTCGGAACAATAAGCTGGGCGCCGTTTCACCGCCTTCGCTTGCGGTGAAACGGCTCCAGAGCACGCTGCGTTCGCTCGAACGCCGCTCTTGCTCTAGAAGCCTTCGATTCTAGAGCAAGACATGCGTTCAGATGATCCCATCCGAACGCCTTTCGGTTCAGGCCGCCAGCGGCAGGGCGTCGGCGACATCCACGCCCAGCATCAGGCCGATGTTCTGCACGGCGGCGCCGGAGGCACCCTTGCCCAGATTGTCCAGCCTGGCCACCAGCACCGCCTGGCCCTGCGCGGCATGGCCGAAGACGCGCAGCTCAAGGAAATTGCTGCCGTTCAGCGCCTCCGGCGCCAGCCGCGCCTTGGCATCGGCCGCTTCCACCCGCACCCACCCGCTGCCGGCATAGGCGGCGCGCAGGCAGGCTTCCAGATCCGCCGGAGAGGGCGCGCCGTTGAGCAGGTCGAGATGCAGCGGCACGGAGACCAGCATGCCCTGGGCGAAGTCGCCGACCGAGGGGACGAAGATCGGCCGCCGCGTCAGCGCCGCATAACGCTGCAGCTCCGGCACATGCTTGTGCTCGAGGTTCAGCCCGTACAGGAAAAAGGGTGCGGCGGTGCGCGCCGGCTCATACTCCGCGATCATCTGCTTGCCGCCGCCGGAATAGCCGGAGACGGCATTGACGGTGACAGGATAGTCCGGCGGCAGGATGCCGGCCTCCACCAGCGGGCGCAGCAGCGCGATGCCGCCCGTGGGGTAGCAGCCGGGGTTGGAGACGCGCATGGCGCCGGCCACCGCCTGCGCCTGGGCCGCGTTCAACTCGGGAAAACCATAGACCCAGTCCGGGTCCACCCGATGCGCGGTGGAGGCATCGACCAGCTTCGGCGCCTCGGCGCCGAGGGATGCCGCCATGGCCGCGCTTTCCTTCGCCGCGGCATCCGGCAGGCAGAGCACGACCAGGTCCACCTCCGCCATCAGGGCGCGCTTGGCGGCGGCGTCCTTGCGATGTTCCTCGGCGATGGAGCGCAGCGCGATGCCGGGGAAAGGCGCCAGGCGCTCGCGGATCTGCAGGCCGGTGGTGCCGGCTTCGCCGTCGATGAAGACGCTGGGGATGGGTCCCTTGGCCATGGTCGTGTTCCCTCGGATCGCACGCATGCCGCCCTGCGGCGGCCGAAAAAGCAAGAGGGGCAGGCCCTTGCGGACCTGCCCCCCGGTATAGCCAGCCATGCGGCCGGGCGTGGCGCCCGGTCCGTCGGGCGTCAGCGCTTGGAGAACTGGAAGGATCGGCGGGCCTTCGCCTTGCCGTACTTCTTGCGCTCGACCACGCGGCTGTCGCGCGTCAGGAAGCCGGCCTTCTTCAGGATGCCGCGCAGGCCCGGCTCGTAGTAGGTCAGCGCGCGGGTGATACCGTGGCGCAGCGCGCCGGCCTGGCCGGACAGGCCGCCGCCGACCACCGTCGCGAAGACGTCGAACTGCTGGTCCCGGTCGGCCACCAGGAAGGGCTGGCCGATCAGCATCCGCAGCACGGGGCGCGCGAAATAGGTGGTGGAGGGCTTGCCGTTGATCTCGATCTTGCCCTTGCCGGGCTTCACCCAGACGCGGGCGATCGCGTTCTTCCGGCGACCGGTGGCGTAGGACCGGCCGAGCGCGTCACGCTTCGGCGCGACAATCGCCGCAGGCTCGGCGGAGGGGCCGCCGGCGGCGTTGACCAGGTCCTTGAGCTCCGCGAGGGAGCCGCCGGTGCGGGGGGCGGTGGTTTCGCTCATGCTCAGGCAGCCTTACCAGCTTCGGCCTTCGAAGGGGCGCCGAAGACATTCTTGCGGTTCAGGGCGGCGACATCCAGGGCGACCGGCGTGTTGCCGGCATGGGGATGTTCCGGGCCGGCATAGACATGCAGGTTGCGCATCTGCGCGCGACCCAGCGGGCCACGGGTGATCATGCGCTCCACGGCCTTTTCCAGCACCCGTTCCGGATGCGGGCTGGCCAGGCGCTCACCCACCGTGCGGCCCTTGATGCCGCCGGCATAGCCGGTGTGCCAGTAGAAGACGGATTGCTCGGCCTTCTGGCCGGTGACCTTCACCTTCTTGGCGTTCACCACCACGACATGGTCGCCGCAATCCACATGCGGCGTGAACGTCGCCTTGTGCTTGCCACGGAGGCGGTTGGCGATGAGGCTGGCGAGGCGGCCGAGCACGAGGCCCTCGGCGTCGATCAGCACCCAATTCTTCTTGACCTCCGCCGGCTTGATGGAGGTGGTTTGCCGAGTGAGCATCTGCTGCGTAATTCCGACTATCGGTCTGGCGCGCCTTATCCCGGGACAGGGCCGCAAAGTCAAGCGGAAGCTGGGTTTTTTGGCTGCGGTATCAGGTTACCGTCATCCCGCGGAAGCGCAACCCCCATCAAGCGCCGGCATGCCACAAGGCGCCGCCACAGCCGGAGATGCCCGCCATGTTCAGCCACGCCACGCTCGGCACCAACGACCTGCCGCGCGCGATCGCGTTCTACGACGCCCTGCTCGCCCCGCTCGGCCTGGCGCGCTTCCACACCGCGGAAGGTGAGGCCGGCTATGCACGGCGCCCGGATGCCAGCCCGCAATTCTGGCTGATGCGCCCGATCGATGGCCGCCCGGCCAGCCCGGGCAATGGCGCCACCCTGGGCTTCGAGGCGCCGGACCGCGCCACCGTCCGCGCCGTCCATGCCGCCGGGCTGCAGCATGGCGGGGCGGAGGAGGGTGGCCCGGGGCTGCGCCCGCATTATCATGCCGACTTCTACGGGGCCTATCTGCGCGACCCGGACGGCAACAAGCTCTGCTGCGTCTGCCACCGGCCGGAATAGGCTGCCGCCGGGCCTATTGCGGCGCCTCGGCGGCCAGCCGGCCGTTCATCGCGGCGCAACACGCCCCGCCGCCGCGCCGGGCCGGCGATGGCGGCGGCGTTCGGCCATGATCGCGGCGCCAGCCCTCAGAAGGGCAGGACGGTGGTGGCGCGATCGGTCATGCGGCGCGCCATCTCCGGCGGCCGGGCGGGGCGCACGCCGTCGATCAGCGCCTCGGGGCCGATGCCGGCATTGGGCAGATACAGCGCACAGACCTCGGTCCGCACGCCCGCGCGGACGATGCCGGCGAGCATCTGCGCCGGCGTCGCGTTCATCGGGCGCAGGGCTGTGGCGGCCGGACCAGGTGGCTCGCGCCGCGCGAGGTCGGCAGCGGGGCCGCAGAGCATCACCTCGACGGTGGCGCCCTGCTGGCGCATGGCGTTCAGCAGCACGAAGGCCATGCCCTGCACCTGCGGCTCGGCGGTGGTGAGGAGGGCGAGGACGCGCGGTGCCTCCTGCGCCGCGGCCGGGGGAACGCCGGCGCTGGCGGTGCCGGCCAGCAGAAGCAGCGCCGCGCGCGTGAGAGTGGAGCGGGTCATGATCGGGGGCTTCCTGTCAGGGTTGGAGAGGCGGCTCATCGCAGCATGGCCTTGATGGCGAGACCGACGACGCCGAGGCCCGCGACACTCGCGGCCCAGATCAGCGCGAACCAGAGCAGGCGCCGCGGCAGGCTGCGGGTGTGCGCCATCAGTGATAGCCCCCCACCGCCTTCACCTTCCCGCGGAACACCCAGTAGGCGTAGGCGGTGTAGGCGAGGATGACCGGCACCAGCACGGCGGCGCCGACGAGGAGGAAGGCCAGGCTGTTGTCGGGCGCCGCGGCCTCGCGGATCGTCACGGCATGCGGCACCATGTAGGGGAAGAAGCTGATCCCGAGGCCGATGAAGCAGAGCGCGAACAGCGCCAGCGAGGCCAGGAAGGGCGCCACCTCCCGCCGCTCGGTCAGGCCCTTCAGCAGCAGGAAGCCCGCGCCGAGCACGGCCAGCGGCACCGGCCCCACCAGCAGCACCTGCGGCCAGGCGAACCAGCGCTGCGCATAGAGGCTGTTGAGAAAGGGCGTCCCCAGGCTGACCGCGCCGATCAGCAGCAGCGTCGCCGGCGCCACCCAGAAGGCGATGTCATAGGCGCGTCGCTGCACCCGGTCCTCGGTCTTCCAGATCAGCCAGGTCGCGCCAAGCAGCGCGTAGCCGATGACCAGCGCGACCCCGGTCAGCAGGCTGAAGGCGGAGAGCCAGTCCCACCAGCCGCCGGCATAGGCGCGGCCTTCGACCGCGATTCCCTGGACCAGCGCGCCGAGCGTGACACCCTGCGCGAAGGCCGCGATCGTCGAACCGAAGGCGAAGGCCCAGTCCCACAGGAACTGCCCGCGCTTCGTCCGCCAGCGGAACTCGAAGGCGACGCCGCGGAACACCAGCGCCAGCAGCATCACGATGATCGGCACATACAGCGCCGACATGATGATGGCGTAGGCGAGCGGGAACACCGCCAGCAGGCCGCCGCCGCCCAGCACGAGCCAGGTCTCGTTGCCATCCCATACGGGCGCCACGGCATTCATCGCCTCGTCGCGGTTGGCCTCGCCGCGGATCAGCGGAAAGAGGATTCCGACGCCAAGGTCGAAGCCGTCGAGCACGACATAGGCGAGCACGGCAAAGGCGATCAGGCCGGCCCAGATCATCGGCAGGTCAAGGGTCATGGCACGTCTCCCCTATTCGCCGGCCGGCAGCGCATGCTTCGCCGCCATCACCGGCCCCGGCATGATGCCGCCGGCGCGCACCGGCGCCGCCGGCGGCAGGCCGGGCTCCGCCGGCCGCGGCGCGTGGTTCATCAGCCGCAGGATGTAGAAGGTGCCGGCGCCGAACAGCGCGAAGTAGACGACGACGAAGGCGACCAGCGAGGCGCCGACGGCGGCGGCGTCGATGGGCGAGGCGGATTGCGCGGTGGTCAGCAGGCCCTGCACGGTCCAGGGCTGGCGGCCGACTTCCGTGGTGATCCAGCCGGCGAGCACCGCGGCGAAGCCGGACGGCCCCATCAGGAGCGCCGCGCGGTGCAGCCAGGGCGCGTCGTGGAGCCTTCCCTTCCAGCGTGCCCAGAGGCTCCAGAGCCCGAGGCCGAGCATCAGGAAGCCGATGCCGACCATGATGCGGAAGCTCCAGAACACGATGGCGACGGGCGGGCGCTGGTCGGCGGGCCATTCATTCAGGCCGCGCACCACGCCGTTCCAGTCATGGGTCAGGATGAAGGCGCCGAGATTGGGGATCTGCACCTTGTAGTCGATGCGCCCCTCCGCGGCGTTGGGAAGGCCGAACAGGATCAGCGGGGCGCCGGCATGGGTCTCGAAATGGCCCTCCATCGCGGCGACCTTGGCCGGCTGGTGCTCGAGCGTGTTCAACCCGTGGAAGTCGCCGGCGACGATCTGCAGCGGGGCGACGATCGCGGCCATCCACATCGCCATCGAGAACATCACGCGCGCCGCCGGCCCGGCACGATCGCGCAGCAGGTGCAGTGCGCCCACCGCGCCGACCACGAAGGCCGTGGTGAGGTAGGCGGCCAGCAGCATGTGCAGGAGGCGATAGGGGAAGGAGGGGTTGAAGATCACCGCCCACCAGTCGGTGGCGATGAACTGCCCGGCCTCGTTGATCGCATAGCCGGCGGGCGTCTGCATCCAGCTGTTCACCGACAGGATCCAGAAGGCCGACATGAAGGTGCCGGCCGCGACCATCAGCGTTGCCAGGAAATGCAGCTTCGGCCCGACCCGCTCGCGCCCGAACAGCATGACGCCGAGAAAGCCCGCTTCGAGGAAGAAGGCCGAAAGCACCTCGTAGCCCATCAGCGGGCCGATCACCGGGCCGACCTTGTCGGAGAAGGCCGACCAGTTGGTGCCGAACTGGTAGCTCATGACGATGCCGGAGACGACGCCCATGCCGAAGGCGACGGCGAAGATCTTCTTCCAGTAGTTGAACAGGTCGGTGAAGACCGGGCGGCCCGTCCAGAGCGCGAGCCCGTTCAACACCGCGAGGTAGCTGGCAAGCCCGATCGAGAAGGCCGGGAAGATGATGTGCGCGCTGACCGTGAAGGCGAACTGGATGCGCGCGAGGAGGAGGGCGTCGAGACCGAGCATGGCAAACCCCGCTAAACCATCATTCTGGATGAAGAATATTGCCGGCAGCCCAGAAAAGCAATACGCTGAATGAAGATTAATCTGCGAAGGAAGTCCCTTGCGCCTCACCCAGTACTCGAACTTCACCCTGCGCACGCTCCAGCTTGTCGCGCTCCGCGCGCCGGCCATCGTCACGGTGGATGACGTCGCGCGCGCGCACCGGATCTCGAAGGCGCATCTGGTGAAGGTCGCCGCGGAGCTGGCGCGGCGCGGCTACATCGACTCGCTCCGCGGCCGGCACGGCGGCATGCGCCTCGCGCGTCCCGCGGACAGCATCACGGTGGGCGAGATCATCCGCTGGACCGAGGCGCCGCTCGAACTCGTCGAGTGCTTCAACCCCGACACCAACACCTGCCCGCTGCTCGGCGCCTGCCACCTTTCGCGCGGGCTGCAGCGGGCGCTGCGGGCCTTTCTCTCGGTGCTGGACGACCTCACCATTGCGGACATCGCCTACAACAAGAACGCATTGCTGGCGCGGCTTGGCGGCGTGTCGCCGGCCGAGGCGCACGATCAGGCCGCCGCGCTGCCACAGGACGCCGACGCACCATAGAGCCGGAAGAGCGTCTCCAGGATCGCCGCGACCTCGGCGCTCGCCAGCCGGTAGAAGATCGTCTGCCCGTCGCGGCGCGTCGCGACCAGGTCGAGGTCGCGCATCCGCGCCAGGTGCTGGGACAGGGCGGTCGGCGCCAGGTCGATCAATCCGGCAAGCTGCCCGACCGATTTCTCGCCCTGCAGCAGGTGGCACAGCGCCATCAGGCGCTTGGCGTTGGCCAGGGTGGCAAGCAGCCGCGCGGCCTCCTCGGCTTTCGCTTCCATCGCGGTAAATACGTCATCTTTGATATCTGTTTTCGCGTTGACACCTTCGCATCTTCGCATATAAATGTCTAGCCCGAACCCGCTGGAGGAGACTCGTCATGGCCAATGTCGGCGCCCTCGACCGCATCCTTCGCGTCGCCCTTGGCGCCGCGCTGGTCGCCGCCCCCTTCCTCCTTGCCGGGACCTTCGCGCCGCTCGGCGCCTGGCGCTTCGTGGTGGTCGCCTCGGGCGTGGTGCTGCTGGGCACCGCGGCCTTCCGCTTCTGCCCGGCCTACGCGCTGCTGGGCATCCGCACCTGCCCGGTGGCGAAGGCCTGAGATGAACGCGCCCGCGTGCGCGCCTGTCCGCAACCGCGCCTGACAGGCGCGAGCCAACACAACAGGAGACGCCCCATGAACGCCATCCCGCATCGCGTCGATCTTTCGGTGAAGCCCGAGGTCACCGCCTTCTTCGACGCGCCCACCAACACGATCAGCTATGTGGTGAAGGATCCGGCCTCCCATGCCTGCGCCGTGGTCGATTCCGTGATGGACATCGACTACGCCGCCGGGCGCATCACCTACGACAGCGCCGATGCGATCATCGCCCACATCCGCGACCGCGGCCTCACGCTCGAATGGCTGATCGAGACGCATGTGCATGCCGACCATCTCTCCGCCGCGCCCTACATCCAGGGCAGGCTGGGCGGCAAGATCGGCATCGGCGAGCAGATCACCGTCGTGCAGGAGGTCTTCGGCAAGGTCTTCAACGAAGGCACCGAGTTCCGCCGCGACGGCAGCCAGTTCGACCGCCTGTTCAAGGATGGCGACACCTACGGCATCGGCAGCCTGCAGGCCTTCGCGCTGCACACGCCTGGCCACACGCCGGCCTGCATGACCCATGTGATCGGCGATGCTGCCTTCGTGGGCGACACGCTGTTCATGCCGGATGGCGGTTCCGCCCGCGCCGATTTCCCCGGCGGCGATGCGCGCACGCTGTTCCGCTCGATGCGCCGCATCCTGGAGCTGCCGCCGCAGACGCGGCTGTTCATGTGCCACGACTACGGCCCGAACGGCCGCGAGATCCGCTGGGAGAGCACCGTCGCCGAGGAACGCGCGCACAACATCCATGTGCATGACGGCATGACGGAGGACGACTTCGTCGCGATGCGCGAGGCGCGCGACAAGACGCTCGGCATGCCGCGGCTGATCCTGCCCTCGCTGCAGGTGAACATGCGTGCCGGCGCGCTTCCGCCCGCCGAGCCGAACGGGCGCGTCTTCCTGAAGCTGCCCGTCAACGCGCTCTGAGTCCGAACCACAGGAGGTCGCCATGACCGATACGACAAGGCCGCTGGCGCTGCCCGGCCTGAACCGCCCGGCGCCGGAATTCAGCGCCAACACCACCGACGGCCCGCGCACGCTGGCAGACTACAAGGGGCGGTGGCTGGTGCTGTTCTCGCACCCGGCCGACTTCACGCCCGTCTGCACCACCGAATTCATCGGCTTCGCGAATCACCACGAGCAGTTCAAGGCGCTCGGCTGCGAGCTGCTCGGCCTGTCGATCGACAGCATCTTCGCGCACATCGCCTGGATCCGGAACATCGAGGAGAAGTTCGGGATCCACATCCGCTTCCCGATCATCGAGGACCTCTCGATGAAGGTCGCGCACGCCTATGGCATGGTGCAGCCGGGCGCGAGCGACACCTCCGCCGTGCGCGCGACCTTCGTGATCGACCCCGAGGGCGTGCTGCGCGCGATGCTCTACTACCCCATGAGCAACGGCCGCTCGGTGCCCGAGATCCTGCGCCTGGTCACCGCGCTGCAGGCCTCCGATGCGCAGAAGATCGCGACGCCCGAGGGCTGGACCCCCGGCCAGGACGCCATCGTCCCGCCGCCCAGGACCGCCGAGGCGGCGCGCCAGCGCGGCAGCGAAGGCTATGCCACCACCGACTGGTACTTCAGCACCCGCAAGCTGGACTGACGCGAAGGGCCGGCCCGCCGCGGCCGGCCCTTCCCATGCGGCAATGACAGCGCACCCCAAGGGTGCCGACAGGGAGGAAAACGCCATGACCATCAGGGCCATCAATGCCGGGCTGTCGGTGTCCCCGCAGATCCTGCCCGCCGACATCGCCGCCATCGCCGCCGCCGGCTTCCGTTCGGTGATCTGCAACCGCCCGGATGGCGAGGGGGCCGACCAGCCCGCCTTCGCCGAGATCGAGACGGTCGCGAGGGCCGCCGGCCTGCAGGCCGCCTATCAGCCGGTCATCTCGGGCCAGGTGAAGGACTCCGATGCCGAAGCCTTCGGCGCCCTGTTCGCGACGCTGCCCAAGCCGGTCTTCGCCTATTGCCGCAGCGGCACGCGCTCCGCGACTCTGTGGTCGCTGTCCGAGGCCGCGCATGGCCGCCCGCTGCCGGAAATCCTGGCCACGACCAGGGCCGCCGGCTACGACATGGCGGCGGTCGCCCGGCGCATCGCCAATGGCGGGCGCACGCCCACCGAGCAGGCGGATGCGACGCATGAGGTGGTGATCATCGGCGGCGGCGCGGCCGGCATCGCGCTGGCCTCCAGCCTCAAGGCGCGCAAGCCCGACCTCGACATCGCGCTGATCGACCCGGCCGACATCCACTACTACCAGCCCGGCTGGACCATGGTCGGCGCCGGCGTCTTCGACCCGCAGACCACCGCGAAGACCATGGCCTCGCTGATCCCGGCCGGCGTGCGCTGGATCAAGGCCGCGGTCGCGGCCTTCGAGCCGGAGCGCAGCGCCGTCATCCTCGATGGCTGCCGCGTGGTGAAGTACCGCGCGCTGGCCGTCGCGCCGGGCATCAAGCTCAACTGGGCGGGCATCGAGGGGCTGGCCGGGACGCTCGGGCGCAACGGCGTCACCTCCAACTACCGCTATGACCTCGCGCCCTATACCTGGGAATGCGTGCAGGGGCTGAAGGCCGGCCGTGCCGTCTTCACCCAGCCGCCGATGCCGATCAAATGCGCCGGCGCGCCGCAGAAGGCGCTCTATCTCTCGGCCGATCACTGGCTGCGGTCGCGCCGGCTCAACGACATCGCGGTCGAATTCTACAACGCCGGCGCGGTGCTGTTCGGCGTGAAGGACTACGTGCCCGCGCTGATGTCCTACATCGAGCGCTATCACGCGCAGCTGCATTTCCAGCACACGCTGACGAAGGTCGACGGCCCCGCGCGCCGCGCCTGGTTCCGGCGGACGGATGCCGAGGGCGCCACGACGATGGTCGAGACCGATTTCGACATGCTGCACGTCGTCCCGCCGCAGGTGGCGCCCGACTTCATCCGCGTCTCGCCGCTGGCCGATGCCGCCGGCTGGGTCGATGTCGACCAGGCGACGCTGCGCCACAGGACGCTGCCCGGCATCTATGGCCTGGGCGACGCCTGCAACGCGCCCAACGCCAAGACCGCCGCCGCCGCGCGCAAGCAGGCGCCCGTCGTCGCGCACAATCTGCTGAAGGATCTTGGCGCGATCCAGGGCGCGGATGCGGTCTATGACGGCTACGGCTCCTGCCCGCTTACCGTCGAGCGCGGCAGGATCGTGCTTGCCGAGTTCGGCTATGGCGGCAAGCGTCTGCCCAGCTTCCCCGCCTGGCTGATCGACGACACGAAGCCGAGCCATCTTGCCTGGCTGCTGAAGGAACGCATGCTGCCGCCGATCTATTGGAAGGCGATGCTGCGCGGCAAGGAATGGATGGCCAAGCCGCAGATGGCGGGCTGAGGTGATGCGCCGCCTCGCTTCCCTGCTGCCGATCCTGGACTGGGCGCCACGCTATACGCGCACGGATGGGGTGAACGACCTGTTTGCCGCGGTGATCGTGACCATCATGCTGGTGCCGCAGAGCCTGGCCTACGCCATGCTCGCCGGCCTGCCGCCGGTGGTCGGGCTCTACGCCTCCATCCTGCCGCTGGTCGCCTATGCGCTGTTCGGCACCAGCCGGACGCTGGCGGTCGGCCCAGTCGCGGTGGTCTCGCTGATGACGGCGGCCGCGGTGGCGCCGATCGCCGTGGCGGGGTCGGCGGCCTATGTCACGGCCGCGGTGACGCTCGCCTTCCTGTCGGGCCTGGTGCTGCTGGCGATGGCGGTGCTGCGGCTCGGCTTCCTGGCGAATTTCCTGAGCCACCCGGTGATCTCGGGCTTCATCACCGCCTCGGGCATCCTGATCGCGGCGAGCCAGCTCAAGCACATCCTCGGCATCCGGGCGGAGGGCGACACGCTGCCGCGCATCCTGGTCGAACTCGCGCAGGGGCTGGGCGGGGCGAACCTGCCGACGCTGGCAATCGGCGTCGCCGCGACCGGCTTCCTGTTCTGGGCCCGGCGATCGCTGAAGGCGTTGCTGCTGCGGGCCGGGCTTGGGCGGAGGCTGGCGGACCTTCTGGCCAAGGCGGGGCCGCTCGCGGCCATCATCCTGTCGATCCTCGCGGTGGTGCTGATGGGCCTCGACCGGGCGGGCGTGCGCATCGTGGGCGAGATCCCCGCCGGCCTGCCGCCCTTTGCGGTGCCCAGCTTCGACCCGGCGCTGTGGGTGGCGTTGCTGCCGGCAGCGGTGCTGATCAGCCTGGTCGGCTTCGTCGAATCCGTCTCGGTCGCGCAGACGCTGGCGGCCAAGCGCCGCCAGCGCATCGTGGCGAACCAGGAGCTGGTTGGACTCGGCACCGCGAACCTCGCCTCGGCGATCTCGGGCGGCTATCCGGTGACCGGCGGCTTCGCGCGGTCGGTGGTGAATTTCGATGCCGGCGCGGCGACGCCGCTGGCCGGAGCCGCGACGGCGCTCGGCATTCTCGGCGCGACGCTGTTCCTCACGCCGCTGTTCCGTTACCTGCCGCAGGCGGTGCTGGCCGCGACCATCATCGTGGCCGTGCTGTCGCTGGTGGACCTCGCCGCGATCCGCCGCACCTGGACATATTCCAGGGCGGACTTCGCCGCCATGGCCGCGACCATCCTGCTGGTGCTGCTGGTCGGCGTCGAAGCCGGGATCGTCGCCGGCGTCGCGCTGTCGCTGCTGCTGTTCCTGTGGCGCACCAGCACGCCGCACATGGCGATCGTCGGCCAGGTGCCGGGCACCGAGCATTTCCGCAACGTGGACCGGCACGCGGTGATCACGGAGCCTGCGATCCTGTCCCTGCGCGTGGATGAAAGCCTGTATTTCGCGAATGCGCGCTATCTGGAGGACCGCATCTACGCCGAGGCCGCCGCACGTCCCGCGTTGCAGCACGTCATCCTCATGTGCCCTGCGGTGAATCTGATCGATGCGAGCGCGCTTGAAAGCCTGGAGGCGATCGCCGACCGCCTGCAGGCCGCCGGGGTCGGCTTCCACCTGTCGGAGGTGAAGGGGCCGGTGATGGATGCGCTGAAGCGCTCGGACTTCTTCGAGCATTTCAAGGGCCGGGTGTTTCTCTCGCAGTTCGAGGCCGTGCAGGCCCTGGTGCGGGAGCCGAGGCCGAAGGCGCCAGGCCCGGCGGCCGATCGGTGACGCCGGCGGGCGCGGGGCAGGCGCGGCCCATCATGCCAGCCATCGTCACCCCCGGAGCGGTTCCGGACAATCTCCCATGAATGCCGCCCTCCCCCCGCGGCGCCGGGCCCGCAGCTTGTCCCGGGGGCGCCAGGTGTCGCCCGGGCCTGGGGAGCGATCGACCCCCCAGGCTTCATCATGTTGTTTTCCAGGGCAGCCATCCGGACCCCTCGCCGGCCGCGGTGGACGCGCCGCGACACCCCCTCTGGACAGGCGGCGCGCCGCGAAGGAGGCTCCCGCCATGGAAACGCCCCTCAAGCCGCACGGCCTCGCCAACCGCTCCTCGAATTACGGGGACCGCGAATTCGCCCTCTATCTCCGGCGATCCTTCGCCAAATCCATGGGTTATTCCCAGGCCATGCTGGACAAGCCCGTGGTCGGCATCGCCGATACGGGGTCCGACTACAACAACTGCCACCGCACGGCGCCGGAGCTGATCGAGGCGGTGAAGCGCGGCGTGCTGGCCGCCGGCGGGCTGCCGCTGGCCTTTCCCACCATCAGCATCTGCGAGCCCTCGCTCTCCCCCTGTTCCATGCATTACCGCAACCTGATGGCGCTGGACACGGAGGCGATGCTGGCGAACCAGCCGATGGATGCCGCCGTGCTGGTGGGCGGCTGCGACAAGACGGTGCCGGCGCAGCTGATGGCCGCGATCTCCGCCGGCACGCCGAGCGTCATGCTGGTGGTCGGGCCGATGCTGGCGCAGGCCTTCGCGGGGGAACGCCTCTCGGCGTGCACCGATTGCCGTCGGTACTGGGCGCGCTACCGGGCCGGGGAGGTTTCGGGCGAGCGGATCAAGACTCTTGAGGGAAAGCTGGCCACCACCGCCGGCACCTGCGGCGTGATGGGCACCGCCAGCACCATGGCCTGCATCGCCAGCACGCTGGGCTTCATGCCGCTGGATGCCGCCTCCGCCCCCGCCGTGCATGCCGACCGGCTGCGCATGGCGGAGGAAGCCGGCGCGCAGGCGGTGCGGCTGATCCACAAGCCGGTGGCGCCGCTCTCCCTGATGACCCAGGGCAATCTGGACAATGCCGTGCGCGTGCTGCTGGCCCTCGGCGGGTCCACCAATGCCGTGGTGCACCTGGCGGCGATCGCCGGCCGCGCCGGGCTGAGCCTGGACCTGAAGCGCCTCGACGAACTCAGCGAAACCACCCCCGTGCTGGTCGACCTGAAGCCGACCGGCGAGGGCTACATGGAGGATTTCCACGCCGCCGGCGGCATGCAGGCACTGCTGTGGGAAATCCGCGACCTGCTGGACCTCGAGACGCTGGACCTGGACGGCGTGACGCTGCGCGACCGCATCGGCGATGGCAGCCATTTCGTCGACCGGAAGATCATCCGGGCGCGGGAGACGCCGGTGAGCCCGGTGGGCGGGCTGGTCGCCCTGTTCGGATCGCTGGCGCCGGATGGCGCCATCCTCAAGCGCAGCGCGGCAACGGAATCGCTGTTCGAGACAGAGGCGCGCTGCCTGGTGTTCGACGGGCTGGCGGATCTGTCGAACCGCATCGACGACCCGGCGCTGGACGTGACGCCGCAGGACATCCTGGTGCTGAAGAATGCCGGGCCGCGCAGCCCCGCCGGCATGCCGGAAGCCGGCTATCTGCCCATCCCGAAGAAGCTGGCGCGCCAGGGCGTGAAGGACATGGTGCGGATGAGCGACTGCCGCATGTCCGGCACCGCCTTCGGCACCATCGTGCTGCACATCGCGCCGGAAGCCGCCGTGGGCGGGCCGCTGGCGCTGGTGGAGACCGGGGACCGCATCCGGCTTTCGGTGCGCGACCGCAGCCTGGACCTGCTGGTGGATGCGGCCGAGCTGGACCGCCGCCGCGCCGCCTGGACCCCCGCCCCCGCCCCGGCCCGTGGCTGGGACCGGCTGGTGCATGAGCAGGTGACGCAGGCCCCCGAGGGCGCGGACCTCCGCTTCCTGCAGGCGGCACCCTGAGCACGGGGCCATTGACCCCGACGGAGCGCCAGGCCCATCAAGACGTGACGTGAATCGCCGCGGCGGCCGAGGCAACGCGCTGCCCCACCCCGACCCTTCCCCGCCCAGCGGGGGAGGGAGAAAGCCGCGCTTCCCGGCTGTTGCGGGGGCGGGCCGGGGTGGGGGCCGCAGCCGGCGCGGCAGAACCGCTTTCCTCCAAGGGTTGCAGCATGCCCATCATCAACCGCATCGCCGACTTCCACCCCGACATGACCGCGTGGCGGCAGGATTTCCACCGGCACCCGGAACTGGGCTTCGAGGAGGTGCGCACCAGCGGCATCGTCGCCCAGAAGCTGCGCGAATTCGGCTGCGACGAGGTGATCACCGGCATCGCCACCACCGGCGTGGTCGGCGTGATCCGCGGCCAGGGCGCCTCCGGCCGCGCCATCGGCTTCCGGGCCGACATGGACGCGCTGCCGATCGAGGAAGCCACGGGCAAGCCCTGGGCCTCCACCGTGCCGGGCACCATGCATGCCTGCGGCCATGACGGGCACACCACCATGCTGCTGGGCGCCGCGCGCTACCTGGCGGAAACCCGCAACTTCGACGGCACCGTCTACCTGATCTTCCAGCCGGCGGAGGAGAATCTGGCGGGTGGCGAGGTGATGGTGAAGGAAGGGCTGTTCGAGCGCTTCCCCATGGACCGCGTCTTCGGCCTGCACAACTGGCCCGGCGCGCCGGCCGGCGTCTTCCTGCACGCCCCCGGCCCGGTGATGGCGGCGGTGGCGAATCTCGAAGCCACCATCACCGGCCGCGGCGCGCATGGCGCCATGCCGCATAACGGAATCGACCCGGTGCTGGTCGCGGCCCATGTGGTGACGGCGCTGCAGAGCGTGGTGGCGCGCAACCTCAACCCGCTGGAGGCCGGCGTCATCACCATCGCCCATATCGAGGGCGGCTTCACCTTCAACGTCATCCCCGAAAGCGTGCGCCTGCGCGGCACCGCGCGCTGGTTCCTGCCGGAGGTGGGGGACCTGCTGGAGGCGAATTTCCTGCGGATCGTCAACGGCGTCGCCGCCAGCTTCGGCGCCACCGCCGAAGCCCGCTTCAGCCGCGCCTATCCGGCGACGGTGAACGAGGCCGAAAGCACCGTGATCGCCGCCCGGGCTGCTGCCAGCGTGGTGGGGGAAGCGCGGTCCCGCACGCTGCCGCAGCCGACCATGGGCGGCGAGGATTTCAGCTTCATGCTGAATGAGCGCCCTGGCGCCTACCTGTTCCTGGGCGGCGGCAAGGGCGAGGGCGACGCCATGGTCCACCACCCGAAATACGACTTCAACGACGAGATCCTGCCGATCGGCGCCAGCTGGTTCGCCACGCTGGCGGAGCAGGTGCTCGCCCGGAAGGCATGATCGCGGGCGGCGCGGTGGATCACGGCGCCGCGGCGGCCAGGCCTTCCCCCCAGGGCGGCGCCGGCTCCGCGCCGCGGCTGCGCAGCCCATCCACCAGGCCGAGCAGGCGGCGCGTCTCGAAGGGCTTGCGCAGCACGGCGTCGAAGCCGGCGGCGCGGCAGGCCGCGTCGAGTTCCTCAGCCGGGTCGGCAGTCAGGGCGATCAGCGGCACCCGCCCCTGTTCGCCCGGCAGGGCCCGCACCGCCCGCGCCACGCCGACGCCGCCCAGCCCTGGCATGTGCAGGTCCAGCACCACCAGGTCGAACCCCGCGCCATGCAGGGCGGCCAGGGCGTGCGGCCCATCCACCGCCGCCGTCACCGCATGGCCGGCGCGTTCCAGCACCGTGGTCAGCAGCATCCGGGCAGCCGGCACGTCCTCCGCGACCAGGATGCGCAACGCCCCGCCGCTGCGCGCCACCGCCGGCGCGGCGCCGGGGCGGAAGGGCACCCAGAAGGCGAAGCGGCTGCCGCGGCCGGGCTGGCTTTCCACGCCGATGGCGCCGCCCATCGCCTCCGTCAGACGGCGGCAGATCGCCAGCCCCAGGCCACCGCCCGCGACCGGCTCCGGCATGTCCGCCGCTTCCGGGGCGGGGTCGCGGAAGCGGTCGAAGATGCGTGGCAGCTCGGCCTCGGCATGGCCGGGGCCGGTATCCGTCACCGCCACCTCCACCCGTTCCGGCCGCGGCGTCAGGCGGGCGGACAGCGTCACCTCGCCGTGCCGGGTGGCGCGGATGGCGTTGTCCAGCAGCTTGGTCGTCACCTCCCGCAGCCGGGTGGGATCGCCGCGGATCCAGCGCGGCAGCCCGGGGTCGATGGCCACCCGCAGCGCCAGGCCCTTGGCGAGGGCCACCGGCCGCATCAGCGCGGCGCATTCGTCGAGCAGCGGGGCGATCTCGACGTCGCTGTCCTCCAGCGCCACCGTGCCATGTTCCAGCCGGGCGAAATCCAGCACGTCCCCCACCAGCGCCAGCAGCGCGTGGCCGGCGCGGCGCTGCTGCTGCACCCAGCCCAGCGCCTCTGCCGGCAGGGGGGCGTCGGCCAGGCGCTCGGTATAGTCGAGCAGCCCGGCCAGCGGGGCGCGCAACTCCTCGCTGACGGCGGCCATCATCTCCGTCCGCCGCCGCTCCTGCTCCGCCGCGCGGGCCAGCACCTCCCGCTGCCGGCGCTGGTGCCGGGCGGCATCGCCACGGTCGCGCAGGGCGGCGCGGGTGGCGACGCCAAGCCCGGCCAGCACGGCGGAAGCGCCGAGCGCCAGGGCCAGCCACCAGCCGGCCATGTCGCCGAAGCCCGGCGGCGGTGCCGCCACCACCAGGGACCAGCGGGACTCGCCGACCGGCAGGGCCAGGGCCAGCACCTCCTCGGTCTCCACCAGCGTGGTGCGGCGCTGCAGGGCCGGGCGGACCGTCTCCGGCGCCTCCCGGCCATTGGCGGCGCGGGCGATCAGCCTTCCCTCGCCATCCACCAGCAGGGCGGACCAGCCATCCGGCAGGCCGGCCCGGTCCAACAGTTGGGCGAAGGTGGTGGCTTCCTGGGTCGCCACCAGGGCGAAGCGCACCGCGCCATCCACCCGCACCGGCACGCGGAAGGAGACCCGCCCCTCCACCAGCCCGCCCGGCGCCGGATGGCCGGTGCGCAGCACACTGCCCACCGCCGCCAGATCCTGGATCGGCGGCAGCGCCGCCTCCGCCGGGTAGCGCAGGTTCAACAGCTGCCGCTCACCATCCGTCAGCGCGATGGTGAACCAGTTGGGCTCGCGCGCCAGAAGGCGCTGCGCCTCCCGCCGGAAACCGGCCAGGTCGCCAGTCTCGAGGTGCTGGGACCCGGCCAGCGCATCCAACGCGCGCAGGCCGGCGCGCAGTTCCGAATCCAGCCCGGCCACCAGGGTGGTCGCGGTGCGCTGCAGGTCGCGCCGGCGGTCAGCCTCGCGTTCCGCATGCAGGGCCAGCAGCAGCACCAGGCCGAAGGCCGCCAGCGGCAGCAGGGCCAGGAACGGCGCCAGGGTGGCGGCCCGGTTCCAGCCGCGCAGGACGCCACCCTCCGCGGGCGTGGGTTCCGTCGGATGATCGCGGGTCAACACGCGAGCGGGTGGCCTTCCGTCTGGTGTGCAGCAGCATCGCCCAGGGCGTGGCTTTCGCGCAGGCAGACCGGGCGGCCCGCCCTTGGGGCCGCCGGATCATACCAGCGTCGGGGGCAATGTCACCCACCACGTCTACTCCGGGGTGCAGCCCTCGCGGCCGGCGCAACCCACGGGGCGGTCAGGCCGCTATTGCGGCTGGATCCGCGCCGCGGCCACCAGCGCCCGGTTGCGGTCGATCTCGGCGGCGATGGTCGCCTCGAACTGTGCCGCGGTCTCCGCCAGGGGGGTCAGGCCGAGATCGGCCATGCGGGCGGCGACGGCGGGCTCGTTCGCCGCCTGGTTCACCGCCGCATTGGCCCGGGTGACGAAGGCCGCCGGCAGGCCCTTCGGACCCCAGACGCCGGTCCAGCCCTCATAGACCAGGTCCGCGAAACCGGATTCCGCCAGAGTCGGCACATCCGGCAGCACCCGCTGGCGTCGCGCGGAGGTCACGGCATAGGCGCGCAGCCGCCCGTCGCGGACCAGCGGCAGGGCCGGGCCAAGCGGCGCGATGAACAGGCTGACGGCGCCCGAGACCAAATCGTTCATCGCCGGGCCGGTGCCGCGGTAGGAGACAAAGGTGGTCTCCACCCCCAGCTTCTGCCACAGCGCCGCCGTGGCGAGCTGGCCGACCGAGCCCAGCGAGGATCCGGCGAAGGAGAAGCGGTCCGGCGTGGCGCGCAGGCCGGCCAGCAGCGCCCGCAGATCGGCCTGCTCCAGCGCGGCACCGCCGACCAGCACGTAGGGGATGGAGACGGTGCGCGCCACCGGCGTGAAATCCGCCCGCAAATCGAAGGGCACGTTGCGCTGCACGAAGGGCAGCACCGTCAGCACCTCGTTGGAATAAAGCAGCGAGGTGCCGTCCGCGGCGCTGCGCGCCACCGATTCCGCGCCAACCACGCCATTGGCGCCGGAGCGGTTCTCGATCACCCAGGTGACGCCGAGGGCCTCCGCCGCCTTGGGCGCGATCAGCCGGGCCGTGAGGTCCGTGGTGCCACCGGGCGGATAGGGCACGACGAGGCGCGCATTGCGCGACTGCGCGAGCGCCGGCGCGGCCAGAGCGGCGAGGCCGAGCCCGACGGCGCCGCGGCGGCTGATGGCTGTGGTCATCCTGTCGTTCCCCCTCATTGGGGGCATGCCGACGCGCCTGGCCGTGGCCGGTCCGCCTGCACCCTCCCCCGCGCATGCCTGTCGCCGCCCGGCGGGCGTGCGGAATGCTTCAAGACCTAAGTATGTCCCGGTGGCATGACGACATGTCAAGCCGCGCCTGGTGGGGTCGGGCGCGGCCTGGTCTGCGCGGTCCTGACGCGGGGGCCGAGGCCCCGGAGGCAGAAAAGCGGGGGCCGAGGCCCCGGAGGCAGAAAGGCGGGGGCCGAGGCCCCCGCGCGTCTCACAGGTTGAAGTCGGACTGGAACAGCGTGTGCAGGCCGGCCAGGCGGATCGCCATTTCCGCCGCGCCGCCGTCGCCGGCATCGACCATCACCAGCGTGTCGCCACCGTCGTGGTCGTAGCGCACCGAGCCCTGGCCGCCGCCGGTGAAGGCGCCGGTGCCGACGAAGGCGAAGGCCTGGTCGCCGCCCAGCCCGAGATGGGCGTCGATGTTCGCCAGGTTGATCTTGTCCCCCTCGAACCAGGAGAAGTCCAGGATCATGTCCGCCGCCGCCGCGGCGCTGTCCGCCAGCGCCGTGTAGATGAAGCGGTCGGCCCCCGCCCCGCCGCTGATGACATCCGCGCCGGCACCGCCCAGCAGCGTGTCGTTGCCGCCACCGCCGGCGATGGTGTCGTCGCCGCCATTGGCCTGGATGCGGTTGGCGTTGTTGTCGCCGGTCAGCGCGTCGCCATGCTGCGAGCCCAGCAGGTTCTCCACCTGGATGAAGATGTCGCCCGCCGCCATGCCGGTGTTCACCGAGGGATCGGCGAGCGAGACGGTGACGCCGACGGCGGAGGACTGGTAGGTCGCCGTGTCGATGCCCGCGCCGCCATCCAGCACATCCGCGCCGGCACCGCCGTTCAGCGCATCGTTGCCGTCGCCGCCGATCAGCGTATCCGCGCCGCCGCCGCCGCCGAGCACGTCGTTGCCCTGCAGGCCCTCGATCCGGTCCGCACCGCCGGTGCCGACCAGCGTGTCGTTGCCGGTGCCGCCCATGATCGGCGCCCGTTCCACCGGCAGGCCCGGCGCCACATTGCTGCCCGGGACGAAGGTGATGCCGGGCGTCGAGCCATCGGTCGGGTAGGCGTCGTTGAAGACGATCGCGCTGTTGGTGTCGAGGTAGACCACCGTCTGCCCGTTCACGCGCTGCACCGCCGCGGCACCGCCGAAGCCGTAGATGGTCAGCGTGTCGCCCTCGCTGGCGCGGAAGTCCAGCAGCAGGTCGACGCCGTCGCCCTTCTGCCAGATGAAGCTGTCCGCGCCACCATCGCCGGAGATCGTGTCGCCGATGACGATGCCGCCGACCTGGCCGGCGACCAGGCTCGCCTGGCCGAGATCCTTGCCGCCGATGACGGTGTCGTTGCCGTCATGGCCGGCGACCCGGTCGTTGCCGGCGCCGCCGAAGACGATGTCGTTGCCGCCATTGCCTTCGACGGTGTCGTTGCCGGTGCCGCCGAACAGCGTGTCGTTGCCGCCTTCGCCCTGCATCCGGTCGTCGCCATTGCCGCCCTCGGCCCAGTCATTGCCCTCGCCGGCCTCGATCGTGTCGTTGCCGTTGCCGCCGAAGATGACGTCGTCGCCGCCATTGCCGTGCAGGTTGTCGTCGCCGTTGTCGCCCTGGATCTTGTCGTTGCCTTCGTGGCCGTTGATGACGTCGTTGCCGTCATTGCCACGCAGGCAATCGTCGCCGCGCAGGCCGTGGATGTTGTCGTTGCCGCCCAGCCCGTCGATGTGGTCGGCCTGCTCGGTGCCCGGGAAGGCATCGTTGCCCGGCGTCAGCAGCGTGGCGGGCAGGTCGCAGGTGCCCACCACATCCGGGATGAAGCCGGCATCGACCGTCAGCACCACGCTGCCCTGGCCGAGCGTGATCGTCCCGGTGCGGCCATTCGCCGCCGCATCGCTGTCGCTGGCGTCGTTGCCGACATTCTGCAGCGTCGCCGTGTAGCCGGAGGGCGTGTTGAAGCGCACCACATAGTCGCCCGGCCGCAGCCCGTCGAAGAGGTAGAAGCCGGAGGCATCGGTGGTGGTGGTGGCCAGCACGGTGCCGGTGGTGCTGAGCAGGCGCACGGTGACGCCGCCGATGCCCGGCTCCGCGCCATCCTGCTGGCCGTCGCGGTCGTAATCCGCCCAGACCCGGTCGCCGATGGACGCGGCGACGAGCAGGCCGGCATCCAGGGTCTTGTTCTCCTGGCCGGAGGTCAGCGTCACCTGCTGGGTCTTGCCGGTGACCAGGTCGGCGTCGCTGTCGCGGCCGTCATTGCCGCCGGCGTCCTTCGTGGTGAACACCGCGCCGTTCGGCGCCGTGAACTGCACGGAATAGGTTCCGGGCAGCAGGTCGTCGAACAGGTAGCTGCCGTTCAGCGCGGTGACGGTGGTGGCGATGACGGCGCCGCCGGCATCGAGCAGTCGCACGGTGACGCCGCGCGCCCCCGGCTCGCCGCCATCCTGCACGCCATTCGCGTTCAGGTCGCGCCACACGCGGTCGCCGATGCTGACCCGCTCGAACAGGCCGGCGTCGAGATCGGTGCGGGCATCGCCGGAGTAGAGCATCACCGGCTCGATGATGCCGTTGCCCAGCGCGTCGCTGTCCTTGGCGTCGTCGGGCGTCGCGTCCTTCGGGGAGAATTCGAAGCCGGCCAGCGGCTCCACCTCCACCCCGTACATCCCCGGCGCCAGGCCGTCGAAGCTGTAGAGGCCGCTGCCATCGGTCTGCGTCGTGTCGAGGAGGTTGCCGCTGCCATCCAGCAGGTTGACCGTGACGCCGGCGATGCCCGGCTCGTTGCCGTCCTGCACGCCATCCGCATCCAGGTCGAGGAAGACGCGGTCGCCGAGCGAGGCCGGGATGTACAGGCCCGCATCCAGGTCGCGCGTCACCTCGCCGGGCAGCACCTGCACCGCCGCGGTCTTGCCGTTCAGCGGGTTCGGGTCGCTGTCCACCGCGTCGTTGCCACCGACGTCACGCAGCGTCAGGCGCTCGCCCGCAGGGGTGACGAACTGCACGCTGTAGAAGCCGGTGATCAGGTCCTCGAACAGGTATTCGCCGTTCGCGTCGGTGGTGGTGGTGCGGCCGGTCGGGTTGCCGAAGCCGTCCAGCAGGATGACGGTGACGCCGGCGCGCGGCGCCTCCCCGCCCTCCTCGATGCCGTCGCCGTCGCGGTCCACCCAGACGCGGCCGGTCAGGTCGCCGAGATAGAGCAGCCCGGCATCGACATCCGTGCGGTCCTGGCCGGAGATCAGGGCGATGACATCGGTGCGGCCGGTGGTGCGGTCCGCGTCGCTGTCCAGCGCGTCGCCGCCCTGGTCCTTCTTGGCGAAGGCGCGGTCGGCGGGGGCGACGAATTCCACACGGTAGTCGCCGGGCCGCAGCCCGTCGAAGCTGTAGAGGCCGTCCGCATCGGTCGTCGTGCTGTCCAGCACCGTGGCGCCGTCGGCGGAAAGCAGGCGGACGGTGATGCCGGAAATGCCGGGCTCCCCGCCATCCTGGATGCCGTCATTGTCCAGGTCGTCGAACACCTTGTCGCCGAGCGAGACCAGCCGCACCAGGCCGCCATCGACCGTGTTGTCGGTCTCGCCGGATTGCAGGTTCACCAGGCCGGTGCGGCCATTGGCGGCGATGTCGCTGTCCGCGGCATCCGGGCCCAGGTTCGGCAGCGTCGGCACATGACCGGCCTTGGTGATCTCCACCCGGTAGTCGGCCGGCGCCAGGCCGGTGAAGCTGTAGAAACCGCTGCCATTGGTGGTGGTGGTGCCGAGCACGGTGCCGCCGGCGTCCAGCAGCTTCACCGTGGCGCCGGCAATCGCCGGCTCGCCACCTTCCTGCTGGCCGTCGCCGTCCAGGTCTTCCCAGACGTAATTGCCGATCGCGGCCGGGTTGTAGACGCCGGCATCGAGCGAGCGGTCATCGCCGTTGGAGACGATGGTCACCTGCTCCGTCTTGCCGGTGGTGGGGTTGGCGTCGCTGTCCTTCTCGTTGTCCAGGCCGACATTCGGCTTGGTGAAGGGCTGCGCCCCGTTCGGCGCGAAGGTCACGCTGTAGGTGCCGGGCGCCAGATTGTCGAAGACGTAGTCGCCATTGCCGTCGGTGATCGCAGTGCGGCCGGTGGAGATGCCGGCGGCATCCAGCAGCGTCACCAGGCGGCCGGAGATGCCGCCCTCGCCCGCATCCTGCAGGCCGTCGCCGTCCACATCCTCGAACACCGTGCCGCCGAGCTTGGCGCCGCGGTAGAAGCCGGCATCCAGGCGGGTCTCGTTCTCGCCGGATTCCAGGTTGAAGCTGTCGGACAGGCCGGCCGCATTCACGTCGCTGTCGCCGGCCTCGCCGCCCGCCACCACGTTCTGCTGCGTCGCCGTGTAGGTCGCCGGCAGCACGCGGATGCTGTAGTCGCCCGGCACCAGGCCGGTGAACTGGTAGAAGCCGTCGGCGCCGGTGGTGGTGGTGCCGACATCGTTGCCCAGGCCATCGACCAGCACCACGGTGGCGCCGACGATGCCGGTGGCGCCGTCATCCTGGCGGCCATTGCCGTTGGTGTCTTCCCAGACGCGGTCACCGATGCTGGCCAGCTGGTAGAAGCCGGCATCGACCTGGCGGCGGTCCTCGCCATTCGCCAGCGTGATGATGCCGGTGACGCCATTGCCCTGGTTCGCGTCGCTGTCCGTCGCATCCGGGCCGATATTGGCCAGGGTGCGCTCCTCGTTCGCGATCTCGTCGAAGCGGACGCGGTAGCTGCCGGGCACCAGCCCGTCGAACAGGTAGGCGCCATCCGGGCCGGTCACGGTGGTCAGGCCGGTCGGCGTGCCGTCCGCGTTCAGCAGCGTGACCGGGATGCCGGCCAGCAGCACCGTCTCGCCGGCCTCGCGCTGGCCATCGGCATCGGTGTCACGGAAGGCGATGCCGCCGAGCGAGGCGCGCACCACGTTCACCGCCTCGTTCTCGCTGACCGTGGTGGGCGAGGAGCCGGGGGTGACGCCGTAGGGGTTCACCGGGGCGGCGGAGACCACCTGGCCGACATTGGTCAGCACCTTGCCGGCGGTGTTGCCGGCGATGTCCGCCACCTGCGCGGTGACACGGAACACCACCTGGTCGCCGGGGGTGGAAAGGTTGTCCCAGGGGTTCAGCACATCGCCCAGCGCGTAGCTCAGCGTGCGGCTGCCGGCGTCGTAGCTGCCTTCCGCGCCGATGCCCAGCGCCGCGCCGCTGATGCTGCCGAGCGAGAGCAGCTCGCTGTCCAGGTAGGTCAGGCCGGTCGGCAGCACATCCTTCAGCGTGATGCGCTGCGCGCCCTCGCCCAGCGTCGCGGTGACGAGGAAGGTGACCACCTCGCCGATGCCGACGGCGGCGCCGAAGGTGGTGTCGAGGCTGGTGGTCTCCAGCGTCTTCACCACGGTGTTGACGATGTCGACATTCACCGTCGCCGGGTCGCTCTCGGTCTTGGACACGCCGAGCACGGGGGCGGAGCTGTAGGTGACCTGGGCGGTGTTGGTGATGGCCTGGCCATCCACCACGTCGCCATCGTAGCGCACCTGGTAGGTGATGGTGACCGGCGCCGCGCCCAGCAGGTACTGGTTCAGGCTGTAGCTGATGTTGCCGGCGGTCTCGGAGATGGTGCCGACGGTGGCGGTGGCGCTGCCGGGCACCAGGGTGACGCCGTCCGGCAGGATGTCGGAGAGGTTCACCAGATAGGCCGGGGAGGTGGAGCCCGCGGCGTGGCTCAGCGTGACGGTGTAGGTGACCAGGTTGCCGGCATCGCCGGTGCCCGGCGCCGCATCCTTCACGATCACCAGATCCGGGCGGACCACGTCGATCTTCGCATCATCGGTGGCGGAACCGAGGCCGGGCTTGCCGCCGCCCGGCGCATAGGTCTCGGCCTTCGCGGTATTGGTCAGCGTGGCGCCGGCGGTGGCGGTGGTGGCGACGCGGGCATGCACCAGGATGGTGACGGTGTCGCCGGCATCGCGGTCATTGTCGCCGGCATTCACGATGGTGCCGAAGTCGAAGCTGTAGGCGCCGCCCGAGACGGAGGTGGCGGCGGCGCCGACGCCGAGCGCGGCGCCGCTGATGGTGGCGCCGATGCTCTCGACGCTCGCGCTCTCGAACACCAGCCCGGTCGGCAGCGTGTCGGAAACGACCAGGCGCTGTGTGCCCTCGCCCACCGTCACGGTCAGGCGGTAGGTCACGGTCTCACCCGGCGCGGCGTCCGGGTTGCTGCCATTGACGAAGCTGCTGCCGGTGTTGGCGTCGCCGGTCGCGATCACCGCCTTGTCGATGGTCGGCGCCAGCACGACGGTGCGGGTTTCCGTGTCCTGCGTGCTGTAGCTGCGGCTGGCGAGATCCTCGGCCGGGGTCGGGTTCAGCGGATCCACCGGATCGGCCGGATTGGTGTCGTAGGCCAGCGTCGCGGTGTTCGACAGCACCTGCGCCGGCGTCACGCTGTCCAGCAGCTTCGCCTGGTAGGTGATGGTGACGGCGGCGGCGCCGAGCAGGTACTGGTCGGCGGACCAGGAAATCGCGTTGCCGCTGGCGCTGACGCTGCCGGTGCTGGCGGCGAGCGAGCCGGCCACCAGCTCCATCCCTGCCGGGACCAGGTCGGCCAGCGCCAGGTCGTAGGCCGGGGCGTCGCTGTTCGACGCATGCCGGATGGTGATGGTGTAGGAGACGACGGCGCCGGCATCCAGCGGCTGGCCGCCGGTGGCGGAGGTCTTGTCGATGCTGAGCACCGGCTCCACCACGTCGATGTCGACATCGGCGCTGCCGCTGGTTGTGGGCGTGCCGTCGGTCTGCACCGTCGCGCTGTTGCGCAGGTTGTCGGCGTCGCTGTTCTGCGAGAGATCGTTCACCACCGCCTTGATGCGGAGGGTGATGACCTCGTCGTCGGTCGTGGTGTTGACCGAGGTGTTGCGCACATCGCCGAAGTTCAGCGTGAAGCTGTCGTCGCCCGGCGTGCTGCCCGGCGCGGCGGTGGACAGCACCGGGGCCGGCAGCACGGCGCCGCCGAAGGTCTTCAGCGCGGAGCCGACCGAGACCACTTCCAGCGAGCCCGCCACATAGGTCAGCGTGCCGTTGCCGGAGCTGGTCGCGTCCTCCAGCAGGTCCGTGATGCGCAGGTTGGTGCTGTCGCCTTCCGGCAGGCGCACCTTGATCTCATAGGTCACTTCCTCGCCGATCCGCAGATCGGTGCGGCCGGCATCGTGGCGCGCGGCAGAGGTGTTGGCGTCGGAGGTGGCGATGATGGTCTTGGTGATGGCCGGCTTGTCGATGGTGACGGTGTGGCTGTCCTTGTCGGTGACGATGCGGTCATCCGGGCTGCCGGTGTCGTCCATCGAGCTGCCGGCGACCGTCGCCTCGTTCAGCAGGATCTCGCCGGCATCGACGTCGGACTTCACCACCACGTCGAACTTGACGGTGATCTTCTCGCCCGGGTCGAGGTAGTCCAGCGTGATGTCGAGCGGGGTCGCGCCGTAGCTGATGCGGCCGGCGGCGATGCCGGTGACGTTGAGCGTGGCGCCCTGGTAGACGGCATCGAGCTGGACGTCGGTCAGCAGGTCCTTGAGGTTCACGTCCCAGGCGCGGGCGGTGAAGTTGCTGTCGCTGCCGGCGGCGGGGACGCCCTTGTTCTCCACCGTGATGGTGTACTTGATGGTGTCGAAGGCATCGCCCGTGGTGCGGTCGGCGTCCTTGACGACGTCGAGGTTCGGCGCCACCACGTCGATCAGCGCCGTCGCGCTGGCGCTGCTGCGGCCGCCCGGCGCATCCGGGTCCACGGCGCTGACGGTGACGGTGTTGGTCAGCGTGTCGCCGCGCGCATTGGTGGCCAGGTCGCGCACCCGCGCATCCACCTCCACGGTCACCGTGGCCGGCGCGCTGCCGGTGGTGTCCGAGGTGTTCAGCACGTTGCCGAAGCCGAAGGTCACCTTGTCGTTGCCGTTGATGCCGTCGCGGTCCGACAGCGCGATGGTCGGCGTGATGTCGAAGGTGCTGCCGGCGCCGAGGCCGGTGACGCTGATGAAGCGCGCCGCCGTCACCTCCATCACGCCGCCGCCGCTGGCGTCGGAAATCGGCAGGTAGTCCTCGATGCGGAAGTCCGTCATCGCGCCTTCCGGCACGCTGACGGTGATGCGGTAGGTGACGGTCTCGCCGATCGTCGCGTCCACGCGGCTGTCGGTGCCGGCCAGGCTGCCGGTGTGCGCCTCGCTGGTGGCGGAGACGATCTTGGCCGGGCTCGGCGCCTGGGTGCGGACCAGGGCGGTGTCCGTCAGGTCGCCGGCCGGGGTGTAGTCCGTGCGGTCGATGCCGCCTTCAACCGCGGCGAAATGCTCGATGGTCGCGGTGTTCACCAGGTCCGCGCCGAACACCGGCACGTCATCCACCAGTTCGAGGTCATAGGTGATGACGACGATGTTGTCGCCGCTGGTGGCGCTGTAGGTGCCGATGCTGCCGCTGTTCAGCGCATCGCCCAGGCGGATGCCGCCCGCCGGGTCGAAGATGCTGGCGCCTTCGACCGTGTAGGGGATGGCGTTGCCGGCACCGTCCGTCACCCGCAGGTTCAGCCCGCCGGCCGGAATCTCGAAGCCGGTCGGCAGCGTGTCGTGGATCAGGACGTCGAAGGCGCCCTTCAGGCTGCTGCCGGTGTTCTCCACCACGATGGCGAAGGAGACGCGGTCGCCGGCATCGGCGCCGGTCAGGTCGGCGTTGATCGGCGTGGTGGCCAGGTTGGTGCTGTTGATGGTGCCGGTGAAGCGGTTGCCGGCCGAACCCGGCGCGGAGAAGGCCACCGGGCCCACCGCGGCGGTCGGGTTCGCATTGGCGTTGCTGTCGGCGATCACGCCCTTGGTGATGTTCAGCTCCGGCTCACCGAGCACGAACTGCACGATGGCGTTGTCCTCGAACACCGTGCCGAAGCTGTTGGTCTCGGTGGAGGTGACGTGGTTGGTCAGCAGCAGGCCGTCGCCGAACTCCTCGTCCAGCACCACCACGGTGAACAGCAGGTCGATGCGGCTGGCCGGGTTGCCGGGGGCCACCGCGTCGCCGAAGTCGAACTTCAGGAAGTTGCTCTCGGCGTCGAAGGCGATGGTCGGCACCGTGGTCGGGTCGCCGGAGGTGTCGAAGGTGGCGCCGGGGCCCCACTTCGCCTGGTTGGCGCCCGGCACGGCGGCGCTGACGAGGTCGGTGAAGCTCATGCCGCCCAGCGCCTTCAGCACGGGCAGCGGCAGGAAGTCCGTCAGCGCCACGTCATGCGCGCCGGTCAGCGGCATGTCGAGCGTCAGGCGGAAGGTGATGGCGTCGCCGGCGGAGATCGGGCCGGGGGTGAAGGCGGTGTTGCCGTTGATGGCGTAGATCGACTTGCCGACCTCGCTGACCGGCAGCACCACGCCGGCGCCGCTGTCGTCGCCCTTCGGGTTGCCGGTCTCGTCCACCACGCCGTCGAAGACGATGCCGTTGTCCAGCGGGTCGCCCTGGTCCACCAGCGGCTCGTTCGACGGCGCGGGGGCGGTTGAGATGTAGCTTTCCTCGATCGTGCTGTGGAAGGTCACCAGCACGGTCGCCTGGTTGTTCACCCCGCCCGGCTGGCCGTTCAGCACATCGTCGATGCCGCGGTCGCGCATCTCCTGCGACACGTCGAAGGTGATGGTGGAGATGCCGGTCAGCGGATCGCGCACCACGGTGACGTTGTCCGGGTCGATGGTGCCGGTGAACAGCACCGCGCCGCCTTCGCGCATGGTGATCGTCGGCGCGAAGGAGGGGTCGTAGACCTGGCCGTCGGACAGCGTGTCCACCAGCACCAGGTCGTCCATGTTGAAGTAGTTGGAAACCTGGCCGTCCAGCGTCCAGGCCAGCGTCCCGCCGGCCTTCAGCGCATCCACCACCGCGACGGATTTCTGCACCGCGATGGACTTGGCGGTGATGACATCCTCCGGCCCGGCCGGGTCGATGGCGAAGACCACGACGGGGTCGCGCCCGTCATTCGGGTCCCACATGGCGTCGAGGCGCGCATTGTCCTCCAGCACGCGGAAGGCGCCGGTGTCCGGATCCAGCACCGGGGTCACGCCGTCGCGCAGGAATTCCGGGACGTAGAAGTCGATCTTCAGCGTCGGCGCCGGGCCGCCGCCGGTGTAGCTGCCATCCAGCGTGGCGACCACGAGGCCGGTGGCGTTGTCATAGGTGACGGTGCCGGTGCCGTTCACGATGGAGGCACCGGTGATGAAGGTGCCGTCCGGCATGTGGTCGGTCAGGACCAGGTTCGTGACCGTCTGGCCATCGGCGATCAGCGCCTTCACCAGCCATTCGCGCGGGTAGGAGGGGCCGGTCGCCGTCTCCTGCTCCGGCCCGACATAGACCTTGTCCAACTCCAGCACCGTGGGCGTGACGGCGAGGCTGGCCGCCGGGCCGGTGACCGGGTTGTCGGCCACCGGGTTCAGCAGCGGGTCGCGGCCATAGGCGAAGCCGCCGGAGGCCTGCATCGTCAGCGGCACGGCGAGGTCCGCATCGCCGGAGACCTGCAGCGAGACCTCGATGTCGGAGGGGGTCTGGCCCGGGGTGAAGCTGCCGAAGGGCAGCCGCAGCACCACCAGCGTCTCGCCCGGGGTGCCGGTGATGGTGAGGGCGTTGCCGGCGGCGTCGGTGGCGTAGGGGTGGGTGATCTGGCCGTTGGCCGGGAACTCCAGCACCCACTGTTCCAGGGCCACGCCGAGATAGGTGGCGCCGAGATAGATCAGGCCGTCATTGCTGGTGGCCCCCGCGCTGCCGACGCCCGCGCCATCCGCGCCATTGGTCGGCAGGACCAGGTTCACATAGGGCGCGTAGCCGACGTCGGAGCCAGCGGCACCGTCCGGGACATTGTCGAAGCGGACCGTGACCTTCTGCAGCCCCCCGATCGGGGCGCTGAGGGCGGAGCCATCGAGAAAGCTGACGATCGGCTGGGCGGACATCGGCGGGACCTCCATCTGGGGACCCTCGGCCAACGCCAACGTCCCGTTAAGGCGACATATACCAATTTTGAGCAGTCCCGCAACGAGTTTGTTGAAAAACTATGTGTTTGAGACCGAATTTGAGACGCCAAAGGTAAACCAGCGCCCGACGCGGGCGGCGCTGTTAAGCTGCTGTAAATAAGCCGGAAATCCGGCCCTTCCGCGCGCGATGCAACCCACGCAGGCAGAGTCGCCGCCTGGGAGCGGACGGTGGCGCCGAATGAATCTCGCTTTAGATGTTTTTGAGACGTCTCCGGCGCCGGCCCCTGCGGCGGGAAGCCGGGGGAATGGGGCAGCCGACAACCCCTGCTGGTGGTGCTTCCGCCAGGTGCCGGGCGGCGGCCGGTGCGGTCACGGCCGCTTGGCGCCGGTCAGGGTGGGAGGATGGCGTGGCGCGGCGCCGGCGTGCCGGCCGGGGCCTGGGGCAAGGTGGGCGGGGCGGTACGGGACAGGCAGGCACGAAAAAGGGCGCCTTGCGGCGCCCTGGATCGGCTCGAAGAAATCGGCTGCGTCAGCGCAGGACGATCTCGACGCGGCGGTTCTGCGGCTCGCGCACCCCGTCGGCGGTGGGCACCAGCGGGCGGCTCTCGCCGAAGGCCTGGATGGCCATCGCGGCGCGCGGCACGCCGCGGCGCTCCAGCTCCGCCGCCACCGCCATGGCGCGGCGCTCGGACAGGCGCTGGTTGTATTGCGGGGTGCCGGAGCGGTCGGCGTGGCCGGAGACCTCGATGCGGGTGGTGCCGACGCGCTGGCTGTTCGTCGCTGCCTCGCCGATGATCTGGCGGGCGCGGTCGGTCAGGTCAGCGCGGTCGAAGTCGAAGAACACCAGATAGGTGCGGGCGATCGCCGGGGCGGCGGCCGGGGCCGGCGCAACCGGGGCCACGACCGGCGGCGGCGGCGTCACGCCGAAGGCGTAGCGCAGGCCGACCATCAGGCTGTGGTTGAAGTTGTCCACCTCGGCGGAGCCGCGGGTGGTGCCGGTGGAGGTCACGCGGCGCGCGTCGATCTCCGGGGAGATGCTGCCCATGAAGCGGTATTCGGCGGTCACGGCCAGGCCGGAGACGGCAGCGATGGGGATCGCGCCACCGAGGATCGCCTGGTAGGCGAAGTTGCCGTCATTGCCGTCGATGAACACCGCGTTGTTCGCGGTGGTGCCGCGGACGTCGCCGTAGTCATGCACCATGTAGCCGGCGCCGGCACCCACATAGGGGGTGAAGAAGCTGCCCGGGCCCAGGTCGAAATCGTAGAGGGCGTTCAGCATAAGGCCATAGGAGGCGACGCCCCCCGTCTCCCGCACCTGGCCGGGAAGGCCGAAGCCGGACACCGCGTCCACCTGGTTGCCGCGGAACGATGCCTCGAGCTCGGCGCGCACGCCGTTGCCGTAGCCGTAGCCCAGGCTGATCACGCCGGCGAGGCCGTAGTTGAACTCCACCGTGCCGTTGCGGGGCCCGGTGATGTTGCGGGAGAGGCTGGCGTCCGATTCCTGCAGCAGGTTGGCGCCCAGGCCGGCCCCGACATAAAGGCCGCTGACGGGCTGCGCCTGGGCCGCGAGGGGAAGGGCCAGGACGCTGGCGGCAAGCAGGGCATTCCGAAGACGCATCATTCTCGCTCCTTGATCCCCGGCGGGATAGGGAACGGGCGGCCGGAAGTTCCGGAAGCCCAACCACGCCTTGTTTACCTTGCTGCTCTGCACACGGCGAGGGCGCCGTGCGCCCCGCTGCATCCCGGCGACCGGCTGTGGCATCAGAGCCACACCGCTGGCCGCCGGCCACCGGCGGGCACGCGCCATCCCGGGGCAGGCGCGCCGGCGGATCTGCTGTATGCTGCACGGCGGCATGACCCTTTCCGACCCGAAGCCCCCCTCCCCACCCGCCGCCCTGAGCTGGGCCGCCCCCACCCTGACCGAGGAAGCCTATCGGCGGCTGGAGGAAATGATCGTCACGCTCGACCTGGCCCCTGGCAGCGTCGTGTCGGAGGCGATCCTGGGCCGCATGCTGGGCATCGGCACCACCCCGGTGCGGGAGGCGCTGCAGCGCCTGGCGCGGGAACATCTGGTGCAGGTGCTGCCGCGCCGCGGCGTGGTGGTGACGGCCATCGACCTGCGCCAGCAGATGCAGGTGCTGGAAACCCGGCGGGAACTGGACCGGCTGATCGCCCGCGCCGCCGCGCATCGCGCCCGCCCGGCGGAACGCGCGGCCATCGCGGCGTTGGCCGCGCAGATGGCGGAGGCCGGCCAGGCCGGCGACCAGCGCGGCTTCCTGCGCCTGGACGGGCTGCTGAACCAGGCGCTGGCGGAGGCCGCGCGCAACCCGGTGGCCGCCGCCGCCGTCGCCAGCCTGCATGCCGTCTCCCGCCGCTTCTGGTTCTTCCACCACCGGGCGGAGGAGGAACTGGCAACCACCGTCGCCCTGCATGCCGAGGTGGCCGCCGCGGTCGGCCGCGGCGACCCGGCCGCGGCGGCCGAGGCGTCAGACCGGCTGATCGGGCAGATGATCGACTTCGCGCGCGCCACCGTCAGCACGCTTGACCCGCTCGACTCGGTTGTAGCATAACGCTGGCATGCCAGCCGCGCCGCGCGGCCTGGGAGGAAACCGTCCGAACCTGCCCCAAGGGCAGGCCCCCTCAACGAAGGGAGTGCCCCATGCCGCTCGACACCGCCGCCCCACCCCGGCTGACCCCGGCGCAATGCGAGGCCTATGCCCGCGACGGCTACCTGGTGCTGCCCAACCTGTTCAGCGCCGCGGAAGTGGCGGCGATGAAGGCCGATCTGGCGCGGATCCAGACGATCGACACCGACCACCTGGTGCGCGAACGTGCCGGCGGCGTCGCCAAGACCATCTACCGGGTGCATGAGGCCGATGGGCCCACCGCCTCCCCCCTGTTCCACGCGGCCTCCCGCGCGCCGCGGCTGCTGGGCCCGGCCCGTCAGCTTCTGGGCGATGACAGCCTTTATATCTACCACACCAAGTGCAACCTGAAGACGGCGATCGACGGCTCCGTCTGGCAGTGGCACCAGGACTATGGCTCCTGGCGCCGGGACGGCGTGCCGCAGCCCGACCTCACCACCGCGCTGGTGATGCTGGATCAGCCCAGCGAGATGAGCGGCTGCCTGTATTTCATCCCCGGCAGCCACCGGCTCGGCACCATCGAGCCGGAGATGGACGACCGCACCACCTCCTACCGCCTGTGGGTGGTGCCGAAGCCGAAGCTGGTGGACATCATGCAGCGGAGCCCGGAGCCCGTGCCGATCATCGGCCCGCCCGGCACCGTGGTGTTCTTCCACTGCAACATCCTGCACGGCTCGGGCCACAACCTCTCGCGCCACGACCGCTGGGCCGTCTACCTGGTGTACAACCGCTGCGCCAACCGGCCGCTGGACGTGCCCGGCCCGCGCCCGGACTATGTGCGCTCGCTGAACTGGGCGCCGCTGCCGATGGGCAGCGACGCGCTGCCGGCCGGGGGGGCATGAGGGCGATGCAGGTGACCCCGATCGGGCCGGGCTTCGTGGCGGAGATCTCCGGCCTCGACCTTCGCCTTCCCCTCAGCCCCGCGCAGGCCGCTTCGGTGGAAGGGGCGGTGGATGCGCACGCCGTGCTGGTGTTCCGCGACCAGGACCTGGACGACGACCAGCAGATCGCCTTCGGCCGCAACTTCGGCCCGTTGGAGGCCGAGCCCGCCACGGTGGACCTGCACAAGCGCCGGCTGGCGCATGCGCAGATGAACGACATCTCCAACCTGGACGAACATGGCCGGCTGCTGGCGGCGGATGACCGGCGGCGGATGTTCAACCTGGGCAACCGGCTGTGGCACAGCGACAGCAGCTTCAAGGCGATCCCCGCCAAATACTCCATGCTGCACGCCCGCAGCGTGCCACCCACCGGCGGCAACACGGAATTCGCCGACATGCGCGCCGCCTGGGACGCGCTGCCCACCGCGGAACAGGACCGCCTGCGCGACCTGGTGGCGGAGCATTCGCTGATCTTCTCCCGCGCCATGCTGGGCTTCGACGCCTTCACGCCGGAGGAAAGGCTGAAATTCGCCCCGGTGCCGCAGCGCCTGGTGCGCCGCCACCCGGGCAGTGGGCGGCTGAGCCTTTACCTTTCCTCCCATATCGGACGGATCCGCGGGATGGAGGTGCCGGAGGCCCTGGCCCTGGTGCGGGACCTGACGGAACATGCGACGCAGCGGCACTTCGTGCACGCCCACCAGTGGCGCCGGCACGACCTGGTGTTGTGGGACAATCGCTGCACCCTGCACCGCGCCCGCCCCTTCGAGGATACGCGCTACCCCCGCGACATGCGGCGGGTGACGCTGATGGACAGCGCCTCCAGCCTCGACCAGGCGGCCTGACGGCCGAGTCGCGCCACCCACACCGCCGCGGGGCGGTTGGAAAAGTGACTGTCTGCAACAGCATCGAGATCATGCGCTGACAGCGCGCGCGCGCTCCGCTATGCCACGGCTTCGCAAGGAGCCTTGGCATGTCGAAGAAGTTTCTGACCGACGTCATCATCCAGTCCACCGAGATGCCGGCCAATGCGGCCGGGCGCCTGGCGGCCGACATCATCGCCGCCATCAAGGGCGAGATCGTCCAGAACGGGCGGTTCACGATTCCGGATTTCGGCGCCTTCAGCGTGCGGGAAACCCCGAAGCGCCAGGCGATGAACCCGCGGACCGGGGAGAAGGTGGCGGTGAAGGCCGGCGCCACGGTGCGCTTCAAGGCCAGCAAGGCGCTGAAGGAATCGGCGCTGGCCGGCATGAAGAAGGCCAAGCGCAAGGCCGCCAAGGCCTGAACCGGCGCCGCACCCCTCCGGGTGCGGCGCCCACTTCAGGCGGACGGGCTCAGGCGGGCTGCGCCGCAAAGTCCTGCAACAGGGCGGCGACCGCCTGCGGCTGTTCCTGCTGCACCCAATGCCCGGCGCCGGGGATCAGGTGCAGGCCGCGGAAATCGGCGCAGCCTTCGCGCTGCATCCGCGCCAGGGCGCCGGGGGTCTGGTGGATGCCCCAGTCGCTGGCGCCGGCGATGAAGATGGCCGGCACCTCGATCCGCCGTCCGCTGAACAGCCTCAGCTCCGCCGCATTCGCCCCCGTCGTGTTGCAGCGATAGGATTGCAGCCCGCCAGCGAAGCCGGTGCGGGCATATTCGGCGGCGTAGAAGCCAAGCTCCGCATCCGTCAGCCAGGGCGCCTCGGCCGCCGGCATGAAGGGCGCGACGGCCTCCGGCATCGTCGCGTGCAGGGGCATCACGTAGTAGCCGGGCAGCTGCGCCAGTTCCGCCGCCGTCCAGCCCGCGAGCTCGAAGGGCTGGTTGCCGGCCCAGTCGGCGCTTTTCTGGTGGTAGTAGGCGCGCAGGAAGGCGTGCAGCCCCTGCGGCGGGTGGTCCATTTCGGCCGCTGCGCGGCGTTCGGAATAGTACCACTGGTAGTGCCTGCGCGGCGGGTCCAGCGCCGCCAGCGCCGCATGCACATCCGGCCCCGCATCCCGCCGCCAGCCGGGCGCGCCGGCGAAAGGCGCGCTCATCAGCGCCACGCGGGTGAAGACGTCCGGCCGCACCAGCGCGCACCAGGCGGCGACCGGCGAGCCGTAATCATGCCCGGCCAGCAGTCGCACCTGGCCGATGCGCATCGCATCCAGCAGCGCCAGCTGGTCGCGCAGGATGTTCGGCATCAGGAAGGGCGCCAGCGGCGCGTCGTAATCCGCCTGCCAGCCCGTGGTCCGGCCGTAGCCGCGCAGATCCGGGGCCACCACATGGAAACCGGCCGCCGCCAGCAGCGGCATGACCTTGCGCCAGGAGAAGGCGAGTTCCGGAAAGCCGTGCAGCAGCAGCGCCACCTTCTGGCCGGGCTGCCCGGCCTCCAGCACATGCACGTCCAGCCCGTTCACGCCGGGAACCATGCGGCTGCGCAGGCCCTCGGGCAGAAGCGGCGTCTCAAGCGGTGTCATCGGGCAGTCGGCTCCCTTGCCGGGCGGGGGATGGCTGCGCACACTCGCGCCCTCGGCGCGGGGGAACAAGCGGCATGTGGCAGGCCCACACCATCATCCACAACGGCCAGGCGATGCCCTTTGCGGAGGCGCGGCTGCATCCGCTGTCGGTGGCCGTCGCCTACGGCGTCGCGGTGTTCGAGGGGCTGCGCGCCTACCGCAACCCCGCCGATGGCAGCTTCAGCGTGTTCCGGCTGGATGAGCATCTGGCACGGCTGCAGCAGGGCATGAAGGTGATGCGCTTCGACGCGCCGCCCACCACGCCGGTGCTGCACGCGGCGGTGCGTGAGGTGGTGCGGCTGAACGCGCCGGACGAGGACGCCTATATCCGCGTGCAGACGCAGCTGGAGGCGCTGGGCACGCTGGCCAGCACCGGCCCCGTCGGCTGGATCGCCGCGGCGCTGCCGCGCGAACGCTCCGCCAAATTCGCCAGCGGGCTGGCCGCCGGCGTGTCCTCCTGGACCCGGATCGCGGACAATGCGATGCCGCCGCGGATCAAGGCCTCGGCCAACTACCATGCCAGCCGGCTGGCCAACCTGCAGGCGAAGGCGGATGGCTACGACACGGCGCTGCTGCTGACGGCGCGCGGCAAGGTCAGCGAGGCCGCCTCCGCCTGCGTCTTCCTGCTGCGCGACGGCGTGCTGGTGACGCCGGGCAAGACCAGCGACATCCTGGAAAGCGTGACGCGGGACACGGTGCTGGTGCTGGCGGCGGAGGCCGGGCTGGTGGTGGAACAGCGCGACGTGGATCGCACGGAGCTGTATGTGGCCGAGGAGGTCTTCGTCTGCGGCACCGGGCAGGAACTGGTGGCGATCACCTCCGTGGACCGCCTGCCGGTGGGCGATGGCCGGCCCGGGCCGGTGACGCGGCAGTTGCAGGCGGCCTATGAGGCGGTGGTGCGCGGCACCACCACCGCGCATCCGGAATGGCGCACGCCGGTCAGGTGAAGGTCACCACCAGGTTCAGCGCCGCGTCGCACAGTGCGGTGCTGCCGGGCGGCAGCACCAGCGTGCTCTCGCGTTCCTCGACCAGTGCGGGTCCATCGATGGCATCGCCCGGGCGCAGCGCCGCGCGGTCGAACACCGCGGCCTCGACGAAGCCTTCGCCGAACCAGGCGCGGCGATGGCCCTTGCCGGCCGGGCCGATGCCGGTGGGCGCGGTGGCGAGTTCCAGCTTCGGCGTCGGGCCGGCGACGATGACGCGCCAGCCCACCACCTCCACCGGCAGCGTCGCCTCCACCCGGCCATAGAGGCGGCGATACTCCGCTTCGAAGGCGGCGCGCAGCGCGACGCGGTCGCCGGCCTGCACAGCCGCCGCATCGATCGCGGCCTCCACCTGGTAGCCCTGGCCGGCATAGCGCATGGCGGCGAGCAGGCGGGTTTCCACCTGCGCCGGCGGCACGCCGGCCTCCGCCACCATCGCCGCGCCCTCGACCTGCATCGCGGCGAGCATGGCGCGCAGCGCGTCCAGGTCCAGCGTCGCCAGGGGTGCCACCATGGCGCGCAGATGCGCAAAGGCGATGGGGGCGGCGAGGAACCCGAAGGCGGAGGCGACGCCGGCCCCGGGCGGGGAGACCAGCTTTGCCAGGCCCAGCTTGCGGGCGATGGCGCAGGCATGCACCGGACCGGCGCCGCCGATCGGCACCATCGCATAGCCTTCGATCCGCCGGGCCTTTTCCAGCGCATGCACGGAAGCCGCCTGCGCCATGGACTGGTTCACCGTCTCATGCACCGCCCAGGCCGCCTCGATGGCGGAAAGGCCCAGCGGCGCGCCGACATGCTGCGCGATGGCGCGTTCCGCCGCTGCCACATCCAGCGCCATGTCGCCGCCCAGGAAGCGGTCCGGCGCCAGGTAGCCCAGCAGCAGGTCGGCATCCGTCACCGTGGGCAGCGTGCCGCCCAGCCCGTAGCAGGCGGGCCCCGGATCGCTGCTGGCGCTGTCCGGGCCGACGCGGATCAGGCCGAGCCGGTCGACGCGGGCGATGGAGCCGCCGCCGGCACCGATCTCGATCATCTCGATCACCGGCACCTTCAGCGGAAAGCCGCTGCCCTTGCGGAAGCGATCGACGCGGGAGACCTCGAAATCCAGGCTGCGCTCCGGCTGCCCGGCCTCGATCAGCGCCGCCTTCGCGGTGGTGCCGCCCATGTCGAAGCAGAGGATGTCGGCCGCGCCGGCGGATTGCCCGATCAGGCGCGCCGCCTGCACGCCGCCGGCCGGGCCGGACTGCACCAGGCGGATGGGGTGGCGCGCCGCCACATCCTCGCGCACCGTGCCGCCATCCGACAGCATCAGGAACAGCGGGCCGGTGAGGCCGGCGCCGCGCAGGCCCTCGCCGAGACGCGCGAGATAGCGTTCGAAGACCGGCAGCACATAGGCGTTGCAGATGGTGGTGGTGCCGCGCTCGTATTCGCCGATCTCCGGCACCAGGTCGGAGGACAGGCACAGGGCGAGGTCCGGCGCGACCTGCCGCGCCAGCGCCGCCAGGCGGTGTTCATGCACCGGGTTGCGGAAGGCGTGCAGCAGGCAGATGGCCAGCGCCTGCGCGCCGCCATCGCGCAGCGCGGCGATGGCAGCGCGCGCGGCGTCCTCGTCCAGCGGCGTCAGCACGCTGCCATCGGCGCGCAGCCGTTCCGGCACGCCCAGCCGCAGGCGGCGCGGCACCAGCGGGTCCGGCCGGCGCATGAACAAGTCGTAGGTGTCGTGCCGGAGTTCGGTGCCGATCTCCGGCACGTCGCGGAAGCCTTCGGTGGTGAGGAAGCCGGTCGGCACGCCGCGGCGCTCGATCAGTGCATTGGCGACCAGGGTGGTGCCGTGGATGACATGGCGCACCGCCTCTGGCGCCACGTCGTGCTGCGCCAGAAGCTGCGCGATGCCGACCAGCACGGCGCGTTCCGGCGCCTGCGGCGTGGTCAGCACCTTGCCGTTGAACAGGCGGCCGTCGCGGGAATCCAGCAGCACGAAATCGGTGAAGGTGCCGCCGATGTCGACGCCGATCTGCCAGGGCCTTTCAGGGTTCATGGCCGGTAGCCCTCGGCCGCGTCGCGGTCTCGTGCCGCGGCGCTGCGCGCTTCCGGCGGGCCGAAGCCGCCGCCGCCCGGCGTCTCGAACACCAGCGTGTCGCCGGGCGCCAGCACCAGCCGCGCCTTGGCGGCCACCTGGGTGCCGTTCAGCAGGTCCCGCCCGCCGCGCCCGGCCAGGCCGCCCAGCAGGCCGCGCGGCGGGTGCTGCACGCGCTCATGCCGGTAGGTGGCGGTGACCGGCTTCTCGCCCACCACGCGGAAGCCGAGGCGCTGGCCCAGCCCCCCGCGCATCGTGCCGTCACCGCCACTGCCGGGGATCAGCGACTTCTCGGTCACCAGCAGCGGCACCGCATTCTCGAACTGCTCCACCGGCTGCGTCGCGACGTTGGAGGGGAAGGAGAGGCAGGCGGCGCCGTCATGCGTGGCGGCGGCGCCATGGCCGCCATTCATGAAGAACATGCGGACATAGCGGCCGCCATCCGCCTGTTCGCCGGTGAAATACACGTTCCACAAGGGGCTGCCGGATTCGGCGACGACGCGATCGGGGATCAGTTGTCCGAGGGCCGACAGCACCAGCATGGGCAGGTAGTGCCCCGTCAGGTGGCGGCCCCAGACCGGCGCCGGGCGGCGGGGATTCACGATGGAGCCCTCCGGCGCCACCAGCGTGATGGGCCGGAAGCAGCCATCATTGTTCGGCGTGGTCGGGTCGAAGGCGCATTTCACCGCGTAGTTGGAATAGGCGCGGGAGAAGTTGAGCGGGGAGTTCACCGGGCGGGCGATCTGCGGATCGGTGCCGGTGAAGTCCAGCGTCAGCGCATCGCCGGCGATGGCGAGGCGCAGACGGATGGTGACGGGGTGCTCGAAGCCATCGGCCGTGACCGCGTCGAACACCTCGCCATCCGGCACGGCGGCGATGGCCTGGCGCATGGCGCGTTCGGACCGGGCGAAGATCTCCGCCGAAAGCTGCTCGACGGAGTCGATGCCTTCCTCCGCCAGGATGCGGAGGAGGCGCGGCGCGGCCTGGTCGTACATGGCGAATTGTGCGCGGAGGTCGCCGATGACCTCCGCCGGCTGGCGCAGATTGGCCTCCAGAAAGGCGAGGACATCCTCGTTCTCCTCGCCGCCGCGCAGGATGCGCGCGACCGGAATGGTCAGCCCTTCCTCCCACGCATCGCGCGCCTCCACCCCCGGGGCGCCGCCGATATCGGTGGCGTGGAAGGTGCTGCCGATCCAGGCGATGATGCGGCCGCCGGCAAAGATCGGCTTCACCATGGTGATGTCGTTGAGGTGCCCGGTGCCCAGGTAGCCGTCGTTCGAGATCAGCACATCGCCTTCCGCCAGGCGCGCCGTGGGGATGCGGCGCAGCATGGCGGCAAGCGTGACGGGCATGGTGCCGACGAAGCTGGGGACGGAGCGCGAGGATTGCGCGAATTGCCGCCCCGCCCCGTCCATCAGCCCCACCGCCATGTCCCAGTTGTCGCGCACGACGGAGGAGAAGCTGGTGCGGACGAAGGCCTCCGCGGCCTCGTCCATCAGCCCGGCGATGCGCGCCCAGGCGGTGCCGAGGCGCAGCGCGGAAAGCGGTTGGGTCATCAGCCGCGCATCGCCTGGAGCTGGGCGGGATAACCCGCCGGGTTCACCTGCACGTCGATCAGGCTGGGCCCGTCCAGCGCCAGCGCCTCGACCAGCGCCGCGCGATAGGCCTCCGGCGTCGCCGCGCCGAAGCCGCGCACGCCAAAACCCTCCGCGATGCGGGCGAAGTCGGTGGCGGAGAAATGGACGCCGGCGGGCGGCAATTGCCGCTGCTGCTGCTTGATGTCGATCAGCGACAGCGCGCTGTCGTTGAAGACGATGGTGACCAGCCGCGCGCCCGTCTGTGCCGCCGTCGCCAGCTCGCCCAAGCACATCATCAGCCCGCCATCGCCGGTGAAGGCGATGGCGCCGCGCGCCGGGTCGTGCAGCGCCGCGGCGATGCCGGCGGGCAGGGCGAATCCCATGCTGGCCAGGCCGTTCGAGATCAGCAGGTCGCGCGGCGCCTCGCATTGCCATAAGGCGGTGGCGGAGAACATGTGCGCGCCGGCATCCACCGTCACCCGCGGGGCACGGCCCGCTTCGCGCGCGGCGGCCTGCGCCATGGTCACGATGGCGGGTGGCGACACTCCCCCCTCCCCCTGCCAGCGCAGCGCCGCCAGCGCCGCGTCGCGGTGCCGCGCGATCGCGGCAGCCTGCCAGTCGCTGTGCCGCGCATGGGGGAGCAGCGCGGCGATGCTGTCGGCCAGCGCGCCGTGCAGCGCCGCCTGCGGCTCGGCGTAGCGCACGGGATGCGGGCGCAGCGCCAGGTCCAGGATCGGCGCGCGGTAGCGCCAGGGCTGCAGGATCAGCTCCACCGGGTCCAGCCCGACCTGCAGGATGAGGTCCGCTTCGCCGACGCAGGCGGCTTCCAGCGTGCCGCCGGTGAAGATCCCGGCATACAGCGCATGCGCATCCGGCATCACGCCCTTCGCCTTGTAGGTGACCAGCACCGGGCAACCCAGCGCCTCCGCCAGGGCGCGCAGGGCGGCGGCCGCGGCCGGCTCCGCCGCCTCCACCCCGGCCAGGATCACCGGGTGGTGTGCGGCGGCCAGCAGCGCGGCGGCATCGCCGAACGGCGCCGCCGCTTCGCCGGCCGGCGCGGTGGCAGCGGCGGGCGGCGCGGCGCGGCGGGCAGCCTGGCCGGTGAGGTCCAGATGCACGGCCCCGCGCGGTGCCGCCTGGGCCAGGTCCAGCAGCGCCGCGATTTCCTCGGCTGGCGCGGCGCCATCCGCCCGCGCATAGCCCTTGGCGATCGCCGCCGTCGCGCCCTGCTGGTCGAAATACTGGTGCGTCAGCCAGCCGCGCTGGGCTTCCGTGAACCCGTCCGAGAGCAGCAGCAGCGGCGCGCGTTCCAGCGTGGCGCAGGCCAGGCCGTTGGCGGCGTTGGACACGCCCGGCCCCTTGGTCGTCATCACCACGCCGGGCGCGCCGGTCAGCTCCGCATCGGCCAGCGCCATCATCGCGGCATTCGCTTCCTGCCGCGCCAGCACGAAATCCACCCCGAAGCGCGGCGCGGCGGCGATCACGTCCAGCGAGGAACCGCCGCCGGGCACGCCCCAGATGCGCTTCGTGCCGCGCCGGGCGAGTTCCGCCAGCAGCGCCTCGGCGACCGTGGCGTGTCCCGCATTCGCATCCGGCATGGTTCGACTTCCCTTCCCCATCCCTGTCCTGTGCCCCGCCTGGACCGGCTTGCCAAGACACCGGCAACCGGCCTCTGCTGCGGCATCGCGCAAGGGGAGCAGGATGATGGCGGATTTCACGGGGCGGAAGGTGCTGGTGGCGGGCGGGTCACGCGGCATCGGGCGATCCATCGCGCTGGGCTTCGCGCAGGCGGGCGCGGCGGTGTCCCTCTGCGCCCGCGACCCGAAGGCGCTGGAGGCGACGCGGGCGGAGATTGCGGCGATGGGTGTCACCGCCCATGCCGTGGCCGCCGATCTTGGCGTGGCGGCGCAGGTGACGGGGTGGGTGGAGCAGGCGGCGGCGGCGCTCGGCGGCATCGACGTGCTGGTGAACAACGCCAGCGGCTTCGGCGCCAAGGACACGGAGGAGGATTGGGCGCGCGGCCTGAACGTGGATGTGATGGCAACGGTGCGCGCCAGCCGCGCCGCCGCGCCCTACCTGAAGGCGGCGCGCGGCTGCATCGTCAACGTCTCCTCCATCTCCGGCTTCCGGCCCTCGCTGCGCACGCCGGCCTATGCGGCGGTGAAGGCGCTGCTGGTGAACTACACCGCCAGCCAGGCCGCCGCCTTCGGGCCGGACGGCGTGCGGGTGAACGCGGTGGCGCCGGGCTCCATCGAATTTCCCGGCGGGTCCTGGGAACAGCGGCGCACCAGTGACCCGGCGCTGTACAACCGGATCCTGGGGTCCATCCCCTTCGGCCGGATGGGCACGCCGGAGGAAGTGGCAGCGGTGGTGCTGTTCCTGGCCAGCCCGGCGGCGCGCTGGGTGACGGGGCAGACCGTCATCGTCGATGGCGGCCAGATGCTGGGCTGAAACAACGGCGATACGCAGCGCCGGGGCGCGACATGAAGGCGAAACGCGGCTGCGCCAGAAGGCGCGCCTCGCATCGCCCAAGGAATGGATTGCATGTCGCGCCTGCCGCTCTTCTATCTCATCGCTGCCACCTTTTGCCTGCTGGCGGGCGTCTGCCTCGGCATCGGGATGGGCATCGCCCATGACTTCCAGCTGGCCCCGGTGCACGCGCATCTGAACCTGCTGGGCTGGACCTCGCTGGCGCTGATGGGCCTGGTGTTCCGTGCCTGGCCGGAACTCTGCGCCTCGGTGATGCCCAGCGTGATCCAGTTCTGCCTGATGGTCGGCGCCGCCCTGCTGTTCCCGGCCGGTATCTGGCTGTCCATCACGCAGGGCGAGCCGGGGCTGGCGATCGGCGCCTCGCTGGCCTGGCTGGCCGGGGTGGGCTTGTTCCTGGCGCGGTTGCTGCGGCTGGCCTTCCGCCCGGCGCCGCGGCGCCTGCCGGCCTTCCTGCCCGCCGAATAGCGGCGGGCGCTGACAGGCGGCGCGGAACATGGTGGATTGGCGGCCTAAGGAGACTGCCATGATCGACCTGAAAGCCAAGCGCCTGAACGGGCCCGTGATCCGCCTGCACCCCGACGACAATGTGGTGGTGGCGCGCATCGATATCGAGCCGGGCACCTCCATCCCCGGGGAGAACATGCTGGCGCGGCAGAAGGTGCCCGCCGGCTACAAGATCACCACCACTTCCCTGCGCAAGGGCGACCCGGTGCTGAAGTACCAGGTCACCATCGGCTTTGCGGCGGAGGATCTGCCCGCCGGCACCATGGTGCACACCCACAACATCGATTTCCGCGAATTCGACCGCGACTATGCCATCGGCCGCGACTACCGCCCGGTGGAGATGATCCCCGACGACCAGCGCAAGACCTTCGAGGGCTATGTGCGCGCGGATGGGCGCGTCGGCACGCGCAATTTCATCGCGGTGGTGTCGAGCGTGAACTGCTCCGCCACCGTCTCCCACGCCGTGGCGGACTGGTTCACGCCGGACCGCATGGCGGAATGGCCGAATGTCGACGGCGTCGCCGCCTTCACGCACTCCACCGGCTGCGGCATGGAATTGTCCGGCGAGCCGATGCAGCTGCTGCGCCGGACGCTGGGCGGCTACATGCGGCACCCGAACGTCGCCGGCGTCGTGGTCATCGGCCTCGGCTGCGAGCGCAACCAGATCGCCGGGCTCCTGGCCGAGCAGGGCCTGGCGCCCGGGCCGATGCTGAAGTCCCTGGTGATGCAGGAAGTGGGCGGCACGCGGAAGAGCATCGACGCCGGCGTGGCCGCGGTGCGCGAGATGATGGCAGAAGCCAACAAGGCATCTCGTACAACCGTGTCCGCCGCGCATCTGTCGGTCGGGCTGCAATGCGGCGGCTCCGACGGCTTCTCCTCCATCACCGCCAACCCGGCGCTCGGCGCGGCGATGGACCTGCTGGTGCGCCATGGCGGCACCGCCATCCTCTCCGAAACCCCCGAGATCTACGGCGTGGAACACACGCTGACCCGCCGCGCCGCGAGCCAGGAAGTCGGTGAAAAACTGATCGAGCGCATCCGCTGGTGGAAGGATGTCTACACGCCGGGCCGCGACACGCAGATCAACGGCGTGGTCAGCCCGGGCAACCAGGCGGGTGGCCTGGCGAACATCCTGGAGAAGTCGCTCGGCTCCTCCATGAAGGGCGGCACCGGCCCGCTGATGGACGTGTTCCGCTACGCCGAGCCGATCACCACCAAGGGCTTCGTCTTCATGGACACGCCGGGCTTCGACCCGGTCTCCGCCACCGGCCAGGTCGCCGGCGGCGCGAACATGATCGCCTTCACCACCGGCCGCGGCTCCATGTACGGCGCCAAGCCGGTGCCCAGCGTGAAGCTCGCCACCAACACGCCGATGTTCCGCCGCCTGGAAGAAGACATGGACATCAACTGCGGCGAGATCCTGGACGGCACGGCCAGCCTCGCCGAAATGGGCGAACGCATCCTGGACCTGCTGCTGCGCACCGCCTCCGGCGCGCCAACCAAGAGCGAACTTCTCGGCGTGGGCAAGCACGAATTCGCGCCGTGGCAGATCGGCATTACCGGGTAGGTTTTGCGCTGGCTGCTTTGCAGGGGGACGCTGTCCCCCTGCACCCACTGCCTCCTGGCGGGAGGGTGCAGGGAGGGCAGAGCCCTCCTTGCAAGCCACCCGCGCAAACCTCACCCCGGCAATGTCAGCAGCCGGCGTGGGGTGTGCACCAGCATCGCGTCCAGTTCGGCCTGGCTGAAGCCGCGTTCCCGCATGAAGGGGACGATGTTGCGGAAGATGTGGCCGTAGCCGTGCCCGCCGAAGGCGCGCAGCCGGGTCAGGCGGCAGATGTCCTGGCTGATGACGATCTGGCCGGCATGGCCGCGGTCCAGCAGCCTGCGGATCGTGTCGATGCGCGTGCCGTCGTTCGGCATGTTGATCGGCGCGAAGGACCAGTAGGCGTGTTCGTAGCCGAAAAGATCGAATTCCAGCACGCAGCCGGTATCGGCCAGGGCGAACAGCCGGTCGTCGTCGAAGATGGTGCGGTCGACATGGTCGATGATGGTGCGGCCGATGTCGCCGCCATGGGCGCGCAGGAAGGCGATGATCTCGGCCGGCTGGTCGGGGTGCACGCCAGGGTGGATGGTGAGCGCCGCGCCGCTTTCCCGCTGCGCCAGCACGGCGCCCGCCATCACGCGCCGCTCCAGTGGCGTCCAGGGGGCGGAGCAGCCGATCTCGCCGATGATGCCGGCGCGCACCGCGGTGCCCCAGGCACCCTGGCGCAGGGCGCCCAGCATCTCCGCGGCGAAATCCTCCACGCTGCGGGCATGATTCGCGGGGTCCTGGAAATCCTCGACATACTGGCCGCAGCCCATCACCAGCTGCACGCCGGTGCGGCGGGAGACCTCCACCAGCCCTTCCGGGTCCGGCGCCAGGCCGCCGATGGTCATTTCCACCATGCTGGCGCCGCCCTCGGCGCGGAACAGGTCGAGTTCCGCCACCGCCAGTTCGCGGTCCAGCATCACCGTCTTGCCGGCATGCGGGTGGCGGCCGTAGTCGATGTCGTAGCGGCTGGCGAGCGTGATCGGCTGCAGCAGGGCCGGCCGCGCCGACGCCGCCTGCCGCAGCGACCGTGGCGTGATGTCGCAGAGGACATGCTCGTGCATCAGGGTCGGGCCCAGGCTATCGGGCGGCACCGGGCCCAGCACCGTCTGCACATGGCCCGCCATCCGCATCGCCCTCCATCCAGCCGGGACAGGATGCGGCGGGCTTGGCAAGGCCGCAAGCGGCGCGGGATTGCGCTGGTCGTTTCAAGATGGCGTGTGTATACTTTAACGATCTCGGCGGCCTGGAGAAGCCGGTTCACCGGCACCAAAGCCAGGGGGGGTTCCAGGATGCGAGACCTCGACCTGTCCGCGGCGCTAGGGCTGACCAGCCTGTGGCGCGTGCCGCTTCTCCTTCTGGCCTTTCTGCTCCCGGCCGTGCCCTTGGCGGCGCAGACGAGCCAGGCGGCGCCGAGCCTGGCCTGCCGCCGGCAATGCGAGGCGCAGACGCCGGATCGGGCGACCAATCCGCGCGCGCTGCAGGTCTGCCTGCTGCGCTGCAGCGCCGGGGAAGCGCATCTGGCGCGGCAGCGCCGCGCCGGCACGCCGGAAGCCACCGGCCAGGGCAGCGCGCCCCGGGGCCAGGGCGCCGCCGCCGGGCGTCGCGGGCGGGCGGTGGTGGCCTATGCTGGTGCGTTGCCGCATCCGGGGCTCGCCGTCTCCCGCTACGTGGAACGCCAGGCGGCGCACCGGGCGGCGGAGACGGAATGCTTCCGCCGCAACGGCAACCGCCCCTGCCGCCTGCTGGTGGAGACGGAGGAGCGCTGCGTGGCGGTGGCGCGCGCGATCCGGCCGCTCGGGCTGGTGCTCACCCAGGATCCGGCCAGCTACAGCGTCGTCTACTATGCGGTCGGCACCGGCAGCAGCGCCACGGCGGCGCAGCAGGCGGCGATGCGGGACTGCAACGGCCGCATCGCGCCGGGCCTGCACTGCCGGATGGCGACCAGCCGCTGCGGCTGAGCGACTTCACGGGATTTCGGGTGGAAAGACGTGCTGCCCATCCGCGCCCAGCGGCAGCGGAATCGCCGCCAGGATGGCGGCCAGCGGTAGCGTTGCATACAGATGCGGGAACAGCCCCGGGCGGCGCCCGCCGGCCGCCGGTTCCCAGCGCAGCGACTCGCCCAGCCGCGCCGCATCCACCGCCAGCAGCCAGAGGTCGGTGACGGCGGCGCGGTGCTTTGCCGCGCTGGCCCGCAGCTGGGCCGCGGTGGAGAAGTGCAGGAAGCCGTCGCGCGCATCATCGGCGCTGCCGGCGTAGTGGCCGGCGGCCTCCGCGGCCCGCCAATCGGCTTCCCGCACCATGGTGTAGATGCGGCCTTCCATGCGGCGCCCCTTCCCCTGCACGCCGCAGATCAGCCGAGCAGCCGGTAGAACACAACCCCGCCGAGTTCCACCGTCGGCACCCGGCCCAAGGCCCAGCGCGGCAGGATCTCCGCCGGGTGATAGTGGGTGGCGCCCCGGGTCGGATCCGGCAGCGCGCCGGCCAGGGCGCGGGCGGCGATGCGGCGGCAGATGGCCAGCGCCGGGTCATCGGCCCGCATCGCCTCGCGCAGGGCCGCGCGGCGGGCCGGCAGCCAGCAGGGGAACTGGAAGGGCGCGCGGCACACCGCCGCCACGCCCTGCCCCAGATGCTGCGGCCCGCCTGGCGCGGCGGCCAGGCGCACCCGGTTCATCACCACCGCGGCGATGCCCTCGGTCGCCCGCACCGGCCGCCCGGCGGCCTCACCCCACAGCGTCAGCTCCAGCACGCTGGCGGCCAGGGGTCGGGCCAGGGGACGGTCCTGGGCGGCGCTCATCGCCCGGCCTCGGCATCGGCACGGGGGGAGAAGCCCATGGTGCGGTTGGCCACCGGATGGCCGGCAATGGCACTGGCGGTGGTGGCGGCGCGGCTGACCTCGTCCAGCTTCTCCTCGATCCGCAGCAATTGCAGGGAGAGCCGGGAATCGAGGTCGCGGATCAGCGACAGCGGCACATAGGTGCGTGCCACCTCCAGCTTGAAATCCACCAGCTCGTCGCGCGCCGGGCGCGTCGGCGCGGGTGCAGGCGCGGCGGGCGGGGCCTCGGGCCGGGCCTCCGGCCGCGCCTGCAACTCGCGCCGCAGCATGTGCATCATCCACAGCATGAGCGCGGCGAGCGGCGCATCCGCCAGGGCGGCCATCAACTGTGGCGGGATCTCGGGGATCATCGCGTGGGGACTCCTTGAAGGGGCAAGGCGGCGGGGCCACCCTGGGGACGCCGCGGAGGAAGCTGCCGTGGCGCCGAGGAGCGACGCCGCCGGACGATGTGGAATCAGCCCTATCTCGAGACCTGCTGCCGTTCGGCGCTGCACCGGCTGACGCTGGTGGGCCAGGCCGGGCGCCCCGACGGGCTGAAGGACGGGCCCTGCCTGCGCCGGCTGCAGGGCATGGGGCTGGCGCGGCAGCGCCCGGATGGGCGCTTCGAGGCCACGGCGGAGGGCTGGGACCGGCACGCGACGGAAATCGCGCCCAAGCGCGAGCGGGCCTGACGGCCGACCAGGCGGGGCCAGCCCCCCTCAGCCGCCGCGCCAGGGCAGCGTGGTGCGCCGGGCGGGCGGCGCGCCGGGCAGGCGCACCGGCTCGGCCAGCAGGCAGCCGGCCACCGCATCCAGCGCGTCATCGTGCTGGCCCGGCGCATCGGGGCGCCATTCCGCCATTTCCTGCGCGAAGCGGGTGCGGAAGACGCCCTCATGCGCCAGCAGCCTGCGCCCGGCCAGCACCGGGTCCAGCGCCGCCAGGATGCGCTCGGCCTTGGCGCGGCGGCTGGTGGCTTCCACCACCGCGCAGGGCGAGCCAAGCCGCTGCATCTCCCGCCGCAGCAGCCCGGGCAGGAAGCGGCCGATGCCATTGGTCTCCACCCGCAGCACCGGCAGCAGCAATTCATGCGCGATGGCCGCCACCGCGCGGCATTGCTGCGTCGCCGGATCCTCCGTCGCCTCCGGGTCGTGCAGCAGATAGGCCAGGCGGTGCAGGTAGTGCCGGCCTTCGGCATCGGCATAGGTCGCCGCCAGCACGCTGGCATCGCCGATGCCGGGCCGCCCATAGGCCGGGTCCCACCAGCCGCCACCCGAGACCATGGGGCGGCCCATCAGCGTCAGCAGGCCGCGGCCATTCGCCTCCCGGTAGTCGGTGTCCTCCGCATAGCGGGTGATCAGCGCGGGATCGAGCCGCGCCGCCTCCTCCGCCACCGGTTCCAGCAGCATCTGCCGGCGGAAGGCCAGCGGCCCGACGCGGCTGCGCAGCGCGGCGACGGAGGCCTCCGTGAACCGCTCGGGCCAGGCGCTGCGGCCCGCGGCATCCAGCAGCGGCAGCACCAGGCGCCGATAGCCGGCCAGGAAGGCCTGCGGCCTCTCGGCATAGAGGCTGTCCGCGCAATGCGGCGTGCCGACGAAGATCATGCGCCCGCCGGGCACCAGCACGAACTCGGTCTCCGTCAGCCGCTCCCGCAGTTCGGCCCGCTGAAGCGGCGAGCCGCAATTGCCCGCCACCTCCACATCGTCGCAGATGATGAGGTCGGCACGGGCGCCGGTGATGTTGCCGCCGATGCCGGCCGCCAGCATGGAGGCATCGCGCAGCACCGCCTGGCGCGCCACGGTGAAGCGGTCGGACGCCCAGGACCCTTCGCCATGGTCCGGCAGCAGCGCCCCGCACAGCGGGTGCCGGCCGAGGATGCGCCGCACGGTCGCCACCATGCGGGTGGCCAGCGCATGATCGGCGGCCACCACCAGGATGCGCGTCTCCGGCGCGCGATACAGCTGCCAGGCGCAGTAAAGCCCCACCAGCGTGGATTTGCCGCAACCACGGAAGGCCATCAGCAGCAGCCGCAAATCGCCCGCCGCGCCACGATCCGCCAGCCAGCGCAGCATCCGCCGATGCACGGCCGGCGTGCCCATGCCGGAGAGGCGATTCCAGATCCAGGCGAACTCCAGCAACTCGGCCGGCGCCGCCGTCATGCCTCCTCCTCCCGCGCCATCTGGGCGCGCGCCATGGCCAGAAGCTGCGCGTCGTCCGGCGCCGCCTCCTCCGGCTGGCCGGCGAAGTGGCCGGTCATGGCGGCAAGCTCCGCCATATGCGCGAGCGCCGCGCGCGCCGCCGCCTGGTGCGCGGCAAAGGCCTTCGGATCCGGCGGCACCTCGCCCCGCGGCCAGGAGGCGACGAATTCCGCATAATCGCCGGCCACGCGCTGCATCGCCGCCGCCAGCGTCTCCCGCGGCAGGGGGGAGGCCGGGGGCGCCTTCTCCCGGCGCGGTCGCTTCATGCCTTCACCACGCGCACGCGCACCGTGCCGGGGTTGAGGTCCACCGCCGCGCCGCTGCGGTTCCAGGCGGTGACGGTGACCAGATCCTGCGCACCGATCTGTGCGAGGAACACGACGCCAGAGGTGGCCAGCGAATAGGCGGCCTGCGCGAAATCCCCCGGCCTGGCGCCGGGCACCGGGACATTCGCCTGCACGCTGGCCCCGGCGGCGATGGAGGCCGGGTCCCAGGCCTGTTCCGCCTGGAAGCTGCGCACGCCGATCGGCAGGTCCGGCAGCCCGTACATCACCGCCGGCGCGTGCCGGGGGTCGCAGTTCAGCCGCAGGGCGCGCAGTTCGTAGTCCGCGGAGATCCGCGCCACGCCGATCACCGCCGTGGCGATGGCGGGCGAGAGATGCACCGCCTGCAGCCGCGACAGGCCTGCATCCGTCATGTCCGCCGCCCCCTGCCACCAGCGCGCGGTCGCGTTCCACACCATGGACTGGCCGGAGGCGAGGACCAGCTGGCCGAGGCTGTCGGTCAGCAGGTTGTTCTCGCCATCGAAGGCCATCACGATCAGCCGCGGCGCGTCGGCATCGACGCTGAGCGCGAAGTCCCGGCAGCCCCGCGCATCCACCACGAAGCCCAGCGCGCGGCCGCCGGTCAGCATCACGCCGCGATTGGTCAGGGTGAACTGGTCGAGCGCCGGGAAGACGTAGTCCTGCAGCGTGGCCGGGCTGCCCGACACGTTGGAGGACAGGCAGGCCAGCGTCTCGAACCCCGTCTCGGTCGCGTTCCAGCGGATGGCGGCGGCGCGCAGGCTCGGCACGCTCGCCAGTTCGCGCGTCGCTTCCCGGTGCGGCGCCGCCTGGTGCAGCGTGCGCACCAGCCCGCCCATGCGGGTGGCGCCGGGCACATGCTCGATTTCCACCGCATAGCCCTGGCTGGCCCAGGCCACCTCATAGACATGGTCCTGCGCGCCGCCCGTGTGGCGTGCCACGAAGGGGCTGCACCCTTCCATGCGCAGGCCACGGGCGATGATGGCGCGACTGCTCACCTCGCACAGGAAAGGGATGCCGGCGATCGGCCGGTCCTCCGCGTTCAGCTCGAAATTCGGGCCGTCGAACAGATGGCGGTTATGCGCGACATAGGCGCCGGGCGCTGCGGACAGGCGGATGCCGAAGCGGTCCTTGTCCGTGTTGACCGTGGAGCCGACGGCGAAGTGTCCGCCATGGTAGCGGATGGAGGTGTTCCAGGCTTCCGCCGTTGCGGTGTGCACATCGAGGCCGATGCGGTTGTTGACGATGCGGCCGAGCACCATCGTGCAATCCTCGAAGCCGCGCCCATCGCCCAGCGTGCGGATACCGATGGTGAAGCCCTCCACCCGCCGCACCTCGATCAGCGAGGCGTCGTGGTTGCGCAGCAGGATGCCGATCTCCGCCTCATCCGCCCAGTCGCCGACGCTGGCGCGCACCACGGAAAGCCCGGCGTGGCGCTTCGACGCATTGCGCGCCGCGCCGCCATCGCCGATGGTCAGGGCCGGCTGCGCCGGGCTGCCGGCATAGACGATGGTGCCGCGCATGGTCAGCCCCGCGGCCGCCCCCGGCAGCGTCAGCGGCTGCGTGGTGCGGAAGCTGCCCTCGCCGATCAGCAGCGCCTTGCCGGAAGCGCCGGCCGCGTTCATCGCCGCCTGCAGCGCGGGCCCGTCATCCGTCGCGCCATCGCCGGTGGCGCCGAAGTCGCGCGCGCTGAGCTGCTCGGCCAGCTTGTCCTCCACCGTATGCGGCACGGCGCCCGGGAAGGGCGCGCTGATCAGCCCGGAATCGCGCGGCAGCACCACCAGGTCCCCGCTGCCGTCGAAGCCCAGCATGCGGTTCGCCCGCGCGCCGCGCAGCGGCAGCACGAAGCTGCCACCGACCTCCGCCGGGTCCTGCCGCAGGGCGGAGGACAATTCCTCCCGCTGTTCCTGCAGCGCGGCGATGATCCGGTCCAGCTCGTCATTCAGGGTGCGGGCGCGCAGGATGCCGTTGTCCTGAAAATCGGTGTTGCGCTCCACGCGGATGCGCCGGCGCAGCGTCACCGTCGCGCCCGTGGCGGGCGCGGTGGCCAGGGTGACGCTGCCGCCCTCGCTGGCGCCGGCGCCGGAGACGCTGAAGCCACCGGCCAGCGTCACACCGTCCAGGCGCACCTCCATCTCCTCCGCCTGGAAGATCGGGAAGGGGTAGGTGAAGGCAACGCGGCTGCCGTCGCCCAGATACTGGACGCGCGGCGCGACGTCGCCGATGCGGATATGCTCGGCCATCATGGGCTCCGATGCTGTGGGATGCGGGGCGTCAATCGAGCAGGTTGCGCAGCGAAGTGCCGAAGCTGCTGCCGGCCCGCAGCCAGCTGGTCAGCGATCCGTCGCCGTTCAGCAGGCTGCGCCGGCCGGCGGACAGGCGCGCGGCGACGATCTGGTCGCTCTCCGCCTGCGCCGCCGCGGCATCGCGCTCCAGCCCCGCGGTCAGGGCCGCGGCGGAGCCCTGGTCCGGGGAGACGCCGCCAGCGGCGAGCCGCGCGCGGGTGGAAGCCAGGGTGCCGGCCAGGCGCTGTTCCCGCTGCCGGGCATCGGCGGCCTGCTGCAGGCGCGCCTGCTCGATCCGCGCCGCCTCCTGCTGCCGCGCCGCCTCGGCCTGCGCCTTGGCCGTGGCGGATTGCCGCTGCGCCTGCTGCACGGTGCCGAGGATGGACGCGCCGGCGCCGATGGCGGTCGCGATGGGGGCGAGTTGGGCCATCAGCTCGTGATCCTCATGTCGGTGGTGACGGAAAGCAGCGTCAGCGGCAGCGGAGTCTCGCCCTCGATGCGCCACAGCGGCGCCATCGCGTCGCGCCGCCAGCCCAGCGCGCGCAGCGCGACATCGCCGGTGAAGGGCGCGGGCGCCGTATCCAGCAGCGGCGTGTCCAGGCGGCGGAACGGCACCGGCTGCACGCCGCGGCCGAGATCCACCTCCAGCGCCGGCGTCGCCAGCAGGCGGAAGGTGGCGGAGACCAGGCGCAGCGGCGCGGCGGCGGACCCGCTGGCATGGCCCAGCGCCTGCGGCAGCGGCTCGATCACATGCCGGAAGGGCAGGCCCGCCAGCACCGTGGTGGCGGGCGGGTCCAGCAGGATGCGTCCCTCCGCCACCACCAGCGCGGCGCGCGGCGCGCCATCGGCCAGCACGCCCACCGCCTGGCCTTCCAGATGCCCGAGCCCGCTCCATGCATCCTGCGGCGCCGCGGCGCTGCCGGGCAGCGCCGCATCCAGCCCCGCCGCCGCGTCGAAGCGTTCCAGCCGCTGCGTGCCGAAGCGTTCCACCACGGCGTAGACGCGGCCCTCGGTTTCCGCAACGGCGCGGAAGGCGCCCGCGGTTTCCTGCCGCGTCCAGGCAGTGACCTGCTCGGCGCGGTACAGCGTGAGGGTGGCGATGCTGCCATCCTCCATCACCACATGCAGCAGCCGCGCGGTCTGGTCATAGGCCATGGAGACCGGCCCCTGCACCAGGTGCCGCGCCACCAGCGCCAGGTCGTTCGCCTGGTAGGCGGCGGCGACGTCGGTGTAGGCGAATTCATGCACCCCGCGGCCGGACCGCGCGACAAACAGCGTCGCGCCATCCACATCCACCGGCGGCACCTGGCGGTCCACCGCCGTGCCGATGCGCGTCTGCCGGTTGAGCTGGATGGAGGAGGGCGTCAGCGGGTCGCCCGTCACCATCCATTCGGCGCCGGAGGTGAACACCTGCAGGTGCCGGCCGGAAAACACGCCGCGGATCGCGTTCACCTGGTCGGAGACCAGCGCGAAGGCGATCGCCTCGTCATCCAGCCCGGTGCCGGTATCGAAATCGCCGAGATCGCCGGTGCGCGACAGCCACAGCTGGTTCGGCGCATCGCGCGATCCGCCCAGCACCAGGCGGTCCTGGTGGAAACAGGCGCAGACCGGCCAGCCGCGCACGCCGGTGAAGGCCGTCTCCTGCCAGTCCTGCGTCGCCAGCGTGTCCTCCAGCGGGTCCTCCACCTGCGCCGTCGCATTCTGCGGCCCCTCGACGGACAGGATCACCACGCGCCTTCCCTTCAGCCGGAAGCGCGTGGTGATGTGGCCAGGGTGGAAGACGGGGGCGGAACACGTCAGCGCCACGATGCCGGTGGTGGCGGATCCCGCCATCGCCACGTCGCGGGTGAAGCCGTGGAAGGCTTCGCGCGTGAAGACGAAGGGCGTGATGGTCCAGGCCACATGGCTGCTGCGCGTCAGCCGCTGCGGCGGCATCTCCGGATGGAACAGCAGCAGCGTGTCGGCGCTCTGCGTGAAGGCCAGCTGCGGCAACATGGCGGTGGACCAGGGCGCCGGCAGGCTCGCCACCTCCGCCTCCGCCAGGAACACCTGCAGCCGGCCCTCGGTCAGCACCAGCAGGTAGGTCTGCTCCGTGTTGAACTCGAAGGGGATCAGCCGCGCCGGGCCGGGCAGCACCGCCACATGCACCAGGCCCGGGCGCCGCGCGACGCCGCCCGTGGGCTGGATGACGACATTGCGCAGCCGCCGCGCGCCATTCTCGAAGGCGCGCAGATCGGCGCGGCCGAACAGCTCCGGCGCCAATTCGCCGGCGGTGAAGGAGGATTTGACGCGGCGCGTCGCGATCGTCATGCGCGTGGCCCCCTCAGCCGCGGATCGAAACGAGCGGAAAATCCTCGATGCCGCGCGGCGTGTCCTGCTGGCTGTCGATCAGCCTGGCCTGGCGCAGCTCCGTCTCCGCCAGGCGGAACAGCATCTCGGCGCGGCTCGCGCTTTCGGTCAGCGGCAGGCAGAACTCCGCCGCCAGCCGCGCCACCAGGGCCTGGGCAAAGAAGGGCGGGAAGCTGCCTTCCTCCGGGCGGAAGATGTAGGTCAGCGTGACGGACAGCGCGTCCGCCTCCAGCCGGTCCTCGTGCAGCCGATAGGGCAGGCCGCGGCTGCGCCCGGCGGTGCCGGCGGAGATCGCGCGCAGGAAGCCGGTGGGCAGCTGGAAGGCGTGCGACAGATCGGCCACCGGCACCGCCGCCAGCCGCGGCAGGCTGGCCTGGCCGGTGGCGAAGGACCAGGGATGCGCCGACAGCAGCGTGTCGCGCACCGGGGCATAGAGGTTCGCCGCCACCTCCGCCTCCGCGGTGCCTTCATCGAGCGAGGCGACGGGCTGCGCGCCAAGGCGCAGCAGGGCGCGTGAGCACAGCGCGAGCGCAGTCAGGGCCATGGGGGCGTCCGATCTGGTTGGGGGGCAGGAGAAAATGGGGGGTAGCGGGCCCCCCTCACCCAACCCTCTCCCCTCAAAGGGGGAGAGGGCTTTTCGAGTCCGCTATTCCGCCGCGCGCATCCGCGACTATTCCGCCGCGCGCATCCGCGACTATTCCGCCGCGCGCATCCGCACGACCCCGAAATCATCCACCAGCACGGCGCCCTGGCTCATCATGTTGGCGACGAAATGCGCGGCGCGGTCGCCATGCCAGGTGATGTCGGTCTCCACCTCGGCGGCAGCCGCATGGCCGATGGCGGTGCGGTGGTAGAAGTAGCAGTAGCGCAGCCCACCCGAGAGCGTCAGGCCGGAATGCGGCACCCACATCGCGCCCAGCCAGCGCTTCGCCTGGCTGCCCTTCCACGGCAGCGCCTCCTCGCCGACATATTCCGAGGAGGCGAACTCCTCGATCTCCAGCAGCTGCGACCACTGCTTCCAGCCGACCACGGCATAGCGGCCGCCATCATCCGGCACTTCCGCCGCGCCCATCATCTCGAAGGCCAGCAGCACCTTCGCCTTGGTCAGCCCGTCGGCATCCGTGGTGCCGGCCGCCGTGCCCACGGCTTCCTGCGTCGCGGAATCCAGCGCGGCGATGATCAGCTCGTCGGTCTTGCGGCCCAGCGCATAGGCGCCGGCATTGGCGACCACGGTGCGCTCATCGATGTTGGTCTTCAGCTCGTCCAGCCGGTCGATCCAGTCGCCGGCATAATAGTCCTGCAGCACGCATTCGACCTGCGCATGCTCCAGGTTCATCACCGGCACGGAGCCGTGGCGCGTCTTCGCCGCGGCGATGCCCTTGCCGACCTTCGGGAAGAAGGTGGAGCTGCCGGTCACGCCGGATTTGGAGCGGATGGTGGGGCGCAGCTTGCTGCCCTGGCGCTGATAGGCCTCATGCACCTCGGCCTGGAACTGCCGCGTGAAGACGGCGTCGATCTGGGTGGAGACGGACATCGTGGGTCCTTTGCAGGAATGGGTTCGGGGAAGGCGCCGCGCCCGGTTCTCCCTTGCGGGCCGGGGTGTGGCGCGGGCGCGCGGGCCCTGCGGGCAGGGTTGGTCCGCGCGGCATGCAGGCGGGGCGGAGGGGACAGGCCCGCAGCATCCGACCCGCGGTTCAGCGGGGGCGCGCGCTCAGCCGCCGACCAGCCGCCGGAAGCCCTCCGTCACGCGCTTGACGAATTCCGGCTCCCGCGCCCGCCAGTAGCGCGGGTCGCGCATCATCCGGCGCAGCTCGGCCTCATCCGGCGCGCTCTCGGTCGTGGCCTCGCGGGCGAGAGTGGGCTCGCGCCCCTCCATCATCCGGTGCAGCGCCAGCACGCCCTCGGCGGTGGAGGACAGCGCGGCGAACACCGCCTCCGGCAGATGCGCCCGGCCCCAGGCGGAGAGCTGGGCCGCGATGCGGCGGAAGCGCTCCTCGCCGCCGAAATGCGCGCGCAGCTTCTCCACCTGCCGCCCGGCCTCGAATTCCGCCGCCGCCTCGGCGATCAGCGGCAGCAGGCGCTCGGCCGCCAGGTCATACACCAGCTGCACCTGGCGGGGGTTGAAGCCGGCCTCGTGCAGCCGCTGGTTCACCGCCGCATCCGGCGTCAGCAGCTCGTTCGGCGGCGTCACCTGGTAGCCATCGGGGCTGTCGGGGATGCCCAGCGCCCGGCGCCAGCGCAGCCGTTCCTCCTCCGGCGCGTCATCCGCCGGCGGGCCGATGCGCTGCGAGAGGCGGCGCTCCAGCTCCAGGTAGGATTTCAGCAGGGCGTCGACGCGCAGCGCGCCCTTCGCCTCGTCCCAGAATTTCGCCGGGACCTCGGGCGGTCGCGTGGTGCCGAAGGCGGCTCCCGCCGCCGGGCCTGCGGTTTCGGTCGCGGCGTCGAGCAGGTTCTCGGACATGCCGGAGCTCACTCCTTGTTCGGGTTGGTGGTGTCCGCCGGGCGGATGATCTCGGCCGGCGCGCCCAGCGTGCGGGCCAGCCAGCGGGCGGCGGCCGGCGCGTCCAGCACCGCCTTGGCCTCCGCCCCCAGCCCGGCGGCGGCCTGCAGGAACAGCAGCGTGTCGGCGGCGTCCGCCCGCGCCTGCACCCGCGCCAGTGGCGAGGCGTAGACCAGCCGCGCCTCCTCGCCGCCCGCCAGCAGCGCGGGCACTTCGCCGCGCCGGCGCAGGATGGCCAGGCAGCGCGCCACCAGCGGCCCCAGCAGCTCCGCCTGAAGCCGGCCATAGATGGCGCCCAGCAGGCGGACGGAGATGGCGCTGCGCGCCGTCACCTCGGTGGCCGTCATCCCCACCTTGTCGGAAGCGGCGATGCGGTCGGCCAGCAGCGCGCCGCGGATGCGCGCCCGCAGATCCTGCAGCACGATCTGCGAGACATCGAAATTGCCCGGCGCGGCCAGCGGCGTCAGCCCCGCGGAGCCCTGCGCCTTCGGGATGATCGCGCCCGGCACCAGGCGCACCGTCGCCGGGTTCAGCACGCCGTCATCCTCCGCCTGCCAGATGCCGGTGGCGGCGATGGAGGCGTTCTTCAGGATCAGCTCCACCACCTTGTTGGCGGTGCGGATGTCCGGCAGCGCCTTGGCCACCGGGCCGCGGCCATAGGTCTCGCCGGGCACCTTCAGCCAGCGGAAGGCGATGAAGGGGTTCTCCGCGAAGCGCCCTTCCGCCAGCAGCGCCGGCGGGGCCTCCCCGCTGTCCAGCACCACGGCGTGGCGGTGGCCGGCGCGGGCATCCGGCCACACCGCCTCCACCACCCGCAGCGGCGCCGAGGTTTCCTCCGGCCGCGGCGGCGCCAGCGGCGCGGCGGGCCAGCGCGCCAGGATCTCGGCCGGCGTCAGCCGCAGCACGCGGTACACCGTGTCCAGCCGGCCGGAGGCACCTTCCTCCAGCACCGCCTCGCGCAGCGGCACGGCGGCGAAGCGCAGCGCGCTGGCCTCCCCCGGGGGCGCTTCCTCGGCCAGCAGCACGGCGGTGCCGGTGACCACCAGCTCGAGGAAGGCCTGGTGCAGTTCCAGCGCGAAGTTGGACCGGTCCAGATGGCCCTGCAGCGTCTCCGCCGCCGCCTCCAGCAGCCTGGCCGCCGCCTGGGCATCGGCGCCATCGGCCACGCGCCGCGCCGGCGCCAGGCCGAACCAGCGCGACCAGGGCGGCGCAAGCTCGGCCAGCAGCGAGGCGGCAAGCTGTTCCGCCGCATCCGCCGCGGTGGCGTCGAACAGCGGCGCGGCATGGGGTGCCGGCAGGGCGTGGTCGTAGCAATCCTGCCAGATGCCCTCCAGCGGGCGGCGGCGGGCGCTGGCGCGGGCCTGGCCGGCCAGGATCTGTTCCGGTGTCATCATCGCCCTCACTCGCCCAGCAGGGTCTTGCGCGCGGCGAAGGCTGGCGCCGGGTCCAGCACGCCGCGGGCGGAGGTGGCGATGGTGCCGGCCAGGCCGCGGCGGGCGCGCTCCAGCGCCCGCTGCCGTGCCTGGCGGGCGGCGTCCTCCGCGCTGGCCGCGCTGGCCGCTTCTTGCTCGGCCACCGCCTGGTTGGCCGCTTCGGTGGCGGCGGCGGTGTCCTGGACGGACACGACCGGCTTCGGCGCCTGGAACAGGCCACCCATGCGCGCTTCCTTCGCCTGGAAAGGGGGAACCCGCCGCCGCCACGAAAAAGACCCGCCCGGCGGGGGCCGGACGGGTCGAGTTTTCAGGGGAACGGGAGAGGAGGTTGCCGCCGGGCGCAGATCGCCCCGTGGCAAGGGCTTGATAGACGGCCGCGGCAAGGCCGTCAATATTTATTCCTATTTTTACTGATTATTTTCCTCGATCTGGCCGCCCAGCGCCTGAAACAGCTGCCACGGCGTCCAGGCGGCCGGCGCGGCGGTGCCCAGCAGCGCCCGGCACAGCCCGACGCAGGTCAGCGGCACCAACACCGGCCAGCGCCGCGGCGCGGGCCCCATGGCAGGTCCCTCGGGCCGGAACGGCCCGAGTACCCGCAGCCCGGCCCGGCGATAGAAATCCGGCAGGTCGAAGCCCGCCTCCACCGGCAGCCGCGCCACCAGCAGCCGGCCCGACAGCGGCTCCACCACCGTCCAGCCGGCCTCGTCCGACAGTGCCGCGAAGCAGTGGCGGAAGCCGGGACGCAGCAGGTGCAGCCAAGGCTGGTCGGCGACGCCGCCGAAGGCGATCCACAGCGCCTGGCCCTGTTCCTCCGCCACGCGCCGCTGCGACAGCCGGCGGATGGACAGCGAGTCGATGGCGCCGGTCATGCCGCGCGCCCCCGGAACGCCACCACCTCGCCCAGCGACAGGCCGCGCGGCGGCCCGGCGACGATGCCCTTGCTGCGCAGCGGGAAGTCCAGCCGCTCCATCGCCTCCCGCCACAGCCGCCAGTCGCCGGCTTCCTGCGGCACGCGCGGGCTCGGCTGGTCCTGCCGCTCGCCCCAGATGCGCAGGATGCGGGCATGCGCCAGGTCGATCCGGCGCTGGCGGTACAGCCGGTCGAGGCACTTCACCACGTCATCCGGCTCGCAGGGGCGGGCGACGAGGCCGCGCCCGGCGCCGAGGCGCGCGCCATCGCGCCGCGCCACCAGCGCGGCCATGGTCCAGAGCCAGGCATCCTCGGCGCAGGCGAAGGGTTGCGCGCGATCCAGGCTGGCCAGGACGGGCGCGCGGCAGGGGGCAAGGGACATCAGCGGGGGGTCCTTCCACTCGGTTCCTGAACAAAACAGGAACAAAACCCTCTTACGCTGTTCCACTCACGGTTTCAAGGATATCGTTCCTATTGCATCGCGACTCGAAACCTAGGATGTCCCACCCAGGCCGCGCCACCCTCCCCGCGCCGCGCGCCCCGAGACGAGGAATCCCTTGGCCATGCGGCACGAGGACATCTGGCGGGCGATCGACGCGCTCGCCGCCGAGCACGGGCTCTCCGCCTCCGGCCTCGCCCGCCGGGCCGGGCTGGACGCCACCGCCTTCAACCCGTCCAAGCGCACGGGCGTGGATGGCCGCGCCCGCTGGCCCTCCACCGAGAGCGTCGCCAAGGTGCTGTCGGCCACCGGCACGGGGTTCGAGGCCTTCGCCTCCCTCGTCACCGGCGCCCCCGCGCTCTCCCGCGGCCGCAACGCCATCGCCCGGCGCATCCCGCTGATCGGCCTGGCCCAGGCCGGCGGCGAGGGGTTCTTCGACGATGGCGGCTACCCGGTCGGCGGCGGCTGGGACGAGATCTCGGTGCCGGACGTGCCGGACCCGAACGCCTATGCGCTGGAGATCAGCGGCGACAGCATGGAGCCGGTGTTCCGCGACGGCGACGTCGTCATCGTCTCGCCCGGCGCCCCGGTCCGCCGCGGCGACCGCGTGGTGGTGCGCACCCGCCAGGGCGAGGTGATGGCCAAGGAATTGCTGCGCCAATCCGCCCGAAGGGTGGAGTTGGCCAGCCTGAACCCGGAACACCCGAACTACAGCTTCGACCTGGCCGAGCTCGCCTGGATGCACCGCATCATCTGGGCCACGCAGTAGCCAAACAGTAGCCGCGCGCCCAGGCCGGGTCAGTATTCCGCGTAGATCTCCAGGATGTTGTCCTCCGGGTCGCGGAAGAACAGCGTGCGGTGGCGCCAGGACGGAAGGTCCGTCGGTGCGCGCAGGATCGGCACGCCCCTGGCCACCAGCGCCGCATGGCAGGTCTCGATCAGCGGCGGCGCCACCCGGAAGGCAAGCTGCACGGCGGCCGCGCCCGGCACCGCCGCGCCGTCGTCGCAGACGCTCCAGACGCCCCGCGGGCGCAGCGACAACAGTCCGGCGCCGATGCGGAAGCTGACCCAGCCGGGGCGGTCCTCCTCGACGGCAAAGCCCATCACGTCCCGATAGAAGGCCCGCGTCTCCGCCATCCGGCGGCACAGCAGCACGGTGTGGTCGAGGTTGCGGATGCCGCCGAGGCTCACGCCCTCATCGCCCCGGCAGCAGGGGTGCCAGCGTCGCCAAATCCTTCTCCGCCCGGCAGGCCAGGAAGCGCAGCCCGTCGCCCGGCGCCGGCGCGCCGATCGGAAAGGCGGTCAGCCCGATATCGCCATACACCCGCAGCAGCTCCGGCCCGACGCGCCAGAAGGCCGGATCCACCCCGGCCCGCTCGCAGATGTCGCGGAAGCGCCAGATGGCGGAGATGCGGTCCCGCTCCTCTCCGGCCGGGTCGCCCAGCGCCATCCAGATGCCGTTGCGCCGCACGAAGGCGAAGCCGGCCCGCCCGCCATCGCCGAAGATGGCGCCATCCGCCAGTTCCGGCGCCTCCGCCCCCAGCGCCTTCAGCCGCGCCCGCACCTCCGGCCCCCATTCCTCCGGCCGCAGCCGCGCCGGGCGCAGCAGCCGCGCCATGGCGACCAGCAGCAGCACCCCGGCCAGGCCGACCGAAAACCGCAGGCTGTCCGGCGCCAGGGAGGAGGCAACCACGCCCCACCAGCTGTCCCCCGCCACCTTCCCGCCATAGGAGACCAGCGCCAGCATCAGCGCGCAAAGCCCGACGACGACCAGCGGCAGCAGCGTGGTGCCGGCCAGCGGCTCCGTCATCAGCCGCGCGGTGCGGTAGAAGGCCCGGCGCATGGCCGCCAGCAGCCCCGCCACCAGCAGGAAGGCGCCCCACAGCCACCAGCCATCGGCCCGCAGCCAGCAGATCAGCGCCCCGGTCAGCAGCAGCGCCAGCGCCATCGCCCAGGCCAGCGTCAGCCGCCGCAGCAGCCCGTAGCCCATCACCAGCAGCAGCGACCCGATGATCGAGGCCGCGAAATGGGACGCCACCGCCGCCTCATACCCCGCCCAGGCGGCCACCGCCGTGTCGCGCGCCGGCAAGGCGCCGACGAAGATCAGCAGCGCCCCGCCGAGACCCACCAGGCCGGCGATCGCCGGCACTTCCAGCGCATCCGCCACCCGCTGTTCGGCCGCGAAGCGCACCAGCGCCTGCCGGCGCTGCGCCACCTCGAAGCCGGCGAACAGGATGCCCGCCAGGAACAGCGGCACGATGTAGTAGTACAGGCGGAACAGCAGCAGCGCCCCCACCACCTGCGCCGGCGTCAGCCAGGGCTGCAGCCCGATCAGGATGGCGCTGTCGAACACGCCGATGCCGCCCGGCAGGCTGGCGGCGATCCCGGCGGTATAGGCGGCGACATAGATGCCCAGGAAGCGCAGGAAGGTCAGGCCCTCGGCTTCCGGCAGCAGGGCGTAGAAGATCATCGCCGTCACCGCCACGTCCACGCTGGCCAGCGCCGTCTGCGCCAGCGCCATGCGGAAGCCGGGCAAATCGATCCGGTAGCCGAAGAGGGTCACATGCGACCGCAGCCGGGACATGGTGACATAGGCGATCACCGCCGCCCACATCAGCAGGCCGATCCCGTTCATCACCCAGTGCGGCACATGATGGCCGAGGCCCGGCACCACCTCCGGCTCGATCACCAGCACCAGCCCGCCAAGGGCGAAGCCGCCCAGGCCGAAGGTCAGGCTGGTGAAGGCCACCACCTTGGCGATGGCCAGCGGCGGCAGCCCCCAGGCGGCATAGAAGCGGTAGCGCACCGCGGCGCCGGACACCGCGGCGAAGCCCAGATTATGCGCCAGCGTATAGGCGCAGAAGGAGGCCAGCGAGGTCCGCGTGTAGCTGACCGGGTAGCCGGCATAGACGCTGCCCAGCCGGTCGTAGATGGTCAGCACCGCGTAGGCCAGCAGGGTCCAGCCCACCGCGATCCACAGCGTCAGCGGCGGAATCGCTGCCAGGGATTCGCGGATATCCGCCACCGAGAGGCTGCGGAATTCCTTCTGCACCACCCAGATGGCAGTCGCCAGCAGCAGCAGGCCGAACACCGGCATGCCATGCCGTCGGACCAGGCCCAGCAGCCGCTTCATCGGCCGGCGCTCACGCCGCCGCGGCGCCGGGCTCCGGGCGCTCCAGCGCCGTCTCGATCAGCCCGATGGTGCCGGCGATGCCGTACAGCGCGACGAAGCCGCCGAAGCGTGGGCCTTCCGGCTGGCCCAGCAGCACCTGATACAGCGCGTTGAACCAGGCGCGGGAGACGCCGGGCCGGCCGTCCTTCGTCATCTCGATGAAGGGCTCGCGCCGCCCGGCATCATAGACCAGGTCCTGGATCGCCCGGGCCTGCTCGTCCGGCGGCAGCGCCTCCAGCTCCGGCTGCGCGGCGCGGAGCGCGGCGGCCAGGGCTTCGAAGGCCGGGCGCTCGGCCGCCGTCGCGGCGCGGTGCTGCTTGGTCGGCGCCACGCGGTCCCGGTAATAGGCCACGGCGTGTTCCACCAGGCGGGCCAACAGCGGGTGGGTCTCGCCGCTGGCCTCCGGGGCATAGCGGCGGAGAAAACCCCACAGCATCTCCGGCGCATCGGCGTTGATCACGCTGGCCAGGTTCATCAGCATGGTGAAGGAAACCGGCGTGCCGGGATCATTCGTCGGCCCGCCCAGGATGTGCCAGGCCGGGTTGTCCGGCCCCGGCGCCGCGCGCAGCCGGTCCAGGTTCTGGCCGTATTCATCGACGGCGCGCGGAATCACGTCGAAATGCAGCCGCTTGGCCCGCCCCGGCTGGTTGTACATGAACTGCGCCAGCGATTCCGGCGGGGCATAGTGCAGCCATTCGTCGATGGTCAGCCCGTTGCCCTTGGACTTGCTGATCTTGCCGCCATCCTCGTCCAGGAACAGCTCATAGGTGAAGCCGATCGGCGGCTGCCCGCCCAGCACCTTGCAGATGGCGCCCGAGAGCTTGACGCTGTCGATCAAGTCCTTGCCGGACATCTCGTAATCCACGCCGAGGGCAAACCAGCGCAGCGCCCAGTCGGCCTTCCACTGCGCCTTGCAATGCCCGCCGGTGATGCGGGTGCCGTGGCGTTCCCCGGTCTCGGGATCGACCCAGACCAGCAGGTCCTCCGCCGGCCGCACCTCTTCCATCGGCACCTGCATCACCACGCCGGTCTTCGGGTGGATCGGCAGGAAGGGGGAATAGGTGGCGCGGCGTTCCGGGCCGAGCGTCGGCAGGATCACCGCCCGCACCTCCTCATGCCGTTCCGCCATGCGCAGCAGCGCCGCATCGAATCGCCCCGAACGATAGTAGTCGGAGGATGAGGCGAATTCGTAGTCGAAGCCGAAACGGTCCAGGAAGGCGCGCAGCCGGGCGTTGTTGTGGTGCCCGAAGCTCTCATGCGTGCCGAAGGGGTCCGGGATGGCGGTGACCGGCCGGCCCAGATGCTGCGCCAGCATCGCCCTGTTCGGCACATTGTCCGGCACCTTGCGCAGCCCGTCCATGTCGTCGCTGAAGGCCACCAGGCGGGTGTCCAGCCCGGTCAGCTTCTCGAAGGCGCGGCGCACCCAGGTGGTGCGCGCCACCTCCCCGAAGGTGCCGATATGCGGCAGGCCGGAGGGGCCGTAGCCGGTCTCGAACAGCGCCTGGGTCTTGCCCGCGGCTTTCACCCGCGCCTCGACCTTGCGCGCTTCCTCGAAGGGCCAGGCCTTGGCGGCGGCGAAATCGGCGGACATGGCGGATCGGCACCTCATGCAGGTCGCGGTCGGGCCTTATAGGTGGGCCACGCGATCCAGGCGAGGCCGCAGCTTGCGCCGGCACCCTTCTGCGGCGCCAGCCTGCCGCGGCGATGGTTATTGTTTCGCTAACCAATGCCCGGCATACCGGACCGATCACGAACCGGGGAACACCCATGCCCGTCTGCGCCTGCTGCCCGCCTACCCGGCCCGCCGGCCGCCGCGCGCTGCTTGCCGGCCTGGCCTGCATCGGCCTCACCGCCGCCCTGCCCCCAGGCGCGCGCGCGGCCAGCGGCCTGCCGCCGACCACGCTGAACCCGGACCAGGCGCTGGCCCGGCTGATGGAGGGCAATCGCCGCTTCCTGGCCGCCGCCCCGCCGACCGGCCCGGGCAATCTGGAACGCCGCGCCGTCCTCGCCACCGGCCAGGCGCCCTTCGCCGCCGTGCTCGGCTGCGCCGACAGCCGCGCCGCGCCGGAGACGTTGTTCCAGGCCGGTCTCGGCGACCTCTTCGTCGCCCGCAACGCCGGCAATCTGGCGGATGTCGGGGCCATCGGCAGCCTCGAATACGCCGTGGCCAATCTCGGCGTGCCGCTGATCATGGTGCTGGGGCATGAGCATTGCGGCGCCGCCGGGGCCGCGGTCGCCATGGCGCAGCAGAACCTGGCGCTGCCGGCGCATCTGCGCGACATGCTGTTGCCCATGCTGCCCGCCGCCCTCGCCGCCCTGCGCGGCGGCGGCGATGCGGTGGAGGGCACGGTGCGCACCAATGTGGCGCTGAACGTCGCCCGGCTGCTGACCGAGAGCCCGGTGCTGGCCGGCGCCGCCTCGGCCGGGCGGCTGAAGGTGGTCGGCGCCTATTATGACCTGGACACGCAGCAGGTCGCCCTCATCCCGTGATTGGCGGCCCGCCCGCCTTGCGCTAAGCCACCCGCCTGGATTTCCTGGACAGGAGCAGCGTGCGATGCGTGTGGGTGTGATCGGCGCCACCGGGGCGGTGGGGCGGGAGCTGGTGGAGGTCCTCGGGCGGCGTCGCTTCCCGGTGACGAAACTCCGCCTCTTCGCCTCCGGCCGCAGTGCCGGCACGCGGGTCGAAACGCCCTTCGGCCCGGTGGTGATCGAGGAATTCAGCCAGGACCGCGCCCGCGACCTGGACCTCGCCTTGCTCGCCGTCTCCGGCGACTTCGCCAAGGCGCATGCGCCGGGCCTGGTCGCCGCCGGCGTCACCGTGGTGGACAATTCCTCCGCCTTCCGGCTGGAAGACGCCGTGCCGCTGGTGGTGCCGGAGGTGAATGCCGCCGCGCTGGGCGAGGCGAAGCTGATCGCCAACCCGAACTGCACCACGGCCATCCTGGTGGTGGCGCTGGCGCCGCTGCACGCCGCCTTCGGCCTGAAGCGCGTCATCGTCTCCACCTACCAGGCGGCGTCGGGCGCCGGCGCCGAGGGCATGACGGAGCTGGAGCGGGAGACGCGGCGCGTGCTGGTGGAAGGCGAGCCCGCCCGCAACGAGGTCTTCGCCCATCCGCTGGCCTTCAACGTCATCCCGCACATCGATACCTTCCAGCCCAACGCCTACACGCGGGAGGAGATGAAGGTGACATGGGAGACCCGGAAGATCATGGGCCTGCCCGATCTCCCCATCTCCTGCACCGCGGTGCGCATCCCGACCATGCGCGTGCATGCGGAAAGCGTGACGATCGAGACGCTGCGCCCGGTGACGGCGGAAGCCGCCCGCGCCGTGCTGCGGGCGGCGGCGGGCGTCCGGGTGGTGGATGAGCCGGCACGGAACCTCTACCCCATGCCGCTGACCGCGACCGGCCAGGACGATGTCGAGGCCGGGCGCATCCGCGCCAACCCGGTCTTCGGCGACCACGGGCTCGACCTGTTCCTCTGCGGCGACCAGTTGCTCAAGGGCGCCGCGCTGAACGCCGTGCAGATCGCGGAACGCCTGCCGGCCCTGCAAGTCCCGGCCTGATCCAGGCGCAGCCTTTCGCCCGACGGGGGGAGAGGTGGGGGGCGCGGCCAGGCCGCCGCACCCCTCCCCCCGCCGGCCTCGGCGCCCCCACCGGACGGTAATTCGCATCTCCCAGCCCTTTTCCCTCTTTGTTCCCTGGCCGGCGCCCGCCACATTGGCGGCATGAGCCTGCCGCGCCCCGAACTCCGGCAGCCCCGCCTGCTGCTGCCGGACAGCCCCGCGCTGGTCGCCGGCTTCGGCCGCGGCACGCTGCTGACCCCGGAGGGGGAGCTGTTCTCCGGCCCTGCCATCGAGATCGGCCGCCGCCTGCGCGACCTGCCGCCGCCGATGCTGGTGCATGGCCCGGCCAGCGCGAAGCGGCTCGGCCTGGCTCCCTTTCCGGCCTGCGACCTGCTGGAGCTGTTTGCCTTCTGCCTGCCCGCCCGCCCCGCCGCGCCCACCCCGCGCGGCCTCGCCATGGCGCTGGAGCGCGACCCGCCGGCCGAGGAGGAAGCCCTGGCGGCCCTGCTGCCGGAGCTGGCGACGGATCTGCTGCGCCACCTGGCCGCCGGCCGCAACACGCCGCTGAACCGGGACGCCGCCGCCCTGGCCGCGAGGCTCGGCGCGGAGACCGGCTGGCCATGGGCGGACAGCGTGCTCGCCGCCCTCGGCCAGCCCCAGGCCCGGCCCTCGCTGGACCCGCTGAAGGTGTGGCGCCGCCTGCCGGATTGGGAGGAAGCCGCGCCACCGCCGCCGCCCACCAGCCACGCCGTCTCGCCCACCGAATCGCGCCAGGCGCTGGCCCGCATCCTGGGCGAGGGCGCGGAGCAGCGGCCGCAGCAATCGGACTACGCCTCCGCCGCCGCCGGCGCTTTCCAGCCGCGGGAGACCCCGGGCGCGCCCAACCTGGTGCTGGCGGAAGCGGGCACCGGCACCGGCAAGACGCTGGGCTATGTCGCGCCCGCCAGCCTCTGGGCCACGCGCAACGGCGCGCCGGTGTGGATCTCCACCTTCACCCGCAACCTGCAGCGCCAGATCGACCAGGAGACTGCGCGGCTCTACCCGGACCCGGCCGACCGCCGCCGCCATGTCGTGGTCCGCAAGGGGCGGGAGAACTACCTGTGCCTGCTGAACATGGAGGAAGCGGTGGGTGCCGCCGCCATGGCCGGCCAGGCCCTGCCCCTGGCGCTGATCGCCCGCTGGGCGCTGGCAACGCGGGACGGCGACCTGCAGGGCGGCGACTTCCCCGGCTGGCTGGCGGAGCTGTTCGGCCCGCACAGCATCTGGCCGCTGGCCGACCGCCGCGGCGAATGCATCCACTCCGCTTGCGGCCACTACAAGCAGTGCTTCGTCGAACATTCCATCCGCCGCGCCCGGACCGCGACGCTGGTGGTCGCGAACCATGCGCTGGTGATGATCCAGGCGGCACTCGGCGGCGGCGAAGATGGCCGCCCCCTGCGCCTGGTCTTCGACGAGGGCCACCACCTGTTCGACGCGGCGGATGCCGCCTTCTCCGCCGACCTCACCGGGGCGGAGACGGCGGAGCTGCGCCGCTGGCTGCTGGGCGCGGAAGGCGGCCGGTCCCGCGCCCGCGGCCTGGCCCGGCGGCTGGAGGAGCTGATCGGCGACCGCCCGGACCTGCTGCTGCCGCTGGAGGAGGCGCTGCAGGCCGCCCGCGCCCTGCCCGGCCCCGGCTGGCCCAGCCGCCTGGCGGAAGACCGCGGGGAGGAAGCGCGCGGCACCGCTGAGGCCTTCCTGCAGGCCATCCGCCGCCAGGTCCTGGCCCGGGCGCGGGACGAGGAATCCGGCTACGGCCTGGAATGCGACCTCCATCCGCTGGCCGAACCGGTGCATCAGGCGGCGGAGGCCCTCGCCACCGGCCTCACCCGCCTGCGCACGCCGCTCCAGGCCCTGCACGACCGGCTGGCGGCACGGCTGGAGGATGAGGCGGAGGAGCTGGAACTCGGCGACCGCATCCGCATCGAGGCCGCCTGCCGCGGCCTGGAACGCCGGGCCCTGATGCCGCTGGCGGCCTGGGTCGCCATGCTTGGCAGCCTCGCCGCCCCGCCCCGCGCCCCCGGCACCCGGCCGGACTATGTGGACTGGTTCGCGCTGGACCGGCGGGAGGGGCGGGAGGTCGATTGCGGCATGCACCGCCACCACCTGGACCCGACCCAGCCCTTCGCCATGGCGGTCGCCGCCCCGGCGCATGGCCTGCTCATCACCTCCGCCACGCTGCGCGACCACACCACCCACATGGCGGAGGAAGACCCGGAAGCCGCCTGGCGCGCCGCGGAAGCCCGCACCGGCGCCGCCCACCTGCCCACCCCGGCCATCCGCGCCGCCGTCGCCTCCCCCTTCGACTACGCCACCCGCACCCGCGCTTTGGTGGTGGAGGATGTGAACAAGGCCGATCCCGGCCAGGTGGCCAGCGCCTACCGCGCCCTGTTCGCCGCTTCCGGCGGCGGCGCGCTCGGCCTGTTCACCGCGGTGCGCCGGCTGCGCGACGTGCAGGCCCGCATCGCCCAGCCGCTGGCCGAACGCGGCATCCCGCTCTACGCCCAGCATGTGGACGCGATGGACAATGCCACGCTGGTGGACGTGTTCCGGGCCGAGGAAGCCGCCTGCCTGCTCGGCACCGATGCGATGCGGGACGGCGTGGACGTGCCCGGCCGGTCGCTGCGCCTGCTGGTCTTCGACCGCGTGCCCTGGCCCCGCCCCTCCATCCTGCACCGCGAACGCCGCACGCATCTCTCGGAAGGTCAGCCGAAATCCTATGACGACGCCATCGCCCGCCACCGGCTGCGCCAGGCCTTCGGCCGGCTGATCCGGCGCGGCGACGACAAGGGCGTCTTCGTGCTGCTCGACCGCTCCTGCCCCACACGGCTGCTGGCCGGGCTGCCGCCAGGGGTGGTGGTGCAGCGGATGGGGCTGCGCGACGCGGTGGCCGAAACCCGCGACTTCCTGGCGGAGGACTAAGCAGATGGACATGCGCCCGACCCTCGATGCGCCGGATGACGATCCCTATCTGTGGCTGGAAGCGGTGGAGGACCCGCGCGCCCTGGAATGGGTCGCGGCGCAGAATGCCCGCACCCGCGGCCGCCACGCCGATGCGCGCTACGAGGCCGATCGCGACGCGCTGCGCCAGGCGCTGGACCGCCCCGGCCGCCTGCCGCACGTCACCCGCCGCGGCCCGCACCTGTTCAACTACTGGCAGGACGCCGCCAACCCCCGCGGCCTGTGGCGCCGCACCACGATGGAAAGCTTCCGCCGGGACGAGCCGGCGTGGGAGATCCTGCTGGACCTGGACGCGCTGGCCGCCAGGGAATCCGCGGACTGGGTCTGGAAGGGCGCCACCACCCTGCCCGGCACCCATGACCGCGCCCTGCTGCGCCTGTCGCGCGGCGGCGGGGATGCCGTGGTGCTGCGGGAATTCGACCTCGCCACCCTCGCCTTCCCGGCGGACGGCTTCCACCTGCCGGAAGCCAAGTCCAGCGCCGCCTGGCTGGACCGCGACACGCTGCTGCTGTCCTCCGCCCTGCTTGGTGCCACCTCCTCCGGCTATGCCAGCACGGTGCGGGTCTGGCGGCGCGGTACGGATCCGCAGGCTGCCCCGGTGATCTTCCAGGTGCCGGAGGCCAGCATGGCCGCCGGCGCCGGGGTGGACCGCGAAGGCGGCAAGGAGGTCGTGGTGTTCCACGACCAGATCGGCTTCTACGATGCGCGGCTGCACCTGGGCGACCGCACCGGGCCGCAGCAGGAAATCCCGCTGCCCACCGATGCCCTCTATGCCTGGCAGCGCGGCCATATCGCGGTGAAGCCGCGCACGCCCTGGACCACGTCCGGCACCACCCATGCCCCGGACACGCTGCTCGGCCTGTCCTTCGATTCGGTGCTGCGGCGCGACCCGCGGCCGGCGGTGCTGTTCACCCCCGCCCCGCGCCGCGCCCTGCAGGGCTTCACCTGGTGCAACGGCACGCTGGTGCTGAGCATCCTCGACAATCTCGAACCGCAGTTTTCCCTGATGACCCCGGGCAAGCCCCTGGGCGCACCCTGGCAGCGCCAGGAGGTGCCGGGCCTGCCGCGCATCGGCGTGGTGGACCTCTGGCCGCTGGATGCCGAGGCCGAGGAATCCGACGGCACGCTGCTGGTGATGGCGCAGGACCCGGTGACGCCGCCGCGGCTGCTGCTGACCGCCACCACCCCCGCCACGCCGGCCTTGCTGAAGGCGTCCTCCCCCAGCTTCGACGCCACCGGCCTGGTGGTGACGCGGCATGAGGCCGTGTCCAGCGATGGGGAACGCATCCCCTATGTCCAGGTTGGCCCGAAGGACGAAACCGGCCGCGCGCCGGTGCACCTGTCCGCCTATGGCGGCTTCCAGGTCTCCCGCCTGCCGAACTATGCCGCGACCGCCGGTCTGCTCTGGCTGGCCAAGGGTGGCACCACCGTGCTCGGCCAGATCCGCGGCGGCGGGGAATTCGGCACCGCCTGGCACGAGGCCGGGCGCCTGGCCAATAAGGTGAAGAGCCACGACGATTTTGCCGCCATCGCCGCCGACCTCGTCGCGCGCGGCGTCACGGTGCCGGGCCGCATCGCGGCGGAGGGGGGATCGAATGGCGGGCTGCTGATCGCCAACATGCTGACGCGCTACCCGGAACGCTTCGGCGCGCTGTTCTGCACCATCCCGCTGATCGACATGCGCCGCTACACGAAGCTGCTGGCCGGCGCCTCCTGGATGGCCGAGTACGGCGACCCCGACAAGGCCGAGGACTGGGCCTTCATCCGCCATTTCTCCGCCTATCACGCGGCCGAGCCCGGCCGGCCCTACCCGCCGATCCTGCTGGCCACCACCCGGCGCGACGACCGGGTGCATCCCGGCCACGCCCGCAAGATGGCGGCGAAGCTGCAGGCGCTGGGCTATGATGCGCTGCTGCTGGAACCGGAGGCCGGCGGCCATGGCTACGGCAAGGACAATGCCGAGGTCGCAAGCTTCGCCGCCCTCGGTGCCGCCTTCCTGCGGCGGGCCATCGGCTGGGATGTGTAGCGTGCCGCACTTGACCCGCCCGCCCTCAGGCGCGACCAGTGCACCGAAGATCGGAGAGCCGTCATGCCCACCCGCGCCGCCGAACCCCCTGCCGCGACCTTCACCGCCCAGGAAGCCCTGGTCTGCGCCATGGTTCTGATGTCGGTGGCCGATGGCCCGATGTCCGATTCCGAACTCGCCATGATGTCCCGCATGGTGCAGGACCTGCCGGTCTTCGCCGATTTCCACAGCCAGGATATCGAGACGGTGACGGACACCGTGGCCACCCTGCTCGGCCGGACGGATGGCCTGGACCGCGCCATGATCATGCTGCGGGACACGCTGCCGATGCGACTGCGGGAGACCGCCTACCTGCTGGCCTGCGAGGTCTGCGCCGCCGATGGCGACGCGACGCAGGAGGAATTGCGCTTCCTGCAGGATCTGCGCATCGGCCTTGACATCGACCGCCTGATCGCCGGCGCCATCGAGCGCGCGGCCAAGGCGCGCTTCCAGGTCATCTGACCCGCCGGCGCCATGGCTGCGGCGCGTCCGGCCGCGGGCGCTCAGCCGAGCAGCGCGCCGTCCCGCGCCACCACTCTGCCATGGCTCACCACCAGCCGCCGCGGCGGCTGGGCCACCACCGCCTCCGCCACCGTCTCCGCCGCCACCAGCACCAGATCGGCGCGATCGCCCACCGCCAGCCCGTGTCCGCTGAAGCCGCAGGCCGCCGCCGCCCAGCCGGTGACGCAATCCAGCGCCCAGGCGATCTCGTCATCGCGCCGGAATTCGTTCTTCAGCCCGATCAGCATGGCGCGCTGCAGCATGTCTGGCGTGTTGTAGGGCGTCCAGGTATCGCGGATCCCGTCATTGCCGCCGAAGATCCGCCCGCCCGCCGCCCGCATCGCCCGCACCGATGGCACGGGGCGCGACGGCGGGGCGGTGGTGGCCACCGCGATCCCCGCCTCGGCCAGCGCCGCATACAGCGCCGGCGCGCGCGCCACCTCGCCCAGGCAGAAGCCGTGGCTGACCACGACGCGCCCCTGCATCCCCAGCGCCTTCGTCCGCTCCACCGTCAACTCCAGCGCGAAGGCGCCAAGCTCCCCCGGCTCGTGCAGGTGGATGTCGAGCGGCTTGCCGTGCTTCTCCGAAAGCCCGAACACCGCGTCCAGATGCCCCTTCGGGTCACGGTCGATGCCGGAGGGGTCCAGCCCGCCGACGATATCCGCGCCGTTGCGCAGCGCCTGTTCCAGCAGCGCCAGCGTGCCCGGCCGCACCAGCAGGCCGGATTGCGGGAAGGCCACCACCTGGATGTCCAGGGTGCCGCGCAGCGTCTCCCGCAGCGCCACCAGGGCATCCGCATGGGCGGTGCCGATTTCCGTATCCACATCGGCGAAGCTGCGGATGCGCGTGGTGCCGCGGGCCAGGAAATCCCGCGCCAGGCGGGCGGATTGCCCGGCCGCGTCGAAGCCGCCGCGGCGGCTGGCGCGCTCGCCCTCGATGCGGTCGATCAGAAGCGGCCCGACCTCGCTCCGCCACCAACCCATCCCCCACAGGGTCTTGTCCAGATGGGTGTGGCCCTCCACCAGCCCGGGCAGCAGCAGCAGCCCGGCCGCATCCTCCTCCCCCGCCCCCGGTGGCGCTTCCAGCCCCGGGCCGATGGCGGCGATGCGCGTCGCCGCCATCAGGATGTCGGTGGCGGCACCGCCCAGGGGGCGGCAGTTGCGCAGCAGCAGCGGGGCGGCCATGGCGGTGTATCCCTCGGGGTTCCCCGCCATTCCGGCCGATCACACGGCCGCCGGCAAGCCCCGGCGCATCAAGCCAGCACCCAGTCCTGGAACAGATCCAGGTCGATATTGCCGCCGCAGAGGATGGTGGCCACCCGCCTCCCGGCCATCCGGTCTCTCTCCCGCAGCAGGGCCGCCAGCGGCGCCGCGCCGGCGCCTTCCGCCAGGTTGTGCGTATCCTGCCAATAGGCGCGGATCGCGGCGGCGACCTCCTCATCCGTCACGGTGACGATGCGCGCCGCCCCCTTGGCGATGATCGCCAGCGCCGCCGGGTCGGGCACCCGCGTCGCCATGCCATCCGCCTTCGTCTCCGCCCGCGCCGTCTCCACCACCCGGCCCGCGGCCAGGCTGCGGGCGTAGGAATCGGCCCCCGTGCTCTGCACGCCGATGATCTCGGTCCGCAGCCCCAGCAGGTCCCGCGCCATGATGCAGCCGCAGATGCCGGAACCCAGGCCGATCGGCACATACAGCGCATCCAGCAGCGGTGCGCCGCGGAACAGTTCCAGCGCATAGGTGCCGACGCCGCGCACCAGGTCGGGCGCGAAGGAAGGCGCGAATTCCAGCCCCTCCGCCGCCGCCCGCGCCATGGCGTGCGCCCGCGCCGCGTCGAAATCCGCGCCATGCTCCACCAGCCGCGCGCCCTGGGCGCGCATGGCGGCGTTCTTCTCCCGCGAATTGCCCTCCGGCACCACGATCGTCACCCTCACGCCCAGGCGCTGCCCGGCGAAGGCCAGCGACTGGCCATGGTTGCCGCGGGTGGCGGAGATGATGCCCGGCACCTGCGGCCGTTCGCGCTTCAGCCGCTCCATGAACACCAGCCCGCCGCGCACCTTGAAGGCGCCGGTCGGCGTGTGGTTCTCGTGCTTCACCCAGACTTCCGCCCCGGTGCGCTGCGCCAGCAGTGGCCAGGCCAGTTGCGGGGTGGGCGGAAAGACGGCGTGGACCAGCCTCGCGGCCGCCTCCAACGCGGGCAGATCGAACACTTCGGGCATCTCCTCGTCAGGCCAGGGCGGGAAACCTCGGCCGCCGGCAGCGTTCCGTATCGGTCGAGCGAACACAATGGAGGATCCCGCCATGGCCATCACCGTCGATAGCGGCCAGTGGACCGGCGAAAGCGATGCGGGCAGCGCGGTGCCCGTGGTCTGGGGCGAATTCGCCGACGAGGCCGCGCGTGACCGGGCGCGGGAGGAACTGGGTGCGAAGCTGCAGGCGGAAACCTCGCCCGCGCCGACCGACCGGGACCGCCCGCTGGACCAGCCCGACGAGGACCCGGAAGGCGCCGACATCCGCAACCAGCGCCAGTTGCATGTCGGCATCGCCATGGCGGCGACGGCGATGGGCGCGGCGGGGCTGGTGATCGCCAGCGGTGGCACCGTGCTGCCGGCCATCGCCGCCGCGACCGCGGCCGGCGCCGGCACCGGGCTGGCGGGGGAAGCGGTGGCCGCCGGGGTCACGCCGGATGCGGCGCAAGCCCGCACACCGCCCTCGGACGGACCGCTGATCGGCCTGCGGGCGCCGGATGCCGCCATGCGGCAGCGGGCGGAACGGGTGCTGCGCGAACTGGGCGCGCAGCGCATCCTGGTGCAGGAGGGCTGACGGGACCCGTCGGGCGGTGTCCCATCGAAGGATGTGAGGAAGGCGGTCCGGCCGATGCCGGCCGCCCATCAGGCCGTCACATCGGCCGCAGATTGGTCGCGGCCGCCTTGCCGCGCTCCATCGCCACCTCGTAGGACACCTTCTGGCCCTCGTTGAGGCCCTGCAGCCCGGCCTTCTGCACGGCAGTGATGTGCACGAACACATCCTTGCCGCCATCCTGCGGAACGATGAAGCCGAAGCCCTTCGTCGCGTTGAACCACTTCACGGTACCCGTCGCCATGCGAACCAGGCTCCTTCCAGTCGAAGCGCGCCCGGACGCCGATCGCCCGGGCGGGGCGCCATGCGGCGGCGGAACCTGGTGGCTGGCCCGGGGCGTGGTCCGGGAGGCACGGCAAGCCGAGACGCAATGACACGGTCATCCTGCGCGGCGCCGTCTTGCAGTGTCAAAGGAAGCAGGACACTGGTCACGGCGTTGTCAGATTTGTGTCTTGGTGCAAAAAAAAGAGGCGGACCCGCGGGCCCGCCTCTTCCTTCGGCGATTGCCTGATCCGTGGGATGGCCGGTCTCCCGGCCACCCCGAGCGGGATCAGAAATCCATGTCGCCGCCCATGCCGCCCATGCCGCCGCCGCCGCCGCCGCCGGCCGGGGCCGACTTCGCCGGGCGCTCGGCCACCATGGCTTCGGTGGTGATCAGCAGGGAGGCGACGGACGCCGCATCCTGCAGCGCCGTGCGCACGACCTTGGTCGGGTCGATGATGCCGGCGTCCACCAGGTCCTTGTACTCGTCCTTCTGGGCGTCGTAGCCGTAGGTGTAGGTGTCGGTGCGCAGCACCTCGCCGGCCACCACAGCGCCGTCCTTGCCGGCGTTCTCGGCGATCTGCTTCAGCGGCGCCTGGATCGCGCGGCGCACGATCTCGATGCCGACCTGCTCGTCGCTGTTCGCGCCCTTCAGGGTGTGCAGGTTGGTGGAAGCGCGCAGCAGCGCGGTGCCACCGCCGGGGACGATGCCTTCCTGGACGGCGGCGCGGGTCGCATGCAGCGCGTCGTCGACGCGGTCCTTGCGCTCCTTCACCTCGACCTCGGTCGAGCCGCCGACGCGGATGACGGCGACGCCACCGGCCAGCTTCGCCAGGCGCTCCTGCAGCTTCTCGCGGTCGTAGTCCGAGGTGGTCTCCTCGATCTGCGCCTTGATCTGCTCGCAGCGGCCCTGGATCTCCGACTTCTCGCCGGCGCCGTCGACGATCGTGGTGTTCTCCTTCTCGATCTTCACCAGCTTGGCGCGGCCCAGCATCTGCAGGGTCACGTTCTCCAGCTTGATGCCGAGATCCTCGGAGATCACCTGGCCACCGGTCAGGATCGCGATGTCTTCCAGCATCGCCTTGCGGCGATCACCGAAGCCCGGCGCCTTGACGGCGGCGATCTTCAGGCCACCACGCAGCTTGTTCACCACCAGGGTGGCCAGCGCCTCGCCCTCGACGTCCTCGGCCACGATCACCAGCGGGCGGCCGGACTGCACGACGGCTTCGAGCAGCGGCAGCATCGGCTGCAGCTGGGACAGCTTCTTCTCGAAGATGAGGAGGTAGGGGTTCTCCATCTCCGCGATCATCTTCTCCGCATTCGTGATGAAGTACGGGGAGACGTAGCCGCGGTCGAACTGCATGCCCTCGACGACATCGAGCTCGGTCTGGATGGACTTGGCTTCCTCGACGGTGATGACACCCTCGTTGCCGACCTTCTCCATCGCCTTGGCGATCATCTCGCCGATCTCGGACTCGCCGTTGGCAGACAGCGTGCCGACCTGCGCCACTTCGGCGGAGGTGGTGATCTTCTTCGTCTTCGCTTCCAGCTCGGCGACGATCTGCGTCACGGCCTTGTCGATGCCGCGCTTCAGGTCCATCGGGTTCATGCCGGCGGCAACCGCCTTGGCACCCTCGCGGACGATCGCCTGCGCCAGAACGGTCGCGGTCGTCGTGCCGTCACCGGCGGTGTCGTTGGTCTTCGAGGCCACTTCGCGCACCATCTGCGCGCCCATGTTCTCGAACTTGTCGGCCAGCTCGATCTCCTTGGCGACGGTCACGCCGTCCTTGGTGATCCGCGGCGCGCCGAAGCTCTTGTCGATGACGACGTTGCGGCCCTTCGGGCCCAGCGTCACCTTCACGGCGTCGGCCAGAATGTCCACGCCACGAATCATCTTCTCGCGCGCAGAGGCGCCGAACTTCACGTCCTTGGCAGCCATGTGTCTAAATCCCTATCGATCCGTTGAGGAAACCAGGCGAAGCAGCGGCCGACCGGCCGGCAGGTGGGGCCGGGCGCCGGAGGCGCCCAGGCCCGCCGCCGTGATCAGGCCGCCTTCGCCACGGAAGGGGCGTCGAGGATGCCCATGATGTCGGACTCCTTCATGATGAGGAGCTCCTCGCCATCGAGCTTCACTTCGGTGCCCGACCACTTGCCGAACAGGATGCGGTCGCCGGCCTTGACGTCGAGCGCGCGGAGCTCGCCCTTGTCGTTCAGGGTGCCGGAGCCGACGGCGATCACTTCGCCTTCCTGCGGCTTTTCCTTGGCGGTGTCGGGGATGATGATGCCGCCCTTGCTCTTTTCCTCAGCCGTGACACGGCGGACGAGAACGCGGTCATGCAGCGGTCGAAAGCTCATTGAGCCTCTCCTGTCGCTTCCAGTGAATGGCAAGCTCTTCCGGAGATCTTCCGGCCAACGAACCCGAGCCTGGCGCCCGTTGGCACTCCCCCCAGAGGAGTGCCAACGATGTAGTCCAGCCGATCGCCCGCGTCAAGTATCGGCAGCACTCTCGGAGTGCGAGTGCTAACACCTTGATCGCATTCATTTTTTTCTTGCAGGCCATGGCTCACCCCATGGCATGCTCGTCGACCCGGGCCAAACCGGCCCGGGTTGCGCGACACGGCCCGACGGCGTTCCGACCGCCGGGCCTGAAAGGAGCACGATGGAACTCACCGGCCTCGAACGCTTCGCCCGCCCCGGCCTCGCCGGCGCCGCCACCCCGCCGGACTGGCGCCTGACCACCGCCGAGATCCTCTACCACATGCCGGACCATCCGGGCCTGTTGCAGACCTTCATCTGGCAGAAGCACGACCTGGCCCCCTCCTTCCCCGCGCTCAGCCGCTTCCTGGCCTTCTGGCAGCGCGAGATCGAGGGGCCGCTGCATTCCGTCCGTGTCGCCTCCGCCGCGCTGATCCGCCCGGCGGAGCTGCGCTATGCGGGGGGCCAGTTCGTCCTGCACTGAAAGGCCGGGCCGGGGCCGCGACCGCCGGCAGGGACTTGGCCAGGTCCGCTTCCGACCTGCCGGCCAGGCCCTCGCCGAGCACCGCCCCTGCTGCAGCGCCGTCGTCAAACAGCCATCAGGCCCGCCGCCCCGCCGGCCGCAGCCCGTGGTCGGTGGCCGAAAGGGCGGCCACCATCGCCCGGCGCACCGGCGCCAGCGCCGCCCCGGCGCCGATCAGCGCCGCCCGCGCCAGCCGCGCCGGCGCCCGGTCGTCCGAATACAGCCGCGCCACGGCGTTGGTGGCCAGGAACAGCGGCAGCGTCGCCGCCCGATGCGCCGCGGCATACCGGAACAGCGCCGTCGCATCCCCCGGCTCCTGCCCCTCCCGGATCGCGCCGGCCAGCCTGGCGGCGCCGGACAGGCCGAAGTTGAAGCCATGCGCCGTCACCGGGTGCATGCCCACCGCCGCATCCCCCAGCAGCGCGAAGCCCCGCCCGACGAAGCGATGCGCATAGGCCGCCACCAGCGGATAGGCGTGCCGCGAGCCGGCCAGCGCCATGGCGCCGAGCCGCCCGGCATAGCGCCGCGTCACCTCGGCGCCGAAGGCCGTCGCCCCCAGCGCCATGGCCGCCGCCGCCTCCCCCGGCCTCAACGTCAGCACGACGGAGGACATCCTGCCGTTCAGCGGCAGCATGGCGATGGTCTGGCCATGGCCGAACCACTCTGTTGCCACGCCTTCATGGGGTGCCTCATGCGTCACCCGGGCGACGATCATGGTGCGCTCGAAATCCAGCATTGCGGCGCCGATCCCGGCCAGGCGCCGCGCCGCGGAGAACCGCGAATCCGCCGCCACCACCAGCCGCGCCGCCAGGCGCTCGCCGCCCTCCAGCGTCAGCGTCGCGCCGCGCGCCGCCAGCGCCAGTCCCTCAACCGCCCGCCCGGCCAGCAGCCGCGCCGGGGTCGCCGCCGCGGCCTCGAACAGCGCGCGGCGGATCGCCTGGTTGGGCACCAGCCGGGCCAGTGGCTCGCCGCCCTGCGCCGGCGCCAGATCCAGCGCCAAGGGCGTGGTGCCATTGATGACCCGCGCCGCGCGCAGCGGCGCCGTCTCCGCCACGGGAATCCGCGCCCAGGCGCCGAGTGCCGCCAGGATCGCCTGCGAGCGGCGGGTCAGCGCGATCTCCCGCCCATCGAAGGCCGGCGCGGCGAGCGCGGCTTCCGGCGCGCGTTCCAGCAGGGTGACGCGCAGCCCGCCGTCGGCGAGCGCGCAGGCCAGCGCCAGGCCCGCCGGCCCGGCCCCGATGATGGCGACATCCGTGTCCATGGCCCGCATCCCTCCAGCCGTCCTTGTCCGGCGATGCCGCGTCCCGGTCCTTGATCCGCCGCAACCGAGAAGGTGGTTGCGCGCTCCGGCCGCGTCACCCCTCGCCGCCCAGCGCCCGCCCGGCGCGGTGCCGGCGCAGCAGCAGCAGCCCGATCAGGATGGAGAGCCCGAACAGCCCGATGCCCAGCGCCAACTGCCAGGCGCCCTCCACCCTGATGCCCTTGCCCAGCAGGGCGAAGACCACGGTCTGCGGCAGGTAGCCCAGCGCGGAGGCGGCCAGGAAAGGCCCCGCCGCCAGCCCGGCCATGCCGCCCAGCAGGTTCAGCGCCAGGTTGTTGCCCACCGGCAGCAGCCGCAGCGCAAGCGTGGCGGCGAAGGGGTCGGCGCGCAGCACGTCGCGCAGCGGCCGCAGCCGGTGGCCGAAGCGGCCCTGCATCCGGCGCTCCGCCCAAGGCCGCCCCAGCAGCCGCGCCCAGAAGAAGCTGGTGGCGCAGCCCAGAAGCTGCGCGACCAGGCCCAGCGCACTGCCCAGCACGGTGCCGAAGGCATAGCCGCCGAGAAAGGCAACGCTCTGCCGTGGCACGCCGGCGGCGGTCAGCGCCGCGCCCATCAGCACGAAGACCAGCTCGCCCCAAAGCCCCTCGTCGCGGATGCTGCGGTCCACCCAGCCGGTGCCGGGCACGCCGCCCATCTGCCGCAGCAGGGCGCCGGCCGCCAGCAGGCCGGCGGCCAGCAGCAGCAGCTTCGCCAGGGACCGCCAGCGTTCCGGCAGGCGCTGCATCAGGGGTGCGGCACCGGGCCATCCGCCGGCACCGGCACGCGCTCCGCCACCGGCCGCTTCCAGCGGCGCTGCAGCCAGATCACGCCCAGCAGGTCGGCGATGCTGACCGCGAGACGGTCCAGCGTGCCGTAGTTGGACTGCCCGCGCAGCCGCGGCCGGTGGTTCACCGGCTCGCTCACCACCCGCCCGCCGGCGCGCAGCACCAGCGCCGGCAGGTAGCGGTGCATGTGGTCGAAGCGCGGCAGGTCCAGGAACAGGGCGCGCGGGAACACCTTCAGCCCGCAGCCGGTATCGGGCGTTGCATCGCCCAGCAGCCGGGCGCGCACCGCATTGGCCATCCGGCTGGTCACCCGCTTCACGCCGCTGTCGCGCCGCTTCGTCCGGTGGCCCGCCACCAGGATATCGCCGGAAGCCTCCGCCCGGGCCCGCGCCCAGAGAGTCGGAATATCCGCCGGGTCGTTCTGCCCGTCCCCGTCCAGGGTCGCGATCCAGGCCGCCCGCGCCGCCATCACGCCGCTGACCACGCCGGCCGACTGGCCGCAGGAAACCCGGTGCCGCAGCACCACGACGGGATGCCGCGCGGCCGCCTCCACCAGGCGCTGCGCCGTGTCGTCGGTGGATCCGTCATCGACGCAGACCACCTCATGCGCCGTGCCGGCCATCGCCGCGGCGATCTCGGCGATCAGCGGCAGGACGTTCGGCCCCTCGTTCCGCATCGGGATGACGATGGAGATCAGCGGCGCGGCGGCGGGATCGGCGCCATCGGGCCGGTCCGGCCTCGGGGACAGGTCGGGGGCCATGGCCGGGCGGGGTAGCAGGGGGCGCAGCGGGCGGCAAGCAGCCCGCCGGGCATCCCCGCCATGGAGCGGCGGATGCTGCGCAATCGCGCAGGCGCCCCTATGGTAGTGTCATGCCCTTCGACCCGCCCGCCCCGCTCCCCGCCGCAACCCGCCACGCCCAGGCGCGGGCCGTCGCCACCTGGCTGCTCTTCGTTGCCGGCCTGGTCTGGATCATGGTGGCGATCGGCGGCGCCACACGGCTGACCGGCTCCGGCCTGTCCATCATGGAATGGGCGCCGCTCTCCGGAACCCTGCCGCCGCTGAGCGAGGCGGAATGGCAGCGCCTGTACGACCTGTACCGGACCATCCCGCAATACGCGCTGGTCAACCAGGGCTTCGGGCTGGAGGGTTTCAAGGAGATCTTCTGGCTGGAGTGGATCCACCGCTTCTGGGGCCGGCTGATCGGGCTGGCCTATGCCGCCGGCCTCGCCTGGTTCTGGCTGCGCGGCCGCATCCCGCCGGGCAGCAAGCCGCGCCTTCTGGGGCTGCTGGCGCTGGGCGGGCTGCAGGGCGCGATCGGCTGGTACATGGTGGCCTCCGGATTCGAGGCGGACCGCACTGCCGTCTCTCCCTACCGGCTGGTGATCCATCTGGGTCTGGCGCTGGCGATCTTCGCCGCCCTGGTCTGGACCGCGCTCGGCCTGCTGCGGCCGGCAGGCACGGCGCCGGCGGCGGCGCGGCCGGTGCGGCGGATGCTGCTTGTCGCCGCCTGGGCGCTGGTGGGCGCCCTGCTGGCCGGCGGCTTCGTCGCCGGCATCCGCGCCGGCCTCTCCTTCAACACCTTCCCGCTGATGGATGGCCAGCTGGTGCCGGATGGCTACTGGCTGCTGTCGCCGGCCTGGACCAATCTGACCAGCAACGTCGCCGCGGTGCAGTTCAACCACCGCCTGCTGGCGACGCTGACGCTGCTGTGTGCCGCCGGGGCGGTCTGGGCGGCGCTGCGCCGCCTGCCGGCGGGCGGCGCGCGGGGTGCCGTGCTGGGCTTCGGCGCCGCGGTTGCCCTGCAATACACGCTGGGCGTGGTGACGCTGCTGCATGTGGTGCCGGTCTCGCTCGGCACGCTGCACCAGGCGGTGGCGGTGCTGGTGCTGGGCACCGCGCTGGTGGCGCTGCACGCGCTGCGCCCCGCCGCGCCCCCGTCCCCGTGAGCGCGGACGCCGAGCTTCCGCCGCCGCCCTCGCTGGCGGCCATCTGCGCCGCCCTTCCGGTGGCGGTCGCGGTCTACAATTCGGCCCACCGCCTGGTGCTGGCCAATGACGGTGCCCTTGCCTGGCATGGCCTGGACCCTGCCCGCGCCCAGCCCGGCATGGCCTTCGGGGAAATCGTCCGGCTGCTGGCCTGGGCCGGCGCCTATGGGCGGGGAGAGCCGGAGAACCTCGTGCGCAGCGTGCTGGCGATCGACCGCAGCCGCCCGCACAGCCGCTTGGTCCGCAGCAGCGACGACCGCATCTTCGCCGTCGAGAGCCGGCCTCTGCCGGCGGGCGGCTTCCTGACCTGCACCGCCGATGTCAGCGCCATGGCCAGGGCCGAGGCCGATTCGGCCGCCCGCGCGCGGCTTCTGGAAGCGGTGCTCAGCCGGCTCCAGGCCGGGGTCGCGCTGTTCGACGCGGACCTTCTGCTGAGCCTTTCCAACCCCTCCTATGAGGGGCTGATCGGCCTGCCGGCCGGCACCATCCGCCCCGGCATGGCGCATGGCGAGATCCTGGCCCTGCTGGAGCAGCGCGGCGAGATGGACGCCGCGGAGCGCGCCGAAACCGCGGAACGCGTGCAGGAGGGCCGCTTCCAGCCCGGCACCCGCCAGCGCCTGCGCCCCACCGGGGAAGTGCTGCGCGTCGGCAGCCAGCGCCTGCCGCAGGGCGGCTTCATGATCGAGGTGGACGACGTCACCCCGCTGAAACGGGCGGAGGACGAGGCCCGCCGCCGCGCCGCCCTGCTTGACGGGGTGCTGGACGCGCTGCCGCATGGCGTCTGCGTCTACGGGCCGGACCGCCGCGTGGTGCGCTTCAACAGCGCCTATGGCCGCATCATGGCGGGCTCCCCCATCGTGGTGGGGGACCTGCTGGACGACATGGTGGCACGGCGCGAAGCGGAAGGGGAATTCACCGCCGCCGAGGCCGCGCTGGTCCGCCGCCGCCCGGCGGAACCCCCGGGCCAGGGCCTGTTGCGCCATGTCCGCCCGAACGGCACGGCGGTGGAAAGCCGCGTCGCGCCGCTGCCCGATGGCGGCCATATCAGCGTGCTGACCGACGTCACCGCCCTGCACCGCGCCGAATCGGAGGCCAGCCGCCGCGCCGCCATGCTGGAGGCGATGCAGAGCTCGATCCGCCAGGGCATCGTCATGTACGGCCCGGACCGCCGGCTGATCACCACCAACAGCCGCACCGCGCCGATGATCGGCCTGCCGGCGGATTTCCTGCAGCCCGGCCGGCTGGTGGATGAGGTGCTGGACGAACAGGTGCGCCGCGGCGAGATCTCGGCCGAGGCCGGGGCCCGCGCCAAGGCGAACGACCGCAGCCGCTCCTACCGCTACCACCGCAGCACGCGCGATGGCCGGGTGATCGAGGCCGCCTCCGACCCCACCGCCGATGGCGGCTTTGTCATGACCTTCAGCGACGTGACGGAGGACTACCGCATCCGCGCCGAGCTGGAACGTGCCCGCATCGCGGCGGAAGCCGCCTCCGAGGCCAAGTCCCGCTTCCTGGCGACGATGAGCCACGAGCTGCGCACGCCGCTGAACGCGGTGATCGGCTTCAGCGACGCGCTGGCGCAGGAGCGCGACCGCAAGCGGCTGGAGGATTTCGCCCGATCGATCAACGAGGCCGGGCGCCACCTGCTGCTGCTGATCGACGACATCCTGGACGTCGCCCGCAGCCAGACCGGGGCGCTCGAGATCGCCGAGCACCCGGTGGGCGTTGGGCCGCTGCTGGAGGAGGCCGGCGCCGCCATCGCGCAGGATGCCGGCAAGGCCGGCCTTACCCTGGTGCTGGACGTGCCGGACGGCCTGCCGGCGCTCCGCGGCGATGCCAGGCGTCTGCACCAGCTGCTGCTGAGCCTGCTGTCCAACGCCGTGAAGTTCACCCCGCCCGGCGGCTGCATCACCCTCTCCGCCGGCGTGACCGACACCGGGCTCGCGATCCGCGTCGCCGATACCGGCATCGGCATCGCCCCGGAGGACCGGGAAAGGGTGTTCGAGCCCTTCACCCAGGTGGACAATTCCCTGGCCCGCCGCTTTCACGGCTCCGGCCTCGGCCTCTACATGGCCCGCACCCTGGCCGAGGCGCTGGGCGGGTCGGTGGCGCTGGAGGCACCGCCCGGCCCCGGCACCCTCGCCGTGCTCCGCTTCCCTCCCGCCCGCCTGCTCACCGCCCCATATGCCGGGGCGGAACACCATGTGAAGGACCCACCGTGACCGATGCCCTGGCTGCCACCGACGCGCTGTTCTTCGCCCGGCTGGACCGCGACGCCGCCGAACGGCTGACGCGCGCGGCGACCGCGGGGGCGGAGGATGGCGAGCTGTTCCTGGAACACCGGGAAAGCGAGGCGATCAGCCTGGAGGATGGCCGCATCCGCTCCGCCAGCTTCGACGTCACCAGCGGCTTCGGCCTGCGCAGCGTGGCCGGGGAGGCCGCCGGCTACGCCCATGCCGCGGAGCTGTCGGAAGCCGCCCTGGCGCGGGCGGCAGAGACGGTGAAGGCGGTGGCCGCCGGCCATTCCGGCACGCTGGATGTCGGCCCGCGCGCCACCAACACCCGGCTCTATTCCGACCTCAACCCGCTCTCCGCCATGGAGTTCGCGGCCAAGACCGCGATGCTGGCGGAGATCGACGCCTATGCCCGCGCCCGGGACCCGCGGGTGCGCCAGGTGATGGCCTCCATCTTCGGGGAATGGCAGGCGGTGCAGATCCTGCGCCCGGATGGGTCACGGGTTGCCGATCTGCGCCCGCTGGTGCGGCTGAACGTCGCCGTGGTGGTGGAAAGCGACGGGCGGAAGGAGACCGGCAGCACCGGCACCGGCGGCCGCTTCGCCTATGAGCGGGTGCTGAACCAGGCCACCTGGAAATCGGCGGTGGAGGAAGCCCTGCGCCAGGCGCTGCTGAACCTCGACAGCGTCCCGGCCCCGGCCGGGGAGATGGAGGTGGTGCTGGGCCCGGGATGGCCCGGCATCCTGCTGCACGAAGCGATCGGCCATGGGTTGGAAGGCGATTTCAACCGCAAGAAGACCAGCGCCTTCGCGGGCCTGCTCGGCCAGCGCATCGCCTCCCCCGGCGTCACCGTGGTGGATGACGGCACGATGCCGGACCGCCGCGGGTCGCTGAGCGTGGATGACGAGGGCACGCCCTCGGGCCGCACCACGCTGATCGAGGACGGGATCCTGGTGGGCTTTCTCCAGGACCGGCAGAATGCGCGGCTGATGGGCGTGGCGCCGACCGGCAATGGGCGGCGGCAGTCCCACGCCCATATCCCGATGCCGCGCATGACCAATACGGTGATGCTGGGCGGCGACCGCGACCCGGGCGAGATCCTGGCCAGCGTGAAGCGCGGCATCTACGCGGTGAATTTCGGCGGCGGCCAGGTGGACATCACCTCCGGCAAATTCGTCTTCTCCGCCAGCGAGGCGTATCTGATCGAGGATGGCAAGATCGGCGCGCCGGTGAAGGGCGCGACGCTGATCGGCAACGGGCCGGATGCGCTGACCAAGGTGGCGATGGTGGGCAATGACATGGCGCTGGATGCCGGCATCGGCACCTGCGGCAAGCAGGGCCAGGGCGTGCCGGTGGGCGTCGGCCAGCCGACGCTGAAGATGACCGGGCTGACCATCGGCGGCACCGCCGTGGGGTAACGGCGGCGACGCTCAGCCGGCCGGGCGTCGCGCCAGGGCCAGGCCGAGGCCAAGCGCGACCATGGCACCGCCCGAGCCCAGCCGCAGGCGCCGGATCAGCCCCGGGCGCGCCGCCGCGCCATCCCGGATGCGGCTGGCCGCGAAGGCCACCACGATATCGGCCAGCGTGTTCAGCGCAACCGAGATGAAGCCAAGGGCGACGAACGGCCAGGCGACAGGGCCCGCGGCCGGATCCAGGAACTGCGGCACGAAGGCCAGGAAGAAGGCCGCCGTCTTCGGGTTCAGCGCCTCCACCAGCACGCCCTCCCGGAACGCCCGCCCGGACCCGATCGGTGGCTGTGCCAGGCCCGCGCCGAGGTCCGGCGCCCGATCCCGGCGTGCCGCCTGGAGGGTGCGGAAGCCCAGCCAGACCAGATAGGCGGCCCCGGCCAGCTTGAGGATGGTGAACAGCTCCGCGCTCGCCAGCAGGACGGCCGAAACGCCCAGGCTGCCCGCCAGCACATGCACCATGCCGCCCAGGCCGGTTCCAAAGCTGGAAGCCACGCCTTCCGCCCGCCCACCGGCCAAGCTGCGCGCCGCCACGTAGAAGAGGCCGGGGCCGGGTGTGACCGCGAGCAGCAGGGCGGCAGCGAAATACAAGGCGAGCTGGGTCAGGTCGGGCATGGCTCAGGCTCTACGGCATGGCGCCGGACGCGCCCAGCCCCACCACGGCGCCGTCAGTCCAGCTCGATCCCGAAGGCCCGGCGCAGCCCCGCCTCCCCCGCCCGCGTCACCAGCACGGCGCGCGATTGCGGCACCCGCTTCACCCAGCCGAGTTCGAAGCAGCGCGCACACAGCGCCGCCCCCAGCCCGCCGGCCAGGTGATGGCGCCGCTCGCTCCAGTCCAGGCAGGGCCGGCAGAAGGCGCGGCGTGACCCAACCGCTTGCGACGTGATGCCGAGCCCGGCCAGGAAATCCTCCCCCGCCGGCGTCACCGCGCCGCCATCCGTCGCCAGTTCCACCTGCCCCCGCGCCGCCATGGCGTCGGCGATCGCCACGCCAAGCTGGCCGGCCAGGTGGTCGTAGCAGGTGCGCGCGCGTCGCATTGCTGCATCTGCCGGGCCGGTGCGGCGCGGCCGCGCCGGCGGTGGCGCGGCGCCGGCCACCATCATGATCGCCTCCAGCATCCGCGCCACCGCGGGGCTGGCCAGCCGGTGGTAGCGGTGGCGCCCCTGGCGCTCCATCGCCAGCAGCCCGGCAGCCGCCAGCCGGGCCAGATGCCCGCTGGCGGTCTGCGCGGTGATGCCGGCCGCGCCCGCCAACTCCCCCGCTGTCAGCGCGCGGCCATCCATCAGGGCGTTCAGCATGCAGGCGCGGGCGGGGTCGCCCACCAGGGCGGCGGTCTCGGCCATGGCGGCGTTGCTGGACATGGCAGGGCTCCCGATCACGGCGGCAGATCATGGGCCGGTGCTGCGCGCCATGCTTCGGCCCGGACCGAAGCATGGCCGCCCGCGGCCACCGCCGCCAGCACGTCCTGGCGGCTCCGGTGCCGTTCGAAGCAGCCGGCAGGCCAGGCCGGCGGCGGCGAGAGGCCGCGCCCGGATCGGGGCGAGGGCGGGCAGGTGCGGCGGTTCCGGCCGGGTCCCCGCCAGGCTGAAGCCGCGGCCGCGCCGCATGCTTCGGCCGGCGCCGCACCATGCCCCTGGCCCGCCACCGCAGGCTGGGGGCAGCCGGAGAATGTCCCATGTCGCTGCCCCTGACCGCCCCGCCGCCTGCCGCCCCGCCAGCCTCGCCCTTCCGCGGCTGGCGCGTTGCCTGGGCGGCCTTCGCGGTGGCCGTGCTGGGCTGGGGCATCGGCTTCTACGGCCCGCCGGTCTTCCTGCTGGCGGTGCAGCGGGCGCGCGGCTGGCCGGTGCCGCTCATCGCCACCGCCATCACCTGCCATTTCCTGGCCAGCGCCGCCGTGGTCGCCTGGCTGCCGGCGCTGCACCGGCGCCTTGGCCTCGCCGGCGCCACGCGGCTTGGCGGGGTGCTGGCGGGGCTCGGCGTGGTCGCCTGGGCACTGGCCGGCGAGCCCTGGCAGCTTCATGCGGCCACCATGATCAGCGGCGCCGGCTGGGCGATGACCGGCGGGGCGGCGATCAATGCCATGGTCGCGCCCTGGTTCATCCGCCGCCGGCCCGCGGCCCTGAGCCTGGCCTATAACGGCGCCTCGGTTGGCGGGGCCCTGTTCTCGCCGCTCTGGGTGGCGCTGATCGAAGGCCTCGGCTTCGCCCAGGCGGCGCTGCTGCTGGGCGCGGCGATGGCCTGCCTGCTCTGGTGGCTGTCCGGCCGGTATCTCGCGGGCGGCCCCGAAGCCTGGGGGCAAAGTCCGGATGGTCTCGCCGCGCCGCCGCCCGGCCCTGCGCCGAGGCCCGCGCCCACCCTGCCCGGCAGCCGTCTCTGGCGCGACCGCGGCTTCGTGACCCTTGCGCTCGCCACGGCGCTGTCGCTGTTCGCGCAGATCGGGCTGATCGTGCACCTGTTCTCGCTGATCGCCGGGCCGCTCGGCGCGCAGGGGGCCGGCTTCGCCGCCGGGCTGGCGACGGCCTGCGCCATCCTCGGCCGCAGCCTGGTGGGCGCCCTGCTGCCGGAGGCGGCGGATCGCCGCCGGGTCGCCGCCGCCAACTTTGCCCTCCAGGCCGCCGGGTCGCTGCTGCTGCTCGCCTCCGGCGGGGTGCAGGTGCCGCTGCTGCTGGCCGGGCTGGTGCTGTTCGGGCTGGGACTTGGCAATGTCACCTCCCTGCCGCCGATGATCGTGCAGCGGGATTTCGCGGCCGGCGACACGGCCCGCGCCGTGGCGCTGGTCACCGCCTGCGGCCAGGCCGCCTATGCCTTCGCGCCGGCCGGCTTCGCCCTGCTGCGCGACGATGCCGGCTCGGCCTCCCTGTTCCTCGCCGCGGCGGCGTTGCAGGTTGCGGCCGCGCTGGCCGTGCTGGCGGGGCGCCGGCGGTGATCAGGCCGCCACCTGCCGTTCCAGCACCGCCCGCCACTGCGCCGCATCGCCATCATGGTCGCTGGCATCCGGCTCCAGGATCGCCAGCGGAAAGCCGGCCAGGCGCGCATCCGGCGTGAGGCGGTCGGCATAGGCGACGAACAGCAGGCTGTTGCCGTCCGGCCCGAACACCGATGCCACCGCCGCCGCCACGTCCCGCATCCGCTGGGCGGTCAGGCGGAAATCCAGGGTTTGCGGCGCGCCGTCGCGCACCCGGTCCAGGTTGTTCTGGGTGTTGGAGAGGATGAACACCCGCCGCTCCAGCGCCCGCAGCGCCAGCATCCGCGCCCAGCGCCGCTGCAGGCGGCCGGCCAGCGCCGTGAAATCCGCCGCCTCCTCCACCGGGTCGTGCCACAGCCAAACGCCCTGCCGCGCCCAGAAGGGCCGCTTCGCCGGCACCAGCTCCGCCAGCGTCGGCGGCACCCGCACCGGGCCGCGCAGCCAGCGCGCCACCGCCCCCGGCGGGGCCAGGCACCAGTCGAAGGGCAGCGTCCGCAACTGCATGGTCGGGTCCAGCCGCGCCCGCAGCAGCGTCACGTTCAGGCTGACATGCCGCGCCGTCTGGCAGGAGGTACCGAGGCTGACCACCGCCGCCCGTTCGCCGATCAGGGACATGCCGCTCCATCCGCCACCAAGGCTTTTCTTTTCCGCCGAACGGCGGGACAAGGGAAGCGGGGGCAAGACCCCTGGGGAGACAAGGCAGATGACACCGCGCGGCCGCCACTTCTTCGCCAATCCGGGTCCCACCAACATCCCGGACAGCATCCTGCAGGCGGTCAGCCACCACACGGTGGATTTCAACGCCCCCGATTTCCTCGCCGTCTACGATGCCTGCCTGGAAGGGCTGAAGCGCGTGCTGCGCACCAACCAGCACCTGTTCATGTACACCGGCACCGGCCATGCGGCGTGGGAGGCCACGCTGGTCAACCTGCTCTCGCCCGGCGACCGCATCCTGGTGATCGAGACCGGCCATTTCTCCGAGCATTGGGGCAAGATGGCCGCCGACCTCGGCATCGAGGTCCAGACCCTGGCCGCCGATTGGCGCCGCGGCGTGGATTATCCCGATCTCGCCGCGGCGCTGGCAGCCGATAGGGGGCACGCCATCAAGGCGGTGTGTGCCGTGCACAACGAAACCTCCACCGGCATGACGCTGGACCTGCCGCGCCTCCGCGCCACGCTGGACGAAGCCAAGCATCCGGCGCTGCTGCTGGCCGACATCATCTCCTCGCTCGGCTCCATCGAATTCTGCTTCGACGATTGGGGCATCGATGCCGCGGTGGGCGGCAGCCAGAAGGGGCTGATGCTGCCGGTCGGCTTCGCCTTCACCGGCGTCTCGGAGAAGGCGATGGCAGCCCACAAGGCCTCCACCTTCCCCAAGCACTATTTCAACTGGACCACGATGCTGACACGGCGCCACCGCAGCTTCATCGGCACCGTGCCCATCGCCCTGTTCTACGGCCTGCGGGAAGCGCTGCGCCTGATCGAGCAGGAGGAGGGGCTGGACAATGTGCTGGCCCGCCATACCCGCCTGGCGGAAGCCACCCGCCGCTGCGTGCGCCACTGGGCCGGCAACAACGGCCCGCAGCTGTTCTGCCTTTCGCCCGAGCGCGTCTCCGATTCCGTCACCTCGGTCCTGATGCCGGAAGGCCATGATGCGGAGGCGCTGCGCCGACGCGTCGGCAGCATGAACGTGGCGCTCGGCACCGGCCTGTCCCGCCTCAACGGCAAGGTCTTCCGCATCGGCCATCTGGGCGACCTGAACGAGCCGATGCTGCTGGGCACCCTGGCGGCGACCGAGATCGGGCTGCGCCTGCAAGGGGTGCCGCACAGCCCCGGCGGGGTGGATGCGGCCATGGCGCATCTGGCGGAGACGGCGGCCTGATCCGCCCCGCCACGCGCGGGGAGGCACCAGCGCTGGCCGCGCTGGTGGTGCGCGCCTATGCGCCCTGGAAGGCGCTGACCGGCGCGCCGCCCCTGCCGATGCAGGACGACTACGCCGCCCGCTGCGCCGCCGGCCAGGCTTTCGTGCTGATCGCGGACCGCGCCTTGGCCGGCCTCATCGTGCTGGAGGATTTCCCTGACCACCTCTGGATCGACAATGTCGCGGTCGATCCGGCGCGCGCGGGCAAGGGCCTGGGCCGCACCCTGATGGGCTTTGCCGAGGCCGAGGCGCGCCGTCGCTTCCTGCCGGAACTCCGCCTGCTGACCAACGCGCTGATGGCCCGCAACATCGCCCTCTACGCCCGGCTCGGCTTCACCGAGACGGCGCGGCGGGTCGAGAAGGGCCGTGCCCGGGTCTATATGGCGAGGGCGCTCTCCGGCTGAATCGCCACCCCCAGGCTTTCCAGGTCGCGCCAGTAATCCGGGTAGGTCTTGGCGACGCAGCCCGGCTCCAGGATGGTCACGCCCGGCACCACCAGCCCGGCGAGCGCCATGCTCATCGCGATGCGGTGGTCGCCATAGGTCTCGATCCGCGCCGGCCGGAAGGACTCGCGCGGTTGCGGCGTCACCACCAGGTCGTCGCCCTCCTCCCGCGCCAGGCCGGGGGCCAGGCGCGCCAGTTCGGTGGCCATCGCCGCCACCCGGTCGCATTCCTTCACGCGAAGGTTGGCGATGCCGGTGAAGCGCACCGGCGTGGCGTTGAAGGCCGCCAGCGCCGCCAGCGTCGGCACCGCATCCTGCATCTGCGACCCCTCGATCACGGCCGGCAGGTGCGGGAACAGCCGGATCAGCGCCTGGGCCTGCGCATCCGGCTGGGTGAAGTCCTGCGTGCCGAGGTCGATCGCCCCGCCCGTCAGCACCTCTGCCGCCCAGAGATAGGTCGCGGCGGAGGCATCGGGCTCCACATGCAGGTCGGCGGCGCGGTAGCCGCCCGGCTGCACCACCCAGGCAGCGCTGCCCTCCTGCGCCACCGTCGCACCAAACCGACGCATGGCGGCGACCGTCAGGTCGATATAGCCGCGCGCGCCGATCGCATCGCCGGCGAGCGAAACCCGCACCGGCTTCGCGCCGCAAGCCGCCAGCATCAGCAGGGCGGAGACGTACTGGCTGGACAGGCCGGCATCCACCGTCACCGCCTCCCCCGCAAAGCCGCCGCTTCCCTGCACCGTCACCGGCGGGCAGCCCGTGGGGGCGGAGGCCTCGACGCCGAGCGCCCCCAGCGCGGTGACCAGCGGCGCGATCGGGCGCTTCTGCATATGCGCATCGCCGGTCAGCACCACCGGGCCATCGGCCAGCGCCGCCGCGGCGGTCAGGAAGCGCGTCGCGGTGCCGGCATTGCCGAGGAACAGTGGCCCTGGTGGCGCCCGCAGCGCCCCGGTGCCGGTGACCACGAAGCCGGTCGCATCCGGCTCCGCCACCGTCACGCCCATCGCCCGCAGGGCGTCCGCCATGTGCCGCGTGTCGTCGCTTTTCAGCGCCCCGGTGATGCGGCTTTCGCCGCGCGCGAGCGCCGCCAGCAGCAGCGCCCGGTTGGTGATGGATTTGGAGCCCGGTGGCGCCACCCGCCCCACCAGCCGCCGCCCCGGCGGCGTGATGGTCAGCGCCATCATGCCTCCGCCTCGGCGAAGATGCGGCGCACATCGCCCGCCCAGCTGGTCTCGTAGCGCTGCAGCCAGCGTTCCGCCTGGGTCAGGCCGCTTTCCGCGATCTCCTCCAGCGGCGCCAGATAGACCTCCTCCCCTAGCCCGCGGGCGCGCAGGCCCTGGCGCGATATGGCGATGGCGTCGCGGGCGATGTCCTGCAGCCGGCGGCCCTCGATGGTGGCGGCCAGCGCCTGCGCCGGCACCGCGTTGCGCAGCGCCCGCATCGACTCCACCGACCAGCCGCGGATCAGCGCCGCGGCCGCCTTCTGCGCCGCGTCGTCATACAGCAGCCCGGTCCAGAAGGCCGGCTTGGCCATCAGCATGGCCGGGCTGCCGGCATCCGCGCCGCGCATCTCCAGGAAGCGCTTCAGCCGCACATCGGTGAAGACGGTGGTCACGTGGTCCGCCCAGTCGCCCATCGTCGCCTCATGGCCCGCCAGCTTCGCCGCCCGCCCTTCGACGAAGGCGCGGAAGGGCACGCCGGCAGCGTCGATGTACCGGCCTTCGCGCATGATGAAGTACATCGGCACGTCCAGCACGAACTCGGCGAAGCGGGCAAAGCCGAAGCCTTCCTCGAAGGCCACGGGCGGGATGCCGGTGCGGTCCGGGTCGGTGTCCGTCCAGACCCGCCCGCGGAGCGTCAGGAAGCCGGAGGGCTTGCCCTCCCGGAACGGGGAATTGGCGAACAGCGCGGTGGCCAGCGGCTGCAGCGCCAGGCTGACGCGCAGCTTTTCCACCATGTCGGCCTCGTCGCCGAAATCGAGGTTCACCTGCACGGTGCAGGTGCGCAGCATCATGTCCAGCCCCATGCCGCCGACCTGCGGCATGTAGCGCCGCATGATGGCGTAGCGCCCCTTCGGCATCCAGGGCATGTCCTCCCGCGTCGCCATCGGGTGGAAGCCCAGCGGCGCGAAGCCCAGGCCGAGCGGCCCGCCCACCGCATGCACCCGGCGCAAATGCTCGGCCAGTTCCACCCGGGTCTCGTGCAGGTCGGCCATCGGCGCCCCGGACAGTTCGAACTGCCCGCCCGGCTCCAGGCTGACCGACCCGCCATCCCGCTTCAGGCCGATGACATGGCCGGAGTCGAGGATCGGCGCCCAGCCCTCGGCCTGCAGCCCTTTCAGCATCGCCCGGATGCCGCCCGGCTCATAGGGCGGCGGGGCGAAGCCCGCCCGCGCAAAGCCGAACTTCTCGTGCTCCGTGCCGATCCGCCAGGCGGCCTTCGGCTTGCTGCCGGCGGCGAACCATTCGGAAAGCTGGCGCGTGGAGGTGATCGGCGTCAGATCGGCCTCGCCCGGATTCGACATAGGTCAGCGTTCTCTTCCTGGCGTTCGGCCGGGGCGGCTGCCCAGGCTGATCAGGCCCAATCGCCCACGAGCGCCTGCAGCGCCGCAAGCCCGGCCACGGCCGCGGTCTCGGCCCGGAGGATCCGGGGCCCGAGGGCAGCCGGCACTACAAAGGGCCGCCGGCGCAGGTCGTCAAGCTCCGCCGCCGTGAAGCCGCCTTCCGGCCCCACCAGCAGGGCGATCGGCGCGCCCGGCCTCAGGGCCGCGGCGCGGGGCGGCTCCGCCACCGTGCGCTCCATCGCCACCACCAGCGGCGTCGCGTCCCAGGCCGCCAGCACCCGGTGCAGGGGCAGCGCCTCCGCCACCGCGGGCGCGCCAAGCCGCTCGCATTGCTCGGCCGCGCCGCGGGCGATGGCGGCCAGCCGCGCCGCATTGGCGCGGTCCGCGACGCTGCGCTGGGTCAGCACCGGCTGGATCAGGGTGGCGCCCAGCTCCGTCGCCTTCTCGGCCACCCAGTCCATCGCGTCCCGCTTCAGCGCCGCGACCAGCAGCCGGCAATCGGGCTCCGCCGCCGCAGGGCGGACCTGCCCGCCCACCGCGAATCGGGCGCGATCCTTGCGGATCGAATCGATGGTCGCCGACCATTCCCCGTCGCGCGGGTTGAACAGCCGGACGGTATCGCCCGGGCCGCGGCGCAGCACGGTGCCCAGATGATGCGCCTGGCCGGGCGCGGCCTCCACCAGGGTGCCTTCGGCCAGGGCTGCGTCGTGGTAGAGCCGAGGGATGGACATGCACATTCTCCGCGGACAGGTATAGGCGCATGAACGGCTGGACCGATATCCGCGCCTCCGGCTGGGTGGCCCGCCTGCCACCCTTCTGGCGCCCCTATGCGCTGCTCGGCCGGTTCGATCGGCCGATCGGCGCCTGGCTGCTGCTGCTGCCGGGCTTCTGGGCCTTTGCGCTGGCCGCGCCGCAGGGGGCGGAGGGGCTGCGGCTGGCGCTGCTGTTCACCCTCGGCGCCTTCGCCATGCGGGCGGCCGGCTGCGTGGTGAACGACCTCTGGGACCGCGACCTGGACCGGCAGGTGGAACGCACCCGGGGCCGGCCGCTGGCCGCCGGCACCGTCACGCCCCTGCAGGCGCTGGTCTTCCTGGCGGCGCTGTGCGTGGCGGGGCTGCTGGTGCTGGTGCAACTGCCGCCCACGGCGATCCTGGTCGGGCTCGGCTCCCTGCTGCTGATCGCGCTGTATCCGCTGGCCAAGCGGGTGACGGACTGGCCGCAGGCGGTGCTTGGCCTGGTGTTCTCCTGGGCCGCGCCCACCGGCTACGCGGCGGCGACCGGCGGGCTCGGCTGGCCGGCGCTGGCGCTGTGGGCCGCCGGCTTCTTCTGGATCTTCGGCTATGACACGATCTACGCGCACCAGGACCGCAAGGATGATGCGCAGGTCGGCATCCGCAGCACGGCGCTGCGGCTTGGCGCGGGCACGGCGCGCTTCCTGGCCTTCTGCTACGGGGTCATGATGGCGCTGCTGGTCGCCGCCGGATGGATGGCCGGCCTTTCCTGGCTCTACCTGCCGGCATTGCTGCCGGCGGCCGCCCTGCTGGCCCGCCAGGTGCTGACCCTGGACATCGACGACCCGGCGCGCTGCGAGATGCTGTTCCGCTCGAACCGCGAGGTCGGCTTCGCCATCGCGCTCGCCTTCCTGGCCGGCCGGCTGTGAGCGACGCCGAGGCCTTCATCCGCGCCCACACCGCCATCGCCCGCCCCGCCCTGGTGCCCGAGATCGCGCTGCACCTGGCCACGGAAATCACCCCGATCTGGCAGGCCACCGAGGCCTGGCTGGCGCAGGAAGGCATCGAGCCGCCCTTCTGGGCCTTCGCCTGGCCCGGCGGCCAGGCCCTGGCGCGGACGGTGCTGGACACGCCGGCGCTGGCGGCAGGAAAGCGCGTGCTGGATTTCGCGGCCGGCTGCGGCATCGGCGCCATCGCCGCCGCCCTGGCCGGGGCCGCGGCGGTGGAGGCGGCGGAAATCGACGACATGGCGCTCGCCGCCACCCGGCTCAACGCGGCGCTGAACGGCGTGGCGGTGGCAACCCCGCCCGGCGACGTGGTCGGCAGCGCCTGCCGCTGGGACCTGATCCTGGCCGGCGACGTCTGCTACGAGGCGCCGATGACCGCGCATATCCTGCCCTGGCTGCGCGCCATGGCCGGCGCCGGCGCCGAGGTGTGGATCGCCGATCCCGGCCGCGCCTACCTGCCGGTGGCCGGCATGACCCTGCTCTCCCGCCACCGCGTGCCGACGACGCGGGAGCTGGAGGACCGCGAGGAACGCCAGGTGACCATCCACCGCCTGCTGCCCTGAGGCAGACCGCGCGCTTCGCGCGCCAAAACCCCCGCGCGCTTCGCGCTCAAGCCTCCGCGCGCATCGCGCTCAAGCCTCCGCGCGCTTCGCGCTCAAGCCTCCGCGCGCTTCGCGCTCAAGCCTCCGCGCGCTTCGCGCTCAAGCCTCCGCGCGCTTCGCGCTCAAGCCTCCGCGCGCTTCGCGCGACGCCGCTTCGGCGTCTCCTCCAGCGAAGACCCCGCCTCCGCCACCGCCTCATGCCCCTCCAGCGCCGAGAGGAAGCGGCGGCACCAGGCGGCGGCGGTGTTGGCGCGCACCGTCGCCCACATGCGGCTCCAGCGGTCCAGCCGCTCATCCGCCGGCATGTCCATGGCGACGTCCAGCGCCTCCGCGATGTCGTCGGGGTCGAGCGGGTTGACCACCAGCGCACCATCCAGCTCCACCGCCGCGCCGGCGAAGCGCGACAGCACCAGCACGCCGGGGTCCACCGGGTCCTGCGCCGCGACGAATTCCTTGGCCACCAGGTTCATGCCGTCGCGCAGCGGGGTCACCAGCCCGATCCGCGCCACCCGCATGAAGCCCGCGATGGTCGGGCGGGCGACGGCACGGGTGATGTAGCGGATCGGCGCCCAGTCGGGCTCCGCCATCTGGCCATTGATCCGGCCCACCCCCTCATCCAGTTCGCGCCGGAGGGTGCGATACTGCGCCACGTCGCCGCGGCTGACCGGGGCGACCTGCAGGAAGGTGATCTTGCCGCGGTGCCGTGGAAAGCGCTCCAGCATGGCGCCGAACCCGGCGATGCGCTGCGGCAGCCCTTTGGTGTAGTCCAGCCGGTCCACGCCGATGGCCAGCGACCGCCCGGCCAGCGAATCACGCAGCCGGACCACATCCTTGCTGCCGACGCGACGCGCCGCCAGGCTGGCGAAGCCGGCGGCGTCGATGCCGATGGCGAAGGCGCCGACGCGCATCGCCGCCTCCCCCATCCCGCCGGCGATCAGCGCGCCGCGCAGGTTTTCGGCATCGTCCTCCGTCTGCACCCCGATGGCATCCATCGAGGCCAGGCCCTCCAGCAGCTGGGCCGCGTGCGGCAGGCCGTTGAAGACGGAGCGCGGCGGGAAGGGCACGTGCAGGAAGAAGCCGATGCGCTGCCGGCAGCCCAGCCGCCGCAGCTCCGCCGCCATCAGGAACAGGTGGAAGTCGTGGATCCAGATCGTGTCGTCCGGCCGCAGCAGCGGCGCCAGCGCCGCGGCGAAGGCGGCGTTGGTGCGGGTGTAGCCGCCATAGTCGCGCCGGTCGAAGCGGGCGATGCCCAGGCGGTAGTGCAGCACCGGCCACAGCGCGGCGTTGGAGAAGCCCTGGTAGTAGTGGCGGTAATCGTCATGGCCCAGGTCGATGGTGGCATAGGTGGTGCTGCCGTGGCGGACCTGCGCGGCTTCCGTGCCGGTCTCTTCCGCGGTCTTGCCGGACCAGCCGAACCACAGCGAATCGCGCTTCGCCAGCGCATCCTTCATGGCAACCGCCAGGCCGCCGGCCGTGGCCCCGCCCTCGCGCGGGTCCGGCACGCGGTTGGCGACGACGACAAGCCGGCTCATGCCGCGCGCCCCTGCGCGTAGCGCGCCTCCAGCGCCGCCAGCCAGGCGCGGAAATCGCCCGGCGTGCCGAAGGCATCCTGCAGCCGCAGGCCGATGCCCCCGGCCTCGCGCGCCGCCTGCATCCCGGCCTCGTCCGTCACATCGTCGCCGACGAAGACCGGCACGCGGCCGGCGAAGGGCGGGTGGGCCATCAGGCTGGTGACGGCGGTGGCCTTGGAAACGCCACGCGGCGTCACCTCCCACGCCATGCGGGCGGGCAGCAGCGCGAAATGCTCCGGTGCTTCCGCGACGAGGGATTCCAGGAGGTCACGGAACACCGCCCCGGCTTCCGGTGCCTGGCGGTAGTGCAGCACGAAGCCATGCGCCTTGTCCTCAATGAAGGCGGAGGGGAAGGCCTCGGTCAGCGCCTGGGTGCGGGCCCGCCAGGCCGCGGGCGGCGAGGCCAGGGCCGGGCTTTCCACCGCGCCATCCGGCCGGCGGCGCAGCGCCGCGCCATGGTTGCCGGCCTTGGCCACCGGCCCGGGCAGGAAATGGTCCAGCTCCGCCAGCGGGCGGCCGGAGACGATGGCCAGCGCCCCGTCCAGGTGGCGGGACAGCCGCTCCAGCAGCGGCGGAAGGTCGGGGGGCACGCGGACGGCGTCGGGTCGTTCCGCGATCTCGACGAGCGTGCCGTCGAAGTCGAGAAAAAGCGCCGCGTTGTCCGGCGCGGTGGGAAAATCCTGCATGACCCAGCCTAACACGATGCAAGCGTATCGGTTGCCCCTTGGTCACGCGATCGTGAGCCGTCGGGCGGGATCACCCGGAAGCCGTGCTGCACCGGCGGCCGTGCTAGGTCTGCATCCCCATGCCGGAGGAAACACGCCATGCCCGACCAGAACCAGCCGCCCCGCACCACGGTCAGCCGCGCCGCGGAGGCGACCTATGAAACCGGGCTGCGCGCCTTCTTCGCCTATCGTGACCTGGGCGTGCGCGCGGCCACCGGCGGGGCCTTCGGCGCGCATGTGATCCGCGCCGTGCCCGGCACCGGGGCGGCGCCGCAATGGCACACGCATGACCTCGGCTTCCAGCTGGTCTACGTCCTGCGCGGCTGGGTGACCTTCACCTATGAGGACATCGGCGAGGTCACCTTCCGGCCCGGCGATTCGGTGCTGCAGCCGCCCGGCATCCGCCATGTGGAGGTGGCGCATGCCGAGGATCTGGAACTGCTGGAGATCACCAGCCCGGCGGACTTCGCCACCCGCACCGTCCCCGCGCCGGACGGTTCCCCCTGAGGCGGACTTCCGCTATCATCGGCCCCGCGCGGGCGTGGTGGAACTGGTAGACGCGCCGGACTCAAAATCCGGTTCCGAGAGGAGTGTCGGTTCGATTCCGACCGCCCGCACCAAGCCCCCTGCGTCCCCGCCAGCGATTGAGGCACGGGTTCAGGTCCTACCTACCCCGTTCGTCCATGGTCTCCGAGGGGGCCAGGCGCGCCCGCCCTCAGCCCTGGACGATGATCTCGGCGCGGAGGGCGCCGCTCGGGTCCCGGTGCCGCGACCGGAAGGCCTCGACGACGCGGCCGCCGCGCTGACGGTGGGCCCGCCGCCCTTCGAAACGCCCGGCTTCGAGGTTTCCACGAGGTGGAACCGTCGCGACGATCGGGCCTCCCCGAATCCCTGGCTGCGCAGGCGCCAGCGCCTTCGCAAGCCTTGCAGCGTCGCAGGGCCGCTCGGGCCCTGCGTTGGAGGGGGGCGGGCAGCGGCCCATGGCTCGACAGGTCCCGGCGCCTCGCCCTACCCTCGCCCCGGCCTGATCTCCGGAACGCCGCTCGTGACCGAAACGCCGCAAGCCGGCCCCGCCACCCCGCCACCGCGCGAAGCCATCCTGCCCGGCGTCCGTCTGTGCTACCGCGACAGCGGCGGCACCGGCGCGCCGATCGTCCTGCTGCACGCCAATACCGGCACCAGCGCCAGCTGGGACCCCCAATTCGCCGCCTTCGCCGCCGCCGGCCACCGCGTGCTGGCCTTCGACCGGCGCGGCTGGGGCGCCAGCCTGGCGGACCCCGCCACCGGCCCGCAGCCCGCCAGCGTGGCGCAGGATCTGGACGCGCTGGCCGGCCATCTCGACCTGCCGCGCTTTCACCTGCTGGGCGTTGCCGGCGGCGGCTTCTGCGCGCTGGACTACGCCGCCTGGCGCCAGGACCGCCTGCTGAGCCTGACCATCGCCGCCAGCAACGGATCCTTCGCGGAGCCGGAGATGCAGCAGCTCAGCGCCAACATCCAGTTCGAGGGCTTCCGCGCCCTGCCGGAAAGCTTCCGCGAGATCGGCCCCTCCTTCCGCGCCCTGTATCCGGACCGGGTGCGGGCATGGGAGCATGCGCAGGAACAGGCGCGGCAGAAGGACACGCCGAACCAGCCGCCGCTGCGCACGCCCAACACCTTCGCCAAGGTCGCCGCCATCCGCCTGCCCGTGCTGGCCATCACCGCCAGCGCCGACCTCTATGCGCCGCCGGTGCTGATGGCCCGCTGGCTGCGCCACCTGCCGCAGGCGCAACTCGTGGCGATCGCCGATGCCGGGCATTCCGTGCCGATGGAACAGCCGGAAGCCTTCAACGACGCGGTGCTGGGCTTCATCGGGCGGCTCTGAGGCCGCTTCGGCGCAGGAGATCCGGCGGCCCGACGCCCCCCCCGGCCGGCACCGCGCGGGCTCGGCACCCATGGCGGGCCTTGCTGCGATGGGCGCCAGCGTCGCCGAGCGGACCTCCTCCTTCGCAAGGCGGGCCAGCGCCACGCCGCGCGGCAGGCCGGGCGCTCACCGGCCGCCGGGCGGGGGCGCCCCCGTCACGGCGGCAGCGGGCACGGCCGGCGTGCCGGCCTCGGCCGCGAGGCCGCCGCCGGGCCGGAGGCCAGAGTAATAGGCGGCGACGGCGTCGATTTCCCGTTCCGTCATGCCGGCGGCGATGCGCGCCATCACATCCAGCGGGTCGCCGCCGCGCGCGCCCTGCTTCCACAGCCGCAATTGCAGCGCCAGATAGGGCGCATACTGCCCGGCCAGCGCCGGGATGCTCGGCGCCTGGCCCTCGCCCACGGCGCCGTGGCAGTTGGTGCAGGCGGAGACGCCCCGCGCCGGCACGCCCACCGCCGCGAGGCTGCCGCCGATCTGCCGCATGGTGACCCCCGCCTCCACCGGTGCCGCCGCCGACACCAGGGGCCGGGAGGCGTACCAGGCGGCCACGTCCTGCATCTGCCGGTCGGTCAGCGCGCGGGCGATCGGCGTCATCGCCGCATTGGGCCGGCGGCCGGCGGAATAATCCTGCAGCGTCTTGTAGAGATACCAGGCTGGCTGCCCAGCCAGGTTCGGAAAGGCGCCGCTGCCGCCGCCATGCCCGTCCAGCCCATGGCAGGTGACGCAGGCGCGGGCGTGCAGCGCATCATTGCCCTGCGCCACGTCGAGCCCGGCCAGGGGATCGCCGGCCGGCGTCGCCGCCTGCCGCGGCGCGGGCCAGAGCGGGCTCATGCCGTAGAAGGCGCCGCCCTGGTTCGCCCCCTGGTTCGTCCCTTGGGCCAGCACGCCGCCGGCCAGCAGCAGCGCGCCGAGCAATGGCCAGCGCATCCTCATGGCAGCACCCCCCTTGCGCGCTGCACCGGCCCGGCGGGCACGGCCGCGAAGTAGCGCGCCACCGCCGCGATGTCCTGCTCCGTCAGCCGCCGGGCGATGATCGCCATGGTCATCCGCGGCGCCGTCGAGGGCCGCTCGCCGGTCTTCCAGGCGCGCAGCGTGGCGGCCAGATAGGCTTCCGGCTGGCCGGCCAGGCGCGGATAGGTCGGCGGCACGCCGATGCCGCCCGGCCCGTGGCAGTTCTGGCAGGCCTGGATGCCGCGCTCCGCCGAGCCGATGGCCGACAGCACGCCGCCGAGTTGCAGCAGCGCCGCGTCGCCCTGCGGCCGCGCCCGGCCGCCCGGCAGCGGCTGCGCGGCGTAGTAGACCGCCACGTCCCGCCGCTGCTCCGGCGTCATCGCCGCGGCGATCGGCTGCATGATCGGGTTGGCCCGCGCGCCGGAGGCATAGGCTTCCAGCTGCGCCAGCAGGTATTCCGCGCTCTGCCCCGCCAGGGCGGGGAAGGCGGCGGCGTGCTCGGCGGCGCCGTCGAAGCCGTGGCAGCGGAAGCAGGCGCCCTGCTGCCCCTGCCCGCCCGCCCCGGCGGCCACGGCGCGCCCGGATTCGACCTGCCGCCGGTCGGGATCCACCCCCAGAAGCTGCGCCGCCGCGACGGCGGAAGTGACGCACAGCGCCAGGGCGAAGGCCAGGAACCGCCTCATGCCTGCACCAGCGGCCGCGGGTCGGCCAGGTAGTCCTCCCGGATCGCGCGCGCCGCCCACAGCGCCAGCGCGCCCACGGTGCCGGTCGGGTTGAAGCCCGGATTGTGCGGGTAGACGCAGGCACCCATCACGAACAGGTTGTGCGCGTCCCAATGCTGCAGGTAGCGGTTCACCACGCTCTCCCGCGGGTTCGCGCCCATGATGGCGCCGCCGGTGTTGTGCGTGGTCTGGTAGGGGACGATGGAGTAATGGCCGGTGCGGCGGCTGGCCTCGACCCGCCCGCCCATGGCGCGGCCGATCTCCAGCGCCCGGTCGGTCAGGTAGTCCGCCATCAGCCGGTCATTGGCCGGGAAGTCGAAGGTCATGCGCAGCAGCGGCTGGCCCAGCCCGTCGCGATAGGTCGGGTCCAGGTCCAGGTAGTTGTAGCGGTGCGGCATGGAGGAGCCATGCACCGAGATGCCGAGGGTGCTGTTGTAGTGCTGCCGCACCGCCTGCTTCCAGGCCCCGCCCCAGCGCGGCGTGTCCGACGGCACCGGGTGATACTCGATCGGCCGCCCGCCGGTCTGCAGCCCGCCGAGATAGGCGCCGCCGATGAAGCCCAGGCCCGAATGGTCGAAGACATCGCCCTGCCAGTCATTCACCGCCATGCCGAGCGCGCCCGCGCCCATATAGGGGTTGATGTTCTTCTGCCCGTCGAGGAACACGCTGACGCCGGCCATGGTCTGGTAGGTGTAGTTCTTCCCCACCACCCCCTCGCCGCTCGCCGGGTCGTAGGGCTGGCCGATGCCGGACAGCAGCAGCAGCCGCACATTGTGGTAGGAGAAGGCGCACAGCGCGACGATGCCCGCCGGCTGCTCCACCTCCTGCCCCATGGCGTCGATATAGGTCACGCCGGTGGCCCGCTTCGCGGTGCTGTCGTAGTTCACCCGCGTCACCGTGCTGCGCGTGCGCAGCTCGAAATTCTCGCGCCCCATCAGCACCGGCAGCACGCAGACCTGCGGGCTGGACTTGGCGAAGTGCTCGCAGCCGAAGCGCTCGCAGAAGCCGCAGGCGTTGCAGGGCTGCAGGTGGCAGCCATAGCTGTTGGTGTAGGGGCGGGAGAGATTGGCCGAGGGCAGCGGGAAGGGATGCGCGCCCACCTGCTCCGCCGCCTGCGCGAACAACGTCGGGCCGAGCGGCATGGGCATGGGCGGCAGCGGGTATTCACTGGACCGGGGCGCCTCGAAGGGATCGCCGCCGGGCTGGATCACGCCGCGCAGGTTGCCGGCCTTGCCGCCGATGCCGCAGATCTTCTCGAAGCGGTCGTAGTAGGGCTCCAGCTCGTCGTAGCTGAGGCCCCAATCCTGGATCGTCAGCCCCTCCTGGATGATGTCGCGGCCATAGCGTTGTTCGGTGTGCGTGCGCAGGTTGAAGTCGCTGGCGTGGAAGCGCCAGGTCTGGCCGTTCCAGTGCACGCCCGCGCCGCCCAGCCCGGCGCCGGGCAGGAAGGACCCCAGCTGGCGGATCGGCAGCGCCGTCTGCCCGGTGAAGTTGCGGAAGGTCAGCGTCTCCGTCGCCGGGTCCAGCATCAGCCCGTGCCGCACCGCGTAGCGCAGCTCGTCATGCATGGTCGGCGTCTGGAAGTCCGGCACCGTCTGCCGCGGCACGCCGCGTTCCAGCCCGACCACGCGGAGCCCCGCATCGGTCAGTTCCTTGGCCAGCAGCGCGCCGGTCCAGCCCATGCCGACCAGCACCACATCCACCTCGGGAAGGCGTCTTGCCATGGCCTGGTTCCTCAGCGCTGCGGGGTGGGCGCGCGGTGGTGCGCGGCGTGTTCCTGCATCGCCTCGGCGATGCCGCGCGGCGCGCGGGTGAAGCGCAGGTCGTGGCGCTCCAGCAGGTCGACATAGCCGGCATAGGGGCCGGGGAAGCCCACCATGCGCCAGCCGACGAAATCGCGGTTGCCGCCATACATCGGGTCGGAGAGGAAGCCCTCCACCGTATTGGCCAGCAGCGTCTCGAAGAAGACGGCGGACGACACCTGCTCGAAGCCGGCCTCGCCGGTCTCCGCCCTGGAAAGCGCCTCGTCCTGCAGCGCGCCGGGCAGCGCCTCGAAGCCGCTGCCATAGCCCTGGCGGACCCAGGCGGCGAAGGCCGGCAACGCCAGGCGGTACAGCTCCGCCGGCGTGAAGGGCAGCTGGTAGCCCTGCTCCGGCGTGCCCTGCTGGAACGGCCCCAGGCGGTACAGGCGGTTGCCATGTCCCCAGGCGCCGGCAAGCTGGCCGTCGAGGTATTCCGGCACGCCGGCACCGGCCGCGCCGGTGAACTCGGCATCGGCCGGGATCAGACGGTCCACCATGGCGGTCACCAGCCGGGCCTCGGCCTCGTTGAAGAAGCGCCAGACGCGCGGCGGCGCCTGGGCCGCCTGGCCCTGCGCGTGGCCGGGCATCCCCTGGCCATGGGCGGCCAGCGGCAGGCTGGCTGCGGCGGTGCCACCGGCGGCCAGCAGGTCACGGCGGGTCAGGTCGGCGGTCATGGCTGGGCTTCCTCCGGCATACCGCTTTTCAGGCGACACTCGCGGACCAGGGCCGGGTCCACGGCGTTGCAGACGGGCGCCAGCACGCGGACGCGCCAGCTCGCCCCTTCCGGCACCTGCGTCCCCCCTTCGGTCGGCGGACCGCTGCTGCCGGTGGTCACGGAACTCGTCGTCAGCACGCCGACCGGCGCGGCCCGGTCCACCGCGTTGCTGGCGGCGGAGGTGGCGGTGGTGGCGTCGTTGCCCTGGCCCAGCGCGAGCGCCGGCAGCAGGAACGCCAGGCCGATCGCCCCGATCCATCCATGCCGCATCACCGCCGCCTCCTTCCCGCCCTCATCAGCCGAGACTAGGCACCGGCGGCGGCAGGCCGCAGGCCCGGGGTGCTACCTAGGGAACCGATGCGAAGGCGCTGCTTCCGGCATTCTCTCGCAGCACCCGGCCGGGCCGAAGCGCAACCGCCGGTGCAACCGGCGCGGCTTCGCGCGGTTCTTCCCCGGCGGATGTGATCGCGCGGGGTGGACGGCATGGCGGGTCGGGACAGGGCGGCAGGACCGAATGCTGCACCGGGCCGGCCCATCGCCTGGCATCTCGGCCTGCTCTGCGGCGCCCTGCTGCTGCCGATGCTGGCGCTGGAGGCCTATCTGCTGCTCCGCATCGCCGGGGCGGAGCGTGCCGGCCGCCAGGACGCCGCCCGCGACGCCGCCCGCCACCTTGCCACCTCGCTGGATCACGGCCTGACCACCCTGCAGGCGGTGGCGGAGGTGCTGGCCAGCTCCGACCACCTGCTGTCCGGCGATCTGGCGGCGTTCCGCGAGCGGCTGCGCCGCCTGCCGGGCGTCGCCGGCGCCGTGCTGCTGCTGCGCCAGGGTGCCGCCGCCCAGGCCCTGGCCGGCACCCTGCCCCCTGGCGCGGCACGTGATCCGCAGGCCGAGGCCACCGCCCGCGCCACCGGCCGCCCGCAGGTGACCGGGCTGCTGGAGACGCCAGGCGGGGCGCCCGCCTTCGCCATCCTGGCGCCGGTGCCGGGCCGGCCGGACCAGCTGCTCAGCCTGCGCCTGGGCCTGGCCGACCTGGCCGGGCTGCTGCAGGACGAGGCGCTGCCGGCGGGCATGGTCGCCACCCTCACCGACCGCAGCGGCCGCATCCTGGCCCGCAGCCGCGACGCCGCGCGCTTTGTCGGCCTGCTGCGCCCGAACGCCGCGGAAGGCCCGCCGCCCGGCCTCGGCTGGCGCCGCAGCCTGGATGGCGACGGGGTGGAGGTGCTGGTCGCCCACGCCGAGGCCGCGGTGTCCGGCTGGACCGCCTGGGTGTTCCTGCCGCGCGCCGCCTTCGCCGCGCCGCTGCGCCAGCGCCTGTGGATGGCGGCGGGCATCGCCGTGCTGCTCGCCGGCCTCGCCGCCGCCCTGGCACTGGCCTTCGCCCGGCGCATCGTCCGCCCGATGCATGCCCTGGCCGCCGCCGCCAGCCTGCCGGGGCAGGACATGCCCCCGCTCGCCAGCCAGGTGCGGGAGGTGGCGGCGGTGGCCGACGCCCTGGCCACGGCCCGGCGCGACGCCGCCGCCCGGCTGCGGGAAAGCGAGGAGATGCTGGCCGCGCTGGACCTGGCGCAGGTGCAGGTGGTGACGCCGGAGGGGCGGATCCTGCTCTGGACCACCGGCATGCAGCATCTGTTCGGCTGGACCCCGGCGCAGGCCACCGGCCGCCTGACGCAGGCGCTTCTGGACAGCGCGTTTCCCGAGCCGATGCCACAGATCCAGGCCCGGCTGCTGGCCACCGGCGGCTGGCAGGGCGAGATCCGCCAGCGGCACCGGGATGGCCGGCAGCTGCTGGTGGCCAGCCACTGGTCGCTGCGGCTCGGCCCCGGCGGCGTGCCGGTCGCGGTGGTCCAGGCCAGCACCGACATCACCGCCCTGCGCGAGGCGGAAAACCGCCTGCGCGACACCCAGGCGGAGCTGCGCCATGTCGCCCGCCTGGCCGATATGAGCGCCCTTGCCACCACGCTGACGCATGAGATCAGCCAGCCGCTGACTGCCAGCGTCAGCTTCACCGAAGCCGCGCTGCGCCTGCTGGCGGCCGAGACGCCGGCGGCCGGCGACCTGGCCGCGGCCCGCGCGGCGATGCGCGAGGCCGCCGACCAGGGCGTGCATGCCGGCGCCATCCTCCGCCGCCTGCGCGACTTCATCGGCGGCAGCGAGGGCGAACGCGAGGCCGCCGACCTGAACGCCCTGGTCGGGGACGCGGCCAGCCTGGCCCTGGGCGGGGCCCGGCAGCACGGCATCACGCTGCGGCTGGAACCCGCGCCGCGGGCGCTGCCGGCGCTGGTGGACCCGGTGCAGATCCGCCAGGTGGTGGTGAACCTGGTCCGCAATGCCATCGAGGCGACGGAGCACCAGCCGCAGCGGGAGGTCGTGCTGCGCCTGCACGGCGCCGCGGACCAGCCGGGCCCGCATCTGGTGGAGGTGGCGGACAGCGGCCCCGGCCTGGCGCCGGAGATCGGCACCCGGCTGTTCCAGCCCTTCGTCACCACCAAGCGCGACGGCATGGGCGTCGGCCTCGCGATTTCCCGCGCCATCGTGGAGGAACATGGCGGCCGTCTCGGCTGCCGACCGAACCCGGGCGGCGGAACGGTGTTCCACTTCACGATCCCGGCGCTGCAGGCGCCACCGCATGCAGGGGAGGAGACACGCGATGCCGCCTGATGGCGCCTTCGGCTACGTGGTGGACGACGAGGCGGCGGTGCGCCGCTCCCTCGCGCTGCTGCTCGGCGCCGCCGGCTACGCGGTCGAGACCTTCGCCGGTGGCGAGGATTTCCTGCGCCGGGCGACGCCCGACCTGCCCTTCGGGTGTGTCGTTCTGGATGTGCGGATGCCCAATACCGACGGCATCGCGGTGCTGCGGGAGATGTCCTCCCGCGGCCTGCGCCACCCGATCGTCGTCATCACCGCGCATGGCGACGTGCCCCTGGCCGTGCGCATGATGAAGGCCGGCGCCTGCGACATGCTGCAGAAGCCCTTCGCCGGCGAAGCGCTGCTGGATGCCGCCGCCGCCGCGCTGGCCCGGCGCGACGAGGCCGAGGCGGCGCAGGCCGCGCAGCGCCGCCTGGCGCGGCTGTCACCGCGGGAGACGGAGGTGCTGCAGGGCATGGTGGCCGGGCATCAGAACAAGGTGATCGCGCAGCGCCTGGGCATCAGCCCCCGCACGGTGGAGATCCACCGCGCCAACCTGATGACGAAGCTGGAGGCGCGCAGCCTGTCGGAGGCGGTGCGCATGGCGATGACCGTGGGCGGCGCCACGCTGCACAGGCTGGGCAGCGCGCCGCCTCCCCCGCCCGCCGGCGCGCCGATCCATCCGATCCGCCGCCCGGGCTGAACCTCCCGGGCCCACCCCCTGGCCGAACCCCGTCACAGGCTGCCGAAGCGGCCCGCCTGGTAGTCGCGGATGGCCGCCAGGATCTCCTCCCGCGTGTTCATCACGAAGGGGCCATGCGACACCACCGGCTCGCCGAACGGCATGGCGTGGCCGAACAGCGCCAGCCCGCCTTCGGGCGCCGCCAGCGACACCGCATCGCCATCGCCCAGCCGCGCCAGGTGCCATTCCGGCAGCGCCTGCCCGCCAACCTGCAGCGCACCACGCACGGCGTAGAGGAAGACATTGGCGCCCGGCGGCACCGGCAGGCGCAGCGCCCCGCCCGGCGCGAAGCGCAGCACCGCCATGAAGATGCCGCTGGGCGAGGCCACCGGCCCCGCCTGCCCGTCCAGTTCGCCGGCCACCAGCTCCACCCTCACCCGCCCCTCATCGCGGTTCAGGGTCGGCAGATCCGCCTGCTGCAGCCCGGTGTAGCGCGGCGGCGTCATCTTCAGCCGGGCCGGCAGGTTCACCCAGAGTTGCAGGATCTCCAGCGCGCCGCCCTGGCGCTTGAACGCCTCGGGCGAGACCTCGGCATGCACCAGGCCGGCGCCGGCGGTCATCCACTGCACGCCGCCGGCGCGGATGATGCTTTCATGCCCGCCACTGTCCAGATGCGCCAATTCGCCTTCCAGGATGAAGGTCACCGTCTCGAACCCCCGGTGCGGATGCGGGCCGAAGGGCAGGCCATGGTTGCCGGGCGGGTAGCTCTGCGGGCCGTGATGGTTGAGGAACAGGAAGGGGTCCACCTGGTCCAGCCCCGGGCCGGGCAGCGGCCGGCGCGTGGTCAGGTCGCCGATATCGTCGCGCAGCGCCTGGTGCAGCGACAGGATGGCGCGGTCGGTCATGCAGGCATCTCCCAGCGGCAGGGCGCCGATATGGCGCGGATGGGCGCCGGCTTGAAGCCCGGGCCGGGTGGCGCAAAAGGTCATAAGTCTGGCTGAAGAGGGATGGCGCCACCCCCCGCCCCGCCTGTAGCCTGCGCCCGCCAGACGCAGGACGCCCCGCACCGATGGACCAGGACACCGCTTTCGCCTTCGTGGATGGCGCGACGCTCGACACCGCCACCGCCTACCGGCTGCTGGTCGGCTGCGTGGTGCCGCGGCCGATCGCCTGGATCACCAGCATCGATGCCGCGGGCCGGGTCAACGCCGCGCCCTTCAGCAGCTACAACTACGTTGCCACCAGCCCGCCGATGCTGGCCATCAACATCGCCACCCGCGCCGGCACCGACGGCCAGGTGAAGGACACCGCGCGCAACATCCGCGACAGCGGCGAATTCGTGGTCAATGTCGCCACCGAGGCGACGATGGAGGCGATGCACCAATCGGCCCAGGACTTCCCGCCGGAGGTGAGCGAGGCGGAGGCGCTGGGCCTCGCCCTGCTGCCCAGCCGCCTGGTGCGCCCGCCGCGCATCGCCGCCGCGCCGGTGCAGATGGAATGCCGGCTGGACCGGATCGTGCCGCTCGGCCGCGGCATCAACACGCTCTACATCGGGGAGGTGGTGGCCTTTCACCTGCGCGGCGATGTGTATGACGGCACCCGCGTGGACAGCGCCGCCCTGCGCCCCGTGGCGCGCCTCGGCGGCCCCTTCTACGCCACGCTGGGCGAGATCATCGAGCGCCCGATGCTGCAGCGGCCGCCGGGCGGTGAGGGCTGGGTGAAGCCGGGCGGCTGAAGCCCGCGGGCTGAGGCCGCGCCTCAGCGCGCTTCCTGCAGCGCGGCTTCCATCGCCGCGAAGTTGGGCATGAGGCCGGAGGGCATGGTCTTGCGCCCCACCTCCACCGCCACCTGCGGTGCGTTGCCGTGCAGATGCGCCACCAGCACGGCGCGGATCACTTCCAGGAAGCGCGCCTCCTCCTCCACCACGCCCTTCAGCCGCACCGCCAGCGGCCCCACCATGCCATAGGCCAGCAGCACGCCGAGGAAGGTGCCGACCAGGGCGCTGCCGATCATCGCGCCCAGCACGGTGGGCGGCTTGTCGATCGATCCCATGGTCTTGATGACGCCGAGCACGGCGGCGACGATGCCCAGCGCCGGCAGCGCATCCGCCACGTTCTGCAGCGCATGCGCCGCGTGCAGCTCCTCGTTCCGCACCTTCTTCAGCTCGGCGGCCATGATGTCCTCGATCTGGTGCGGATCGTCGGCATTCATGCCGACCATGCGCAGGTAGTCGCAGATCAGGTGCACCGCGTGGTGGTCCTTCGCGATGCGCGGATAGGCGGCGAAGATCGGGCTTTCCTCCGGCTTCTCGATATGCGGCTCCAGCCCCGCCGCGCCCTTCTGCTGCGCCACGCGCAGCAGCCGGTGCAGCAGCGCGCCGAGGTCGAGATAGTCCTGCGTCTTGTAGCGTCCGCCCTTGATCGCCTTGCCGATGGCCGCCAGCGTGTGCTTCACGTCCGACATCGAGTTCGACATCAGGAAGGTGCCGACCGCGGCGCCGCCGATGATCAGCATCTCGAAGGGCAGGGCATGCAGGATCGGCCCCATATGGCCGCCTGCCACCATGTAGCCGCCGAAGACGCAGGCCAGCATGAAGACGAAGCCGCCGATGACGGTCATGGCGCGGAGCCTCCAGGCACGGGGATCAGCATCAGCACGGCAACCCGCCGGTTGCCGGCATCCAGCGGATTGCCCGGCACCAGCAGGTCGCGGTCGGCGCGGCCGGAGACGCCGACCATCCGCCGCTCCGCCACCCCGCCTTCCACCAGCAGCCGTCGCGTCGCATTGGCGCGTTCCGCCGAGAGGTCCCAGTTGGACCGGTCGCCGCCACCGCGGAAGGGCGAGGCATCGGTGTGGCCGGTGATCTCGACGGGATGCGGCAGGCCGGCGAGCACGCCGGCGACGCGCGCCAGCAGCGCCCGGCCGCGCTCGTTCGGCGCCGCCTGGCCGGTCTGGAACACCGGCCGGCCCTCGGCATCCACCAGCTGGATGCGCAGGCCCTCCGGCACCTCCTCCACCATCAGCTGCCGGCCGAGTTCCGCCAGCGCGGCGTCGCTGCGGATCGCCTGGCGGATCTGCTCCGCCGCCTGGGCCAGTTCCTGGCGGCGCGCCGCCTCCGCCTGCTGCTGGGCCTCATCCACCTCGCCGGGCGGGGATGGCGGCGCGCGGCGGAAGCGCGGGCGGGCAGGCTCCGCCGGCGCCTGCTCCTCCTGCTCCTCATCCGCATCCGGCCCCGGCGGCGCCTGGCGCAGCTGCGGCACCATCGGCTGGTCGGCGACGAGCTGCCCGGCACTGTTCAGGCTGCTGCCGCCGAAGGGCTGGCCGGAGCCACTGGGCCCGCGGGCCAGGATGTTGGGCTGTGCGAAATAGTCGGCGATGCCGCTGCGCTGGGTCTCCGTGGTCGCATTCACCAGCCACATCAGCAGGAAGAAGGCCATCATCGCGGTGACGAAGTCGGCATAGGCGATCTTCCAGGCCCCGCCGTGATGGCCGTGCTCCTCCTCCGCCATCACCTTCTTGACGATGATCGGCGCGTTGGCGCCGGCCTTGCCCTTGCTGGCCATTGTCCGGACGTTCCGCGCCGCGGCTCAGGCGCCGGCCAGGTCGAGGCCGGCATCGCCCGGGCCATGCGAGGCGGCATGGCGGGCGCGCGCGGCAAAGACCGCCGCCGGCCCCGGATCCTCCGCCATATAGCCCAGGCCCCATACGGTGCGGACGATCTCCGCCGCGCCGGCGGCGGCCAGCTTGCGGCGCAGCTTGCAGATGAAGACGTCGATGATGCGCTGGTCCGGCCCCTCCGCCTCGCCGTAGAGGCGGTTCATGAAGCGCTCCTTGCTCAGCAGCGCGCTGCGCCGTGACAGCAGCGCCTCCAGCACCTCGAACTCCCGCGTCGTCACCGCCACCGGGCGACCATCGACGGCGACCGATTGCCGGGCGCGGTCCAGCGCCACATTGCCGCAGACCAGCGGCGCGCCGGCATGGCCGGCGATTCGCCGCACCATGGCATGCAGCCGCGCCAGGATCACCGCCGGGATGGCCGGCGCGGCCACCACCTCGTCGGCGCCCTGCTCGAAGGCCTCGTCGGCATCCTGGCGCGGCGCCAGCAGCAGCACGGGCACGCCGAGACCCTGGCGGCGGATGTCGCGCAGCGCCGCCATCGCCCCATCCGGCGCCGCGCCGCCGGCCAGGACGATGGCATCGAAGGGCCCGCGCCGCAGGGCGGCGGGCGCCACCTGTTCCAGCCAGCCGTGGCTCTCCACCAGCCGCGATTCGCCCGCGAGCTGCCCCGCCAGCACGGCGCGCTCGGCGCCCTCGGCGCCGAGCAGGATGCGCAGCGGCCGCGCGACGCCATCCGGCGCGGCGGTGGCGCCTGCCTGGCCGGGTTCCGGCAGGATGCGTGCCATGCGCGTCACGCCGCGCCGCGCGCTTCGCGCTTGGCGAGTTCCACGCGCAGGCGGAGCGCGATGGGGGCGCAGAACCGCGCGCCTTCGCCGCCGTCGCGCGCCTCAAGCTCCGCCTCCGCCGCCAGATCCGCCATGCGCTCCAGCGGAATCGCGGCAAGGCCCAGCAGGCCGCGCTGCAGGTCGCGCAGCATCTCCAGCCCCTGCGCGGCCACGTCGCGTGGCGGGCGGCGGCGGCGCGGCGGCGGGTCCTGCCCGGCCTGGCCCTGGATGGCGAGCAACGCGCCGCTGCCGATCACGCCGCCGGCGGCGGCGGCGCCACGCGCCTCGGCGCCGTCCGACAGCAGCGCGGCGAAGTCGCCACGCGCCGGGCCCCGCGCGGCAAGGCCATGCAGCGGGACGGTGCGGGTGGGGGCGGCGATGCGCAGCATGTCAGGGGCACCTCGCTGTGTGTCACGGGCAGCGTTTTCCGAGGCGAGGGTTGCCGCGCTGTGAACGGCGGGCGCGGCGCTCGCACCAGGCGTCGCGGCCGATGGCACGGCGCTTGCGAAGCACGCGGCATGTGCACGATCATCCGACTGGCCCTGCTTTTCCTGCTGCTGCCGATCGCATCCCTGCAGGCGCAGACAGCCTTGTGTCGCGCCGCGATCGCGGCGGCGGAGGCCGCGCAGGGCATCCCCGACCGCCTTCTGCTCGGCATCGGGCGGGTCGAAAGCGGAAGGCGCGACCCGGAAACCGGCGGCTTCGATCCTTGGCCCTGGACAATTAATGCCGAGGGGCGGGGCAGTTATTACCCATCCCGTGAGGCCGCCATCGCCGCGGTGCAGGCGCTGCGCGACGCTGGCGTGCAGTCGATAGATGTGGGCTGCATGCAGGTCAACCTGCGCCATCACCCGGACGCCTTCGCCAATCTGGAGGAGGCCTTCGATCCGATGGCCAATGCCCGCTACGCCGCGCGCTTCCTGCGCGCCCTGCAGGCCCGCGCCGGGGATTGGATGACCGCCGCCGGCCACTATCATTCGCAGACGCCGGCACGGGCGGAAGCCTATCGTGCGCGGCTGGCCCAGGTGCTGGAACGCGAGCGCCGCGCGCCGACGGCGGCGCCGCCGCTGTCATCGCCGCAGGCCGCCGCGCTGCTGTTCGCCGCGCCTGCCACGGCCGGCGCCCTCGCCGCCTATCGCCAGGCGCCGATCCCGCTGGTGGGCCGCACGACCCGCCCCGCAACACGGGCCGAGCTGGCTCAAGCGGCGCGGGGCTTGGCGATGCCCGCGGCGCGGGCGGGGGCGCCGACGGCAGCGCGCCTCGTCACGGCGCGCGCCCCGCATGTGCCCGACAGCGTCGGCCCCGCCGGGATCGGCAACCGGCGGCTGTTCTGAAGCGGCGGCGGCGCCCCGCCGCCTGGCCTCAGCGCGCAAGAAGGTTTCGAGACCGCGCCTTGATGCCGGTTGATGGCGTTCGGGCTTCGTCCGCGCCGGTGGCGCTTCCGGGCATCAATGCACGAGCGCTCAGCGCAGGAACTTGGTCAGCGAAAGGTCGCCCAGCATGGCCAGCACGCGGTAGCTGGCCTCCAGCTGCGCCTGCGTGCCCTGCAGCCGCGTGATCGTCTCGGCCAGGTCCACATCCTCCAGGCCGGAGACCTGCTGCTCGATCTGCTGCCCCACCTCCTCGTGGTGCCGTCGCGATTCAGCCAGGCGCTTCTCCGTCGTGCCCAGCGCGCCGGCTTCCTCCGTCACCCCGGCGAGGCCGGCGCGCAGCGCGCCGATGGCGCCCTGCACCACCTGTGTGAAGTCGTCGCGATTCGCCGCCTGCTCCGGCCCCAGATTGGCGAGCACGGACAGGCCATACAGCAGGTCGCGCGACCACGACCCGGTGCTGTCCGGATCGGTCGAGGCATAGGCGGCCGCGTTGCGGTTGGCATAGAGGCCGATCTCGACGGTCACGCCGGCCTCCACCGGAACGGACCGTCGCGGGTCGTCCACCGTCCCCGCCGCCGCCGCGGTGGCATAGTCCGAAAACGGGGTGACGCCCGGCTCGTTGCTCGCGCCGATCTGCTTCACCGATTCGCGCACCGCGGCGCCGTCGCCTTCGCCCATGCCGGCCAGCGCCGCGCGGATCTGCTCGAACATGCCGCTTTCGGTGATGTCGCCGGGCAGCGGCGCATTCGTCAGGTCGGCGCCGCCGAACAGCGCCTCGCCCCCGAAGCGGTCGTTCAGCAGGCCGGCCACTTCCTGCAGCGCGGTGCGCGCGGATTGCGCCAGCAGCGTCGCATCCGCCGCGTTCACACCGAGCAGCCCGTTGGCGCTGCCGGAGAAGTCGGTGGCGATCGTCGTCAGGCGCTTCAGCGTCACCTGCGTCGCCGCGGCACGCGACTCGCCGGTCTCGATGGTGCGCGCCATCACGTCGCGGCGTGCGAGTTCCGCACGCAGGTCGACGGCGCGCCGCGCGGCGGCGCCAAGCCCGGCATAGCTGTCGGCGCGCTGGCCGCCGGCGGCCTGGCGCATCTGCTCGTTCAGCTTCGCGCGCAGCGTGCCCGACATGCTGGCGGCGCGGTCCATGGCCGGAAACCCGCTTACGTCCATCGCAGGCTACTCCTCACCGCACCGCCGCCAGCAGGGCATCCCACATGCTCTGCACCACCGACATGATGCGTGCATTCGCCGCATAGGCGTTCTGCAGCGTCACCATCCCGGCCATCTCCTGGTCCACATCGACGCCCTGCCGCGCCTGCACCAGGCTGGCGAGCTGCGTCGCATTGCCGGCGGAGGCCGTCGCCGCCGTCGCTGCCGCCCCGGCTTCCGCGGCGTGGGAGGCGGTGACCGCCGCGGCGTAATCGGCCAGCCGCCGCGGCGGCGCGAAGTCGGAGCTGAGATCGCCGCCGGGGCCAAGCCCGCTGCCGGGGATGGCCGCATGCGCCGTGCCGGCGGCGCGCTCGTCGCCGAAGGCGAAGTTCAGCACGCGGTCCAGCAGCGCGGTGTAGCCGCTCTGCCCGTCCGGGTTGGGCGGGAAGGCCGGCGTGCCCGGCGTGCCGTCGCGCAGCGTCGCCGGCTCCGACTGCACCTGGGGGGAGACGGTGATGCGCAGCGCGAAGCCGGGTGCGGCGGCGCTGCCGGTGGCCGGCGGTGCGCCGCCGCCCGGCTCGGTGAACAGCGTCAGGCCCTGTTCACTGAGGCGGCCGGCCAGGGTGGTGGCCAGCGTGTCCAGCTCCGCGCCCATGCCGGCCAGGATCTCGTCGCGCAGCACCATCCCCTCGCCGATGCGCCCGCCGCGCGGCACGTCGCTCAGCGCCACGCCGTTCAGCGTCAGCCCGGGCAGCGTGCCGGCGGGGGCGCCGTGATAGGCGCCGGGCGCGGTCAGCGCATCTTCCAGGCCCAGCGGGCTGCCCTCCGGGTCCAGCGGCAGGATGGCGCCGCCGCGCAGCACCAGCGTCAGCCCGCCATCGCCATTCTGCACCGGCGTGATGTCCAGCAGTTCCGAAAGCCGGCCCAGCGCGGCGTCGCGCTGGTCCAGCGTATCGGCGCCGTTGCGCCCGGCGGCACGTTCCGCCTTCACCCGCGCATCCAGCCGGGCGATGTCGCGCAGCAGGCCGTTGGCGGCGTCCACATCCGTGCGCAGCCCGTCCTGCACCGTCTGCCGGCTGCGCGCCACGGCGCCGGCGACCTCGCCCAGACGGTCCACCAGCGTGCCGGCACTGCGCAGCGTCTCGGCCTGCGCCGCGCTGTCGTCCGGGCCCGCGCGCAGCTGGGTGAACTCGTCGCGCAGCGCACCCACCAGCCCGCCCAGGCTGCTGCCGTCGGAAGGGTTGCCCTGCAGCTGCGCCAGCGGTGCCAGCGTGTCGCTGCGCAGCTGTGCCGCCGCCGCCTCCCCGCGCGCCGCACGCGCCTCCGCCTGCAGGCCGAGATCGACATCGCGCTGGATCTCCAGCGTGCGCACGCCGGCCGCCGCGGATTGCTGTCCCGCCGCGGTCTTGCGCGTGTAGCCCTCCACCCCCGCATTGGCGACGTTCTGCGACGTCACCTCGATCTGCCGCGTGGTGTGGCGCAGCCCGCTCGTCGCGCGCGCCAGGGCCGCGTCCAGGCTCATGCGGCCTCGCGCCGCCGCACCATGGCCGGAAAACCCCGCCGGCCGGCCGGCAGGGCCAGCCCGCCGGCCGCCTCGATCGTGGCGTCGGGCGCGCGCAGATCGGCCCGGGGGCTAGAGCGAAAAGGCGAAGGCGTCATAAGGCACCCCCCTTTCGCGCATCATCTGCGCGAACAGCCGGCTGCCGGCCTCGAGCCCGGCGCGGTGATCGGCATGGCGCCGTTCCTCCTCCACCAGGCGGCGGTAGACCGGCTCGATCCGCGCCACCTGCGCCGCATCCGGCTTGCGTCGGTTGGAGTGGTAGCCCACCAGACGCCCGGCGCCGTCACGGCTCAGCGTCACATGCGCGAAGACCCAGTAGTGGTCGCCATTGCTCGCCAGGTTGCAGACATAGCCGAAGAACTCGCCGTCCCTGCCGATGGTCTCCCACATCAGGCGGAAGACGCTGCGCGGCATGGCGGGGTGGCGGATCAGGCTGTGCGGCTCGCCCAGCGCCTCGCGCAGGCTGAGATGCGAGACGCGCAGGAACACCTCGTTCGCATAGGTGATGCGGCCGGTCGGATCGGTCTTGGTGACGATGAACTCGTCGTCGCGCAGCGGGCTTTCGCGGCCGGTCGGATCGGGTCTCTTGCTCGTCGCCACGCGGGGGTCCTCCGGCGCCCGGCCGGCGGCGCCATGCCAGGCCGGGCAACAAGACCGCGAGGCTGTGACCAGGAGATTAACCGCGCGGCACGCCGTCAAGCATTCCTGCAGCGGTGGCCGGACGGAAGCGCAGGGTGAAGACCGCGCCCTCCGGCCCGTTCGCCGCGGCGATCCCGCCGCCGAAGCTGCGCATCGTCGCATGGCACAGCGAAAGCCCGAGCCCGGTGCCGCGATCCGGCGGCTTGGTGGTGAAGAAGGGCTCGAACAGCCTCTCGAGATGCGGCTCCGGGATGCCGCCGCCGGTGTCGGACACCGTCATCACCACCGCCTCCTCCTGCATCCGGGCGGCGATGGTGATGCGGCCGGTGGCGCCCTCGGCCGGGGCCGTCTCACGGATGGCGTCGCGCGCATTCACCAGCAGGTTGACGATCGCCTGTTCCAGCGGCACCAGCCGCGCCATCACCGGCGGCAGGCGGGGGACGAGTTCCACCAGCAGCACGATGCCGGCCGAAGCCAGCGCGCCATGCGCCAGCACCGTCGCCCCCTCGATCGCCGCGGCCAGGTCCACCGGCTCCGGCTCGCCCTCATCCGGCCGCCCGAACAGCCGCAGGTGGTCGACGATCTCCCGCGCCCGCTTGGCCTGGCTGCCGATGCGCGCCAGCCGCTCGCTGACGCTCGGCAGCGCCTCCGCGCCGCGGCCGCGCAGCGCGCGCATGGCATTGTCGGCAGCCAGCGACATCACCGCCAGCGGCTGGTTCAGCTCATGCGCCAGGCCGGTCGCCATCTCGCCCAGCGTGGTCAGGCGGCCGGCGGATTGCAGCCGCGCCTGCATCTGCCGTTGCTCCGTGATGTCGGCCATGTAGCCGATGATCTCCACCCCGCCATCCGGCAGGCGGTCGACCACGCGCATCGAATCGCGCACCCAGATCCAGCCGCCATCGGCGCGGCGCAGGCGGAACTCGCGATTCGCTTCGCCGGAAGCGGCCACGCTGCGGAAGAAGGCGGGCTGGCCGGCATGCTCCTCCGCCTCCAGCAGCGCGGCGCGGTCCGGCATGCCGAGCAGCGTCTCCGCCGGCCAGCCGATCACGCGCATCGCGCTGTCGCTGGCGTGGCGCAGCAGGAAGCGGCCGGCGGCGTCGATCTCACCGCCGTAGATCAGCGCCGGCAGGCCGGCGATGCGCCGCGCATAGGCCGCCTTGGCGGCCTCCGCCAGGCCGCGCTCGGCTTCCGCCCGCGCCGCGGCACGTCGCGTGGCCTCCTGCGTGCGCAGCTGCGCGCCGGCGTTGTTGATTGCCTCCGCCGCCTGCTGGAAGGCGCCCTGCAGGCCGCGCAGCAGCACGGTGCGGTGGAAGCGCCCATCGGCCGCGGCGGCGGAGGCCCCGCCCGCTTCGCGCACGAAGGCGTCCGTCACGTCCAGCAGCGCGTTCACCGCGCGGTGCAGGTCGCCCACCGCGCCCGGTTCCGGCAGGTGGACGATGCGGCGTTCGAGGTCGCCGGAGGCCGCTGCGCGCGCCACCGCGGCCATGCCGCGCAGGGCCCGCTTGCCGGCCCGCAGGCCGCTGGCGGCCAGCAGCAGGGCGGCGAGGCAGGCCGCCAGCAACAGGCCGGGGAGGACCGGCGCGAGGCCCGGCTGCAGCAGCGCCACCAGGGCCAGCAGCGCCGCACCGGAGCCCAGGGCCAGCAGCGGGCCGACATCGGCCAGCGAGGGTCCGTCCCTGCGGCAGGGCAGGCCGGCCGGCGCCGGCAGGGCCCGCTGAAGCAGGCCCCACGACCAGACCCGAGGTCGGCCCTGCGGCCTGTCCCGCTTCCGGAGGGACGGGCGGCGCGGCACTTCGGGCACCTCCCCTGCGTCGCGGGCCAGAGGCCGTCGCCCGGCGGCGGCGAGGGCCATGCCCCCGGGCGGGCCGGAGGGGGGCTGGCCCGTCATCGCCGCGCGGTGCCGCGCATCATGCCGGGGAATGTCCGCACCCGGCGTTTGCTCCAGCCGCGCCTGCCATCCTCAGCTTCCCTTCGCCAGCACCGCCCGGATCCGCCCGCCGCGGCCGAGGGGCTGCATGGCGCGACTTTGTCGCTCGCCACTGAACGGGGCGGCCCGGCGCGACCTCGCCCTCATGCGCCGCAGGCAGGCGCGTGCGGCGGGGCACCGGGCATTTCCGCCCGCGCCATGCGGGCCAGCATCACCAGCGCCGCCGCGTAATAATCCGGCGCCTGCTGCAGCGCCGGCCATGCCGACGCGGCGCCGCCGGTCGCCGCCTGGCTCAGCGCGGCGATCGCGCGCACCCCGGCATGGCCGGCATAGGGCGAGAGCGCGCCGCTGCGCAGATCGGCCCAGGCCGGCAGGCTCTCCGGCCGCGCCTGCGCCCAGAACCGCGCCGCCGCCACCAGGCCCGGCGCCTCGTTCTGCCCGGCCCAGGCCAGGAACAGCGGCACGCGGATCGCGTCCCAGGAGAAGCGCGCCGGCCAGCCGGTGGCGGGGCTCAGCCGGCCGGTCGCGGCATCCACCATCAGCCAGTCCGGCGGCAGGCCCCAGCGGCCGAAGCGCGCCTGCGCCAGCAGGGCGCGGCCATCCGCCTCGACCGCCGCCAATGCGCCGGCGCCGGCCAGCGGCGCCAGGGCGCGCAGCGCCGGCAGGTTGTAGTAGGAGAGGTTAACCACGCAGCCCTGCGCCCGGGTGAACCCTGCCGCGCCCGGCAGCAGCAGGATGCGGTCCGCCACGGTGCGGGTGCACAGCGCCAGGATGTCCGCGACGATGCCGGAAGCCAGGCGGCGCCAGGCCGGCACCTCCCACCGCGCCGCCGCGCGCTGCAACGCCCAGGCGATGGCCAGGTCGCCATCGGTGGCGTTGTTGAGGTCGGAAACCGGGTTGCTGTCATAGGGCGCCCAGCGCCAGGCGGCGAGCCGGTCCGAAGGCCGCGCCAGGGCGGAGATCGTCCAATGCAGCATGCGCTCGAAGCTGTCGCGGTCCCCGGCCCATTCGGCCAGCAGCATTCCGAAGCCCTGGCCCTCGGAATGCGAGACATTGGCATTGCCGGTATCCACCACCCGCCCATCCGCCGCCAGGAAGCGCTGGCGGAACACCGCCCATTCCGCCCGGTCCGCCGCACTGCCCGAGGAAGCCCGGGGCGCCAGGGCCGGCAGCGCCGGCATCGGCGTGGCCTGCGGCGCCTGCGCCAGGCGCGGGCCGAGCATCGTGCCGGCGACCCCAAGGCCCAGCAGCGCCGCCAGCACGCCACGACGGCCTTGCGGGTAGGGTGATTGGAGCGGAATGGGCAGACCGGCGGGACGCAGCACCTGGAACCTCGATACGATCGGCGGCCCGCCGCAACAGGGCGGGCACGGGGCCGATCATCGGCCAGGCGGCAGGGCAAAGCCTGTCGGGTTAGGTCAGGAAGGATCGTCCAGCGCCGACATCGCCTGACCTTTGCCGGCACCGCCGGCAGGGCGTGCCGGCGCGCGGCCGTGGGGCATCCCAGCCTGGCGGGATCGCTGCGCGGCGGCGCCGGCCGGGCTTCGCCGGCGCCGGCCTGCGCGCCAGGCGCTCAGGCGGCTTCGGCCCAGACCTTGGCCGGCACCGTCAGGCGGCTGGGGCGGCGCAGCTTGCCGTCGGCGAAGCGGGCGCGTGCCGCCTCGATCGCCGCCGGCGGCGGCTCCTCCGCCATGTAGCCGCGGCCCCAGGCCGTGCGGATGAATTCCGCCGCGCCGGCGGCGGCCAGCTTACGGCGCACCTTGCAGATGAAGACATCGAGCGTCCGGCTGTCCGGCCCCTCCTCCGTGCCATACAGGCGCGACAGGAAATCCGCCTTCGTCACCAGGTTGCCGCGACGCAGGAACAGCATCTCCATCACGTCGTATTCGCGGCGGGTGATCCGCAACTCGCGCCCATCGACCGTGATCACCATCCGGGCCTGGTTCAGGGTGACGTTGCCGATGCTGATCCAGGCGCTCAGATGCCCCAGCATCCGGCGCTGCAGGGACCGCAGCCGCACCACCAGGGACATCATGGGCATCGGCGCCAGCAGCACGTCGTCGGCGCCGGCATCCAGGCCCTCGGCCTCCTGCTCCGGCGTCGCGGCGCCCACCAGCATGACCAGCGGGATGCCAAGGCGCTGCCGCGCCAGGTTGCGCAGCGCGCACAGCACATGCGGCGCCAGGCTGGCGGATTCGATCAGCACGGCATCGAAGGGGCCGGATTGGCGAGCGGTTTCGCAGGGGTCCTCGTCCAGGCCGACCAGATCCGCCATCAGGCCTTCATGCGCCAGGGAGCTGCGGAGCCGCTGGCCGGAAAGGGGGTTGGAGGCCACGACCAGAATGCGCATCGGTAGGTTCCTTGCGATTTTCGCTGGGCAACGGACGGAGGGGGGAGGTTTTGTCCGTGGCACTGTCTCTGCATTCACATCTTCGTTAAGAAGGTGCGGCGGCTCCAGTCAGCAATCGTAAGGGTTGATCCGACTTTGTCGCGCCACAACCATGACGAAAGTCCAGATTTCGCGACTTGGTCCGCAGGTTGTGCGCCGCACGAGGATTCACCCGCTTCGGTGGGCGCTCAGGCCGCCTCGACGGCGCTTTCGGCCATGTCAAGTGCGGCCGTGGCCTGACGAAAGGTCAGGGTGAAGACGGCGCCCTCCGGATCATTCGCGGCGCTGATGCCGCCACCGAAGGACTTCATCGTCGCATGGCACAGCGACAGGCCGAGCCCGGTGCCCTGGCCCGGCGGCTTGGTGGTGAAGAAGGGCTCGAACAGCCGTTCCATGACCTCGGGCGAGATCCCGCCGCCGGTGTCGGAGACGGCGACCCTGACCATGCCCGGACAGGCCGGACCCGCCGCCGCCCGGATGACGACGAGGGAGGGCGCCGCGCCCTCGGCATGATGGCTGCGGATGGCGTCGCGCGCGTTCAGCAGCAGGTTCACCAGCGCCTGCTCCAGCGGGATCAGCCGGGCGATCACCGGCGGCAGGTCCTCCGGCAGGTCCACCCGCAGCGCCACGCCGGCTTCGCGCAGCGCGCCCGCCGCCAGCACCCGCGCCCCCTCCACCGCGCTGGCGAGGGAGACAGCCTCCGCCTCGCCCTCGTCCTGCCGACCGAAGACCCGCAGGTGGTCGACGATCGCCCGCGCCCGCTGCGCCTGAACGCCGATCCGCGCCAGCCTTTCCTCCACCGCCGGCAGCGCCGCCGCGCCGTTGCGGCGCAGCGCCCGGGTGGCGTTGTCGGCGGCCAGCGACATCACCGCCAGCGGCTGGTTCAACTCGTGCGCCAGGCCGGTCGCCATCTCGCCCAGCGTGGTCAGCCGGCCGGTGGATTGCAGGCCGGCGCGGATCCGCCGTTCCTCGGTGATGTCGGCCATGTAGCCGATCACCTCCGCCGTCCCGTCCGGGGCCCGATCCACCACGCGCAGCGAATCGCGCACCCAGATCCAGCTTCCATCCTGGCGCCGCAGGCGCTGTTCGCTGAGCGCCTGGCCGGAGCGGGCGACCTCGGCGTAGAGGTCCCGGCGCGTCGGCCCTCCATCCGGGTCGAACAGCAGCTGGCGGTCGGCCATGGTGAGCACCTGCCCGGCCCTCCAGCCGATCACCCGCTCGGCGCTGTCGCTCACATGGGTCAGGTCCAGATGCCCGTCGGGGCCGATGCGGCCGCCATAGATCATCGCCGGCAGGCCATCGATGCGCCGCACATAGGCGGCCTGCGCGGCGGCGGACAGGCGGCGCTCCGTCTCCGCCCGCTCCGCATCGCGCCTCGCCTCGCCGCGCGCGCGGCTGGCGTGCCCCAGCGCCACCAGCAGCACGGCGATCAGCCCGGCGCCGCCGGCCGCCAGCCGCACCAGCAGGGCGAGGCGCGCGAAGGCCGCCTCCGCCGCGCTCTGGTCCAGCACATAGGTGACCAGGAAGGGCGTGTCCGCGCTGCGCCGCCAGCCGATCACGGCCGGCGCCCGGCCAGGACCGGCCGGGCGGAAGAAGGTGCCGCGGCCGGGCCCGTCCGGCAGCGCCAGGCGCGGATCCTCCGGCGCCAGGCGCGTGCCGATGCCGCTCCCGGCCTCGTCGCTGCTGGCCACCCCCACCGCGCCCCGCAGCACCTGCACCTGGTCCTCGGCGCGGAAGCGGATCTCGTTCAGTTCCTCCGAGAGGTTCAGCAGGTCCATCGAGACGACGACGACGCCATCGAAGGCCGGCCCGCTCTTCAACGGCCGGGTGAACTGCACGGTCCAGCGGTTGCTGGCCCGGCCCAGTACCGGGACACTGGCGAACAGCGCGTCCAGCCCCTCGGCATGGACGCGGAAATGCTCGCGATCCGCCAGCAGCAGGCGCCTGGAGAAGCCGGGAACGCTGGACCAGGTCAGCCAGCCCGCGCGGTCGATCACCGCGACCTGGATGAAGCCGAACTGCCCTTCATTGGCGGTGCGCGCCAGCTCCGCCTCGATCGCCTGCTGGCCGAGATGATCGGCCTGGGCCATCAGGTCGTGCCGGGTCTGGGTCAGCCGGTGCAGCACGTCCACCGCTTCCAGCCGCCGCAGCACGATCTGATGGGCGATCGTCGCCGCGGCATCGGCCTCGCCGGCCGCGCGCCCGGCACGGTCCGCCGCCAGCCGGGCGAGCAGCGTCTCGCTGCCCAGCAGTGCCGCGGCGGCCAGCAACAGCGCGGCGAGCCAGGCGAACCAGCCGCGCGTCGCCAGCCGCAGCCGCGCCTGGGCCCGTGCCCGCGGCGCCGCGCCGCCGGGCTCGCGCAACCCGGCCCCAGGCGCCCCGTCCTGGCAGGCAAGCGGCAGCATCTCGGATCTGGAAGGCAAGGCCGGCTCCGTGGGGGTGGTCGCCGGCCCGCCGGATTGGCTGCGGTCGACCTGGCTTCAGGCTATCAGGCCAACGGCCGCGGAAAGTCTGTATTTTTGTCAGGCATTGTCGGGCATCGCCGGTGCGGCGCGGCGTGGCGTTCCGCCGCCGGGGCATGTCAGCCGCGCGGAAATCCGGCGAAGCTGTAGCCCTGGCCGCGGACCGCCAGCACGACCCGGTCGCCGCCCGGCCCCATCTTGCGGCGCAGCTGCAGCACCAGATTGTCCAGCGCCCGGTCCTCGGCCCGCCAGGGCCGACGCAGCACGCGCTGGGTCAGCGTCTCCCGGTCCACCGGCACGCCGGGGGTCTCCGCCAGAAGCGCCAGCAGGTCGAATTCCGCCCCCGTCAGTGGCACCGGGCTACCATCGGCGCGCCGCAGCGCACGCTCCATCGGCAGCAGGCGCCAGCCCGCCGCGCCGGGCAGGGCATCGCCCTGCGGCAGCGCCTGGGCTGCCGTCTGCGCCGGGGCCGGGGCCGGGGCCGGGGCTGCGGCGGCCGGCCGTGCCGCCTGGCCGCGGCGCAGATGCGCCCGGATCCGCGCCACCAGTTCCCGCCCCGAAATCGGCTTCAGGAGGAAATCATCGGCGCCGATCTCCAGCGCCACGATGCGGTCGGTCTCCGCCCGGTTGCCGGTCAGCACCAGGACGGTGGCGCTGGTCAGGGCGCGCAGCGCGCCGATCCGCGGCAGCGTGTCGACATGCCCCAGCCGCTGGTCGAGCACGACGAGATCGGGCGGCGCCGCCTCCACCGCCGCCACCGCCGCCTCCCAGCTCGCCGCGATGCCGGGCCGCATGCCGTAGTCGGACAGGGTTTGCGCCATCTCCTCCGCCAGCGCGGCGTCATCCTCGACGATCAGGATACGCGGTGGCAGCGCTGAGGCCCCTGCCATGATGTCTGCATCGCCCGGACTCGCCACGATCCGCTCCCGCCCCGGCCAGAATCGGGCCGCCAGCGTGGCTTGATCCCGCAGCGGCGCGGACACCGCAACCGCCCGGAAGAAAATCAGACATTTCTGGACAGTGTCTGGCTGCCGCGCGGCGCCATAGTCCCGCCGGCGTCGTCTGCCCCCCGGCAGCGCGGCGCAGCGGCACGGTGCCATCCGGCCAGGACGGCCGCTGGGTGCCGCGCGCGGCGACGGATACCCTGCCCGATGGACACCCCCCGCCCCGTTCCCGTCATCATCGTCGACGACGAACCCGACCTCGCCCTCGAGATCGCCGAGGGGCTGGAGGCGGAGGGCTTCGCCACGACGATCGCCGAGTCGGCGCAGGATGCGATCCGTCGGCTCCTGGCGGCGCCGCAGGGCGGCGTGGTGGTGACGGATCTGCGCATGCCCGGGATGGGCGGGCTGCAACTGATCCGGCTGCTGCGCCAACCCCCCTTCACCGAGGCCCTGGTGCAGATCGTGGCGATGAGCGGCCATGCCGGCCCGGCCGACCAGCAGGCGGCGCGGGATGCCGGCGCCGGTGCCGTGCTGCTGAAGCCCTTCGCCTGGGAGGATCTCGTCGCCGCCACAACGCGGGCCCGGGACGCCCTCCTCGCCGGCCGCGGCTGACGCGCCGGCCGATCGGCGGCGTGATTAAGACCGTAGCATCGATTCTGACGAGGATGCGGGCTGCCCGCCGTACTCAGGACCTGGCGCGCGCGGAAGGATTCGGTGGTGATGGGCGTGGACGAGGCGCGGACTCTGGCCGAGGCGACCCGGGACGGGGACCTTGCCGTGCTGGTGGTGGATGACGAGGTCTGGATCGCCGAGGAACTGGCGCTGGGGCTGGAGGATGCCGGCCTGGCGGTGACCATCGCCACCTCCACCGCCGCCGCCCAGGCGGCGCTGGAAACGGCACCGGAGATCGGCGTGGTGGTCACCGATATCCGCATGCCGGGCGAGGATGGCCTGTCCCTGGTGCGGCGCCTGGTGATGAACCGGCCGGAGGCGCAGGCGATCGAGACGGTGGTGATGACCGGCCATGCGACCATCGAGGATGCCGTGGCCGCCGTGCGCGCCGGCGCCTTCGACTTCGTCCGCAAGCCCTTCACCCTGGATGAGATGGTCGCCGTGGCGCGTGCTGCCCGCAGCCGCGCCGCCGCCAAGCGGCAGGCGGCGCGCGACCGCGCGGCGAAGGCCGTGCGCCTGGCGGCGGCCGAGGCGGCGCGGGAGGATGCGCAGGCGCGCGACCCGCTGACCGGCCTGCCGAACCGCGCCGGCTTCGCTGCCCACCTGGCGGCGGTCGCCGCGGAAGCCGGGCCCGGGGCGGATGATTTCGCCGTCATCGCCGTCGACCTGGACCGCTTCTCGGCCCTGAACGAGGCAGCCGGCAGCAGCGTCGGCGACGCGGTGCTGCGGGCGATGGCGGAGCGCCTGCGCAGCGCGGTGGCGCCGGGCTGGACCCTGGGGCGCATCGGCAGCGACGAATTCGCCGCCGCGGGCCCCGGCTGCCCGGACGAAGCCGCCGCGCTTGCCGTGGCCGAGCGGATGCGCGCCGCGGTGGAACAGCCCGTCGCGCACCCCGCCGGCCCGCTGCGGCTGACCGCCAGCCTGGGCGTCGCCCAGGGCGCAGGTGCCGCGGCGCCGGCGCTGGATGTCGCGGCGCGGATCGCCGGCAATGTCGCCCGCCACGATGGCGGCGGCCGCTGCATCCTGTTCACCCCGGCAATGCAGCACGCCGCGGAGCGCCGGCTGACCATTCTGCGCGACCTGCGCCATGCCCTGGGCCGTGGCGAGATCTCGCTGGTCTACCAGCCGATCTTCCGCATCGCCGACCGCCGCCTGCAGGGCTTCGAGGCGCTGATGCGCTGGAGTCACCCGACGCTCGGCCGGATCCCGCCCGCGGAGTTCATCGCCGTGGCGGAGGACGGCCCGGCGATCCTGGATCTCGGTGCCTGGGCGCTGCGCGAGGCCGCGCGCCAGGCAGCGGCCTGGCGGCGCGGCGGCACGGGGCGCCCGCCCTACATCGCGGTGAACCTCTCCGGCCGCCAGCTGGAAGGCCAGGACATCCCCGCGCTGTTCCGCGACACGCTGCAGCAAGAGGATCTGCCGCCCGAGGCGCTGGTGGCGGAGCTGACGGAAACCGTCGCCTTCGGCCGCGGCGCGGCGGCCATGGTGGGCGCGCTGCGTGCGCTCGGGGTGCGCGTGGCGCTGGATGATTTCGGCGCCGGCTTCTCCTCCCTGGGCATTCTCGGCAGCCTGCAGGTGGATACGGTGAAGCTGGACCGCGCCCTGCTGGCGCATGTGGCGACGGATGCGCGGGAGCGCCGGCTGCTGACCGGCCTGGCCGGCACCATCCACGCGCTCGGCCTGCACATCGTGGCGGAGGGGCTGGAGACGGAAGCGCAATTCGCGGTGGCGCGGGACGCCGGCTGCGACGCGGCGCAGGGCTGGCTGCTGGGCCGCGCCCTGCCCGCCGACGCCGCAACCGCCCTGGTTGTAGGCCGCGGCTGACCTTCCCGCAGAAATCCCGACGAAGGCTGACACGCAACCGTGTGCCGTTCGCGCTAAATTTACCTCTGCACAAGGGCCGTGCGGCCCATCCGTCAGGGGAACAGGCAAGATGCTGCAGCTTCTGGTCATCGCCGACTACACCGCGGCGCAGAACGACGTCGTGGCGCGGCTCGGCGCGGCGGGCGTCGCCACGCGCATGGTGGTGGCGGCGCAATCGGCCGAGGCGATGGCGGACGAACCCGGCCATGCCCTCGCCGTCGAGGCGATCGCCGCCGGCGCGGAGGAGATGGACGGCATCGTGCTGGACTGCGCCAACCTGGCCGGCACCGCCTTCCCCGTGCTGCGCGGCCTGCGCGAGGCGGGGCTGAAGCAGCCGGTGGTGCTGCTGGCCTCGGCGGCCCCGGGGCAGGAGGCGGAGGCCTTCAACCTGGGCGCCGATGCCGTGCTGGCGCGCAAGGCACCGGTTGCCACCCTGCTGGCCCGCGTCGCCGCCATCCAGCGCCGCGCCCCGGCGCGCAAGGCCGCGACCCTGCGCTGCGGCAATGTGGCGCTGGACCGTGCCTCCTCCACCCTCGCCGTCGATGGCCGGCCGGTGGAGGTCACGCCCTATGAGCTGAACGTTCTGGACATGCTGATGTCTGCCCGTGGCGGCGTGCTGAGCAAGGACCGGATCAGCGAGGCGCTGCACGATGGCGACCCGGAGGCCGCGGCCGGCGTGCTGCGCGTCTTCATCTGCCGGCTGCGTCGCAAGCTGGCGGAGCGCCAGGCGGACGACATCATCCAGACGGTCTGGGGCGTGGGCTACCGGGTGGAGCCGCCGGCGCGTCCGGCCGGCCGCGCCCCGGCGGCCCATGCCTGAGGCACCGATGGCCGATCCGGCCCGGGTGGCCGCCATCGCACCGCCCCGCCGGGCCACAGCGCGGGCCGCGGGCAGTGCCGATGCCCGGCTGGGCGAGCGCCTGCGCACCCTTCGGCGGCAGCGCCGCCTGTCGCAATCGGACCTCGCCCAGGTGCTCGGCGTCACCTACCAGCAGGTGCAGAAATACGAGACCGGCAAGACCCGCCTGCCCGCCCGCATGCTGCCCGCCCTGGCGGACCTGCTGGAGGTGGACAGCAGGCTGCTGCTGAACGGGCTGCAGGAGGAAGGCCCGCCCACCGCCCCGACCGTGCCGAGCGCCGCCGAGGCACGCGACTGGAACGAACTGGCTGCGGCCTTCGCCGCCCTGCGCCAGCCGCGCACCCGCCGGCTGCTGCTGGCGATCATCCGCGCCATGGCGGCCGAGGCCCGGCTGGAGCCGGAGGGCTGAGAGTCCGCCGCATCCGCTCGGCAACATCAGCGGGCCGGCCCGGCGGCGCCTCGCAGGGTCGCGGCAACGCCTGCCGACCCTCAGCCGCCGGCCTTCTGGAGCGCTCCCTGAAGGTCCGGCCGCCGCCGTGGCGGATCAGGTCGCCTTGATGTTGGCACGGCGCACCACGCCGCCCCAGCGCTCGATCTCCGACCGCTGGAAGGTGGCGAAGGCGTCGGGCGAGCTGCCGACCAGGTCCAGCCCCAGCCCGGCCGCGCGCTGCGCCACTTCCGGCACCTTCAGCGCCGCCGCGACCTCCGCATGCAGGCGCTGCACCAGCGGGGCCGGCGTGCCGGCGCGGACGCTCATGCCGTACCAGTTCACCACCTCGAATCCCGGCAGCGTCTCCTTCGCCAGTGGCACGTCCGGCAGCGAGGCCAGCCGGTTCGGCCCGGTGCTGGCCAGGGCGCGGACCCGGCCGGCGGCGATGTGCGGCTGGGCGATGGCCAGCGCGTCGAACATGAACTGGGTCTGCCCGGCGATCACATCGGTGAAGGCGGGCGCGCTGCCGCGATAGGGCACGTGCACCGTCTCGATCCCCGCCGCGGCGTTCAGCAATTCCCCGGACAGATGCGGCAGGCCGCCATTGCCGGAGGACGCGAAGTTCAGCTTGCCGGGCTGGGACTTCGCCAGCGCGATGAACTCCGCCAGGCTGCGCGCCGGCACCTGCGGGTTCACCACCATCACGAAGGCCAGGCTGGCGACATGCGACAGCGGCGCGAAGTCGCGCAGCACGTCCACCGCCATGGCCGGATACAGCACCGGGTTCACTGCCAGGTTGCCGGTGGTGCCGAAGAAGATGGCGTGGCCATCCGCATCGGCCTGCGCCACCGCCTGCGTCGCCACCAGGCCGTTCGCCCCCGGGCGGTTTTCCACCACCACGGGCTGGCCCAGCTTTGCACCCATGTGCGGCGCCATCAGCCGTGCCAGGATGTCGATGCCGCCGCCCGGCGGGAAGCCGATGACGATGCGCACCGGGCGGTTCGGGAAGCCGGATTGCGCCAGGGCCGGCGCCGCCAGCGGCAGCGCCGCGGCCCCCAGCACCAGGCCGCGCCGCGTCAGGCCGGTGATTCGGTTGGTCATTTCGTTCCTCCCTGGGCCACTGCGGGCACCTTGACATTTCTTCTCGTATGGTGGGATTGATTCGCCCCAACGGTCAAGGCCTTTGGCCAGGGGAGGAATTCGGGTGGCGGACATCCAACTCTATGCCGGCACCGCCGGGCATTCGGCCTGGTTCAGCGACGACCTCGGCGCCAGCTGGGTGCATCCGAACAGCCATTCCGGCCTCTATCTCGAAGCCCGCGTCTGGGGCTTCGCCAGCCATCCCGCCACCCCCGGCCGGCTGTTCGCCGCCACCGACATGGGTGCCTATCGCTGGGACGAGGCGACGGCGCGCTGGACCCACCTGCCCTCCGCCATGGAGGATGTCTGGGCGATCGCCATCGACCCGAAGGACCCGGATGTGCTGATCGCCGGCACCCGCCCGGCCGGTTTCTGGCGCTCCACCGATGCCGGGCAGAGCTGGGTGGCCTTGCCGGCCCCGGGCCTCGCCCCCTTCTCGCAACAGAACATGGGGCCGACCCGGGTCACGCAGATCCTGTTCGACCCGGTGGATGACGGCACGGTCTGGGCCTCGGTCGAGATCGGCAGCATCTTCGTCAGCCGCGACCGCGGCCTGACCTGGGCGGAACGCGGCCATGGCCTGGTCTCGGGCGATGTGCACGGGCTGGCGGTGGTGAAGCTGCCCGGCGGCGGCAAGGCGATGCTCGCCACCACCAACCGCGGCCTGCACCGCAGCGAGGATGACGGTGCCAAATGGGTGCTGCAGGACCTGCCGGCGCCCTGGCCCTATACCCGCGGCGTGCAGCCCCGCGCGGACGACAAGGGCGTGGTGTTCCTGGCCAATGGCAACGGCCCGCCGGGCAATGACGGCTTCCTGCTGATCTCCCGCGACCACGGCCTGACCTGGGCGGATGCCGGGCTGCCGGGGCCGATGAACAGCACGGTCTGGAGCATCGCCACCGATGCCGCCGACCCGATGCTGGTGCTGGTCTGCACCAATCTCGGCCAGGTCTTCCGCAGCCGGGATGGCGGCGAGACCTGGGTGCGCCTGCCGCATGAATTCGGCGAGCTGCGCGCCCTGCACTGGCGCGCCCTGCCGCCCGGCACCCGCCAGGCGACGCATTCCGTCACCCGCCCGATCCTGACGGCGGCGCAGATGAACCACCCGATGGCGAGGCAGCCCGCATGACCGACCGTTTCCCCGCCATCCCGCCGGAGCAGATGACGCCGGCGCAGCAGGAGGTGGCGGCCGCCATCGCCGGCGGCCCGCGCGGCTCCGTCCGCGGCCCCTTCCTGGCCCTGCTGCACAACCCGCCGCTGGCCATGCGCATCCAGGCGCTGGGCGAGCATCTCCGCTTCGGCACCGGCCTGCCACAAGCGCTGGTGGAATTGCCGATCCTGGTGACGGCGCGGCGCTGGAACTGCCAGTACGAATTCTTCGCCCATGCCCGCATCGCCCGCAATGCGGGCCTGGCGGAGCCGATCATCGCCGCCATCGCCGAAGGCCGCCGGCCGGAGGCGATGGATGCCGACCAGACCATGGTGCACGACTTCGCGGTGGCGACGCATCGCGACGGCAAGCCGACCGATGCGCTCTGCACCGCGGTGGAAGCGCGATTCGGCAAGGCCGGCGTGCTCGATCTGCTGGCGCTGGCAGGCTACTATTCGATGCTGGCGATGGTGCTGAACACCGCCGACCCGGCCCTGCCGGACGGCGCCACCCCGCCGCTGCAACCCCTGTGAGGGAGACGCCCATGGCGCGCGCGATCCGGGTCGGGCTGATGGTGCCGGCCACCAACACGACGATGGAGCGGGAGATGCTGGGCTTCCTGCCCGAAGGCTCCACCGTCACCCGCATCGGCATCCCCCGCACCACCGGCCTGCTGACGCGGGAGACGATGCCGGCCTATCGCGATGCCGCGGTGCAGCTGGCCGCCGAGCATTTCTCCCCCGCCACGCATGACGTGCTGGCCTATGGCTGCACCGCCGCCGGCTTCATCGCCGGCCCCGCGGGCGATGCCGAGCTGGCGGCGGAGCTGCACCGCGTCACCGGCCTGCCGGTGGTCACCACCGCGCGCGCCATGGTGCAGGGGCTGCAGGCGATCGGTGCGAAGGAGATCGCCGTCGTCACCCCCTATTCGGACGCGGTGAACGAGCAGCTGGCCGCCTTCCTGGCCGATGGCGGCATTGCCGTGAAGCGCATGGACACGCTGCGCGCCGCCGACCTCGCCGCGCTCTGCGCCATCCAGCCGCCGGAGGTGGAGGCGCTGGCGCGGCAGACCATGGCGCCGGATTGCGACGCCCTGTTCATCGGCTGCTCCCAGCTGCCGACGCAGCCTTTCCTGGCGGCGCTGGCGCAGGATGTCGGCCGGCCGGTGCTGTCTTCCATCAGCGCCACGGTGGACCAGGCGCTGCGCGTCCCGGTCGCCGCCTGAAAAAGGGGGGCAACCGCCCCCCGCCCGGTGCTACTCGGAGCGACCCGAGAAGTACTGGTAGCTGCCGGCCACCAGCGATTCCATGCCGGAGAAGCGGATGGTCTCGCCGCCGATGGTGATGGTGCCGCTCACGCCGGTCAGGTTGATCGAGTGCGGGCCCAGCACCGGGCGGGCCGAGCCCTGGTCCAGCGTGATGGCGCTGAACAGCTGCTGCAGGCTCATCCCGGTATCCTCCAGCACCAGCTGGTCGGTGCCGCCGCCGCCATTGATGGTGTCGTTGCCCTCGCCGGGGTGCCAGCGGATCACGTCGTTGCCCTGCGTGCCATAGGCCTGGTCGCCGTTGATGATGTCGGCGCCGGTGCCGCCGATCAGCACATCGTCGCCGGCGCCGCCGGTGATGGTGTCGTTGCCGCTGTTGCCCATCACCAGGTCGTTGCCCGCGCCGCCATCCAGCATGTCGCCGGCGGCGCCGCCGGCCACGCTGTCATTGCCGCCCTGGGCATTGATGTAGTCGCTGCCGCTGCCGCCGCGCACGCTGTCATTGCCGCCGCCGACGGCGCCGCCGGTCACGGCGTCCAGCGCCTCGGGGGACAGGGCTTGGGGCTGGCCGCTGGTCTGGGTCATGGGTCTCGCTCCTGGCTTGATGCCTGCCCCCTTTAGAACGCGGATGGGCCGAACCGGCCAGCCAGGAATTGCCTTTCGCCCCGATAGGCCGGGCCGCGATCAGCGCAGCGGCGAATGCGGCGCCGGGCGCATCAGGCAGGTTTCCACCTCCTGGATCCGGTCGGCATGGCGGGCCAGGGCGCCGTCCGGGCCGTGCAGGCCGCGCGCCAGCCGCGCCGGCAGGTCCCCATGCGCCAGCAACTGCACCACCTCGTTGATCGGGCCGGCGAAGCTGGTCCAGACGGCGATCTGGCCCGGCTCCGCCGCCCGCACCAGGGCCTCCGCCAGGGCGCCGGCCTCGCCCGGCCGGGCCTGGAACAGGCGCTGCTCGTACCAGTGCGGCCCGGGCGTCGCGGGGGCGGCCAGCGGCAGCACGGGGTCGAGGAAGCGCACCACCTGGCGCAGCATCAGCGGGCGCACGCCGGGCAGGTACTGCTCCCGCCAGGCGGGCAGCGCCTCCAATTCCCGGCGCAGCGCCTTGCGGGTTTCCAGCGTCGCGTGCCGCCAGAGATTCACCACGGCATTCGCCGCGCCCACCTCGTTCGACCAGAAGCCGAGCAGGGTGCCGTAGCGGTCGCCGCGCACCGGCGCCGCCACCCGCGCTGCCAGGTCCAGGTAGCGCGCCATGGCGCCGGGGCGCAGCGTGTAGAGGCGCAGTTCATCGACCATGGCGCTTCCCCCTTGATTTTCTCCCGCATGGTGGGACAGCCTGCCGAACCCGGCAAGACGACCGGGACGGAGGAAACCGATGCCGATGAGACTTCTGGGCGCGCTCTGCGCCCTGTTGCTGGCGAGCGCCCCGGCGCTGGCCTTCCCGGACCGGCCCATCCGGCTGGTGGTGCCCTATGGCCCCGGCGGCATCACCGACATCGCCGCGCGCATCCTGGCGCCCAGGCTGGGCGAGGCGCTGGGCCAGCAGGTGGTGGTGGACAACCGCCCGGGCGGCGCCGCGCAGATCGGCTTCGGCCTGACGGCGCGGGCGGAGCCGGATGGCCACACGCTGGTGCTGGCGACCACGGCGCTGGCCGCCAACCCCGTGCTGTTCCGCGTGATCCCCTATGATGCGCGGCGCGACTTCACGCCGGTGTCGCTGGTGGGGCTGGTGCCGATGGTGCTGGTGGTCCACCCCTCCTCCCCCGCCCATACGGTGCGGGACTTCATCGCCCTGGTGCGGTCCCGCGGCGGCGAGATGACCTATGGCTCGGCCGGCAATGGCAGCGGCAACCACCTGTCCACCGCGATGTTCAACCACGCCGCCGGCGGGCTGCAGGCGCTGCACGTGCCCTATCGCGGCGGCGGGCAGGTGATGACGGATCTGGTCGGCGGGCGGCTGGGCTATGTCTTCGCCGTGCTGCCGACGGCGCGGCCCTTCATCGTCGGCGGCCAGTTGCGCGCCATCGCCGTCACCGGCGCGGCGCGGAGCAGCGCGCTGCCGGAGGTGCCGACGGTGGCGGAAGCCGCGCTGCCCGGCTTCGCGCTGAACGAATGGCTCGGCCTGCTGGGCCCGGCCGGCCTGCCGGCGCCGGTGGTGGCGAAGCTGCATGAATCCGTCGTCGCCGCGCTGCGCAACCCGGACGCCGCCGCGCGCTTCCGCGAGATCGGCGTGGAAGTTGCGGGCAGCGACCCGGAGGGCCTGCGCCGGCATCTGGACCGGGAGCTGACCCGCTGGGCCGACCTCGCCACCCATGTCCGCTTCGAGGTCGCGGAATGACGCCCGCAAAGGACGCCGTGCTGCGCGAGCTGGCGGAGGTGCTCTGGGTTGAAAGCCCGGGGCACCATGGCGGGGCGCTGTCCAAGATCCTGGTCGAGGCCGGCGAGGGCGGCTCGCGCGTCATCGACTACCGCATCTCCTCCTACGCGCCGGCGGCGCATGTGGCGCTGCACGACCATGCGGCGAAGGAGCAGATCTACCATGTGCTGTCCGGCGAGGGCCTGCTGACGATCGGCACGCGCAAGGTGGTGATGCGCAGGGACAGCTACGTCTTCATCCCGCCCGGCGTGCCGCATGAGCTGCACAACACTGGGCTGGCCAACCTGGTGTTCCTGGTGATCACGGCGCCGGTGGCGGTCTGATACCCGACGCCCGAAGGGCCGCAGCGGCCGCAGGGGCGCCGCGGCAAGTGCCGCGAAGCCAAGCCGCACGGAGGCGCGGCGCCCGGCGCCTGAGGTGCACGAAGGTGAAACCTTCGCGCAGCCGGTACGAGGGCGAATGCCCCCCGCCCCGACCAGCCTCCGGCGTGCCCGCAAGGGCGGGGGCAGGCCTTGGCGGACGCCCCTTGTCAGATCGGGCAGACCCCTGACGCACACTGCAGATGCGCCCCGTCCACCGCCTCATGCAGCGCCGGGTCGTTGATGCCGGCCACCAGTTCGAGAAAGCGCTCCGGCGTCACCTCCTCCTCCGGCAGGTATTCGTAGCCGAGCTCGCTGTCCGGCCGGCTCGGCAGGATGGCGCAGCAGCGGATCCGGGGCTGGTGGGTCAGCACCATGTCGCGGAAGGCGTCGATGTCGTGCCGGTCGGTGTAGATCTTCAGCGTGTAGGAGACCTGGTTGCCGCGCTCGGCGCCGATCCAGTGGCGCTCCAGCAGCGACAGCCAGCGATACTGCGCCTCGGGCGAGGCCTCCGGCGCCGTTACCAGCTTTTCCGCCAGGCCCAGCCGCTCGATCAGCGACAGCGTGGGGAAGCCGACGATCGACATGCCGGGGAAGGAGGAGAGGCTGCGGATCGGGTAGCCGCGCGCCTCGTAATCGGCCAGCAGCCTGTCGCTGTCCGGCGTCCAGCCACCATCCTCGGCGCGCACGCCCTTGAACTGCACCCAGCGCAGATAGTGCCGCCGCGCCGGCAGGTGGGCGCCTTCGGTCAGGCCGAACAGCTTGCTGGTGGTGCCGGCCGGCTTCACCGTGGTGACGGTGTGCGGCGATTCCAGGCCCAGCGCGGCCGCGTAGGATTCGGCCTCGTCCTTCGCCGCGGCGGAAAGCCGATCCAGCATCGCCCAGAAGGCGGCGGAGCGGTCCTGGTCCAGCAACTCGGAAAAGCCCAGGCCGTAGCGCATCCAGGCCCATTCATGCAGGCCGGTCGGGCCGATGCCCATGCGGTTGGTGCGCGCCACCTCCGCGCCATACAGCGCGTCCATCAGATTGGCGCGCATCAGGAACCGCACGCCGAGGCGCACGCTGTCCTCCACCCGCGCATCCCAATCTTCCGCCACATCGGCCGGCATCACGCCGGGCGTCAGCGCCGCATGGTCCACGGGGCAGGCCAGCAGCGGCGCGAAATCGGCGATGACGCAATAGCCGCCGGTGACGTGCAGGGTGATCTCGCCGCAGGGATTCGTCGTGGCCGGAAAGCGGGCGGTGCCGGCGCGCCGGGCGATTTCCGCCAGCAGACCCACGGCGTGGTCCGCCTGGTAGCGGGCGCTGCGCACGTCACGGCCATCCTCATGCACCGGCTTGTCCCAGGCGGTGCCGGTGCGGTGGTCTTCCAGCTTGTCGCCGTTGATGAAGCCGGGCTCGCCATTGATGTAGCCGCAGCGCGTCGCTTCCTCGAACACCGCGAAGGCGTGCTGGTGCAGGGTCTCCGGGCTGCCGGCGCGGGCGGCGCGCACGCCGTCCCAGAATTCCGCGTCGACCATGACGGAGTTGTTCGCCGTCCACAGCCCGCCTTCGGACTTCACGCGGATGAAGCGCAGGATGCCCGGGTCGCGCCAGGATTTGGTGGCCATCCGGGCGGCCCGGCGGGCGCCGCCCACCTGCACCTCGACGGACAAATGATGGTCCACCAGCATCGCCTGTTCCCAGGTGGCAAGCCCGCCGGCCCGCGCCGGCTCGATCACCTGTCGGCGCAGGTTCACGAAGGCGCGCATCAGCGACAGCGGGCCGGAGGCCGGGCGCCCCTGCATGCCGCCGATCGGCGCGCCGCAGGGCCGGATGGCGGAGAAATCCAGCAGCAGCGTCCGGCCGGCCGCGCCCTGGAAGGCCAGGCTTTCCAGCAACTCCACCGCCTTGCCCCAGCCCTCGCGGCTGTCATCGATGACGTGGCGGATCGCATCGGCCGGCGCCTCGGCCGGATCGGCCAGGAATTCGCGGCCGATCCAGGCCCGCAGCTCCGCCTCCTGCGCCGGCGTCATCGAGTCCAGGCTGGTGCCCCATGGCAACAGGGAAAAGTCCAGGCCGAAGCGGTGCAGCGTGGCACGCGTCGCCGGGAAATCCGCGTGGCCGGTGCCGAGATGCAGCAGCACATGCGGCGCCCGCGCCCAATCCACTGCCATCAGCGCATCATCATAGGCCCGGCCCACACCGCTGCCGTTCAGCAACAGATAGAACAGGCTGAAGGAGGCCGCGGCCGTGGCGCAGTTGGTGAACACCTCCATGTTCCGGCCAGGCTGGTCGGCGTCGCCATGCTGCAGGTGGCGGCCGGAGGTGATCAGCGCGCCGGTGGCGATGGCGTTGCGCAGCCGGCCCTGTTCCAGCCGGTCCGCGCGGTCTCCCAGCAGTGCCATGTTGCCGGCCGCCACCCGGTCCGCCACCCGGCCGAAATCCTCGGCATCCGAGGGGCGGAAGACGGTGCGCCGCGCCACCGCCAGGCCCATCCCCGCATCCAGCGCGCGCGCTTTCGCAGGCGGCCCGCCGAAGCGGGCCCCCGGGGTGCGGCGGTGGCCGAGAAACGTGGTGCCGGGCAGTGAACCATCCATGTCGAGCATCCCAGGCCGCGCGCACCGATGCGCGCGGTCCACACAGTATATGGTGGTCCACCCGGCGCGTCACCACCATATCTCGTCGCGAGGCCGTGAGGTGGCAGACCCGCTACCCCACCGCGCGGGCCGGCAGGGCGGCCAGCTGCTCCTGGTCCGCGATGCGGTCGCAGGCCTCCTTCGCCGCCTGCATCACCTGCCGCGCCAGCCCCGCCCGCGCCGCCGGCGGCACACCTTCCGCCACCGCCGCCAGCCCCAGGCTGCCCAGCACCCCGCCTTCCGCGTTGAACAGCGGCGCGGCGATGCCGACCACGCCAGGCTGGAATTCGGATTGCGTCACGCAATGCCCGGCTTCGCGGATCTGCCGCAGCGCATGCCGGAAGCTCTCCCAATCCGCGCCCAGCCCGGCGGCGGCGATGGTGCCGCGGTGGCGGGCATGGATGGCGCGCAGCTGGTGCGGCGGCAGATGCGCCAGGATGACCTTGGAGGCCGCGCCGGTGAACAGCGGCCGGCGCTGGCCGCGGGCGAAGATGCCTTCCGGCGCGCCCTGCGCCGGGGCATCGCCCACGCACATCACGGTGCCGGAAAACAGCAGGCACAGAAGCCCGCTGTGCCCCGTCTCCGCCGCCAGGCGCCGCATCGGCGGGGTGCCGCCGGCCGTCACCGGGTCGCACAGCCGCATGGTGCGGTCCAGCTCGATGATCCGCGGCCCCAGCATCCAGGCCCCGCCGGCCACCGGCGTGACCAGCCCCGCCGCCTGCAAGGCCTTGATGTAGCGATAGCAGGTGGAGCGCGAGGTGCCGGAGACGCGGATCAGCTCCTCGGTGGACCAGGCCGGCGCCCGGGTGGTGAACAGGTCCAGCAGCCCGAGCATCTTCTCCAGGCTGCTGGCCCCGCGCGCCGCGGCGGCCTCGGAAGAAAATCCCGTCATTCTGGACAATCCGAATGCCCGGCTTTAGCGTCGCGGGCCTGTGGGGGGAGCTGGGTCATGGAAGCGTCCGGTATAGCGGCGAATGGCGCGCGGCGCATTCTGGCCGATGGCGGGCTGGTGCTGTGCATGGGGCTGCGCCAGGCGCGCACCGTGGATATCGGCCAGATGGTCGCCGCCTGCGGCTTCGAATCGCTGTACATCGACATGGAACACAGCCCGGTCGGGCTGGAGACGGTTTCCGCCATCTGCACCGCGGCCGCCGCCTTCGGCGTCACGCCGCTGGTGCGGCCGCCGGGGCATGGGGCGGACTGGATCGGCCGGATCCTGGATGGCGGCGCGCAGGGCATCGTGGTGCCGCATGTGAACACGGCGGCCCAGGCCCGCGCCATCGTCGATGCGGCCCGCTTCCCGCCCACCGGTCACCGCTCCGTCATGGGGCCCGGCCCTGCCGTCGGCTACCGGGCGCTGCCCCTGGGCCAGATCAACGCCACGCTGAACGCCGCCACCCTGGTGGTCTGCATGATCGAGACGCCGGAAGGCGTCGCCAATGCCGATGCCATCGCGGCGGTGGAAGGCGTCGATGTGCTGCTGATCGGCTCCAACGACCTCTGCACCGAGATGGGCATCCCCGGCGAGCTGCGGAACCCCAGGCTGCGGGAGGCCTATGTGACGGTGGCCGAGGCCTGCCGGGCGCAGGGCAAGGTGCTCGGCGTCGGCGGTATCCGCGGCGATGCGGAGCTGCAGAAGGACCTCATCGGCCTCGGCGCGCGCTTCCTCATCGCCGGCAACGATGTCGGCTACCTGATGGCCGCCGCCCGGGCGGATGCGGCGCTGCTGCACAAGCTGCTGCCGTGACCACCGGCCGCCTCGTCCTGCTCTCGGCCGCCGAGCGCCCCTATTGCGAGGCGCTGCTGCGCGGCTTCGCGCGGCGGCATCCCGGCATCGACGTGGATTTCGTCTTCGGCATCAGCACCGCGCTCCACAACCGCTACCTGGCGGAACACGCGTCCGGCGGGGCGACGGCGGATCTGGTGTGGTCCAGCGCCATGGACCAGGTGATGGGCCTGGTGCTGGACGGCCATGCCCAGCCGCATGGCGTGGCCCACGCCCTGCCGCCGGATGCCGCCTGGCAGGACCTGGCGCTCGCCACGACGCGGGAGCCGGTGTTCAACCTGGTGCGCGGCGCCGGCCGGGCGGGCAGCTTCGGGGAGGTCGCGGCCTTCCTCGCCGGCCATCCCGGCGCCGTGGCGGTGCCGGACATCGCCGCCAATGGGCTCGGCTTCCTCGCCCTGCTGCGCGCCAGCCTGGAGGACCCGGATTTCGAGGCCGGCATGGCGGCGCTGGCGGCGCGCCGCCCGGCCCGCTGCGGATCGGCCCCCGCGCTGGTCGCCGCCATGACCGGCGGCGGCGTCTTCGCGCTGCAGGTGCTGGGCGCCTATGCGCTGCGCGCGGTGGCCGCCGACACGGCGTTGCGGATCGCGGAATCGGACCGGCCGGCGCCGGCGGTGGCGCGGCTCGCCTTCATCCCGCGTCGCGCCGCCAACCCGGACGCCGCCCGCGCCTTCCTGGCGCACATGGTCTCGGAGGAGGGGCAGGCGGCGCTGGCGGAGGGGGATTTCTGGCCGGTTCTGGCCACCCCGCCGCGCCCGATCGCGCCCATCCCGCTGGATTCCGGCTTCGCCCGGCTGCTGGAGCCGGCGCGGCGCGCCGCGCTGCTGCACCGATGGCAGGCCCGATTCGCCACCTGACACGACCTGGGAGGAACCAAGCATCATGAACCGTCGCCATCTTCTGCCGCTGCTCGCGGCCCCCTTCATCCTCAGCCGCGGCAGCGCCGCGCAGGGCTGGCCGCCGGGCAGCCTGCGCATCATCGTCCCCTTCGCCCCCGGCTCCTTCACCGACATCTCCGCCCGCCTGCTGGCGCAGGAACTGACCGGGCAGCTCGGCCAGTCCGTGGTGGTGGAAAACCGCGGCGGCGCCGGCGGCACGGTGGGCGCCACCGCCGCCGTCCGCGCCGTACCGGATGGGCTGACGCTGCTGCTGACCGACAATTCCCTGGCGATCTCGCCCAGCCTCTATCCCGCCCTGCCCTACAACCCGCTGACCGATCTGGTGCAGGTCAGCCGCATCGCCGACAGCCCCTCCATCCTGCTGGTCCGCCCGGGGCTTGGCGCGCGGGACGTGGCGGCGCTGGTGGCGATGGCCAAGGCGCGGCCGGGCGCGCTGAGCTTCGGCTCCGGCGGCCAGGGCTCCTCCGCCCATCTGGCGATGGAACTGCTGCTGAACGTCACCGGCACCCGGATGCTGCACGTGCCCTTCCGCGGCGTGGCGGCGGCGATCAACGAGGTGATCGCGGGGCGTGTGGACATGGCCATTGCCAGCCTTGCCTCCGGCGTCGCGCATGTGCGCGCCGGCACGCTGCACGGCCTGGGCGTGACCGGCGCCAGCCGCGCCGCCGCCCTGCCGCAGGTGCCGACCTTCATCGAGGCCGGGGTGCCGCGCTACGACATGATGTACTGGTGGGGCGTCGCCGCGCCGAAGGGCACGCCGGAGGCGGTGGTCACGCGGCTGAACACCGAGATCGGCACCGCGCTGCGCAGCCCGAAGCTGGTGGAGGCCTTCGCCGCCGCCGGCGCCTCCGCCACGCATTCCACCCCCGCCGCGATGGCCGCGCATGTCGCGCGGGAAGTGGCGCTGTGGCGGGAGGTGGTGCAGCGCGCCGGGGTGAAGCTGGAATAGGATCTTTTCACGATGCTCGACCATAGGGCCGAGGGCCCGCCGGCCTTCCGCGCGCCGCCGCTGTCCTGCGACGCGCATTTCCACGTCTTCGGCGACCCGGCACGCTACCCCTACGCCTCGCCGGAGCCGCTGCGCTACGCGCCGCCGGTGGCGCCGCTGCCGGACTACCTGGAGCTGGCCGCGCATCTGGGGCTGGAACGCTTCGTCTTCGTCCAGCCCAGCGCCTATGGGGAGGACAATGCCTGCATGCTGGATGCGATGCGGGCGGTGGGCATCGCCCGCTGCCGCGGCATCGTCGACGTGCAGGAGGATGTGCCCGATGCGCTGCTGGCGGAGATGGACGCGCTCGGCGTGCGCGGCGTGCGCATCAACTACTCCCCGGTCAAGCCGCGCATCGATGGCTTCTCCCGCCAGATGCTGCCGCGCATCCGGCGGCTGGAGGCAAGGTGCCGGGAGCTGGGCTGGCACCTGGACTTCCTCGGCCCGGGCTGGCTGACGGCGGAGCTGCTGCCGGTGCTGGCCAGCCTGACGGTGCCCTTCAGCGTGGCGCATATGGGCATGTTCCTGGCCAAGGACGGCCCGCAGCAGCCCGGCTTCCAGGCCTTCATCGAGGTGCTGAAGCGCGACGAGGTGCAGGGCTACGCCAAGTTCACCGGCACCTACCGCATGGCGACCGCGCCCGATTTCGCCGATGCCGCGCCGATGGCGCGCGCCCTGGTGGAGGCGGTGCCGGACCGCATCATCTGGGGCAGCGACTACCCGCATCTGTCCTTCGCCCACGGCGTCGGTTCCGTGCAGCTGTTCAACCTGCTGGGCGACTGGGCGGATGAGGCGGCCCGCCACCGGATCCTGGTGGACAACCCGGCGCGGCTGTTCGGCTTCTGAGGCGGCGGCAGCCGCCGGGCAGGCTTCCGGGGCGGCGGGTCAGGCGATCCGGCCTGGCCCCGGGGCACGTCAATGGCGCGTGACGCCGCCGCCGGCGCCACGCACGGAGGCGATGACCGCGTCGCGCAGGTGCTGCACGGCCTGTTCCAGCACCCCGGCATTGCCGCGAACCGCTTCCGCCTGCCGGTCGGTCTCGCCCACCGCGTCGCGCACCGCATGGGCGCGGTGCGACATCTGCCGGGCGGCGCCGGCGGTCTCGGCGATGGTATGGGCGATTTCCGCCGTCGCCGCGCCCTGCTGCTGCACGGCGTCGGAGACGGTGGCGACGACGCTGTCGATCTCGCCGATCATCGCCGCCATCTGCGCCACCTGCGCCACTGCCTGGTCCGTCGCCTGGCGGATGGCGGCGATCTGCCGGCCGATATCCTCGGTGGATCGTGCGGTCTGCGTCGCCAGTTGCTTCACCTCGCTGGCCACCACGGCGAAGCCCTTCCCGGCATCGCCGGCGCGCGCCGCCTCGATGGTCGCGTTCAGCGCCAGCAGGTTGGTCTTGGCGGCGATGTCGGCGATGACGCCGGCGACATCGCCGATCTGCCCGGCCTGCTGCGACAGCGCGGCGATGCTGTCGCGCGCGTCGCGGCCGGCGCCGACCGCACGCTGCGCCGCGGCGCCGGAAAGGCCAACCTAGCGGGTGATCTCGCCGATCGAGGCGGTCAGCTCCTCCGCCGCCGCCGCCACCGTCTGCGCGGTGCCCAGCGTCTGCTCCGCCACCGCCGCCGCCGCGCCGGCCTCCTGGCCCGTGCGGGACGCGGTTTCCGACATCGCCCGCGCCGTGCCCGCCATCGCCGCGGTCAGGACACCGACCTTGGCCACCGCCGCGCCGGCCTCGCGCTCCACCGCCTCGGCCATGCTGGCCAGGGCCAGGTCCCGGCTGCGGGCCTCGGCGGCCGCATAGGTTTCCAGCAGTGCCTCCAGGTCCAGCCAGGCGATGCGGCCCAGCGCGTCGCGCAGCGCCGCCGCCTGCCGCCGCCGCGCGCCGTCGAACCACCCGCCCGGCGCCTCCGGCACCACTTCCCGCAGCACGGCGGCGGCGACGCTGTGGTGGCAGACGGCCACCGCGAAGCTCGGCACGCCATGGTCATAGAAGGCGGAGGCCAGCGCCTGGGCCGAGGCCTCGAAATCCGGCCCCAGCTCGCCGGCGATGGCGCGCTGCCAGTGGGCGACGCGCACGTGATGCACCGCGGGGATCATCAGCGCCGCCTGCATCGCCGGCCAGCCGTCGAAGGCCCCGTGCAGGGAGCCGAGCAGCGCGGGCAGGCGCTGCTGCGTGAAGGGCCGAAGGGTCTGCAGGCTGGCGATGTGCGAAGGCGTGATGCCGAAGGCGGCCAGGCGCTTCGCCTGGGCAGAGGCGTTGGTAGGCGACGCTCGGGTCATGCTGCCGGGCCGGGATGTTCAGACGTCGACGTTTCGCAGCCAAGGCTTGTGAAAGCATGAAGCTGGCGACGCAGCCACGGGTGAATCGACGGGCGCGGCCTGACCGACTACCAGTCCGGAAAGCCAGCATCCGGAAACCTCCATGCCCGACCCTGCCCGCCACCACCCCGAGCGCCTGATCGCCTTCGCCGAGGCGCTCTGCCGCGCCGCCGGCCTGGATGCGCCGAAAGCCGCCGCGGTGGCGAAGACGCTGGTCGAATCCGATCTGCTCGGCCACGTCACCCACGGCCTGGCCCTGCTGCCGCGCTACCTGGACGATGCGCTGTCCGGCGGCATGACGCGGGAGGGGGAGCCGGAAGTGGTGCGCGACCGCGGCGCCTGCCTCACCTGGAACGGCCGCCGCCTGCCCGGGCCGTGGCTGGTGCACAAGGCGCTCGACATCGCGCTGGAGCGCGTGGCCACCTACGGCACCTGCAGCGTGGCGATCGGCGACAGCCACCATATCGGCTGCCTGGCCGCCTACCTGACGCGCGCCACGGATCGCGGCTGCATGGCGGTGCTCTCCTCCTCCGCCTCCGCGGCCGCGGCGGTGGCGCCGTTTGGCGCCATCAGCGGCGTGCTGGCGCCGGACCCGGTGGCGGCCGGCATCCCGACCGAGGGCGACCCCATCCTGATGGATGTCAGCGCCTCCATCACCACCATCAACATGGCGGGGCAGTTGCAGAAGGCCGGCGCGCGCTATGCCCATCCCTGGGTGCAGGACGCGCAGGGCAACCCCAGCACGGACCCGGCGGTGCTGACGCAGGGCGGCACGCTGCTGCCGGCGGGCGGGCTGGACCATGGCCAGAAGGGCTATGCCTGGGCCCTGCTGAACGAGGCGCAGACCCAGGGTCTTTCCGGCTATGGCCGGGCGGACCGCCCCACCGGCTGGACCGCCAGCGTGCTGCTGCAGGTCTATGACCCGGAAGCCTTCGCCGGGCTGGACGCCTTCCGCCGCCAGACCACCCACACCGCGGAAGCCTGCCGCGCCGCGACGCCGCGGCCGGGGGTGGCACGGGTGCGGCTGCCGGGCGAATCCGGCCTGGCCCATCGCCGCGCCGCCTTCCGCGATGGCCTGGCGCTGTCCCCCGCCATCCTGGGCGGGCTGCAGGGCGCCGCGGCGAAGCTGGGCGTGGCACTGCCAGAGGCGATGTCCCCGCCGGGCTGACGGCGCCTCTGGTCGCACGCCCTCAGGCGCCGGGCGGCCCCTCCGCGGCCTTGGCGCGCGGCACTGGCCGCGGCGGGCGCAGGCGGCTTCGCGGCGCCGCGTCTCAGCGCCGCGGCATGCCGGGGATGCCCTGGAGCATCCCGGGCGGCATGCCCTGGGGCATCTGCAGGGCCTGGTAGCCCTGCGGCCGCTGGAAGCGGGCGGGGTCCTGCGCCGCATAGGTCACGCGCGTCGCCTCCATGCTGCCGGATTCGCCGCCGCTGGTGCCCTGGGCGCGCAGCGTCACGCCATCCGCCGTGACGCAGGCGGTGCCGCGATCGGCGCCGTCCTGGAAGTTCCAGACCGTGCAGGGCAGGCCGGCGACGCGGTCCTGGCCGGTGCGGCGGAAGCTGGCGCGCGTCGGCAGGGCCAGCGCCTGTTCCATCGGCACGTCCATCACCATGCGCATCTGCTCCATCACCATGAAGCCGCGCTGCGCCCGGTGGTCCGCCACCAGCCAGCCCATGCCCCCCATGTCCATGCGCATGGCCTGCCGCGCGGCCAGCCAGGACAGCGTCATCTGCGGCATGCCGCCCTGCGCGCGGGCACCGGTGACACGGTAGGTGACGCTGACATCGCGCGTGGGCAGCAGTTGCGGGCGTTCCTGCGCCAGGGCCGGCGGGGCGACGGCAAGGGTCAGGACGATGAGGCAGGCGGGGGCGACAAGGCGTACGGCGCGGGCGGACATGGCAGGTCTCCCTCCAAGGAGGCTGGACGCTCCCCCACCCCCCGCGCCGGCGTCAAGCATGGCGACCGGCCGGCGAAACCGACCGAAACCCGATTACCGATCCGTCATTCAACCGCGCGTTCACAATCCGTTGAAGGCGACGTCGCAATCATCCGCCACCACCCGAGGAGCCCCCTGCTGATGCTTGCGCGCATGTCGATCCGCGAACGCCTCATTGCCGCCTTTGCCTTCCTGCTGCTGGCCCTGGCCGGGATCGGCGGCTTCGCGATCGACCGCATGCGGGCGGTGGACAACGCGACGGCTGAGATCGTGGACAACTGGCTGCCCAGCAACCAGGCGCTCGGCCACCTGCGCGCCAGCCTCTCGGAAATCCGCATCTCGGTGCTGAACCACGTGAACTCCGACGACGCCGCGCGGATGCGGACGCTGGAGGAGAGCATCGAGCGATGGACCCGCGAACTGGGCGGATCGAAGCGCGAATACGAAGCGCTGATCAGCAGCCCGCGTGAGCGGCAGATCTACACGGCGGCCGCGGAAGCCATCACCGTGTATCTGCGCGAGGTGCCGCCGATCCTGGAACTGTCCCGCACCAACCGTCGGGCCGAGGCCGGGGCGGCCCTCACCCGCAACCTGGTTCCCGCCGGTAACATCGTGACGCGGACGCTGACGGAACTCGAGGAGCTGAACGCCGCCGGGGCCGCCGCCGCCAGCGCCCTCGCCGACGCCACCTACGAAAGCGCCCGCAGCCTGATCCTGGCCGGAATCGGCACGACCCTGCTGCTCGGTGTCGCCGTGGCGCTGCTCATCCTGCGCGCCATCAATGGCGGCATCGCCGCCGTCATCGCGCCGATGCAGCGCCTGTCGCAGGGCGACCTGACGGCGCAGGTGCCGGACATCGCGGCGCGCACCGAAATGGGCCGCATCGCCGCGGCGCTGCGCGTCTTCAAGACCGCGCTGGAGGAAAAGCAGCGCGCCGATGCCGCGATCCGGCAGGAGGCGGAGGCCAAGGCGCAGCGCGCCGAAGCCGTCGCCCGCCTGGTCGCCACCTTCGAAGCGGACGCCGAGGCCGCGCTGGCCGGCGTCGCCACCGCCACGCAGCAGCTGGACGCCATGGCCGGCAGCATGACCACCACGGCGCGGGAGGGCGAGAGCCGCGCCGCCTCGGTCGCCGCCGCCGCCGAACAGGCCTCTGCCAGCGTGCAGAACGTGGCCGCGGCGGCCGAGCAGCTCGGCGCCTCCATCGCCGAGATCGCCCGCCGCGTGACGGACAGCGCGACCGCCGCCCGCAACGCCGCGGATGGCGCGCGCGCCAGCGACGCCGCCATCACCGGCCTGTCGGAATCCGCCCAGCGGATCGGCGACGTGGTGCGGCTGATCGCCGACATTGCCGGCCAGACCAACCTGCTGGCGCTGAACGCCACCATCGAGGCGGCGCGCGCCGGCGAGCACGGCAAGGGCTTCGCCGTGGTCGCCAGCGAGGTGAAGGCGCTGGCGGCGCAGACCGCCAAGGCGACGGAGCAGATCGGCGCGCAGATCGCCACCATGCAGGCGGAAACCCGCGGCGCGGTGGACGCCATCCGCGGCATCACCGCCACTATCGACCAGGTGGACCAGATCACCGTCCAGGTGGCCGCCGCGGCCGAGGAACAGGCCAGCGCAACGCAGGAAATCGTCCGCGCCGTGGCCGAAGCCGCCTCCGGCACGCGAGAGGTTTCCCGCTACACCGGGGAGCTGTCGCAGGGCGCGGTCGCGACCGGCCAGGCGGCGACGCAGGTGGGGCAGTCCTCCGCCGAACTCACCCAGCGCTCACAGCGGCTGCGCACCCAGGTGGGCGGCTTCCTCTCCGGCATCCGCGCCGCCTGACGCTACCCGCCCGCGGCGATCCCGTGCCAGGATCGCCGCATGGCTGCCTCCCCCACCGCCCGGCTGCGCCGGATCTGCCTGGCGCTGCCGGAAGCGGCGGAGGTGGAGACCTGGGAACAGCCGACCTTCCGCGTGCGCGGGCGCATCTTCGCCATGCTGCACGCGGCGCCGGACGGCCTGGCCGTCTGGTTCAAGGCGCCGCCCGGCAGTCAGGAATTGCTGCTGGAGGCCGCACCGGACCGCTTCTTCCGCCCGCCCTATCTGGGCCACAAGGGCTGGGTCGCGCTGCGCCTGGGCGGAAGCGTGGACTGGGCGGAGGCCGCGGCGCAGATCCGCCGCAGCTATTCCCTGATCGCCCCGAAGCGGCTGGCGGCCCGGATCGAGGGCGATGACGCCGGCTGAGCCGGCGCCCGCCCGCCCTGCCGCGCCGCCTCAATCGGCCCGGATCCGCCCCTCCCGCACCACCCGCGCCCAGCGGGCCAACTCTGCCTGCACATTGGCCGCGAAATCGGCCTGGCTGCCGCCCGCCGGCACCAGCCCGCGCGCCTGGATGGCCTGCCGCGTCGCCGGCTGCGCCAGCCAGGCGTTCAGCCCCGCATTGATATGCGCCACCATCGGGGCCGGCAGCCCGGCCGGGCCATACAGCCCGTAGCTGATGGTCATGGTGGCGTCCGGATAGCCGGCTTCCGCCATCGTCGGCACCTCCGGCAGGTCCGGCCAGCGGGTTTCCGCCGTCACCGCCAGCAGGCGAAGCTGGTTGTCGCGGGCCAGCGGGATGGCGACGGACACCGGCAGCACCATCGCCGCGATCCGCTCGCCCAGCAGGTCCTGCAGCGCCGGGGAGGTGCCGCGATAGGGGATGTGGTTCAGCTCGATCCCGGCGGCCAGCGCGAACAGCACCATGCCCATATGCGGCGCCGTGCCGTTGCCGGGCGAGCCGAAGTCCAGGTCGCCCGGCCGCGCCTTGGCCAGCGCCACGAATTCGGCCACATCCCGCGCCGCCAGCCCCTTGCGCACCGCCAGTACCGAATTGCCGTCGGCGATGCGGATGATCGGCACGAAGGCGCGCTGCGGGTCGTAGGGCAAATTGGCGATCAGCGGCGGGCTCATCACGAAATTGGCGCCCTGCATCAGCAGCATGCGGCCATCCGGCACGGCGCGGGCGACGATGCCGGTGCCGATCACGCCGCTGGCGCCGGAGCGGTTCTCCACCACCACCGGCTGGCCGAGGATCTCGGACAGGGCCGGGGCGAAGGAACGCGCGATGAGGTCCTGCGCCGTGCTCGGCGTGACCGGGACGACAAGCGAAACAGGCCCGTCCGGCCGCACCGCCGGGGTCTGCGCCTGGGCGGGCGCGGCGAGAAGCCCGGTCGCCAGGGCGGGCAGGCTGCGTCGGGTGATGGTCATTTCTTGGTTTCCTCCCTTGTCACGTCAGTCGGGTGCCGTTCAGTCGAGGCCGAGCGCCCGGGCGGGCGCGAAGACCTCCTCCACCGCCAGCCGGCGCGGCAGCAGGCCCTGGGCGTGGCAGGCCGCCAGCACCTGCGTCAGCGCCGGGGCCATGGCCTCCGCGCCGCTCGGCAGCAGGTCGGGCTGCGCCACCGGCCGGGCCGCACGCAGCGCCGCCAGCAGGGCGGCGACGCGGCCCGGATGCGCCTCCGCGAAGGGACGCGCGGCCACCAGCACATGGTTCACCGGCGCCACGCCATGCCGGGCGAACCAGGCCCGCGCCGCCGCCTCCGGTGCCGGGAAGACCGGCGCGAAATCCGGGTCGCCCGGCAGGTCGTTGCCCAGGATGGCGGCGTCGATCGCGCCCTCCCGCAGCAGGTCGGGCAGCTTCAGCCCCTCCGCCACCCGGGTGACGAAGGGCGGGTCGGCATATTCCGCCACATGCGCGCCTTCCTGAGTCACCCATTGCACCGCCTCGGCCGGCAGCGCGGCCTCCTCCGCCAGGATGGCGCGGACCCACATGCCGGTGGTCTGGGTATAGGCGCGCACGCCGATACGCCGGCCGCGCAGCGCCTGTGGCGTCAGCGCCGGCCGCGATGCCAGGCGGATGATGCAGCGGTGCTGGAAGCGCGCCGCCAGGGTCAGCGGCAGCAGGATGATGGGCTTGCCATAGGCCAGCGCCTGCAGCGCGGTGACGATGGCCATCTCCGCCATGTCGTAGCGCTGCGTGCGCGCCATGGGCGCGAAGGCGCGGTGGATCGGCTCCACCGCCGCGAAATCGATCCTTGTTCCATCCGGCAACGCGCCCGCCGCGCGCAGCCCGGCCGCCATCGGCGTGCGCCCGATGGCCAGGCTGAAGCCGGGCTCAGACATCGGCGGGTGCCAGCGCGGGGTAGAGCCGGCGCGCCGTGCCGCCCAGGATCGCCGCGCGATCGGCTTCGGACAGCGCCTGCAACGGCGCCAGGCTGCGCGCCAGCAGCGCCGCCAGCGTGCCCTCCGCCGCCGGGAAGTTGGAGCCCCAGAGGATGCGCCCCGCCCCGAACCGCGCCAGCAGCGCCTGCAGCAGCGCCGCGGGCGTGGAAGCCCCGGCGGCGGCCATGTCCAGCGCCCGGGTGGTCAGCTTGAGGAAGACCTGCGGATGCTCGGCCAGGGCGAACAGCTCGGCGGACCGGGCGAAGGGCGGGCCGTCGGTCAGGTCGGGGCGCGCCAGATGGTCCAGCAGCACCGGCACGGTGGGAAAGCGCGCCAGCAGCGTGCGCAGCGCCGGGATGCCCTTCGCCGTCATCTGCAGGCAGACCGGCAGGCCGAGTTCCGCCGCCACCGCCCAGCCCGGGAAGCCGCGCGGGTCATCCAGCCAGCCGGCCTGGCCGGGCATGGTGGTGCCGGTGGTGAACAGCCGGAAGCCGGAAAGCCCGGCGGCATGCCAGTGGCGGATCCGCGCCGGCGCATCCTCGGCCAGGATGTCCACGGAAAACACGCCGACGAAGCGGTCGCGATGCGCGGCGACGGATTCCACGAGGTAGCTGTTGTCATGGCCATAGGCGGTGGAAGCCTGCACCACCACGGCGCGGGCGATGCCGGCTTCATCCATCGCGGCGATCAGCGCCTCGGGCGGCGTCGGCCGTTCCGCCGACCAGTCGGATTGCTTGCCGCCGAGCGGCGCCAGCGGGTAGCGCGCCGTGTCCGGCGAGATGACATGGGTGTGGGTGTCGATGATCTCGATTGGCATGGCGTCTCTCCCGGGGCGCAAGCATGCGCGCCGGGCCGCCGGGCGGCTACGCGGATTGCGCGGCCTGGGTCATAAGGCTGGGGCAATGCCCGAAGCCGCCCGCCTGCCACGCCTGCGCGACCTCGCCGCCTTCGCCGCCGCCGCGCGCGCGACGAGCCTGGGCGCCGCCGCCCGGCAGGCCGGCCTGTCCCAGCCCGCGCTGTCGCAGGCCATTGCCCGGCTGGAGGCCCGCAGCGGCCAGGCCCTGCTGGCCCGCGGGCCGCGCGGCAGCTTCCCCAGCGCCGCCGGCGCGCTGCTGCTGGAACGCTGCGCGCGGATGGACGCTCAGCTTGCCGCGGGCCTCGCCGCCTGCGGCAGCGCCACGCCGCCGCGCCTGCTGACGGACACGGCGCTGGACACGCATCTGGCCATCACCCTTGCCGGCAGCTTCGCCGCCGCGGCGCGGGCGCGCGGCATCGCCCTGCCCTCCCTGTCCCGCACCGCGCGGGGGCTGGAGGCGACGCTGGGCGTGCCGCTGTATCGCCGCACCGCGGCCGGCTTCGTCACCGCGCCGGGCGGCGCCGAGCTGGCGCGGCGCATCGCGCTGGCGCGGATCGAGATCGAGCAGGGGCTGGCGGAGCTGGCAGCCGACCCTGGGCGCTTCCGCCTGGGCACGCTGCCGCTGCTGCCGCGCCGGCCGATCGCCCTGGCGCTGGCGGCGGCCGGGGCGGGGCTGGCGGTCTCGGCGCAGGATGGCAGCCATGCGGCGCTGGTGGCGCTGCTGCGACAGGGCGGGATCGACGCCATGCTGGGCGCCCTGCGCGGCGCCCCACCGCACCCCGACCTGGTGGAGGAACCGCTGCGGGACGACCCTTTCGTGGTGGCCTGCGGCGCCGCGCATCCCGGCGATGCCACGCCGGCAGGGCTGGCCGCCGCCGCCTGGGTGGTTGCCGCGCCGCCCCTGCCGCGGCGCGCGGTGGCGGAGGCGCTGTTCGCCACCCTGCCCGCCCGCCCGCGCATCCTGCTGGAGACGAACGCCGCCGAGACCACCATCGCGGTGCTGCGCCAGGGCGGCGCGATGGCCCTGCTCTCCGCCCAGCAGGTGGCGGCAACGCCGGGGCTGCGGCGCCTGGAGGTGACCCTGCCACCCGCCCCGCCGCGCCAGATCGGCCTGACCCTGCGCCGCGACTGGCGGCCGACCGCAGCCCAGGCCGCGTTCCTGGAGGCGCTGCGCGAGGCCTGCCGCAGCGCCGGGTAAGGCCCGCGGCGGCCCGCGCTCAGTCCCTCGGCCCGGGCGCCAGCACCTCGCGCTTGCCGACATGATTGGCCGCGCCCACCACGCCGTTCTTTTCCATCTGCTCGATCAGCTTGGCGGCGCGGTTGTAGCCGATGTTCAGGTGGCGCTGGACGAAGCTGGTGCTGGCCTTGCCTTCCCGCGTCACCAGCTCCACCGCCTGGTCGTACAGGGACGCCTCGCCGTCGGTGTTGCCGCCGAGCAGGCCGGGCGCGCCGTCCTCGCCTTCGGCGTCCACCTCCGTCACCTCCTCGATATAGGCGGGCTCGCCCTGTTCGCGCAGGAAGGCGACGATCGCCTCCACCTCCTCGTCGGAGACGAAGGGGCCGTGCACGCGGCTGATGCGGCCGCCGCCGGCCATGTGCAGCATGTCGCCCTGGCCCAGCAGCTGCTCGGCGCCCATCTCGCCCAGGATGGTGCGACTGTCGATCTTCGAGGTGACCTGGAAGCTGATGCGGGTCGGGAAGTTGGCCTTGATGGTGCCGGTGATGACGTCCACCGAAGGTCGCTGCGTCGCCATGATCACATGGATGCCGGCGGCGCGCGCCATCTGCGCCAGGCGCTGCACCGCGGCCTCGATCTCCTTGCCGGCGACGATCATCAGGTCGGCCATCTCGTCGATGACGACGACGATCATCGGCAGCGGCTCCAGCGCCAAAGGCTGGTCCTCGAACAGCGGCTTGTTGGTTTCCGGGTCGAAGCCCACCTGAACGCGGCGCGTCAGCACCTCGCCCCGCGCGCGGGCCGCCTGGGCGCGCTCGTTGTAGCCGCCGATATTGCGGACGCCGAGCTGGGACATGGCGCGGTAGCGCTTTTCCATCTCCCGCACCGTCCACTTCAAGGCGCCGATCGCCTTGGCCGGCTCCGTCACCACGGGGGCAAGCAGATGCGGGATGCGGTCATAGACCGAGAGTTCCAGCATCTTCGGGTCGATCATGATGAAGCGGCACTCATCCGGCGTGAACCGGTACAGCAGCGACAGGATCATGGTGTTGATGCCGACCGACTTGCCCGAGCCGGTGGTGCCGGCGATCAGCAGGTGCGGCATGCGGGCGAGGTCGGCGATCACCGGCGCGCCGCCGATATCCTTGCCGAGTGCGAGCGGCAGCTTCGCCTGGTGGCGGTGCCAGTCCTCCGCCATCATCATCTCGGAGAAATAGACCATTTCCCGCTTGCTGTTCGGCATCTCGATGCCGATCACGTTGCGGCCGGGCACGGTCGCGATGCGCACGGCGGTGACGGACATGGAGCGCGCGATGTCATCCGCCAGGCCGATGACGCGGGCGGATTTGGTGCCGGGCGCGGGTTCCAGCTCATACAGCGTGACCACCGGGCCGGGGCGGATTTCCGCAATGCGGCCGCGCACGCCGTAATCCTCCAGCACCGTCTCCAGCATCCGCGCATTGCCCTGCAGCGCCTCCTCCGAGGGGCCGGCGGCGCGGCGGGCGGGCGGCGGCGTGAGCAGCGACAGCGGCGGGTAGCGCCAATTGCCGTCGGGCAGGTCCAGATGCCCCTGGCGCGCTTCCGCGATCGCCTTGGGCGGCGCGGCACGATCCGCCACGCGCGGCGCCGCCTTGGCGCGACCCGGGCCGGCAGGCGTGGCGGCCGGCGTGGCGGCAGGGGTGGCGGCCGGGGTGGCCGCGCGCGGTTC
>NZ_JAAVNE010000031.1 GCF_012103215.1 Falsiroseomonas selenitidurans
GCCGCTGCGGTCCTCCAGCGCCTGGCGGGCGCGCGCCAGCGCCGCCTCCGCCGCTTCATGGGCGCGGGCGGCCTCGCGGAAGGCGTCCATCAGGCGGCGCGCCTCGGCGAATTCGGCCACCAGCGCCTCCAGCCCGGCACGCCCCGGCGCCGCCTGGGGCAGGCGGTCCAGCAGGCCGCGCAGCGCCGCCAGCCGGTCCTGCCCGCCGGGCAGGCGCAGCGTGTCGCGTGCCAGGGCCAGGTCGCGCCAGGCGGGCGGCAGCGGCTCCGCCAGCGCCACGTCCCACAGCGGGATCTGCTGCTGGCCGTCGCGTTCCCACCCATAGTCCAGGGTGGTGGGGCGGGCTTCCAGCCGGGCCTCCACCCGCAGGCCGAAATCGCCCTGTGCGGCGGGGGTGAAGCGCGGCGTCTCCCCGCCCCGGGCCGGCAGGTCCAGCACCAGGAGGCCGCTGGCCGTGCCGGGGTCCACCGCCAGCGTCACCGTATGGGTCAGGCGCAGCATCACCTGCACGAAGCCGCGGCGCAGCGCCACGCCCACCGGCAGGCTCTCCCCCCGCTGCGCCGCCGTGGCCTGCACCCCGGGGTCGCGGGCGAAGGCCAGGATGCGGCTTTCCCCCGGCGGCAGGCCGCGCAGTTCCGCATCGCCCAGGAAGGCGCCCGCCTCCGCCCCGGCGCTGCCGAACACGGTGGCCAGCCCGCCGGGCAGGGCGTGCGGCGTGGTGTTGGCCAGGCGCACCGCCTGCAGCGGGTGGCGCGCGCCGAGGTCCTGCAGCCACCAGATCCGCTCCGCCGGCAGGCGCGCGTCCAGGAAGGGGACATTCGCCGTCTCCCCGGCGCGAATCGTCACCGGATCGGCCAGGGTGAAGCTGACCCGGCCCAGCGAGGCCGCGGCCACCGCCTCCGCCACCGCGGGCGGTGCTTCCGCCAGGGCCAGCGGCGCCGGCATGGCGGCGGCGGGCGCCGGGGCGAAGCCGCGGGTCGCCTCCGCCCGGCGTGGCGGGGGCGGCGGCACCGGGCGGCCGCCGGTATCGGCCTGCACCGCCACCGGCGCGCTGCCCTGCACCGGCAGCAGGCGGCGCGGCAGCAGCACCGGCGTGTAGATCGGCTGGCGGAAGGCGGCGGCCTCGCCGGAGACCAGGGAAAGGCGGATATCCTGCCAATCCGTGCCGCCATGGTTTTCCACCACCGCCCAGCCGACCAGCCGCGCCGTCGCACCCCGTTCACCAAAGCCCGGCACCGCCAGGCGCCAGGAGGGTTTCCACAGCGGCGCCCCGGCCACATAGCTCAGCGCCACCTGGCGCGCCGCGCCGGCGCCGGGGCGCAGCGCCACGGTGATCTCCCGCGTACCGGCATCCAGCGCGCCGGCGAGCGCGTCCGCCGCGCGGGCCAGGCGGGCGGCCAGCGCGGCATCCCGCAGCCGCACCTCGTCATGCGGGCCGAGCGCCAGGCTGCGCAGGCCGGTGGCGGAAACCAGCGTCAGCCGCAGCCCGGGCTCCGCTTCCTCCGCCCCCGCGATGCGGCCCTCCACCTCTCCCACCGCCACGCGCTGGCCGCGCAGCGCGTTCAGCAGGGTGGCGCGGCTGGCGAAATCCCCGGGCTTCACCGGCAGGCCGCGGAAGGCTTCCGCCGCCAGGTCCTGGGCCGGCAGGCGCAGCCCCTCCACCCTTCCCGCGGGGTCCGCCACCACCAGGGAGCGCAGCAGGTCGTCCACATCCGCCAGCGGGACGCGGAAGGTGAGGGCATCGGCGTCCGGCGCCACCGGCCCGGCGCGTTCCACCTGCGCCAGCCCGGCGGAGGACAGCGTCACGGCCCGGACCGGCAGTTCCGCGGCCTGCGGCGAGGCCAGGGCGGTGCCGGCGAGCAGCAGGGCGAGAAGGGGACGGCGAGGCGTCATGCGAAGCACTCCTCTGGCAGGGGTCATGGCGGCCAGCCCGGCGCCACCGCGCGCTGGCCGGCTGGGTAGTGGCGGCGCAGGAAGCGGTCGAATCCGGCAGGGTCCGGCGCCAGTTCCACCCGCCACCAGCCCGGCGGCGTGCGCGCCAGGCGGCGCAGATCGCCGGCACCGGGCGGATGCGGGTTGGTGACGAAGGCGGCTACGCGTTCATCCTGCGCCAGCACCGCCCCCGCCGCCCAGCCTTCCGGCTGGCTGTCCCGCGCCGGCATCGCGATGCCGTCGAAGACCCGCACCGGACGGGCGGGGTCGAAGCGGGGCAGGGCGGCGCCGCGGGCGGTGATGGCGCCATCCGGGTGCAGCAGCAGCCACTGCCGGCTGAGGCAGCGCGGCGCGTTCAGGAACACCCAGGCGGCATGACCGACCACCAGCAGCAGCACGCCCCCGGCCCAGATCGCCTTCAGCCAGCCCGGCAGCGGCAGCGGCGCGGGCAGGAGCATCGGGTCGTCCAGGATCGGGTCCAGCGCCGGGACCAGCAGCAACCCACCGGCCAGGATGGCGGCCAGCAGTGGCAGGGCGCGGGGCTGGTCATCCACCAGGCCGCGCAGCCGGCGCAGCAGCAGCCCGGCTTCCTGCGCCAGGCTGGTGTCCTGCCGCGGGGCAAGGATTCGCGCGGCCAGGTGCTGCGCCTCGCCCCGACGGCGGCGCGCCCGGTGCCGCGCGGCGGCGCGGTGGATCACGGCCAGATACAGCAGCGCCGCGGCCCCGGCCGCCACGAGAACACCCGGCCCCATGCTGGCTCCTCTCCGAACAGCCTCCACCTTACCGCCCGATTCGTGCGGCCGTGTTGCATGCCGTGTCGCGCCGCTTGCCCCGGCCCCGGCGGGCCGGGCAGGGTGGCGGCATGGCCATGGAATGGGTGCCGGATCGCTACTTCGCCCTGGCCGGCCGGCCGGTGATGCAGGTTCGGAACGCGGAGGGCGCCTTGGGCGTGCGGGCGATGCACCCGGCCACCGGCGCCTTCCTGCCGACCCACGCCCTGTACACCCGCCTGCGGGAAGGATCGGTGGATCTGGATGAGCTGGACCGCGCCGCCTTCCTGGCGCTGGTGGCGGCCTGGCGGCAGCGCCTGGCGCTGCGGCGCCGCGCCCTGCCGCTGCGCTGGAGGGCCACCGGCGATGCGCTGTTCCCCTGGCAGACGGAGCAGGAGGGTGAGGTGCTGCGGCTGCGGCTGAACCCCTACCTGCCCGATTTCCCCTACTCTGTCATGGCTGCCGACCAGGCGGTCGATGAATTGGCGGACTGGCCCCCGGCCTGGCTGCGGGACGAGTAGAGCATTTTCAAGCCTTGCGGCCTCGCAAGGCGACTCGGAAAATGCGTCGAAACAATGGGCTGGAGCCGTTTCACCGTCTTCGCTGGCGGTGAAGCGGCTCTAGCGACGCCGCCCGACGAGCCACCCCAGCCCCAGCAGCACCAGTCCGATGCCGCTGAAGACCAGGGCAAAATCGAGATCCGTCGGCACCAGCAGCCCCGGCCTGCCGGCGGTGGACTTGGTGCGGATCTCCCACCCCGTCGCGATGCTGAACAGCGCCAGCCCCCCGGTGGCCGCCAGCGCGAAGCCCAGCGCCACCAGGACGAAGGCCAGCGCCGCTCTCATCCGCCCGGCGCCCCCTGGGTGTTGACGAACAGGCTGTAGAGCGAATGCGCGGCCGCCATGAACAGCCGGTTCCGGTGCCGCCCGCCGAAGCAGACATTGGCGCAGCGTTCCGGCAGGTCGATGAAGCCGATCGGCGTGCCGGCGGCGTTGAACACCTTCACGCCATCCATGCCCGGCCCGCCCATGCCCCAGCCGCACCAGAGGTTGCCGTCGACATCCACGCGGAAGCCGTCCGGTGTCTCGCCCGTCGCGCAGGCGACGAAGACGCGGCGGTTGCTGAGCGTGGCGCCGGCGCAGTCATAGGCCAGGATGTTGCGCGGCTCCGACCGGCTCTCGATGACGTAGAGGATCGATTCGTCGGGGCTGAAGGCCAGGCCGTTCGGATGGTCCACGTCATCCGCCACCAGCGTGATTTTTCCCGAGTCGCCATCGACGCGATAGACGTTGGTGTGCGGCAGTTCGGGCGTGGCTTTCTCGCCCTCGTAGAAGCCGCCGATGCCGAAGGGCGGGTCGGTGAACCAGATGCTGCCATCGGATTTCACCACCACGTCGTTCGGGCTGTTCAGGCGCTTGCCCTCGAAACTGTCCGCGATCACGGTGATCGCGCCATCATACTCGATGCGGATGACGCGCCGGCCGCCATGCTCGCAGGCGATGATACGGCCCTGGCGGTCCCGCGTATGGCCATTGGCATTGCCCGACGGCTTGCGGAAATGGGTGACGGCGCCCGTCTCCTCATCCCAGCGCAGCACGCGGTTGTTGGGGATGTCCGACCACAGCAGGCAGCGCTGGTCGCCCAGCCAGACGGGGCCCTCGCCCCAGCGGCTGCCGGTCCAGAGCCGCTCGACCGAGCTCAGCGGCAGGCGCAGCTTGGTGAAGGCCGGGTCCAGGGTGCGGATGGCGGGGTCGGGGTAGCGCAGGCTTTCCTGCCAGCTCATGGCGTGTCTCCTCAATGTGGCGGTCTTGGCGCCGGCCGGGGTCACCGCCATGCTGCCGGACGCGGCCAGCCGCGATGCTGGCCCGATATGGGCGGGAGGGGAACCATGGGCGATCTGCCACGGCGCATCGCGGATGAGGCGACGCTGGAGGAGGTGATGTCGCGGCCCGACCCGGCGCTGTTGGCCGACCTGGCCCAGGTGCCGGGGGACATCCTGGTGCTCGGCGCCGCCGGCAAGATGGGGCCGACGCTGTGCCGCCTGGCCAGGCGGGCGGACCCGGCGCGGCGGGTCATCGCCGTGGCGCGCTGGTCCGAGGCCGGGCTTCGTGCGCGGATGGAAAGCTGGGGCATCGAATGCCTGGCGGCCGACCTGCTGGACGACGCGGCGCTGGCCGCGCTGCCCGATGCCCCGAACGTGGTCTTCATGGCGGCGATGAAGTTCGGCTCTAACGGAAATGAGGCGCTGACCTGGGCGATGAACGTCCAGCTGCCGGCGCGCGTTGCAGCACGCTGGGCGGCCTCGCGCATCGTCTTCTTCTCCACCGGCAATGTGCAGCCGATGTGGCCGGTGAACGGGCCGGCGCCGGATGAGGACGCCGCACCATCGCCGATCGGCGATTATGCGGCGAGTTGCCTCGGCCGGGAACGCGCCTTCCAGCATGCGGCCGCCACCCGCGGCACGTGCTGCTTCGGCATCCGGCTGAACTACGCGATCGACCTGCGCTACGGCGTGCTGCATGACGTCGCGACGAAGGTGCTGGCGGGCACGCCGGTGCCGCTGGCCATGGGCCATGCCAATGTGATCTGGCAGGGCGATGCCAATGCCTGGACCCTGCGCGCCCTGGCCCGTGCGGAGGCCACCTGCCCGATCCTGAACGTGACGGGGCCGGAGACCGTCTCGATCCGCTGGCTGGCCCGGCAATTCGCGCAGCGGCTGGACCGCACGCCGGAATTCGCCGGGGAGGAGGCGCCGACCGCCCTGCTGTCCAACGCCGCCCGCGCCTTCCAGACATTCGGCTACCCGACCGTGCCGCTGCTGACCCTGGTGGATTGGGTGGCGGATTGGGTGGCGGCCGGCGGCCGGGCGCTGGGCAAGGCGACGAAGTTCGAGGTCCGGGATGGCCGCTTCTAGCCCGGCCCTCCGCGCCGAGGCGCAGCTTTCCGCCCGCGCCCGCGCCACGCGCCAGCGCATCCTGGACGCCGCCCTGGTGGAATTCGCCGAGAAGGGCATGGCCGGCAGCCGGGTGGATGAGATCGCGGCGCGGGCCGGCGCCAATAAGCGCATGCTCTACGCCTATTTCGGCAGCAAGGAGGAGCTGTGGCTGACGGTGCTGGAACGCGCCTATGCCGCCAAGCGGGAGGAGGAGCGGGAGCTGTCGGTGGACAGCCTGCCGCCGCTGGAGGCGATGGTGCGGCTGGTGGCCTTCAACCTGCGCTACACGAGCCGCCACCCCGAATTCGTGGCCCTGCTGAACCAGGAGAACCTGCACCGCGCCGCCTATCTCAGCCGGTCCGAACAGGTGCCGGCGCTGTATTCGCCGATGCTGGCGGCGCTGACCACGGTGCTGGAGCGCGGCGCCGCTTCCGGCGTGTTCCGCGGCGGGGTGGATGCGATGCAGCTCTACATCTCGATCCTGGCGCTGGGCCATTTCTACGTCGCCAACCGCCACACCCTGTCGACCATCTTCGGCACCCCGCTGGGCACCGAGGCCGCGATCGCGGCGCGGGAGGCCCATATTTCCGAGTTCGTGCTGGGCTATCTGCGGCCTTGACCTGAGCCCTGGCCCGCGACAAAGTAACCGTCTGGTTACTGCTTCGGGGGGAAACTCAGGTGGGTCTGCGCTGGCAGGATTGGCCGGGGAGCGTCCTCGCGCGGCTGCGGCATGGCTGTGCCATCCCGGCGCATCCGCTGGCGCTGAACGCGCGGCGGGAATTGGACACGCTGCGCCAACGGGCGCTGTCCCGCTACTATCTGGCGGCCGGCGCCGGCGGCCTGGCGGTGGGCGTCCACACCACGCAATTCGCCATCCGCCAGGTCGGGCTGTTCGAGACGGTGCTGTCGCTGGCCGCCGAAGCGGCGACGGAACGGGACGAGGCGCCCATCCTGGTCGCCGGCGCCATCGGCCGCACCGAACAGGCGGTGCGGGAGGCGCGGATCGCCCGCGGCCTCGGCTACCACGCCGCGCTGCTGAGCCTGGCCGCCTGGAAGGGCGCCTCCGAGGACGAGATCATCGCCCATTGCCAGGCGGTCGCGGCGGAGATGCCGGTCTTCGGCTTCTACCTGCAGCCGGCCGTCGGCGGCGTGCCCCTGAAGCTGTCCTTCTGGCGCCGGTTCGCCGCCATCGAGAATGTCATCGCCATCAAGATGGCGCCCTTCGACCGCTACGCCACGCTGGACGTGCTGCGCGGCGTGCTGGAGGCCGGCGCGCAGGACCGCATCGCGCTCTACACCGGCAATGACGATCACATCGTGGCCGATCTGCTGACGCCCTTCGCGCTGGCCGGCGCCGAGAAGCCGCTGCGCATCCTGGGCGGGCTGCTGGGGCATTGGAGCGTCTGGACCCGCGCGGCGGTGGACCTGCACGCGCGCTGCCGCGGCGCCGACGCCACGCCCGCCTTGCTGGCGCTGGATGCGCAGGTGACGGAGATGAACGCCGCCGTCTTCGACGTGGCGCACAACTTCCACGGCGTGATCGCCGGCTGCCACGAGATCCTCCGCCGCCAGGGCCTGCTGGACGGCATCTGGTGCCTGGACCCGGATGAGGGCCTGTCACCCGGCCAGTCCGAACTGCTGACCGCGGTGGCGCAACGCTACCCGCATCTGACGGACGACGCCTTCGTCCGCGCGAACCTCAACACCTGGCTCTCCTGAAGGATTTTTGCGACATGGCGGAACGCCGCATCGGCCTCATCATGAACGGCGTCACCGGGCGCATGGGCATGAACCAGCACCTGATCCGCTCCATCGCGGCGATCCGCAAGGATGGCGGCGTGGTGCTGGCGAATGGCGACCGGGTGATGCCCGACCCGATCCTGGTCGGCCGCAACCGGGAGAAGCTGGAGGCGCTGGCCCGCGCGCATGGCATTTCCCGCGTCTCGACGGACCTCGATGCCTGCCTGGCCGATCCGGACGACACGCTGTTCTTCGATGCGGCGACGACGCAGATGCGCGCCGGGCTGCTGACCAAGGCGATCCACGCCGGCAAGGACATCTACTGCGAGAAGCCGACCGCCGACAGCCTGGCCGATGCGATGGCCGTCGCGCGGCTGGCGAAGGAAAAGGGCATCAAGGCCGGCGTGGTGCAGGACAAGCTGTTCCTGCCCGGCCTGCGCAAGCTGAAGATGGCGATCGACAGCGGCTTCTTCGGCAAGATCCTCAGCGTGAAGGGCGAATTCGGCTACTGGGTGTTCGAGGGCGACCTGCAGCCCGCGCAGCGGCCCTCGTGGAACTACAAGAAGGATGAGGGCGGCGGCATCATCCTCGATATGCTCTGCCACTGGCGCTACGTGCTGGACAATCTGTTCGGCAATGTCGAGAGCGTGTCCTGCCTGGGCGCCACGCATATCCCGACGCGCATCGATGAGCAGGGCAAGGCCTATCAGGCCGATGCGGATGATGCAGCCTATGCGACCTTCCAGCTCGAAGGCGGCGTGATCGCGCATATCAATTCCAGCTGGGTGACGCGCGTCCGCCGCGACGACCTGGTGACCTTCCAGGTGGACGGCACGCATGGCAGCGCCGTAGCCGGGCTGCAGAAATGCTGGACGCAGTCCCGCGTGAACACACCGAAGCCGGTCTGGAGCCCGGACACGCCCCAGCCGATCAACTTCTACGAGGGCTGGCAGGAAATCCCGGACACGCAGCCGATGCCGAACGGCTTCCGGGTGCAGTGGGAATTGTTCTTCAAATACCTGGCGGGCGACGTCGCGGAGTATCCGTGGGACCTGCTGGCGGGCGCCAAGGGCGTGCAGCTGGCGGAAGCCGGCCTGCAATCCTGGGCGGAGCGCCGCTGGATCGACCTGCCGAAGCTGGAGGTCTGAGCCATGCCGACGATCAAGCTTCCCGAGGGCGACTACACGCTGCAGGGCCCGCGCGATTTCGCCACGGCGACGCCGCCCTTCCCCCGCGTCGCGCTGGCCGCCGCACATGTGGTGGCGGACACATTGGCGGAGCAGGACCCCTGGCTCGACGCGAAAATCGACTGGGACCGCACCATCGCGTTCCGGAAGCACCTGTGGTCGCTCGGCCTGGGCGTGGCGGAGGCGATGGATACCGCCCAGCGCGGCATGGGCCTGGATTGGGTGGCGGCGCAGGAACTCATTCGCCGTTCGCTCGACGCCATGCAGGACCATCCCGGCGCGGTGATGGCCAGCGGCGCCGGCACGGACCATCTGGCCCCCGGCCCCGATGTCACTGTGGATGACGTGATCCGCGCCTATGAGGAGCAATGCTCCGCCGTGGAGGCGATGGGCGGCCGCATCATCCTGATGGCCTCCCGCGCCCTGGCCAAGGCCGCGAAGTCGCCGGCGGATTACGAGCGGGTCTATGACCGCATCCTGTCCCAGGTGAAGCAGCCCGTCATCATCCACTGGCTGGGCGAGATGTTCGACCCCGCGCTGGAAGGCTATTGGGGCAACCACGACCACATGGCGGCGATGGAGACGGCGCTGGCCGTGATCCACGCCCATGCGGACAAGGTGGATGGCGTGAAGGTCTCGCTGCTGGACGACCAGAAGGAGATTTCGATGCGCCGGCGCCTGCCGAAAGGCGTGCGCATGTACACCGGCGACGACTTCAACTACGCCGAACTGATCGCGGGTGACGGCCAGGGCTATTCCGACGCGCTGCTCGGCATCTTCGACCCCATCGCACCGGCGGTGGGCGGCGCGCTGGCGTCGCTCGCGAAGAACGACCTGGCCACCTTCCACGACATCCTGGCGCCCACCGTCCCGCTGTCGCGCCACATCTTCAAGGCGCCGACACGCTTCTACAAGACCGGCGTGGTGTTCATGGCCTGGCTGAACGGCCACCAGGACCATTTCGTCATGGTCGGCGGCCAGCAATCCACCCGCAGCATCCGTCACTTCTCCGAGCTGTTCCGCCTGGCCGACAAGGCCGGGCTGCTGCGCGACCCGGACATGGCGGTGGCGCGCATGAAGACCCTGCTCGCCTTGCACGGTGCCGCCTGATGCAGATCTCGCTGAACTCGGTCACCGTGAAGGAGAAATGGGGCCTGCCCGAGCTGATCGAGGGCTGCGCCCGCCACGGCATTCCGGGCATCTCCCCCTGGCGCGACGTGCTCGGCGCCATGGGGGTGGAGCGCGCGGCGAAGCAGATTCGCGATGCCGGCCTGACCGTCACCGGCCTCTGCCGCGGCGGCATGTTCCCGGCCCATGACCAGGCCGGCCGCGATGCCGCCATCGAGGACAACCGCCGCGCCATCGCGGAGGCGCATGCGATCGGCGCGAAATGCCTGGTGGTGCTGGGCGGCGGCCTGCCGCCCGGCTCCAAGGACCTGCCGGGCGCGCGCGAGATGCTGCGCGAGGGGCTGGCGAAGATCCTGCCGGATGCGCGGGCGGCCGGCGTGACCATCGCGCTGGAACCGCTGCACCCGATGACCTGCGCGGATCGGTCGGTGCTGTCCACGCTCGGCCAGGCGCTGGACCTCTGCGACGAATTCGGCGCGGGCATGGGCATCGCGCTCGATGTCTATCACGTCTGGTGGGACCCGCAGCTGGCGACGCTGATCCAGCGCGCCGGACCGCGCATCGCCGCCTTCCATGTCTGCGACTGGAAGGTGCCGACGACCGACACGGTGTTCGACCGCGGCATCCCCGGCGAAGGCTGCATCGACATCCCCGCCATCCGCCGCATGGTGGAAGCGCAGGGCTACGACAGTTTCGCGGAGGTCGAGATCCTGTCCAGGCATTGGTGGCAGCAGGACCCGGAGGCGGTGCTGCCGCTGCTGAAGGAACGTCACGCCACCGCCGTCTGAATCACCAAGAATCGGGAGAGACAAGAATGAGCCGCTTCCGCCTCACGCGCCGGGCCCTGCTCGGCACCGCGCTCGCGACCCCTGCACTCGCCCAGGGCTGGGCACCCACGCGCCCGCTTCGCTTCGTCGTGCCCTTCCCGCCGGGCGGCGCCACCGATGTGGTGGCGCGCGTCCTTGCGGACAGGATGCAGGAGAAGCTGGGCCAGCCGGTCGCGGTGGAGAACCGCACCGGCGCTGGCGGCAATGTGGGCGTGGAGAATGTGGTGCGCAGCGCTGCCGATGGCCACACCATCCTCATGGGCACGACCGGCACGCTGACCATCAACCCGCATCTCTACACCAACATGGCCTTCAGCCCGGCCAACGATCTGACGCCGATCGGCATGGCCTTCGCCACCGACCATGTGCTGATCGTGAACCCCTCCGTGCCGGCGCAGAACCTGGCGGAGTTCCTGGCGCTGCTGCGGGCGCGGCCGAATTCGCTCTCCTTCGGCTCCGGCGGCAATGGCTCCTCCACCCATCTGGTGCCGGAACTGTTCAAGATGGTGGCGCGGGTAGAGATGCAGCATGTGCCGTATCGCGGCAGCGCGCCGGCGCTGAACGACACGGTCGCGGGCAATGTGCAGGTGATGCTGGACCAGCTGCCTTCCGCGCTTGGCCAGATCCAGGGCGGCCGGGTGCGCGCGCTGGCGGTTACCGGCCCGAAGCGCTCCGCCCTGCTGCCCAACCTGCCGACCTTTGCCGAGGCCGGTCTGGCCGATGCGCAGGCCACCTCCTGGGGCGCCGTGATGGCCCCGGCCGGGCTGCCGGCCGCGACCACGCAGCGCCTTTCCGCCGTGCTGCGGGAGGTGCTGGCCGAACCCGGCGTGCAGCAGCGCCTGCGCGCCGCCGGCGCCGACGCCGTGACCTCCACGCCGGAGGAACTCGCCGCCACGATGCGCGAGGAGACGGCGAAGTGGCGCCGCGTGGTGCGGGAGGCGCGGATCACCGTGAACTGAGGCGCTTGACGGCGGCCGCGGCATCGCCACGCTGCGGCCGCACCTTCAGGGCTTCGACACATGCCTGCGCTGCCCCGCTGGGCCTGGCTTGTCCTCCTGCTCGGCCTGCTCGTCGCCACCGCGCTGATCCTGCTGGCGATGGGGCGGGAGCCGATCTGCACATGCGGCAGCATCAAGCTGTGGCATGGCGAGGTCATCAGCGCCGAGAATTCGCAGCACATCACGGATTGGTACACGCCGTCGCACATCGGGCACGGCCTGATCTTCTACGCCGCCCTGCATCTGGTGGCGCGCCGTCTCGGCCTGCTGCCGCGCGCCGTGATCGCGACGGTGGTGGAGGCGGCCTGGGAGATCCTCGAGAACACCGATGCGGTGATCCGGCACTACCGCGAGGCGACCATCGCGCTGGATTATTTCGGCGACAGCGTCCTGAATTCGGGCTTCGACATTGCCGCCATGTGGCTGGGCTTTGCCCTGGCCGCGCGTCTGCCCGTCTGGGCCAGCGTCGCGCTGCTGCTGGCGATGGAGGTCGGCGTCGCGCTGGTGATCCGCGACAACCTCACCCTCAACGTGCTGATGCTGCTCTGGCCGCTGGATGCCGTGCGCGAATGGCAGGCGGCCAGGTAGTCACGCCGCCCAGTCCAGTTCCTGCTGGACCAGGCTCGCCCAATAGGCGGCGCCGAGGGCCAGGATCTGGTCGTTGAAATCGTATTGCGGCGTGTGGACGTTGTGGAAGCTGCCATCGGCGTTCAGGCCGTTGCCGATGCGCATGAAGACGCCGGGCTTTTCCTGCAGCATGAAGGCGAAATCCTCCCCGCCCGTGCTGAGCCCGACCTCGCCGACCTTGTCCGCGCCGACCACCGCGGCGGCGGCGGCGATGGCCACCGGCAGCTTCTCCGCCGCATTCACCGTGGGCGGGCAGAGCGGCACATAGGTGAAGGTGGCGGTGCAGCCCTGCGCGGTGGCAAGCGACTCCGCCAGCGCGTGCAGCCGCGCGCGGATGATGGCCTGGTCGCCCTTCTCGAAATACCGCGCGGTGCCGCGCACCACGACCTTGGATGGCATCACATTCGGCGAGTCGAAGCTGCCGCCGGAGACATGGCCGACGGAGAGCGCGGCGCTGGCGGTGGGCTTCAGGTTGCGCGGCAGGATGGTGTGCACCGCCAGCAGGAACTGGCCGAGCACCACCGTCGCATCGGTGGCCAGGTGCGGCGCGGCGCCGCCATGGCCGCCGGTGCCGTGGAATTCCACGCCCCAGAAATCGGCGCCCGCCAGCATCGGCCCCGGCCGCGTCGCGAACTGGCCCACCGGCAGCCCCGGCGAATTGTGCAACCCATAGACGGCATCGACCGGAAAGCGGTCGAACAGCCCGTCCTTGATCATCGCCGGCGCGCCCGTGCCGGCCTCCTCCGCCGGCTGGAAGATGAACCGCACCGTGCCGGCGAAATCCGGCTTGCCGGCCAGGTAGCGTGCCGCGCCGAGCAGCATGGTGGTATGCCCGTCATGCCCGCAGGCATGCATCTTGCCGGGCACGGTGGAGGCATGGGCGAAGCCGTTCTCCTCCTGGATGAACAGCGCATCCATGTCGGCGCGCAGCCCGATCGCGCGCTGGCCGGGCCGGCTGCCCTGCAGCGTGCCGACCACGCCGGTGCCGCCGATGCCCTCCGTCACCTCGATCCCCCATTCGCGCAGCTTCGCGGCGACCAGGGCGGCGGTGCGATGCTCCTCGAAGCGGGTTTCCGGGTGGCGGTGGATGTCCTGGCGGATTGCCACCAGTTCGGGCTCATAGGCGCGGATCGCCTCAAGGATGTCCTGGCGCATCGGTCTCTCCCACTCAGTTGGGCCAGGCGGCCCGGGGCATCGGCGCCATGGCCGTGAAGTCAGGCTCCTGCGTCGCGCCCAGCCCGGGCGTCTCCAGGCTGCCGAGGTCGAGCAGCCCGTTGCGGATCGCCAGCCGCGGGCCGTGCGGCGTATCGGCGTAGAGGTCGGGGTGGGCTTCCAGGAAGCGGTAGGCCTCCGCCTTCGGACGGCCGGCGAAGCCATCGATGAAATGGTGCCCGTTGCGCTCGACATGCGGCAGGCCGAGCAGGGCAACCAGCGCCAGATCCTGCTGCACGCAGACACCGGCGAGCGTGGTCAGATCCTCCGCCGACATGAAGTAGCGGTCGCGCCCTTCTGCCGCGTTCCAGGCGCGGCAGCGCGCCAGGTTCAGCACGGATCGCCACACGCCCTTGCAGGCCTTGGAGGACACGCCGGCATAGCCCAGCGCGCGGCCGGTGACGAAGGCATCCAGCGGGCCGTCGCTTTCGTCGATGATGACGGGGCGTTCCGCCGCCAGCGCGGCCATTCCCGTCTCCAGCGCGCGGGCGCGCTTCACCGGCTGCTCGATGTAGAGGATGGAGCGGCACAGCCGCGCCAGCCGCGGTTCCGCCTGCATGGCGCGCCACAAGGCCAGCGCACCTTCCGCATCCTCGTACTGCTCATTGCCGTCCAGGCTGGCGTGGTAGCCGCCATGGGCGCGGTCCAGCACGGCGGCGATGCGCGACAGCCTGTCCACATCGGCGGCGATGTTGCCGCCCACCTTCAGCTTCCAGTAGCGGTGGCCGTAGCCCGTGGCCACCTCCTCCAGCGTCTCCGGCAGCCCGTCATTCACGCGGCTGTCCTGATCCGCCGCCGTGATGGGATCGACCAGCCCCACCGTGTGCCGCGCATGCAATTGCCGCAGCGGCGACAGCCCTGCGAGCAGTGCGGTGAAATCGAAGCCGGCGAGATCCGGCACCACGTCATGCGGCGCCATGCCGCCGATATTGCCGCGCATGCCGGTCCAGAAGGACACGCCCTGCGCCTTCAGCACCGCATCCAGCATGGCGCGGTCCAGCAGCGCGCGGCCGTAGCTGGCCACCAGCGGGTTCAGCGCTTCCGCCGCCGCCGCCCGCGTCACCGCCGCATAGCTGTTGGCGAAATGGCCGAAGGCGGTGTCGGCGCCCGCCGCCAGGCTGGCCTGTTCGGCCAGTTCCAGCGCGCGGCGCAGTTGCTGTTCGTTCTGCGCGTCGGACAGCTTCGGGTCCTTGTCGAACCATTTGGCGGCCAGTGTCTCCGCCGCCATGCCCCAGGCTTCGCGGCCGTCCGCCAGCCGGATGCGCGCGCGCAGCACCGCCTGGCGGCCCTGCGTCACCGTGATGACGCCGAAGCGGAAGGGCAGGCGCAGCGTGAAGGGCCATTCGAAGCGCTGGGTCTCCACCAGCGTGAAGCGTGGACTCATGCCTCGAGGATCCCCCGCAGATAGCCGATGGCGCGCGCGGCGCTGGTGCGGCCATCCGGCTGATAGTCGAAGGGTTCCACCGCGCAGAAGCCAGCATAGCGCGTATCCTGCAGCGCATCGAGCACCGGCCGGAACGGATCGCCGCCCTGGCCCGGCGCGCGGCGGTTGCGGTCGTTCAGGTGCACATGCGCGATCTGCCCGCCGGGGATATGCCGCCGCAGCAGCGTCGCTGCGCTGTCCTCTTCGCCATTCCCCGCGGCGCTGACATCCAGCATGGTGCGCAGGCCGGGGGAGCCGATGCGGGTGACGATCTCCACCGCTTCCGCCACCGTCCGCGCCCAGTTGGTCTGGCCGGCATCCAGCGGTTCCAGGCAATAGGTCACGCCGTGCTGCGCCGCCCAGGCGCCGGCCTGCGCCATGGCATCCTCCGCGCGCGCCGCATCGCCCTCCGCCGCCAAATGGCGCTGCTTCGGGGAGCCATGCACCAGCAGCGTCGCGCCCAGATCGGCGGCGAGCCCCACCAGCCGCTGCATCACATCCAGCGTCTGTGTGCGGATGGTGGAATCGGCGCTGGTGATGGAAAGCCCCGCCGGCGCCACCAGCAGCCAGTGCAGGGAGGTGATCGGCGCGCCTTCCGATTCCGCGATGCGCCGCAATTCCGCGCGGCGAGCCTTCGGCAGAAGGTGCGGGGCTTCCGCATCGAGGGTGAAGGGCGCCACTTCCAGCCCGTCATAGCCCAGCGCGGCGGCCAGCCGGGCCTGCTCGGCGAAGTCCAGGGACGCGACCACTTCGTTGCACAGCGCGATTCGCATTATGGGAACAACTCCTCCACGCGCCTCTCATGCGCGGATCGTCGCGCGGCGTCCAGTATCCGCAGCGGCAGCACGCCGCCCTCGAAAAGATCCGGCCCCTGCGGGATTCGCGTGTCCACCGCATGCAGGAAGGCAGCGAGCTGGGCCGCGACGACACCGACGGGATCCAGCGCCGGCGCGCCGAGATCCTCCGCCGGCGCGTGGTCCGGCAGCCAGGCGCCGGACGCCGCCGGGCGGTGGCGGCCGCGGCGCAGGCGCAGGGTTTCCGCCATGAAATCCACCTCCGCCAGCGCATCCCGGCCGGCCACGGCCAGCAGCTTGCGCGTCTCCGCCCCCGGCACCACGGCATCGGCGTGCTCGCCCGGCAGCACGCAGCCGGCCTCGATCAGGGCGGTGGCGCCGGAGGCGAAGCGCAGCTGGATCACCGCCAGATCCTCCCGCCCCCGCCGCAGCGGGTCGGCCAGCATCGCGAAGACGTGTGTCGGCGCCTCGCCCGCGATCCAGGGCAGCAGGTCGGCGAAATGCACCGCATCGTTCAGCAGCGCCCCGGAATCGCCGCGCGCCCGCTTCAGGCCCGACATGCGGGCGGAGAGGTGGTGCAGCGGGCCGAAGCCGCCCGCGCGGGCCAGGCGGTGGATCGCCTGCGCCTTCGGGTGGAAGCGGAAGAACAGGCCCAGCTGCACGATGCGCCCAGCCGCCAGCGCGTGCAGGGCGGCCGATTGCGCGGCGGTTTCCGTCGCCGGCTTTTCCAGGAACAGGTCCCGCCCGGCGCGCAGCACCGCTTCCGCCAGCGGCACATGGGTGGCCGGCGGCGTGGCGAGGATCGCGGCATCGCAGCCGGCCAGCCCTTCCGCCAGCCCCGCCGCGAAGCGCGTGCCCGGTGGCGCCGCGGCGCGCGCCGCGGGGTCCGGTTCCAGCACCAGGGCCGTCCGGCCGAGGCGCGCGAGCGCGGCCAGGTGGACGCGCCCGAAGGCGCCGCAGCCGATCAGCAGCAGGCGGGTCATGTGCCATCAGCGCAGCAGGCCGCGGCACCGGTCAAGCGCCTTGACCGGGCCCATCCCGTGGGCAAGCCTGCCCGGATGTTCGCCTTCCGCGCCGCCATCCCGGAGGATCTGCCGCGCGCCACCGCGCTGTCCGCGCGCATCGGCTGGAACCAGGTGGCGGCCGATTGGGCGTTTTTCCTGGACCATGGCGCGATCCGGGTGCTGGAGGATGCCGACCCCGACTGCCTGGCCGCCAGCGCCGCGCTGCTGCCGCATGGCGACCGGCTGGCCTGGATTTCCATGGTGCTGGTGCGGCCGGACCAGCGGCGGCGCGGCCTGGCCAGCGCCCTGCTGCGCTGGGCGATGGATGCGCGGCCCGGCGTGACCCTGGCGCTGGATGCGACGCCGGCCGGCCGGCTGGTCTACGCGCCGATGGGCTTTCAGGAGATCTTCGGCTTCACCCGCTGGCTGCTGCCCGGCCCGCTGCCGCCGGTGAGGGGATCCCTGGTGCGGCCGATGGTGGCGGCGGATTGGCCCGCGGTGCTGGCGCAGGATGCAGCGACCTTCGGCGCGCCGCGCGCGGACCTGCTGCGCCGTTTCGCCGCCCGCGCCCCCGCCTTCGTCGCCCCGGGCGGCTTCGTGCTGGCGCGCGACGGGCTGCGCACGCCGCAGATCGGCCCGCTGGTCGCACCCGATGCCGCCACCGCCGCCGCGCTGCTGGCCGCGGCGCAATCCGCGCTGGGCGTGCCGGCGGTGCTGGACCTGAAGGATTCCGCCATGGAACTGGCCCAACGCCTGGCCGAAGCGGGCGCCACGCCGCAGCGCCCCTTCACCCGAATGGCGATCGGCCCGATGCCGGCGCTGCAATGCCATGAAAACTTTGTCCTGGCCGGACCGGAGTTCGGTTGACGTCGGCGGCAAAGCGGCATCACCATCCAGGTAACCGGTGGGTTACCACCAAACAGGGGAGGCTGGGTATGAGCATGTCCACCACACGCAGGACGCTTCTGGCGGCGGGCGCCGCCACGCTGGCCGCGCCGTCGCTGTCACGCGCGCAGGGCGGCTGGCGGCCGGACCGGCCGGTGACCATCATCGTGCCCTGGGCCGCCGGCGGCTCCACCGACCAGATGGCGCGGATCGTGGCGACGGAGCTGGAAGCGGCGCTGGGCCAGCGTTTCGTGGTGGTGAACCAGCCCGGCGCCTCCGGCTCCATCGGCACCCGCAACGCGCTGGAAGCGGCCAAGGACGGCATGACCTGGGCCGCCGGCGCCGCCGTCGATGTCGGCTGCTACAAGGTGCTGGGCCTGCTGGACACGCAGCTGAAGGACTGGAACCTGTACTTCGCGGTGGCCAATGTGAACGTGCTGGTCGCCAACCCGGCCGCCGGCTACCGCGATTTCGCCGCGGCGCTTGAGGCGCTGAAGGCGCGCGGCCAGGGCGTCTCGGTGGCCACCGCCGGCGTCTCCTCCGCCGGGCACAACATGATGGAGGCGATCCGCGCCGCATCCCAGGTGCAGTACCGCCACGCCACCTATGATGGCGGCAACCCGGCGATGATCGCGACCGTCAGCGGCGAGACGCCGATGGGCGCGGTGCTGCTGGTGGAAGCCGCCGAGATGATCCGCGCCCGCCGCCTGGTGCCGCTGGCAGTGCAGTCCGAACAGGCGGTCACGCTGCAGGGGGTGGGGGAGATCCCCTCGATCCGCCGCTGGCTGCCCTCCATCCCCGCGCCGCTGAACTATTTCGGCATCTGGACGCCGAAGGGCGTGCCGGAGAATGTGGTCGCCACCATGAACCAAGTCTGGGCGGAGAAGATCGCCAACAGCCAGCGGCTGAAGGACTACGCCAACCAGCGCGCCGCCGTCTTCGCGCCGCTGTCCGGCCAGAACGCCTATGACGAGGCGTGGAAGATGGTGCGCCAGACCGCCTGGCTGTACTTCGATGGCGGCAAGGCCCGCGTCAGCCCCGATACGCTGGGCATCGCCCGGCTTTGAGCGGGCCTGAGAGTTTGTCGATGAATGCCCGCAAGCGCCAGAGGCGCAGGAAAAATCCCAACGATTTCAGCGGGCATTGATGCACAAGCTCGATTCTTCCCCACGCTCTGAGGCGGGGGAGGGGGAAACCCCTCTCCCCATGGACAGGGCGCCGCTGCCGCCGCGGGTGGACCTCTACACCGCGGCGGTGCTGCTGGCGCTGGGGCTGGGCGTGATGGCGCTGGCCTGGCGCATGCCGACCTTCGTCGAGCAGTCCGGCACCGGCCTGACCGCGCCCGGCATCGTGCCCGGCTTCCACGGCACCGTCATCGCGCTGCTGTCCGTGCTGCTGGCGCTGCGGGCGATCCGCCGCGGCGCGCTACGCGGCGACGTGGCGCATCCACCGGCCTGGGGGAAAGGCGATGCCCGGCAGCTGGGCACGGCGGCGGGGCTCGGCGTGCTGTATGCCGGCTTCCTGGTGGGCACGCTGCCCTTCTGGATGGCCACCGCACTGTTCGTCTTCGCCTTCACCGCCGCCTTCGAATGGCCGGAGCATGGCGCGCGCCGCCCGCGCCGCCTGGTGGAGGCCGCGCTGCTGGGCCTGGCCGCCGGTGGCGCCGTGACCCTGGTGTTCGAACGCATCTTCCTGGTCCGCCTGCCATGAGCCTCGCCGCGTGAACAATCCCCTCACCATGCTGGGCGACGGCTTCGCCCATGTGCTGCAGGGCGGCGCCATTTTCCATGCCTTCTGGGCGGTGCTGATCGGCATCGTCGTCGGTGCCCTGCCGGGGCTGACGGCCACCATGGGCGTCGCGCTGCTGACCACGCTGACCTTCACCATGGGCCCGCAGGTGGCCATGCTGGTGCTGGTCTGCGTCTATGTCGGCGCCATCTATGGCGGCAGCCGGTCTGCCATCCTGCTGAACATCCCGGGCACTCCGGCTTCCGCCGCCTCGACGCTGGATGGCTTTCCGCTGGCCCGCCAGGGCCAGGCGGGGCGGGCGATGGGCATCTCCACCCTGGGGTCCTGGTTCGGCACGCTGTTCGGCACGCTGATCCTGGCCATGTTCGCGCCCAGCTTCGGCGAATTCGCGCTGCAATTCGGCAGCTACGAGATGTTCTGGGTGGCGCTGTTCGGGATCATCATCGCCGGCAGCCTCTCCGGCGGCGACCCGTTGAAGGGCTACATCGCCGGCTTTCTCGGCCTGCTGGTGGCCACCGTGGGGCAGGAGACCAACCACGCCTATCCACGCTTCGCCTTCGGCAATGCGGACCTGGCCGGCGGGCTGGGGCTGCTGCCGGTGCTGGTCGGCGTGTTTGGCGTCTCCGAGGTGCTGAACGCCATGCGCGGCCCGGCCGTGAAGGCGGTGGCGGGGAAGATCGACAGCGTCATCCCGCGGCTGTCCGACGTGACGCAGTACTGGCGCACCATCCTGCGCTCCGGCGCGCTGGGCACCTTCATCGGCGCCATGCCCGGCCTGGGCGAGGATATCGCCGCCTGGACCAGCTATGCGGCGGCCAAGCGGGCGAGCAAGGAGAAGGAGAAGTTCGGCCGCGGCAGCGTCGAGGGGTTGATGGCCGCCGAGACCGGGGAGAGCGCCTGCGTGCCCGGCGCCATCATCCCGGTGCTGACGCTGGCCGTGCCCGGCTCCGCCCCCGCCGCCGTGCTGATGGCGGCGATGATGATCCACGGGCTGAACCCCGGGCCGATGCTGGCGATCACCGCGCCGGAATTCATCTACCAGATCGTCGCCATGCTGGTGGTGGCGGATGTGGTGAAGCTGGTCTACGGGCTGATCCTGGTGAAGCCGCTGCTGTGGGTGCTGCTGATCCCGCGGGCGCGGCTGATGCCGGTGATCTTCGTGCTGTGCACGGTCGGCGCCTTCGCCATCACCTCCCGCCTGTTCGACATCTGGGTGATGCTGGGCGCCGGGCTGGTGGGCTTCATCCTGCGCGAATTGCGCTTTCCGATGGCGCCGCTGGTGCTGGGCATCGTGCTGGGCGAATTGCTGGACAAGAATCTGCTGCGCGGCCTGGTGCTGACCGGCGGCGATGTCTCGCCCTTCTTCACCCGGCCGATCAGCATGGCGCTTTGCGCGCTGACGCTGCTGGCGGTGGCCTGGGCCATTCCGGGCTTCGTGCCGCGGGTGCTGGGGCTGTTCCGGCGGCGGCGGGTCGCCTGATCAGCACCCCGCGCGCCGACCCTCCGCGAAGTGCAGCAGGCAATCCGCGTAGCGCAGGGTGAAGCGCCACTCGCTGCCGGCGCCATGGCCATGCAGGCCGGGCGGACGGTCCAGCAGCAGAAGCCCGGCGGTGCGCGGCGCCAGCCGGGCGAAGGCCGCGGCCCGGCCTTCCGGGTCCGGTGCGTATTCATCGCCCTCGAAGGTCGCCACCGCCACACGCGTGCCCGGCGCCCGGGCCGCGGCGACGATGCGGGAGAGGTCGTCCAGCGCCCAGCGATGCGCCGGGCTGCCCGTCGGGCCATGCGCGGCCGGGGCGATGGCGATTACCGCATCGGCCCGGCCCGGCGCATCCAGCGCCGAGAGCGCGTCCCAGGCGCCACGGGACTGGCCGGCGGCGACCACGCGCGCATAGCCCTGCGCCCGCAGCGCGGCCAGCGCCAGGCGCATCCGCTGGGCGCCGGCGGCGGTTTCATCCGTCGCCGGCTCCCGGTCCAGGCGCAGCACGTCGTAGCCGGCATTGTTGAAGGCGCGGGCATGCGGCTGCGGCTGGCTGCCGCGGCTGTCGGCGCCGCCGGCGGCGCGGCCATGCGCCCAGAGATAGGCGCCGCGTGCCGCCTGGGGCCCCTGCCACAGGAAGCGCCCATCCGGCACCAGCGCCCAGCCCGGCCCTTCGGCCAGGGGAAGATCGGGGGCATCCGGCGCCGCTTCCGGCCGCGCCGGCCACACCACGTCCAGGTCCTGCGCATAAAGGCGGCAGGCCACGCCGCCATAGGCCGCGCAGTTGGACAGCGCCCGCTCGGCAGTGGCTTCCTGGTCGTCGGCTATGGCCGAGGCCCAGCCCCAGGCGCCGTTGGCCGAGACCGCATAGGCGCGCGGCGTCGCCTGCAGCAGGAAAAGCCCGTAATCGGCCTGCCCCACCCTGCCCACATGCGGCACGCGGCTGGCGTCGAGGAGGGCTGGCGGCTCGGCATGCAGCGCCCCCCCGGCGGAGATCGCCAGGACCAGGCCGAGGAGCACGAAGCGGTGCAGGGTCTTCAACATGCCGTGAAGCCATGCAACCAAACTGCAATTCGCCTGTCCAGCGCAATTCCGCGGTCGATTCAGGGTTCGGTCACGACCTTGCCCGAATGGGCGGCGCCGCCGGGTTTTCGCTGCCCAGGCCCTGGACAGGGCCGCCGGCCCTTGCCCCGCGGCGGCAGGACCGGCATGTTCCGCCCCCTTTCCGGGGGCCGGTCGTGGACCCGCCCCGGCCGACCAGGGGACCCCCGATGCGCGTCAAGGACGTGAAGAAGGTCGTGCTCGCCTATTCCGGCGGGCTCGACACCAGTGTGATCCTGAAGTGGTTGCAGACCACCTATCGCTGCGAGGTGGTGACCTTCACCGCCGATCTCGGCCAGGGGGAGGAGCTTGGCCCGGCACGCGACAAGGCGCTGCTGCTCGGCATCAAGCCCGAGAACATCTTCATCGACGATTTGCGCGAGACCTTCGTGAAGGACTTCGTCTTTCCGATGTTCCGCGCCAATGCGCTGTATGAGGGCTGCTACCTGCTCGGCACCTCCATCGCCCGGCCGCTGATCTCCCAGCGCCAGATCGAGATCGCGGAGGCCGTGGGCGCCGATGCCGTGGCGCATGGCGCGACCGGCAAGGGCAACGACCAGGTGCGGTTCGAGATCGGCTACTACGCGCTGAAGCCGGACATCAAGATCATCGCCCCCTGGCGCGAATGGGAGCTGACCAGCCGCACCGCGCTGATCGCCTTCGCCGAGCAGCACCAGATCCCGATCGCCAAGGACAAGCGCGGCGAGAGCCCGTTCAGCGTCGATGCCAACCTGCTGCACTCCTCCTCTGAAGGAAAAATCCTGGAGGAGCCCTGGGATGCGCCGGATGAGATGGTGTGGCAGCGCACCGTCAGCCCGATGGACGCGCCCGACGCAGTGACGGAAATCACCGTCGAGTTCGAGCGTGGCGACGCCGTCGGCATCAATGGCGAGCGCATGTCGCCCGCCACGCTGCTGACCAGGCTGAACGCGCTGGGCAAGGAGAACGGCATCGGCCGGCTCGACCTGGTGGAGAACCGCTTCGTCGGCATGAAGTCCCGCGGCTGCTACGAGACGCCGGGCGGCACCATCCTGCACACGGCGCACCGGGCGATGGAATCCATCACGCTGGACCGCGAGGCCGCGCACCTCAAGGACAGCCTGATGCCGCGCTATGCGGAGATCATCTACAACGGCTTCTGGTTCAGCCCGGAACGCCGGATGCTGCAGGCGCTGATCGACGAGAGCCAGCACAGCGTGTCGGGCACGGTCCGCCTCAAGCTGTACAAGGGCAACTGCATCGTCACCGGCCGGCAATCCCCGAACAGCCTGTATTCGATGAAGCACGTGACCTTCGAGGACGACCAGGGCGCCTACGACCAGTTCGACGCCCAGGGTTTCATCAAGCTGAACGCGCTGCGGCTGCGGCTGGGTGCCATGGCGGGCCGGCGCGGCGGGGCACTGTAGAAGAGGTCGCGGCGGCGCCCTGCGGGTTGGGGGCGCCGCCGCCCGCGGGCCATCGCCAGCCCGTAACGGCAGGCTTTGGAATCAACAGGTTCGGACGCAGGATTTGCGTTCCCTGGCAGGCAAATTGCGCTAAGCCTCCCGGCCATGGCCCGCACCGCCCGCCCGCGCTCCGCCGCTGAACGCCCCGCCGCCAGCCGCCCCGCGGCGCCGCCGGCGGCCGACCGGGTGGCGCCGGCACTGGCCCCCCGCGCTCGCAAGGCCTTTCGCTGGCTGCGGCTGGCAGTGCTGGTCTGCGTCTGGGGCAGCCTGGCCGCCGCCGCCACGCTGCTGGTGCTGATCTGGGACCTGCCGCGCACCGACATCGCGCTGAGCCAGACCCGCCGCGCCGGCGTCACACTGGAAGCCGCCAACGGCACCATCATCGCCACCGCCGGCGACGTGCACGGCCAGATCGTCCGCCTGCGCGACCTGCCGGCGCATCTGCCGGCGGCGCTGCTGGCGATCGAGGATCGCCGCTTCCGCGACCATTTCGGCCTGGACCCCATCGGCATCGCCCGCGCCGCCTGGGTGAATTATTCGACCGGGCAGATCACCCAGGGTGGCTCCACCCTGACGCAGCAGCTGGCCAAGAACCTGTTCCTGACGCCGGAGCGCAGTTTCCGCCGCAAGGCGCAGGAAGCCGTCATGGCGCTGTGGCTGGAATGGCGCTTCAGCAAGGACGAGCTGCTGGAGATCTACCTCAACCGCGTCTATCTCGGCGCCGGCGCCTTCGGCGTGGACGCCGCCGCGCGGGTCTATTTCGGCATCCCGGCCACGCGGCTGAACCTGTGGCAATCCGCCATCCTCGCCGGCCTGCCCAAGGCGCCGTCCCGCCTCAACCCGCGCACCGCGCCGGACGCCGCGGCCGGCCGGGCGGCGGAAGTGCTGGGCGCGATGGCCGAGACCGGCTTCCTCACCCGGCAGGAAGCCACCCTGGCGGCGGAGCGCATCCAGATCCCGCCGCGGCCTTCGCGCGATTCCGGCTGGTTCGCCGATTGGGCGATCGACGACCTCGCCTCCCGCTTCCCCGGCAATGCCGATCTGGTGCTGCGCACCTCGCTGGACCTGCGGGTGCAGGCGGTGGTGGAGGCGCGGCTGGAGGCGCTGCTGGCCGGCCCTGGCGCGCGCGCCGGCGTCGGCCAGGGCGCGGTGGTGGTGATGGAGGCGGAAACCGGCCTGGTGCGCGCCATGGCCGGTGGCCGCGACTACCGGCGCAGCCAGTTCAACCGCGTCACCCAGGCACGGCGCCAGCCCGGCTCCGCCTTCAAGCCCTTCGTCTTCCTCGCCGCCATGGAAGCCGGCGCCTTCCCGCAGGATCGCGTCGCGGATGGCCCGATCAGCCTGGGTGGCTGGCGCCCCGGCAATGGCGGCTGGCGCAGCCAGGGCGAGATCACGCTGGAGGAGGCGCTGGCCCATTCCGTGAATACCGCGGCGGTGCGGGTGCTGGCGCGGGGCGGCGGGGCGCGGGCGGTGACCGACCTGGCGCAGCGCTTCGGCCTGCCCGGCCCCTTCCCGCGCGATGCCACGCTGGCGCTCGGCACCGGGGAGGTGACGCTGCTCGACCTCGTCGCCGCCTATGCGCCCTTCGCCAATGGCGGGCTGCTGCCGGAGCCGCGCGGCCTGGTCGCCGCCCGCGCCGATGGCCGCGCCGTGCCGGTGGGCCGCCCCACCTTGCTGCGCGTCACCACGGCGGAGCGGGCAGGGGCGATGCGGCGGATGCTGGAGGCGGTGGTGGCGCGTGGCACTGGCCGTGCGGCGCAGCCGCCGGGCGCCGCCCCGGTGGCCGGCAAGACCGGCACGACGCAGGATTTCCGCGACGCCTGGTTCATCGGCCTGGCGCCGGCAGCGGAGGGCGCGCGGGTGATCGGCATCTGGCTGGGCAATGACGATGCCACGCCGATGCAGGATGTGCGCGGCGGCACGCTGCCGGCGCGGCTGTTCCGCGACATCCTCGAGACCCTTGCCCGCCCGGCCGCCGCGACGGCCGCGCGATGATGGAGCCATGCACCTTGACCGAGGACGCCGCCGCGCAGCGGCAGGAAAGGCTGCGCCGCGCCGCGCCTGCCGTGCAGCACGAGATCAACAACGCCATGATGGTGCTGGCGGCCAATCTGGACCTGCTGAACCGCAGCGTGGCCGAGGGCGCGCCGCGCCGGCAGTTGGACCGCGCCGTGCTGGCCAGCCGGCGGCTGGAGGAGACGATCCGCGGCTTCCTCGACATGGCGCGCCGTGAGGCGGTGGAGCTTGCGCTGGTCTCCCCGGCGGAAGTGCTGCGCCAGGCGCTGCCGCTGCTGCGCGTGGCGCTGGGCGCGCGGCTGGGCGCGGAGCTGGAGGCGCCGGAGATGCTGCCTGCCGTGCGGCTGGACCGCGCGGCGCTGGAGATCGCCCTGCTGGCCCTGGCGCAGGACGCCGCCCCGCGCATGCCCAATGGCAGCCGGATCCAGGCCCGGCTGCGTGATGCGGGCCCGACGGTGGAGCTGGAACTGGCATGGCCGGAGGGGGCGGACCCCGGCGGGCTGGCGCTGCTGCGGGCCTGCTGCGCGCGGCTGGAAGCGCAGGGGAATGGCTGCGTGCTGGTGTGGGAGAAGGGGTAGGGCGGCCGGCGCAGCTTCCCATCGATCGAATCGGGCAGCAGCGCCCATCCGCCGGCAAGGCCGCGAAACGCCCCGGCGGCTTCGGGATCGAGCGGCTTGAGGATCCCCAGCGCGACTGTCGCCTGGACGGTCCGCATCGTCGCCTGCAGGCAGCCATCCTGGCTGGGCCAGCGGGAGGGATCGCCCAGGACCGCGGGGCCGTTGAGCGGCACGAGGCGCGGCATCCGGCTGAAGCGCCATCTCGGCCCGGGCGGGAGGCCGGCCCCGGCGGTCGGTTCGTCCGTCGAGGCGGCCGCGCGTCGCCTTGCACCGCGAAGGCCGACCTGGCGGCGCGGATCAGCCCGCTGCTACTCCCCTTTCGCCACCCCGTCCCGCCGCGGATCCGCCGCCCCCTCCAGCGTCCCGTCGGGCAGCCGCCGGATCACCTGCAGCCCGGTGTTCATCACGGCGACCCGGGGCGTGTGGCCCATCGCCGCCAGGGCCTCGGCCAGCCCGGCCAGCGCCGTGCCCTGCTCCAGCTCCTCCGTCCCGGTCTGCGCGCCGATGCGCGGCCGGGCGGTGGCGCGCTCGGCATCCGCGCCATGCACCAGCACCTCGATCACCGCGGCGGCCACCGCATCCGGGATGCGCGACCCGCCGCCGGCGCCCAGCACCAGGTCGGGCCGCCCATCGGCGCCGAACACCAGGGTGGGCGCCATGGTGGAGACCGGCCGCTTGCCCGGCGCCATGCGGTTCTGGGCCGGGTGGTCGGCGGGGCCGGGGTTGGCGGCGAAATTGGTCATGCCGTTGTTCAGCACCACGCCCATGGCCAGCAGCTCGGCGCCGAAGTTCAGGTTGTTCGTGGTGGTGAAGGCCACCGCATTGCCCTGGGCGTCCAGGATGGAAACCTGCGTCGTCGCCGTCTCCGCCACCGGGTCGCTGGCGGCGGGCAGGGCGCCGTGGCGCTGCGGCGGGTCCCCGGCCGCCACGCGCGCCATGGCGCGGTCGGGCGTGGCCAGGGCGGCGCGCTGGTCGAGATAGGCGGCATCCAGCAGCCCGGCCAGCGGCACCGCCACCGCATCCGGGTCGCCCACCCAGCGGCGCCGGTCGGCCGTGGCCAGGCGGCTGGCTTCCAGGAAGATGTGCGCCGCCGCCGCCGAATCGCGCGCCGCGCGGGCGATGCCCAGCCGCTCCGCGATCGCCACCGTCTGCAGAACCGCCACCCCGCCGGAGGAAGGCGGCGCGGCGGTGCAGATGCGGCGCGCCAGCACCAGGGCGCAGAGCGGCGTGCGCTCCACGGCGCGATAGGCGGTGAGGTCCGCCAGGGTCATCCAGCCCGGCACGGGATGCGCCGCGGCGGCCGCGACGACAGCCTCGCCCAGCGCCCCGCCATACAGCGCCGCCGGGCCCCCCGCCGCCAGCAGCCGCAGGGCGCGGCCCTGTTCCGGGTTGCGGAAGGGTGCGCCGGCGGCCAGCGGCTCCCCGGCCGCGTCGAAATACAGCGCGCGGATCGCCGGCACGCGGCGCAGCTCCGCCGCGCGGTTGCGGATCACCTGCGCCAGGTAGGGCGGCAGGGGGAAGCCTTCCTCTGCCAGGCGGATGGCTGGCGCGAACAGCCCCGCCCAGGGCAGGCGCCCCTGCGCCGCATGGGCCAGGGCCAGCGCCGCGACCGACCCCGGCACGGCAACCGCACGGCCGGACCGGGCGGCGGTGGCCGGGCCGATGCCCGGCTCCACCAGCCGGTCGCCGGCGGCGGCCGGCGCGCTGGCCAGGCCCTCGTAGAAGTGCAGCCGGCCGGCACCCTGGTCCCAGGCCAGCAGGAAGGCGCCGCCGAACAACCCGCTGGCATGCGGCTCCGCCACCGAGAGCGCCGCCTGGGCGGCGACGGCGGCATCCACCGCGCTGCCGCCCTGGCGCAGGATGGCGAGGGCCGCCTCCGTCGCCTGCGGGCTGGCGGTGGCCACCATCTGGCGCGGCGCCCGCGCCGGCTCCGCCAGGGCAGGGGGGGCGAGAAGCAGGCAGGCCAGCAGCAGGCGGCGCATGGGGTCGGTTCCTCGGGCTCAGTTCCTGCGGGGCAGGATCTCGGCATTGACCACGATATCCGGGTCCAGCGTGCCGGCGAAGCAGGAGAGCACCGCCGCCGCCGAATCCAGCGCCATGCGCCGCAGCCCTTCCGCCGTGCTGGCGGCGACATGCGGCGTCATGATGAGGTTGGGGGTGGACAGCAGGCTGATCGGCGCCTCCACCGGTTCCTCCTCGAACACGTCGATGCCGGCGGCGGAGAGGTGGCCGGCCCGCAGCGCGGCTTCCAGCGCCACCTGGTCCACGACGGTGCCGCGGGCGGTGTTCACCAGCACGGCGCCGGACTTCATCTGCGCCATGAAGGCGGCATCGATCATGTTGCGGGTGGCCGGGCCGCTCGGCACATGCACCGTCACGATGTCGGCGCGCGCGGCGGCCTCCGCGGCGTCGTCCACCGGTTCGAACCCCAGGCCGCGGATGCTGCCCTTGCCGATGTTGGGATCGCGCACCAGCACCTGCATGCCGAAGGCGGCGCACAGCTTCGCCACGCGGGTGCCGATGCGCCCGAAGCCCACCACCAGCACCGTCTTGCCGGCCAGGTCGAAGGTCGGCAGGCCGGGCTGTGCGCCCCAAAGCGGCGTCGCTGCGCGCATGTTGGCGTTGAATGCGGTCAGCTTGCGGGCGCAGGCCAGCATCATCATCAGCGCGTGTTCGGCGACGGAGACGGCATTGGCTTCCGGCGTGATGGTCAGCGGGATGCGCCGTTCCGTCAGCGCCGCCACGTCCACGATGTCATAGCCGACGCCGTGGCGGGCCAGGATCTTCAGGTTGGGGCAATGCGAAAGGAAGGGCCGGTCGATGCGGATGGTGCGCACGATCAGCGCATCCGCCTTCGGCAGGTTGGCGGCCAGGCTTTCGGGCGAGATGTCCATCAGCACATCGACGGTGACGCCGGGCGTCGCGCGCATCCGCGCGATGGCTTCCTCGTGGATCGGGCGGACGCAGATCACATGCGGCATGGGGTGGCCTTCACAACTGGTGGTGCGCGGTGGGGCCGAGCACGGCTTCGCGCATCCGCGCCTGCAGGATGGACCCGTCGCGCGGCGGCAGCACCAGCGGCAGGTTGCCGGGCGCGATCTTCTGCACCGCGAAGACCGGCCCGCCGCCGGCATGGATCTGCGCCCGCAAGGCCGGCACCTCATCCAGGCGGGTCAGCGTGCGCGCACCCGCAAGGCCCGCGCCGCGCGCCATGGCGGCCAGGTCCACGCCATGCTTCGTCGCCGTCTCCTGGTTGCCCGTCTCGCTGTAATGCTCGTTGTCCAGCACGACGACGGAGAGATTCGGCGGCTTCTGCACCGCGATGGTGGCCATGGCGCCGAGCGCCATCAGCATCTCCCCATCGCCGGTGATCACCAGCACCTTCGCGGCAGGCTGCGCCAGCGCCAGGCCGAGGCCCATCATCGCCGCCCCGCCCATGCCGCCCCACAGCGGCAGGTTGCGCGGATGGTCGCCGATGGCGGTGATGTCCCAGGCGGAGGCGCCGAGGCCGGCGATCACCAGCAGGTCCCCACGGTCTTCAAGCAGGGCGCGCACCACGTCGCGCCGGTTCGGGTATTCGGCCATGGGTCAGTCCTTCCCGAAGGTCTTGGCGCCGATCAGGCGCTGGCCCAGAAGGGTCGCGGCGGGGCGAAAGGTGTTGAAGGCGAGCCGCAGCGTCGCATCCACCGTCTCCGCCACATCCTCGGGCCGATCCGCGCGGTGCACCAGCGTGCCCATGGCTTCCAGCACCGTCTGCGTCGCCTGGCCCATCGGCACCTGGGCCGGATTGAACTCGGCGAAGTCGCCGCGCATGGTCACGATCATCGGCAGCGGCGTGCGGTGGATATGCGACAGCGACAGCATGTTGATGCAGTTGCCGACGCCGGAGGACTGCATCAGCAGCACGCCCTTCACGCCGCCGAGCCAGGCGCCGCACAGCAGCGCCACGCCTTCCTCCTCCGTCGTCAGGGTGACCACGGTCATGGCGTTGTCGGCCAGGCAGCGGCGGATCAGCCGGCTGTGCCCGGCATCCGGCACCAGGGCCACCTGGGTGATGCCGTTGGCCTTCAGCGTGTCGTAGATCCGGTCGGGCCAATCGGCCGCCGCATCCGGCCGCATCTCCAGCTTGTCGCGATCCATTCCGGCGCTCTCTCCCCAGGGCCTTGTTGTGGCATCCTCCCCCCGGTGGGGCGGGCTGGCAAGGAGTGGGCGGCATGGGGTTCTCGGCGACGGTGGGCGGCACACGGCATGGCTTCGACGATCTGCGCCAGCTTCTGGCCTGCGCCACGCCCTTCCGCTCCGGCGATGCGCTGGCCGGCGTCGCGGCGGAAAGCGCGGCGCAGCGCGTCGCCGCCCAGCGGGCGCTGGCCGACCTGCCGCTGCGGCATTTCCTGTCCGAATCCGTGGTGCCCTATGAGGCGGATGAAGTCACCCGGCTGATCGTCGACAGCCACGAGCCCGCCGCCTTCGCCCCGATTGCGCACCTGACCGTCGGCGGCTTCCGGGACTGGCTGCTGGCCGCCGAGCCGGCTGACGTCACCGCGCTGGCCCCCGGCCTGACGCCGGAGATGGTGGCGGCCCTGTCAAAAATCTGCCGCTTGCAGGACCTGGTTTCGATCGCGGCGAAATGCCGGGTGGTGACGCGCTTCCGCAACACGCTCGGCCTGCCCGGCACGCTGTCCATCCGCCTGCAGCCGAACGACCCGGTGGACGACCCCAGGGGCATCGCCGCCCAGGTGCTGGACGGGCTGCTGCTGGGCGCCGGCGATGCGGTGATCGGGGTGAACCCGGCCACCGACAATGTGGACAATCTGTGCCGCGTGCTCGGCCTGCTGGATGCGGTGCGGGATCGCTACGCCATCCCCACCCAGACCTGCGTGCTGGCGCATGTCACCACCACGATGCTGGCGATGCAGCGCGGCGCGCCGGTGGATCTGGTGTTCCAGTCCATCGGCGGCACCCAGGGGGTGAATGAAAGCTTCGGCGTCTCGCTCTCCCTGCTGGCGGAGGCGCATGCGGCGGCGCTGGCGCTGGGCCGCGGCACGCTGGGCGACAATTGCCTGTATTTCGAGACCGGCCAGGGCAGCGCGCTTTCGGCGGGCGCGCATCACGGCGTGGACCAGCAGACGCTGGAAGCCCGCGCCTATGCCGTGGCGCGGCGCTTCCGCCCGCTGCTGGTCAATTCCGTGGTCGGCTTCATCGGCCCGGAATACCTGTACGACGGCAAGCAGATCACCCGGGCGGGGCTGGAGGACCACCTGTGCGGCAAGCTGCTCGGCCTGCCAATGGGGGTGGATGTCTGCTACACCAACCATGCGGAAGCCGACCAGGATGACATGGACAGCCTGCTGACGCTGCTCGGCGTGGCCGGCGTGACCTATGTGATGGGCGTGCCCGGCGCCGATGACACCATGCTGGCCTACCAATCCACCTCCTTCCACGATGGGCTCTATGTCCGCGCCGCGCTGGGCAAGCGCCCGGCGCCGGAATTCGAGGCCTGGCTGGCGCGCATGGGCCTGGCGGACCGCACGCCGGAGGCGCTGCCGATGGCCGTGGCGGGGCTGCTGTGACGGCGCCCACCCTGTGGCGCGACCTGCGCCGCCACACCGCCGCCCGCGTCGGGCTGGGGCGCGTCGGCAACGGCCTGCCCACCGCCGCGCATCTCGATTTCCAGGAAGCGCACGCCTGGGCGCGGGATGCCGTGTGGTCCACGCTGGACGTGCCGGCACTGGCCGCGGCGCTGGGTGCAACGGTGGTGGCCAGCGCGGCGCCGGACCGGCGCGGCTACCTGCTGCGCCCGGATCTCGGCCGCAGCCTGGCTTCGGGGGAGGCGGCGAAGCTGGCGCCGATGCCCGGCTGCTTCGCCCTGGTCGTCGCCGACGGGCTGTGTGCCACCGGCGTGCAGGCGCAGGCCCCGGCGCTGGTGCCGGCGCTGCAGGCGGGGCTGCACCGGGCGGGCTGGCAGGTGGCGCCGCCGGTCATCGCCACCCAGGCCCGCGTCGCGATCGGGGACGCCATCGGCGCGGCGCTGGGCGCGGCCATGGTCGCCGTGCTGATCGGGGAAAGACCGGGGCTTTCCGCGATGGACAGCCTGGGCATCTACCTGACCGCCGCGCCGCGCCCCGGCCGTAGCGATGCGGAGCGCAACTGCATCAGCAATATCCGCCCCGGCGGGCTGCCGGTGGCCGATGCCGTGGCCAAGCTCCTGTGGCTGGTGCAGGCGGCCCGCGCCCTGGGGCAGACCGGCGTGGCGCTGAAGGACGAACAGCCGGCGCTGCCGCTGCTGCCGGCGGATCAGCCCGGCGGCAGGTGAACCGCCAGCCACAGCGCCTCTGCGCTGGTCTCCGCCACCCGGTGTCGGCAATGCGCCGGCAGCACGGCCCAGTCGCCCGCCGCCATGGTGCGCGGCGGGCCCGCCGCGAAGGCAAGCACCGCGGTGCCGCGCAGCAGCAGCACGAATTCCGTGCCTTCCTGGTCGTACCAGAAGCCTTCCGCGCTGGCGGCGCGGTGGGAGGCGATGCGTTCCACCACCACGCCGCCCTCCGCCAGCAGCGTGGCGATGTGCTCCGCCCCCGGCGCCGGAGTCTCACCCTGGGTGAGGCTGCCGAAGCGCGGGGTCACGCGGCCAGCGCCGCCTCCACCGCCTGCGCCACGGCGAACAGCCGGGCGTCGCCGCCATGCTCGCCCATCAGCTGGAAGCCGACCGGTGCCTCGCCCGCACGGTGGCAGGGCAGGCTGATGGCGCAGCGGTCGAGGAAATTGGCCACCGCCGTGTTGCGCAGCAGCAGCAGGTTGATGCGGCCATACGCGGCCTCCTCCGCCACCGCCGCGATCGCCGGCGGCACCAGCGGGCAGGTGGGGGAGACGACGGCGTCGAAGCCCGCCGTGCGCGCCGCGAAGCCGGCGATGATCCGCGCCCGGTCCTGGCCGAGGGCGATGTACTCCGCCGCCGACATCTGCCCGCCGCGCAGGATGCGCGCCAGGATGCGCGGGTCGTAGCGGTCCCGCGCCCGTTCGATCAGGGGGCGATGCCAGGCGAAGGCCTCGCTGGCCGCATAGCCGCCGGTGGCATTGGCCTGGGGGATCTCGGCCAGTTCCGGCACCGACAGCGCCTCCACCCGCGCCCCGGCGGCGGAAAGCTTCGCCAGGGCGGCCTCGAAGGCGGTGGTCACGGCCGGGTCCCAGCCTTCGGTCACGTAGCCCTGCAGCACGCCCAGGCGCAGCCCGGCCACCGGCGGCGGCGCGGCAGGCGCGCGGGCTTCCTCGCCCGCCATCAGCGCGTCCAGCACGGCGCAGCAGGAAACCGTGTTGGCCAGCGGCCCCAGGCTGTCCAGCGTGAAGGACAGCGGCAGCGTGCCGGTCAGCGGCACGCGCTTCGCGGTGGGCTTCCAGCCGACGATGCCGCACAGCGCCGCCGGGATGCGGCAGGACCCGCCGGTGTCGGAGCCGAGGCCGGCGAAGCCCATGCCATCCGCCGTCGCCACCGCGGCGCCGGAGGAGGATCCGCCCGGCAGCCGCCCCGTCGCCCGGTCCCACGGGCTGCGCGGCGTGTCGAAATGCGGGTTGTGGCCGAGGCCGGAGAAGGCGAACTCCACCATGTTGGTGCGCCCCAGCACCACGAAGCCGGCGCGCTGCAGCCGGGCCACGCTGGGCGCGGTGGCGGCCGCCGGGGCCACGTCGGCCAGCGCGACGGAGCCGCCGCGGGTCTGCTGCCCGGCCTCGTCATACAGATCCTTGACGCTGATCGGGATGCCGGCCCAGGGGCTGGGCGCGCGGCCGGCGGCGCGCAGCGCGTCCATCGCCCGGGCGCTGGCCCGGGCGCTGTCCGCATGCACCACCAGGAAGGCGCGCCGGCCCTCGCCGTCCGCCTCCGCGATCCGCGCCAGGGCTTCCTCCACCAGCGCGGCGGCGGTGGTGCGGCCGGCGGCGAGGTCGGCGGCGGCTTCGGCGAGGCTGGGCATGGCGGGCATCCGGCAGGTTCGGCCGCGATGCTGCGCAGGACCGGCCGGTTCGGCAAGCCGTCCCTAGCCCTGGGCCGGCGGCGCCACCTGGTCATTGGCCGGCGGCACCTGCACGATCAGCTCCAGGACGGAGGGATAGATCAGGTAGCCGATGATCGCGGCCGGCAGCAGCCGCACCCCGCCGGCCGCCACTTCCTCAACCCCATTGTCCCGGTCCATGCTCGTCTCCATCGCCCCGGTACCGCAGCGCACAAGGCGGGGGTGGCGTTCCCGGGACGCGAATTGACAAAGCCGCGTGCTCGGGTTGTATGATGTCATATAACCCGCGGTCCGAAGGCTGCGGGATGGGGAAGGAGAGGATCGACAATGAAAGCGATGCGCGCGCTCCGCGCCGTGGCCCTCGCGGCTGCGGCCCTGTTGCCTTGGGTTCCCGCCACCGGCCAGGCGCAGGAATGGCGCGGCTGGAACATCCATGCCGCCGACTATCCCAATGGCCGCGGCCTGGACCGCTTCGGCGAGCTGGTGATGCAGCGGACCAACAACCGCATCCGCATGCGCACCTACCACTCCGCGCAGCTCGGCCAGCAGGACGAGGCGATCCAGCAGATGCGGCTGGGCTCCATCGACTTCGGCAACTTCAACCTCAGCCCCTTCAACAACCTGGCGCCGTCCACCAATGTGGTGACGCTGCCCTTCCTGTTCCGCAACGTGGCCCACAGCCACGCCGCCATCGACGGCATCGCGGGGGCGGAGATCGCCAAGGACCTGGAGGCGATCGGCATCATCGCGCTGGCCTGGTACGATGGCGGCGCGCGCAGCGTCTATTCCACCCGCCCGATCCGCACGCCTGCCGACATGCGCGGCCTGAAGATCCGCGTGCAGACCAGCGACCTGTGGATCGACCTGATGCGGGCGCTGGGCGCCAACCCGACGCCGCTGCCCTTCGGCGAGGTGTTCACCAGCCTGCAGTCCGGCGTCATCGACGCGGCGGAGAACAACTACCCGTCCTATGAGAGCACCCGGCATTTCGAGGTGGCGCGCTACTACACCACCACGGAACACTCCAACGTGCCGGAAGTGCTGGCCGTGTCGCAGCAGCGCTGGCGCCGGGCGAGCGAGGCGGAGCGCAACATCCTGCGCGACGCCGCCCGCGAATCCGCCACGCTGCAGCGCCAGCTCTGGGCGGAGCGGGAGCGCGTTTCGCGCCAGCGGGTCGAGGCGGCCGGCGTGACGGTCATCGAGCTGACCGACCGCAGCCCGTGGTCGGCGCTGATGGAGCCGGTCTATGCCAAGTATGCGGCGACGCCGCGGCTGTCCGGCATGGTGCAGGCGATCCGCGCGCTTCCCTGATCCGACGGCCTGATCGTGCCGGCATGACCACGAAAGGGGGGCGGCACGCCCGCCCCCCGGCCTGATCCCCTTCCCACACCCAGGACGCAGGACGCCATGGCGCTGTTCTCCCGCCTGCTCGATGCCTTCTCGCGCCTCGTCGTCATCGCTGCCGGCGTCGCGCTGGTGGGGCTGGTGGTGATGATGGGCTGGATGGTCTTCGGCCGCTACGTGCTGAACGACACGCCGACCTGGATCGAGCGCGCGGCGACGCTCTCCATTCTCTGCATCGCCCTGCCGGTGGCCGCGATCGGCGTGCGCGAACGCTTCCACCTCTCCGTGCTGGGGTTCCGGGAGGCGCTACCGATCGGCATCCAGCGCTGGATCTCGGTGGCCTGCGACGCGCTCGTGGGGCTGTTCGGCGTGGCCATGGTGGTCTGGGGCTGGCAGCTGGTCGAGATGGTGGGGCCCTTCAAGATCCCGCTGCTGGCGATCAGCCAGGGCTGGACCTATGCGCCGATGGTGCTGTGCGGCGGGCTGATCGCGCTGTTCTCGGTCGAGCATGTGCTGAAGGACATCACGCGCCCGGAGGGCCCCGAACAGCGTGGCGCCGCCGCGGCCTTCCTGGAGTAGCCTGACTTGGAAACCGGCCTGCTCATCATCTTCGGCATCTTCGTCCTCGGCATCGTCTCCGGCATTCCCGTCGCCTTCGTGCTCGGCATCGCCGCGGTGGCGGGCTTCCTGTACGAGGGCATCAACCCCGCCGTCGCCTTCCAGCAGATGGCCTCGGGGATGAGCATCTTCTCCCTCCTCGCCATCCCCTTCTTCGTCTTCGCGGGCGAGTTGATGATGCATGGCGGCATCGCCCGCCGGCTGATCTCGGTCGCGTCCTCCCTGTTCGGCTGGATGCGCGGCGGGCTCGGCGTGGTGAATGTCGCGACCTCCATGCTGTTCGGCGGCATCTCGGGCAGCGCCGTGGCGGATGCCTCCGCGCTCGGGACCATCCTGATCCCGGCGATGAAGCAGCGCGGCTACGGCACCGACTATTCGGTGAGCGTCACCGTCACCAGTTCCATCGCCGGCATCATGATCCCGCCCAGCCACAACATGATCCTGTATTCGCTGGCGGCCGGCGGCGGCGTCTCGGTCAGCGCGCTGTTCATCGCGGGCTTCGTCCCCGGCCTCATCATGTGCCTCTGCCTCGGCGTCGCCGCCTATTGGGTGGCGGTGCGGCGCGGCTATCCGGCGGAGCCCTTCCAGGGCTTCCGGCACATCCTGTGGACCTTCGTCGACGCGGTGCCGGGCCTTTTCACCGCCGTCATCATCCTGGGCGGCGTGCTGTCGGGCATCTTCACCGTCACGGAAAGCGCCGCCTTCGGCACCATCTGGGCTATCCTGGTCACCATCCTGGTGTACCGCAGCATGACCTGGGAGAGCTTCAAGGTCTGCGTCGCCGCCAGCGTGCGCACCTCCGCCGTGGTGTTCCTGCTGGTCGGCACGGCGACGGCCTTCGCCTACCTGCTGGCGCTGTACCGGCTGCCGGACCTGCTGACGGAGGGGATGCTTGCCATCAGCTCCAACCCCATCGTCATCCTGCTGATGATCAATGTCTGCCTGCTGTTGCTGGGCTGCGTCATGGACATGGCGGCGCTGATCCTCATCACCACGCCGATCTTCCTGCCCGTCGTCGTCGCCATCGGCATGGACCCGGTGCAGTTCGGCATGGTGATGATGATGAACCTGGGTCTGGGCCTGACCACGCCCCCGGTGGGGGCGGTGCTGTTCGTCGGCTGTGCCATCGGCAGGATCCCGATGGAGCGCATCCTGAAATCCATCCTGCCCTTCTATGCCGCCATCCTGCTGGCCCTGGCGCTGACCACCTACGTGCCGGCCATCTCCCTCACCCTGCCGAAGCTGCTGCTCGGCTATACCGGCTGAACCACCCGAGGATGCTTCCCATGTCCGACACCAAGCCGATCCTGCTGACCGGCGCTTCCGGCAATCTCGGCCGGATGCTGACGAAGGAGCTTTCGGCCGCCGGCCACACGCTGCGGCTGACCGACATCGCCCCCTTCCCGGACCCGCTGCCGCCCGGCGCGCAATTCGTGAAGGCGGACCTGACGGAATCGCTCGCCATCGTCCGCCAGGCGGAGGGCTGCGGCACCATCCTGCATTTCGGCGGCGTGTCGGTGGAACGGCCCTTCGAGGAGGTGGCCGGCCCCAACCTGCACGGGCTCTACCACATCTACGAGGCCGCCCGGATGTTCGGCGCCCGCGTGGTCTTCGCCAGCTCCAACCACTCGATCGGCTTCCACGAACGGCCCCAGGGCAACCAGGGGAAGCTCGACGCGGACTGTGCTTTCCGGCCGGACGGCTATTATGGCCTGTCGAAGGTGTATGGCGAGCTGATGGGCCGGCTGTACTGGGACAAGCACGGGGTGGAGAACGTCAACATCCGCATCGGCTCCTGCTTCCCGAAGCCGATCAACAAGCGGATGCTGGCCACCTGGCTCTCCTACCCCGACCTGGCGCGGTTGATCCTGCGCACCATTGCGGCGGAACGGGTCGGCCATTGCGTGGTCTGGGGTGCCTCGAGGAACCCGGACAGCTTCTGGGCCGAGGACCACCGCGACCGGCTGGGCTGGGCGCCGCAGGACAGCGCCGAGGATTTCCGCGCCGAGGTCGGGCATATCGTCTCCGACGACCCGGTGGAGGAACGCTACCAGGGCGGCGGCTACTGCTCGATCGAATACTCCCGCAAAGGCGGCTTCTCCCCGCGCGACCAGTTCGATCTGGAATGATCGCGCTGGCCGCCGGCGACTGGACCGCCCAGCTGCTGGAGGACCAGGGCGCGGCGCTGGGCGCGCTGGCCTGGCGCGGGCAGGACATCGTCGCGCCGGTGCCGCCCGGCGGGCATCCGAACCTTGGCTTCCACAGCGCCTTCCTCATGGCGCCCTGGACGAACCGGCTGGCGGAAGGGCGGATCACCGTCGGCGGCCAGGCCTACCGCATGCCGATCAACCGGCCGGCGGAAGGCCATGCGCTGCACGGCTTCGTCCGGGAACAGGCCTGGACCGTCGGCTCGGTGGCGGGGGATGCGGCGGTGCTGTCCTGCACCGTGGACCATGCGCCCTTCCGCTGCACCGCGCGGCTGCGCGTCGCCCTGGCGCCGGCGGGGCTGCATCTGGCGCTGGAACTGACCAATGACGGCGCGGTGCCGACGCCGATGGGCATCGGCTGGCATCCCTTCCTCACCCGCCCCGCTGGCACCCGGCTGCGCTTCGCGGCCACGACCATCTTCGGCCGGGATGCCCGCAACCTGGCGATCGGGCCGCGCCCCTTCGCCGGGATGGCGGGCGGCGATGCGGTGCTGGACGGGCTGGACACCCACTTCGCCGGCTGGGACGGGGTGGCGGAGATGTCGCGCCCCGGCGGGCCGGACCTCCGCCTGGCCGCCACCGGGGATTGGGCGCGCAACCTGCAGGTCTTTGCCCCGCGCGGTGGCGGGGTTATCTGCGTCGAGCCGGTGAGCCACGCGCCGGATGCGGTGAACCGGCCGGCCATCGCCGCGCATGGCCCGATGCTGCCGCTGGCGCCGGGGGCTTCGCTGCATGGTTCGGTGACCTTGCTATTGGGTTAGGGCGCGAACCCCTCTCCCCAAGTGGCGACGCAACGGGCAAGACTGGCGGGATGAAAAGCGCGCTGGTGCTCGGTGGTGGTGTCATGGGCCTCACGGCCGCCTGGGCGCTGGCACGCGCCGGCTGGTCCGTGCGGCTGCTCGACCAGGATGCGCTGCCGAATGAGCGCGGCAGCTCCGTCGACGACCACCGGCTGATCCGCCACGCCTATGGCGCCGCGCGGGGCTACATGCGGATGATCGACCCCGCCTATGCCGCCTGGCGCCTGCTGTTCGCGGAAGCCGGGGAGGATCTGCATGTGCCGACCGGCGTGCTGGCCCTGGCCAATGCGCAGGGCGGCTGGCTGGCGGAAAGCCGCGCCGCGCTGCGGGCGGATGGCCATGCGCTGGCCGAACTGGAGGCGGCCGCGGTGGCCGCCCGCTACCCCTTCCTGCGGCCGGACGGCATCGCCCAGGCCTTCCACATGGCCTCCGGCGGGGTTCTGCTGGCGCGGCGCATCGTGCAAGCGCTGCTGGCGGTGCTGGCCGCGCGCGGGATCGCCCCGATCCGTGCCCGCGCCCGCGCGGTGGACCCCCGCCAGGGCTGGCTGGAGACGGCGGAGGGAGACCGGCTTTCGGCCGACCTGCTGGTGGTCGCCGCCGGTCCCTGGGCGCCGCGGCTGCTACCGGCCCTCGCCCCGCAGGTGCGGCCGACCCGGCAGATCCTGGTCCGCCTGGCCCCGCCGCCGGACTACCGGGCCGGCTGGCAGGCGGCGCCCATGCTGCTGGATCTGGCGGAGGATGGCGGCTTCTACGCCGTGCCGCCGGTGGCCGGCACGCCATTGAAGATCGGCGACCACCGCTTCGCCCCGGCGGGCGACCCGGAGGACCCGCGCCAGGCGACGGCGGCGGAGGCGGAGGAGATCCTGGCCTTCGCCCGGCCCCGGCTGCGTGACCTGCACCGCTACCAGGTGCTTTCGGCCGCCGCCTGCTACTATGATGTGGAGCCGGCGGAACGCTTCGTCCTGCAGCGGCAGGGCCGGGGTTTCGTGCTGTCCGGCTTTTCCGGCCACGGTTTCAAATTCGCCCCTCTGCTCGGCCTCGCCCTGGCGCGCGCGGCCACCGACCCCACCCTCTGCGACAGCCTCGCCGGCTGGGCCGCCGGCCAGGCGCCGCCCGTGCCGGGCCTGCTGGCCGATCTCGAACAGGAAATTCCCGCATGAGCCTGCCGACCGCCGCCGAGGATCTGGTGCTCGGCCTGACCGGGGTGATCGGCCTGCCGGCCCTGACGGAGGCTGCCGGCGCGCCCCTGGCGGCGGAGGACATCGCCGCCCTGGTCGAGGAAGCCGCCCGCTTCACCGCGGAGAAGATGGCCCCGCACTGGCAGGAAGCCGACCGCCACGGCGCCACCTACGCCAATGGCACGGTGACGGTGCCGCCGCACTACCGCGCGCTGATGCAGGACTGGATCGACAGCGGCTGGCAGGGCGTTGCCGCCCCGGTGGAACATGGCGGGCAGGGCCTGCCGCACGCGCTGTGGATCGCGGTGACGGAACTCGCCTCGGCGGCCGACATGGCCTTTTTCCTCGGCCCTGTCCTGACCGCCGGCGCCATCGACCTGCTGGTCGGCCACGCCACGCCGGACCAGTCCGCGCGCTGGCTGCCGCAGCTGGTCTCCGGCAGCTGGACCGGGACGATGTGCCTGACGGAGCCGCAGGCGGGCTCCGACCTGGCCGCCCTGCGCTGCCGGGCGGAACCGCTGGGGGAGGGCCGCTACGCGCTGCACGGCCAGAAGATCTATATCACCTGGGGCGAGCATGACCTGACGGAGAACATCCTGCACCTGGTGCTGGCCCGGCTGCCCGGCGCGCCGGAAGGCTCGCGCGGCATTTCCCTGTTTGCCGCGCCGCGCCTTCTGCCGGATGGAAGCCGCAACGCGCTGCGCTGCGGCGGCATCGAACGCAAGCTGGGCATCCATGCCTCCCCCACCTGCGTCATGCTGTTCGAGGGGGCTGAGGCGGAGCTGGTGGGCGAACCGGGGCGCGGGCTGAACGCGATGTTCGCCATGATGAACGCGGCGCGGCTGGCGGTCGGCGTGCAGGGCGTGGGGCAGGGCGCGCGGGCGTTGGCGCTGGCGGAAGCCTATGCGACGCAGCGGGTGCAGAATGGCCGGCCCATCGCGCGTCACGCCGATGTGGCGCGGATGCTGGCGGAAATGCGCGCCATCACCCTCGCCGGGCGGCTGCTGGCGCTGGAGGCCGCCGCGGCGCTGGACCGTCATCACCTGCTGGGCGAGGAGGCCGGGGCCACGCGCCTGGCGCTGCTGACCCCCATCGTCAAGGCCTGGTGCACGGACCGGGGGGTGGAGACCGCCAGCCAGGGCATCCAGGTGCATGGCGGCATGGGCTTCGTGGAGGATACCGGCGCGGCGCAGATCCTGCGCGATGCCCGCATCGCGCCGATCTACGAGGGCACCAACGGCATCCAGGCGATCGACCTGCTGGTGCGCAAGCTGGGCCGGGACGAGGCCGCGGCGATGCACGCCCTGCTGGCGGAGGTCGCGGCCACCGATCCGCGCCTGGCCGCCACCTGTGCGCGGGTGGGGGAGGCGACCGCCACGCTGCTGGCGCTGCAGGCGCGGGACCCGGAGACGGCGCAGTCACTGGCCGCGCCCTACCTCGATGCCTGCGGCTGGCTGCTGGGCGGCTGGATGCTGGTGCGCGCCGCCACCGCCAGCCCGGACCGCGCCGCCCTGGCCGGCTTCTACCTGGCCCGGCTGCTGCCGCGGGCCGAGGCAAGGTGCCAGGAGATCGCCCAGGGGGCGCTGCTTCCGCTGCCGGCATCCCCCTAACCGGCTGCAAGAGCGTTAAGCGCCTCTTGCAGCCTCGCGCGACGGACGCATCTGCAACCGACCGACATGACCGCTCCCCTGTCCTCCCCCGCCCTTCACCGCCCCCGTCCCAAGGTTGCCGTCATCGGCGCCGGGCCGGGCGGCCTTGCCGCAGCCATGCTGCTTGCCGCCTCGGGCGCCCGGGTGACGGTGTATGAGAAGGATTCCGTGGTGGGGGGGCGCACCCGCACCCTGACCTCGCCGGAAGGCTACAGCTTCGACCTGGGACCGACCTTCTTCCTCTATCCGCGCATCCTGAAGGAGATCTTCAGCCGCTGCGGTGCGGAACTGGAGTCGGAGGTGGATCTGCGGCGGCTGGAGCCGCAGTATCGGCTGATCTTCGAGCAGGGCAGCCCGGATGCCGGCAACCCGCCGACCCGGATCGACGCCAGCGCCGACATGGCGCGGATGGAGGCTGAGATCGCCCGCATCAGCCCGGAGGATGCGCGCGGCCTGCGCCCCTTCATGGCGGAAAACCGCGCCAAGCTGGAAGCCTTCCGCCCGGTGCTGGAACGCGCCTTCTCCACCGCCGCCGACATGGTGCGGCCGGACATGTTGAAGGCGCTGCCGCTGATGAAGCCCTGGTCCACCGTGGACCGGGACCTGGCGCGGCACTTCAAGGACCCGCGCGTCCGCCTCGCCTTTTCCTTCCAGACCAAATACCTGGGCATGAGCCCGTTCAAATGCCCGGCGCTGTTCACCATCCTGTCCTTCCTGGAATATGAGCACGGCGTCTTCCACCCGATCGGTGGCTGCGGCGCGGTGTCGGACGCCATGGCGCGGGTGGCGCAGCGGCTGGGGGCGGAAATCCGGCTGGACACGCCGGTGGAGGGCATCGCCTTCGAGGGAAGGCGTGCCCGCGGCGTGGATGTGGGCGGCCGGGTCCAGGATGCCGAGGCCGTGGTGGTGAATGCGGATTTCGCGCACGCCATCCCGAAGCTGATCCCGGACCACCTGCGCAAGCGCGGATGGACCGACCGGAAGATCGGCAAGGCGAAGTATTCCTGCTCCACCTTCATGCTCTACCTGGGGCTGGACAAGGAACTTCCTGGGGTGGCGCACCACAACGTCATCCTCTCGGAACAGTATCGGGAGAATATCGGCCAGATTGAGCGCGGCGAGATCCCGGAGATCCCCTCGCTGTACGTGCAGCATGCCGGCGCCACCGATCCCACCCTGGCGCCCGCCGGCCATACCGCGCTGTATGTGCTGGTGCCGGCGCCCAACCTGATCGTGCGGCCGGACTGGTCGGCGCATTGCGCCCGGTTCCGGGAGATCGCGCTGGACCGGCTGAAGGTGCTGGGCCATGGCGACCTGCGGCCCCACATCCGCTACGAGCGGATCGTCGCGCCGCCGGACTGGGAGAGTGATTTCGGCGTCGGCTTCGGCGCCACCTTCAACCTCTCCCACGAATTGCCGCAGATGCTGCTGTTCCGCCCCGGCAACCGGTTCCGGGAGGTGGAGGGGGTGTATCTGGTGGGCGGCGGCACCCACCCCGGCAGCGGCCTGCCGGTGATCTACGAGGGCGCGCGGATCACCACCGGGCTGCTGGCGAAGGATCTCGGCCTGTCCGGCGCGCCGAGCCGGCCGACCGCCGAGAGCGGTTTCCGCGCAGCGACGCCGGTGGCGGCGGAGTCCTGATCCAGGCCGCTGCCTGAGGCTGGGCGCGCGGGGGAAGGCGGCAGGTCCCGCCCGGCGCGCCTGGCGGACTATGCTAGGATCGAGGGAGGGAGGAACGCAGGCATGGCAGACCGGGTGGTTGTGGTGGGTGCCGGCCTCGGCGGCCTGGCGGCGGCCTGCGTCGCCGCGGCGCGCGGGCACAAGGTGACGCTGCTGGACAAGAACCCCTGGCTGGGCGGCAAGGCGGCGGTGCTGACGCTGGACGCGCCGGACGGCTCCGGCGCCTTCCGCTTCGACATGGGCCCCACCATCCTGACCGTGCCGCGCGTGCTGCGCCGCATCTATGCGGAGGCGGGGCGCGACCAGGCACGGGAGTTGCCGCTGATCCGGCTGGACCCGCAATGGCGCTGCTTCTTCGAGGATGGCACGCGGATCGACCTGATGGCCGATGTCGCCACCATGCAGGCCGAGATCGAGAGATTCGCCCCCGGCCGCGGCCTCGGCGAGGGCTACCGCAGGTTCCAGGAGGAAAGCCGTCACCTCCATGGTGTGTCGGAGAAATTCTTCTTCTGGCGGCCGGTCGAGGGGGTGACGGACACCATCGACATGAAGGCCAACCTGAACCCCGGCACCATCCGGGACGTGCTGTCCCTGAAGATGGGCCAGACGGCGGCCAAGGTGATCCGCGGCCATGTGCCGGATGCGCGGCTGGCGCAGATGCTGGACCACTACTGCCAGTATATCGGCTCCTCCCCCTATCTGGCGCCGGCGGTGGTCTGTTCGATCGGCGACATGCAGGCCAGCGAGGGCGTCTGGTACCCGGTGGGCGGCACCCGCGCGGTGGCGGAGGGCCTGGCGAAGCTGGCCGGTGAGCTGGGCGTGGAACTGCGCCCCGGTTCGGAGGTGACGGGCTTCGACATCGAGGCCGGCGCCATCCGGGGCGTGCGGGTGGGCAGCGAGACCATCGCCTGCGATGCCGTGATTTCCAACATGGACGCCGTGCGCACCTACACGGAGCTGGTCGGCGGCGAGCCCGGGCGGAAATACAGGAAGAAGAACTTCGAGCCGGCGTGCTCCGGCGTGGTGCTCTATCTCGGCCTGAAGAAGCGCTACGACCATCTGGCGCATCACTGCTTCGTCTTCTCCCGCGATGCGGAGGAGGAGTTCGACGCGATCTACAAGAAGGGCGAGCCGGCGCCGGACCCGACGGCCTATCTGGCCGCGACCTCCTGCTCCGACGACACCACGGCGCCGGCGGGCGGGGAGGCGCTGTATGTGCTGGTGCACACCCCGCATCTGCGGCCGCACCACGACTGGTCGGCGATGTTCCCGAAGTACCGCCAGACGATCCTGGACAAGCTGAAGCGCACGGCCGGGATGGAGGATATCGAGGAGCGGATCGTGGTGGAGGGCAGGCTGACGCCGGTCGACATCCACGAGCGCTACCGGGTGCTGGACGGCGCCATCTACGGGCTGGCCAGCCATGGCAGCTTCACCGGCGCCTTCAAGCCGGGCAACCGGTCCAGGATGGTGAAGGGCCTGTACCTGTGCGGCGGCGCCGCGCATCCCGGGCCGGGCATGCCGATGGTGATGATGTCCGGCTGGATCGCGGCGGATGCGCTGGACCGCGACCGCGGCGGCCGCGGCATGTCGGACTCGGCGCGCGAGGCCGGGCGGCGGGAGGCGGAGCTGGCCGCCGCGGCGGAGTAGCCGTGCCATGAACGCCATGCCGCCGGCGCCGCGACGCGAGGACGGCGCGGGGCCGATCGCGCTGTACGACCCGGGGCGCATGGCGTTCTTCCACTACATGTTCGGCCGCTTCTTCCGCACCCACATGCGGGCGGCGCGGGTGGCGCGTTGGGGCGTGCCGGGGGCCTATGGCGACCGGCCGCTGGTGGTTTTCGCCAACCATCCCGGCTGGTGGGACGGCGTCGCCTTCATGCTGCTGTCCCAGCGCCTGTTCCCGGGGCGGCGCATGTTCATCCCGATGGATGCCGCGGCGCTGTCCCGCTACCGCTTCATGACGCGCATCGGCGTCTTCGGCGTGGAACATGGCAGCCCGCGCGGCGCCGTCGCCTTCCTGCGCACCGCGCGGCAGGTGCTGGCCGCGCCGGACCGCATGCTGTGGATGAACGCCCCCGGCCGCTTCAGCGATGTGCGGGAACGCCCGGTGCCCATCGCCCCCGGCATGGCCCGCCTGCCGGAGATGGCGGCGGAGGCAATGTTCGTGCCCCTGGCGCTGGACTACCCCTTCTGGAGCGAGCGCAAGGCGGAAATGCTGTGCGCCTTCGGCCCGCCCATCCCCGCCGCGGAGCTGCTGGCGCAGCGGCGGGAGGCAAGGCTGGCCACGCTTTCCGCCGCGCTCGCCGCCACCATGGACCAGCTGGCCGGGGATGCCATCGCCCGCGACCCGGCGCGGTTCGAGACGCTGCTGCAGGGGCCGGAAGGCATGGGCGGCATCTACCAGCTGTGGCGACGCTTGCGTTCCCTGGCGAAGGGCGAAACATTCGACCCAAGACATGAACAAGGGGCGGGGAAGGGCACGTGATGGACCTCGACTTCACCTGGGCCTGGATCGCCCTGGCGCTGGCCACCTTTCCCGCCACCATGGGGGTGGCGAACCTGATCCTGGTGCGCCCACCGCGTGGCACCCCGCCCGAGGGCGCGCTGGTCTCCATCCTGGTGCCGGCGCGGAACGAGGCGCCGAACATCGCCGCCTGCCTCGATGCCGCCCTGGCCTCCGCGGGCGTGGCGGTGGAGGTGGTGGTGATGGATGACGGTTCCACCGACGCCACGGCGCAGATCGTCGCCGGCTATGCGGCCCGGGATGCGCGGGTGCGGCTGGAAACGGCGCCGCCCCTGCCGGCGGGCTGGACCGGCAAGGTGCATGCCTGCGCCCGGCTGGCGGAAGCGGCACGTGGCACGCATTTCCTGTTCATCGATGCCGATGTGCGGCTGGCGCCGGAGGCTGCGGCGCTGATGGCGGGCCATGCGGCGGCCAGCGGCGCCACCATGGTGACCGGCGTGCCGCGCCAGGCGATCGGCAGCCTGGGCGAGGCGCTGACCGTGCCGATGATCAATTTCCTGCTGTTCTGCTACCTGCCCGGCGGCGGTCGCGCCTTCACCCGCCGGTCCGGCATGGCGGCAGCCTGCGGCCAGCTTCTGCTGGTGGAGCGGGAGGGCTACTTCGCCGCCGGCGGGCATGAGGGGGTGAAGGGCGTGCTGCACGACGCGCTGGCGCTGGCGCGGCGCATGCGCGACCACGGCCTGGCGACGGAGATCGTGGAAGGCGCCGGCCTGGCCACCTGCCGGATGTATGACGGCTTCCGGCAGAGCTGGGCCGGCTTCATCAAGAATGCGCGGGAAGGCATGGCGACGCCGGTCGGCCTGCCGATCTGGACCGTCATGCTCGCCGGCGCGCATCTCTGGCCCTTCGTCTTCCTGCCGCGCAGCGCCGCGATCCTGGCGCTGGCGCTGGGCTTCGCGCTGCGGGCGGCGGTGACGCTGCGGGTGCGGGAGCCGTGGTGGACCATCCCGCTGCACCCGGCGACGGTGGCCGTGGCGCTGGCCATCCAATGGGCGGCGCTGGTGCGCGGCCTGCTGGGCAAGCCGGCCGGCTGGAAGGGTCGGGCCTATGAGCCCGTGTGACGGCGGCGCCCGGTCGCGGGCTTCGGGCTGAGCATGGACGGCGCGGATCTCGCGGCGGGTCCGCCGAGCCGGACGGAGACGGGGGAGAACTTCCCCGTCGCCTCCCGCCTGCTGCCGCCGCCGCTGCGCCCGCTGGTGCTGGCCTTCTACCGCTTCGCCCGGCAGGCGGACGACATCGCCGATGCCCCCGGCCTGGCGCCGGCCGAGAAGCTGGCCCGGCTGGCGGCGATGGAGGCGCTGCTGGACCGGCCGGACGGCCCGCTGGCCGCCACCGGCACGGCGGAGGCGCGACGCCTGCTGTCCGCCTTCCGCCAGGATTCGGTGCAGGACCGCTACCCGGACTGGGCGGCGCTGGAGGATTACTGCGCCCGTTCCGCCGCCCCTGTCGGCCGGATGCTGCTGCGCCTGCACGGGGAGGACGCAGCGGGCGCGGCCCGCGCCTCGGATGCGCTCTGCGCCGCCTTGCAGGTGCTGAACCATCTGCAGGACCTGGTGCCGGACCGCCAGGCACTCGGCCGCGTCTACCTGCCGACCACCTGGATGGCGCTGGCAGGCGGAGAGGACGGCTTCTTCGCAGCCCAGAGCCCCGCCCGCCGCGCCGTGCTGGATGCGGCGCTGGACCGGGTGGAGGCGATGCTGGAACAGGCGGCGCCGCTGCCCCGCCTGCTGCGCAGCCGGCTGCGCCGGCAGGCGCAGGTGACGCTCGACCTCGGCTGGCGGCTGCTCGCACGGCTGCGGGCGGCGGATCCGGTGGCCGGGCGGGTGGCGCTGCGCCGCGCCGATTTCGCCGCCGCCTTCGCCGGCCTGGCCCGCGCCCCGCGCAGCGACGCCCAGGTGGTGCGCGCCCGTGTCGCCCGCGCCGGCAGCAGCTTCGGCCGCGGCATGGCGGTGCTGAAGGGCGACCGGCTGCGGGCGTTGCATGCCGTCTATGGCTTCTGCCGCGCGGTGGATGACATCGCCGATGGCGCGATGCCGGAGGCCGAGAAGCGCCGCTTCCTGGCGCAATGGCGCGCCCGGCTGGCGGCACCGGATTGCGCGCTGTCCGCCGAACTGGCCTGGGCGCGCGCCGCCTTCGGGCTGCCGGAGGCGGAATGCGCGGCGATGATCGACGGCATGGAGACGGACGCGACGCCCGGGTTGCGCCTGGCCGACGAGGCGGCGCTGGATCTCTACTGCCGGCGCGTCGCCGGGAGCGTCGGCGTGCTGGCCGTGCGCATCTTCGGCGCGCCGGGGGCGGTGGATTTCGGCCTGGCGCTGGGCCGCACCTTCCAGCTGGTGAACATCCTGCGCGACGTGGACGAGGATGCGCGGATCGACCGCGTCTATGTGCCGGAGACCCTGCGCGCCCGGCATGGCGTGGCGGGCGGCACGGCTGCCGAGATCGTCGCCCATCCCGGCTTCGCCGCCTGTTGCGAGGATCTGGCGGCGCGCGCCGCTGCCGGCTTCGAACGGGCGGAGCGGGCATTGCGGGCGCTGGATGCGCGGGCGATGAAGCCGGCGCGGGTGATGATGTGGGGCTACCACCGCCTGCTGCACCGCATGCTGGCCAACGGCTTCGCCCATCCGCGCCGCCGGGCGCGGCTGCGGCGGGGGGAGAAGCTGCAGATGGCGGCGCGGGCGCTGCTGCCATGACAGTGCATGTGGTGGGTGCCGGCGTGGCCGGGCTGGCGGCGGCGCTGGCCTTGGTGCGCGGCGGGCGGCGGGTGGCCTTGCACGAGGCCGCGCCGGTGGCCGGCGGCCGTGCCCGCGCCCTGCCGGATGGCACCGACAATGGCACGCACGCCCTGCTCGGCGCCAACCGCGCCGCGCTGCGCTTCCTGGGCCAGATCGGCGCGCGGGAGGGGTGGGTGGAGCCGGAGCCGGCCGGCCTGCCGGTGCTGGACCTGGAGACCGGGACGGCGCGGCGCGTGGCATTGTCGCCGCTCGGCTGGGGGGATGCGAACCGGCGGCCGGAAGGGGTGACGCTGGGCAGCCTGCTGGCGCTGCTGCGCCTCGCCCTGCCGGGGCCGGATCGCAGCGTCGCCGCCGCCTTTGCCGGCCATCCGCGGCTGCTGCGCGCGCTGGTGGAGCCGCTGACCGTCGCCGCGCTGAACACGCCGGTGGCGGAAGCCTCCGCCCGGCTGCTGGGCGCGGTGCTGCGGCGGCTTGGCGGGCGCGGCGCGGCGCGGCTGTTCGTGGCGCGGCAGGGGCTGGGGCCGGATCTGGTGGCGCCGGCCCTGGCGACGCTGGCCTGCCACGGCGCCAATCTGCGCACCGGCAGCCGCCTGCGCAGCGTGACGCAGGAAGCCGGCCGCGCCACGGCGCTTGATTTCGGCGAGGCGGTGCTGGTGCTGGGGCCGGAGGATGCGGTGGTGCTGGCGGTGCCGCCCTGGGAAGCGGCGCGGCTGCTGCCTGGCCTGCCGGTGCCGCAGCGCCACGCGCCGATCCTCAACCTGCATTTCGAGCGGGTGGAGGAAGGCCCGGTGCGCTTCATCGGCCTGCTGGGCGGGCTGGCGCAATGGGTGCTGGTGCGGCCCGGCGGCGTTTCCGTCACCGTCAGCGCGGCGGATGCGGCGGTGGGGCTGACGGATGCGGCGGCCGCGGCGCGGATCTGGCCGGAACTGCGCCAGGCGGCGCTGCGCTTCGGCCTGCCGGGGCCCTGGCCGGAAGCGCCGCCGCCGGCGCGCGCGGTGCGGGAGCGCCGCGCCACGCCACGCCATGGGCTGAACCCGCCGCCCCCGCCGCCGCGCCGGCCGCTGGCGAACCTGGTGCTGGCCGGCGACTGGACCATGCCGATGCTGCCGGCGACGCTGGAATCCGCCGTGCGGTCCGGCGAGGCCGCCGCCGCCGCCCTTTCTCGCGCCTCGCGCCCCGTGCCGGCGTGAGCCCGGCGGAGGCACTTGCCCGGCTGCGCGCGGCGGAGGCGCGGGACGGCAGGCTGGATCTCGACCGGCGCCGCGCGCTGCTGGCCCGGCTGGCGGCGGTGCTGCTGGACCGGGCGGAGGATTTCGCCAGCGCGCTGGATGCCGATTATGGCGGCCGGTCGCGGCTGGAGACCCTGCTGGCGGATGTGTTGTGCACCGTCGATGCCGCGCGCCATGCCCGCCGCCACCTGAAATCCTGGGCCAGGCCGCGCCGCGTCGCCGTGCCCTATCCCTTCTGGCCCGCCCGGGCGTGGGAGGAGCCGGTGCCGAAGGGCATCATCGGCATCATGGCGCCCTGGAACTACCCGGTGCAGCTGGCCCTGGTGCCGGTGGTGGATGCGCTGGCGGCCGGCAACCGCGTGGCGGTGAAACCCTCGGAGGCCGTGCCGCGGACGGCGGCGCTGATCGGCGCGGTGCTGGAGCAGGCGCTGGGGCCGGACATCGCCGCGACGGTGCTGGGCGGGCCGGCGGTGGCGGCGGATTTCGCCGCGCAGCGCTGGGACCATCTGGTGTTCACCGGCGGCACCGAGACCGGCCGCAAGGTGGCGGCGGCCGCGGCGCGGAACCTGGTACCGGTGACGCTGGAACTCGGCGGCAAATGCCCGGCCCTGGTGCTGCCGGGCGCCGACCTAGCGGCGGCGGCGCGCAACATCCTGGCCGGCAAGGCGGTGAATGCGGGGCAGACCTGCATCGCGCCGGACACGGTGCTGCTGGTGGGCCATGCCATGGCGGATTTCCACGCCGCCTGCCGCGCCAGCGGCATCGCCCAGGCCGAATCGGGCCTCGGCCATGCTGCCCAGGCGGCGCGGATGCAGCGACTGGCGCAGGGCGCGGCGCTGCTGCCGCTGGGCCCGGCCGGCGACCCGCGCAGCCTGACCCTGGCCCAGCCGCCCGAAGGCCATCCCCTGCTGGCGGAGGAGGTCTTTGGCCCCCTGCTGCCCGTGCAACCGTTGCGCGATCTGGCGGAGGCCATTGCCTGGGTCGCCGCGCGCCCGCCGCCCCTCGCGATCTACCTCTTCGGGGCGACGCGGGCGGAGGAATCGGCGGTGGCCGCCGGCACCCGCTCCGGCGCCGTGGTCAGCGGCCGCGCCGTTGAATACGCCGCCTTTCCGGATCTCGGCTTCGGCGGCGTCGGTGCCTCCGGACAGGGGCGGTATCATGGGCGGGCGGGATTTGTTTCGCTTTCTGATATCCGTTCACGAGTTAGGCACGGGGGGTGGAGTCTTTCGCGTCTCTTTGATCTTCCAAGAAAAAGACTCGCCCCTCGGTTGATCGATACACTGGTAAGGAAGCGTTAACGGTGGCACTCTCGATGCATGAACGCATCGGGCGAAGCATGTCGGGAGGTTTACACGCGGCGGCTGTGCCTGCGCCTGCCCTGGCCCGAGGATGCGGCGGCCCTGGCGGCGATGATGGGCCCTTCCATCAGCGCCCGCCTCGCCTCCTGGCCGGTGCATCTGGCGCCCGGCGCGGCGGCGCAGCGGCTGGCGGATGCGCGGGCGGCGGCGCTGGCCGGGCTGGCCCTGCCGATGGTCATTACCCGCCGCAGCAATGGTCAGGTGCTGGGCTGGGTCAGCGCAACCCGTGCCGAGGCCGACCGCAACCGGGCCGTGCTGACCTATTGGCTCGGCGACGAATTCCACGGCGAGGGGCTGATGCGTGAGGCCGCCCCCGCCGCCCTGTCCGCCGCCTTCGCGGTGCTCGGTGTCAGCGAGGTGCGGGCCGCGGTGCAGACCGACAACCTGGCCTCCCGCGCCGTGCTGCGCGGCCTTGGCATGCGCCCGCTCGGCCTCGGCCGCATCTGGTGCGCGGCGCGGGGGCGGGAGGAGCAGTGCGAGTGGTGGAGCGTGCTGCGCCCGATCGAGGCGGCGCTGCCGCAGACCGATGTCGTGGCGGCCCTGCAGCTGGATCCGCCCCTGCACCAGCCCGCCGGGCTGGACGCCGCCACCCCCTGAGACCCGCGGCCGGCGGCCGTTGCGGGCCGCTGAAACGGGCATGGGCCGACCGAGGCGGCGCTGAAGGCGACCCTCGCCATCCGATGCGGCCTTGCCGGGATCCGGCCGTGCCCGATCGCTTCCACTGGGCGCCGGCGCCGGGCATAAGGGCGCAGGCCCTGTCCAGGCTGGAGCACGCGCGGCAATTCGTGCTCAAGAATTCAGTGAATCTGGAGCAGGACATGCGGTCGGATGATTCCATCCGAACGCCTGTTGCCCCAGGCGGCGGGCGTGCCGGAACGGTAGACGGAAGGGTCTTAAAAACCCTCGGCCCTTGGCCATGCGGGTTCGATCCCCGCCGCCCGCACCAATCCTTCGGGGCCTCCGACCCCGCGCGCCGCTTCGTCTTCGGCCGCCGGCGCGGCCGCCATGGCCGGTGGCGCCGCGGTCAGCCGGCCGGGCTTGACGGGGCGGCGAGGCGGGCGAACATCAGCTCATGCTTGTTGTGGGTGCCGTGGAACAGCACGGCGCCAGGGATCGCGGCGAAGGCCGCCGCCGTCTCGTGGTCGGTCTCGCCCTGGAATTTCAGCGTGCAGACGATATTGCGCGCGGCGTCCGCCGCGATCCAGCGCTGCACCAGCGCCAGCAGCCGCGCCGGGTAGCAGATCACGTCGCTGAACAGCCAGTCCACCGGCGGCTCCGCCCGCGGGTCCAGGCCGAAGGCGCTTTCCTGGCGCAGCGATACGCCGGGCATCGCCGCCACCGCGGCATCCAGCGGCGCCTTGTCCACCGCCACCACCCGCGCACCCAGTTTCGCCAGCGCCCAGGTCCAGCCCCCCGGGGCGGCGCCGAGGTCGAGGCAGGTCTCGCCCGGGCCGGGGTGGCGACCCAGCCGGATCAGCGCCTCCCAAAGCTTGAGATAGGCGCGGGAGGGTGGGCCCGCCCGATCCTCCACGAAGGCGACGGCGCCGTTGACGAAGGGGCTGGTCTTGGTCGGGCTGGCCAGCAGAAGGTCCGGCGCCAGCAGCGTCCAGCCGCCGAGATGCCCGGCGGGCGCCGCCTCCGGAAACACCAGCGGCCGGGCCTTCACCGGCGGCAGGCGTTCGGCGATCAGCGCGCTGCGGCGGTGATGCGCGGCGGCATGGCCGGACCAGTTGCGCTGGATGGCGCGCAGCGCATCCGCCGCCTGCTTCACCGAGGCGACCGGGATTTCCCGCGGCGCGGTCCACACATCCAGCGCCCAGGCAGCGGGGAAGGGCGTGTCCGGGGACAGTGCCAGCAGCCCGTGCCAGGCCGTGATCCGACGGCCGGCGCGGGTCAGTTCCTCCGCCAGTTCCGCCGTGAAGCCTTCCGCCGCCAGGTAGGCGCTGGCGATCATGTCTCGGGGGCGAGCGCCGCGGCGACGGCCAGCAGCCCCCAGCCGATGAGCAGCAGCGTGCCGCCCAGCGGCGTGACCGGGCCGAGCGAGGTCTCCGTCAGCACCCGGACATAGACGCCGCCGCAGAAGCCCAGCGTGCCGAGCGCGAAGCCGAGCCCGGCCAGGGTCGGCAGCGGGCCCCGCCGCCGCTCCGCCAGGAAGCCGACACCGATCAGCGCCAGCGCGTGCCAGGCCTGCAGGGAAGCGCCGGTCTGCGCCAGCGCGGCGGTCTCCGGCGGCAGCCCATGGCTGGCATAGGCGGCCATCGCCACCGCCACCAGGCCCGACAGGGCGCCAAGAACCATCCAGATCCGTGCCATGCGCCGCATCTACCCCGCGCCGGCCTGTGCCGCCAGACGCAGCCGGCCGGCGGCGCGGTGCGCCAGCCGCGTCGGTTCCGGCAGCCGGCCCCCGCGCAGGGCCGCCTGCACCAGGCGCAGCGCGGTGGGCAGGGAGACGCGATGGCCGATGGAGACATAGACCGGGTTCGCGCCGCGCCGCGTGCGCAGCGCCACCCCCAGCACGCGGCCCTGCCAGACCAGCGGCGCCTGCGCCCCGGGCTCCGGCCCCAGCGGCGCCGCGACGTCCCCCACCAGGATGGATTTGGCGACGCCGATCGTGGGCCGGTCCAGCACCACGCCCAGGTGGCAGGCGACGCCGAGGCCCTTCGGATGCGCCAGGCCGTGGCCGTCCACCAGGATCAGGTCTGGCTTCACGGGCAGGGCCTGGAAGGCCTCGACCAGGGCCGGGACCTCGCGGAATCCCAGCAGGCCGGGGATGTAGGGCAGGCCGCCCCGCCTCGTGGCGCCGGCCTCCGCCAGGGGTGCCAGGCTGGCCGCGTCCAGCGTCACCATGGCGGCATGCACGGTGCGCGTCGGGTCGAAGCGCAGGGTGCTGACATCGGCGCCGCCCAGGACGCGCACTGCGCCCAGCGCATCCTCCGCCACCACCCGCGCCGCCAGCGCCGGTTGCAGGCGCCGTGCCTCGGCGGCGGTGGCGGGCTCTGCCGGGCCGGTCGGAAGGCCAGCCGCCAGGGCCGAGGGTGGGCGCGGCATGTTCCGGTCTTCCGTCGGTGGCGGCATCCTGCCCTGCTGGCGAGGGCGGGAGAAGGGCGGCGCGCCGCTCGCGGCCCTCTACAGCCCGCGCCAGCCGATCCGCAGCAGCAGGGCGTGGGCGGTGCCGAGCCCGCCCTCCTCCTCCCGCGCATGGCGGCTGTACTGGTAGCCAGCATCGATGGTGAAGTTGTGCGGCAGGTCGGTGCCGATCGAGGCTTCCAGGTGGTTCTCGGTCGGCAGGGTCTCGACGCTGCGCTTGCGCTGGTCCCGCTGCCAGGCCAGCGTACCGCGCCAGGCGCCGATGCGGTGCTGCACGCCCAGCGTGGTGAAGCTGCGGCGTTCGCGGATGCCGGTCTCCAGCAGGGTCTCGACCTCCGCGCCGGTGTCCGGGTCGAAGCCCAGCAGGGTGATCTCGGTGCGCGGGCGGGCCGCGGCATTGCGAAACTGCACGCCCTCGGCGAAGAACAGGGTGCGTTGGCTGGCCGACCAGCGCTGCTCGTGGCGCAGCGCGGCGGTGTAGCCCCATTCCCGGGCCGTGCCGTCATCCCCGGCGCCGCGGGTCAGCAGGCCCAGATGGTAGGACAGGCCCGGCGCCCAGGCGAAGCCGTCGCCATCCAGCGCCAGCACGGCATTGTCCGCCTGCCCGGTATTGCCCGGCCCGCCCTGCGCACGGGTGTTGCGGTTGAAGCGCTCATAGGCCTCGTCGCAGCAGCGCCGGCGCGTCGCCAGGGTGGAGGACAGGAAGCTCCGGTCCAGGGTGAAGACCGCCAGCGACAGGTCATGCTCGCCCAGATCGGGGTCGGCGAGCATGGTGCGGGTGGCGCTGATGCCGAGGCTGTCGGTGATGGCGTTCACCTCATGCGCGCGGATGCGGGTGAGGATGCCGGGGAAGTCGTGATGGCCCCGCCCGAAGGGCGCCACGAAGCGGCCGGCCTGCAGCACGGTGTCCGCATCCGGTCGCCAGTCCAGGGCCAGCACCTCCAGGAAGGCGGATTGCCGGCGGAAGAGGGTGGTGCCGCCATCGGGCGCGCCGCCCAGCGCATCGCCCTCGCCGATCGGCTCGAAGGCCAGGACCCCCTGGAGGAAGAAGCCCGGCGCCAGGTGCAGCCCGGCGGCCAGTTCGCCATAGAGGTAGGCGCTGGTGCCGCGCCGCGCCGGGTCCGTCGCGCGGGTGGTGCCGACGGCATACAGGCCGATATCGACCTCCTGCGCCAGATGCGGGCGGAAGCCGGAATCCTGCGCGGCGGCGGCGAACGGAAGAAGCGCCGCCAGGGCGAGGAGGGCGCGCCTCATGCCTGCCCGCGCATCGCCGGGACCAGCAGGCCGACATTGTGGCGGAACATCGCCTCGTAGCTGGGGGCCGGCCCGCCGGGGGCGGAGAGCGCATCGGCATAAAGCCGGCCGCGGACCGTCACGCCGGCTTCCTCCGCCAGGCGCGTCAGCGTGGCGGGGTTGGCCATGTTCTCCAGGAAGACGGCGGTGAGGCCCTCCGCCCGGATCTGGCGGATCAGCACGGCGACGTCGGCGGCACTCGGCTCCGCCTCGGTGGAGACGCCCTGCGGGGCCAGGAAGGTGACGCCATAGGCGGCGGCGAAATAGCCGAAGGCGTCGTGGCTGGTGACCACCTTGCGGCGGGCTTCCGGCACGGTGGCGATCTGCGCCCGCACCCAGCCATCCAGCGCGGCGAGGCGGGTGGTGGCGGCTTCCGCCCTGGCGGCGAAGGCGCCGGCGTGGGCCGGGATGGCGGCGGAAAGTGCCGCGGCGATGGTCCGCAGATACTGCGCACCGTGGCGCAGATCCTGCCAGGCATGCGGGTCCGGCACCTGGCGGGGGCCGACGGCATGGCCGCGGCGGCGGCCGGCGCCGCCATGGTCGTGGGCATGCGCGTGGCCGTGGCCGTGCGCATCCTCCATCGTCAGCGGCGCGATGCCGTCCGTCGCCGTCAGCACGGCGCCGCGATGGCCGGCGGCGCGCAGCATGCGGTCGATCCAGGCATCGAAGCCGAGGCCATTGCGCACCACCAGCGCCGCGCCGCGCAGGGCCTGCGCGTCGGAGGGGCGGGGCGCGAAGCCGTGCGCATCCACATCCGGCCCGGCGATGACGCGCAGCCGCACGAGGTCGCCGGCCACCTGCGCCACCAGGTCGCCGAGGATGGAGAAGCTGGCGACCACCAGAGGCGGCTGCGCGGTCTGGGCGCGCGCCAGGCTGGGCAGCAGGGCCGGCAGGGCGAGCAGGGAGCGCCGAAGCATGGGGAGGGTCCGTGGTATGTTATACTATAACAATACCCACCCAGGCGAAGGGCCGCAAGCCCTTCGACCCGCGCCCTACCTGCCGCCGAGCCAGCGCCGCAGCTTCGCCCAGATGCCTTCGCCCCGCTGCGCGATACGCTGATGCGTCACATGCGGCCGGCGGGAGGGTGGCGGCAGGGCAGAGGCGACGGTGTGCCGCCCGGTATCCTGCGCCTCGATCAGCCGTTGTTCGAGCGACACCACCTGGGCCACGGCTTCCGGCGGTTCCGTCCGGGCCAGGGCCTCGGCGGTGGCGGCGGCATCGCCCCAGGCTTCGGCCCGGCGCAGCGCATCGATGATGCGCACTGTCTGTTCCGCATCCAGCGCCGGGCCGCCGCGCCACAGCGCCACCGCATCCAGCCGCCAGGCGCGGGCAAGGTCCGGCCGACCGAGGTCATCCGCCACCCAGGCGGCGTGCAGCGTTGCTTCCGCCGCCGCATGCAGCGCGCCCGTCTCCTCCAGCACCAGGGCCCAGGCCAGGAAGCGCCGGGCCAGGGGGGGCGTGCCGGATTCCGCCAGCAGGGCGCGGAAGGGCGCGGCGCGCACCGCCTCGGCGGCCGCCGGATGGGCGCGGGTAATGTCCGGCGCCGCGTAGCCGCAGCCCGGGCATTGCTGCAGCCAACGCGCCATGGAGGAGCGCACCGGCTCCCCCGGGCGGAGGTCCAGGTCCGGCGCCTGTTCGGGCGGGCCGGGGCGAAAGGCGGGATGCCGGCTCTCCGTGCCGCAGACGCCGCAACGCAGCGCGCCGGCAGCGGCGGAACGGGAGCCGGCCGAGGGGGTTTCGGCCATCATCCCAACCTAGGCACGATCCGCGCCGGGGCGAAGGGTCTCGGCGCGCGATTCCGCAGGCTTGCGGTCTGATGGCCCGCCAGCGGAGGCCGATCGGGGTGCGAACCCCCATGGACTCGGGGCCGCCCGCGCCCCTAAAGGTCAGATCATGCCGCGCGGCGACCTTTATCCCGATATCGCCCCCTATGAGACCGGGCTGCTCCCGCTCTCGGCCGGGCACGTCATGTACTGGGAGCAGGTCGGCAATCCGCGCGGCCAGCCGGCGCTGTTCCTGCATGGCGGGCCGGGCGCCGGGGCGGGGGCCATTCATCGCCGCTTCTTCGACCCGCATCACTGGCGCGTGGTGATCTTCGACCAGCGCGGCGCCGGAAGGTCCCGCCCGCTGGGCGACCTGCGGGAGAACACCACCCCACACCTGGTGGCGGATATCGAGACGCTGCGCCGCTTCCTCGGCATCGAGAAATGGCTGCTCTTCGGTGGCTCCTGGGGCTCCACCCTGGCGCTGGCCTATGCCCAGGCGCATCCGGACCGGGTGACGGGCTGCGTGCTGCGCGGCGTCTTCCTGGGCCGGGCGGCGGAGGTGGAGTGGTTCCTCTATGGCCTGCGCCGGGTGTTCCCCGATGCCTGGGCCGCCTTCGCCGAGCATGTGCCGCCGGCCGAGCGCGGCGACCTGCTGAGCGCCTATCTGAAGCGCCTGTGCGACCCGGACCCGCTGGTGCATGGCCCGGCGGCGCGCGCCTGGAGCCTGTACGAGGGCAGCTGCTCCACCCTGCTGCCGAGCCCGGAGACGGTGGCGAGCTTCGCCCAGGACCGCAGCGCGCTGGGGCTGGCGCGGATCGAGGCGCATTACTTCCGCCACGACCTGTTCCTGCCGCCCGAGGGCCTGCTGGGCAACATGGACCGCATCGCCCACATCCCGGCGGAGATCGTGCAGGGCCGCTACGACATGGTCTGCCCCTGCGACACCGCCTTCGACCTGGCCGCCGCCTGGGCCCGCGCCCGGCTGACGATGATCCCGGATGCCGGCCATTCGGCGCTGGAGCCGGGGGTGCGCACGGCGCTGGTCAGCGCGGTGGAGCGGTTTCGCCGGCGGGGCTGAGGGCGGCTCGCGCTCAAGCCAGGTGCGATGCCACCGCCGACAGGTCCCGGACATGCGGCACCGCGGCCGGCAGCCAGGGCGCCGGGCCTTCCGGCAGCAGCGCCACCACCGGCATGCCGGCGGCCAGCGCCGCTTGCACGCCCGGCGCGCTGTCCTCCACCACCAGGCATTGCGCCGGCCTCACGCCCAGGGCTTCCGCGGCGTGCAGGAACAGGCCGGGGTCCGGCTTCCAGGCGCCGACCTCATAGGCGCTGAAGATCCGGCCCTCGAAATGCGGCAGCAGCCCGGTCAGGGTCAGGTTCAACTCGGTCTTGGCGCGCGGCGCGTTGGAGGCGACGCAGAAGGGTAGGCGCAGCGCCTGCACCAGGGCCGTCGCCCCCTGCATCTCCCGCAGCCCGGCGCGCAGCGCCGCCGCGGTGCGGTGGCGCAGCCTGGCCTCGAAATCCGCGGCCAGCGCCCGGCCGAGAAGGGAAGCGGCCTCCGCCATGCTGGTGGCCAGGCGGCGGCCGCGGAAGCCGTGCAGCACTTCCGCCGCGGTCATCGCCAGCCCTTCCTCCGCCAGCGCCTCGGCGAAGGCCAGGGCGCCGATGGTCTCGCTGTCCACCAGCGTGCCGTCGCAGTCGAAGATCACCGCGGCGATGCTCATGCCGCGTCGCGCGCCTGCCGCAGCACATCCACCTTCACCAGCCAGGCCAGCGCCCGGTGCAGCCGTGGCGCGCGGCCCGGCGGCGTGCCGGCCAGCAGCGCGCCGGCGGTGGCGGGGCCGGCCTCCAGCCCTTCCAGCAGCATCTGGAAGGATTCGGTGGAGGGCAGCAATTCGCGCCGCGCGGCGATGCCGGTCACCGCCAGCAGGGCCTGCACGCGGGCCAGCGCCGCCGCCGCATCGGCGAGGCCCGGCGCCAGCACCAGCCGCGTCTCCGGCGCCAGCCGGCCGCTGGGGTAGTCCGCAAACAGCCGGCCCGGGTCGGGCCGGCGCGGCATCGGTTCCTCGCCGCGCAGCGGGGCGGCGCGTTCGCCGCGGCCGGCGCGGCGCAGCGTCGCCTGTTCCGCCCAAAGCGCGTGATACTGCCGCACCACCACGGCCCAGTCATAGCGCGCCAGCGCATCCGCCCGCGCCGCCGCCGCCATCCGGGCGCGCAGCCCGGCATCGCCGATCAGCGCCGCGAAGGCGGCCTCCGCCGCGCCGACATCCACGGCGGTGAACTGGGCGATGCCGCCGATATAGGAATCGTAGCTGTCCATCCCGGTATCGTGCCGCGCCGCCAGATCGTCCATCGGCCCGGCCAGCAGGGTCGGCACGCGGAAGCCGGTGACCCCGTGCCGCACCGTGTCGCGCAGCCCGTCCCAGTCCGTGCCGACCACCGGCAGGCCGGCGGCCAGCGCTTCCACCGGCGCCAGGCCGAAGCTTTCCTGCACGTTGTCGGACAGCAGGGTGAACAGGTCGGCCGCGGCGCGCAGCGTGGTGCCGGTTTCCGGCCGCTCCACCAGGCGGATGGCGAGCCCCGGCGCCAGCGCCTTCGCCATCTCGGTGAAGGCGCGGCGCTGGTGGGCATCGGCGAACCAGCCGGAGAGCAGCAGCACCACCCGGGCGCCCGCCGGCGCCGCCGCGGCGGCCCGTGCCAGGCCGAGGAACATGGGCAGCGGATGCCCCTTGGCGTGGAAGGACAGGCGGCCATGGTGCAGCACCAGGATGTCCTGCGCCGACACGCGCAGCCGCGCTCGCCATTCCGCCCGCGCCGCCGGGTCCGGCGCCAGGGCGGTGGTGTCGACGCCGAGCGGGATCACCGGCAGGGCCGGACCCTCGATGCGCGAGGCGCCGAGCCGCCGCGCCAGGTAGTGCGCCTCGCCCTGGAACAGCCGCCGCACCGCGCCCTGCACGGCGGAGGAGGTGCAGACCAGCGCATCCCAGGGCTGCACCGGCGCCACGAGCAGCCCGGCAATCGCATCCATGGCGCTGGCGGAGGCGATGGTGTGGGTGATGCCGGTGAGGGAGAAGGCCGCCTGCCGCGATTCGCGCCGCCGGCGCCAGGCGAAGCCAGACAGGTCTGGCCCCGGCAACATCAGGCAGCCGGTTTCCGCCAGCCGGGGCAATTCCGCCGCGCCCAGCGTCTCCGCCGGCATGGCGGGATCGAAGCCGGCGACCTGGGCGCGGAAGGCGGCCGCATCGGCCTCGCTGCCGCACAGCGCCACCATCCGGTCGAAGCCGGCATGCCGAACCAGCCCGCCGAGCATGCCCTCCCCGGCGGCGTGGCGGCCCATCAGCTTGGCGCGGCCGGTGTCGAAGCCGTCGGGGGCGTAGTACAGCGTGGCAGTGGTTGGCATGGGCCGGAGGCTGCGGGGCGGCGCCAGTGCCGTCAACCGGTGCCGTCAACCGTGCCGATCGCCGGGCGGGCTGGCGTTGCCCGGGGCGGCGCCAGGCTGTAGGCACCGGGCATGGACGACCGGCCGACAAGCCCCCGCATCAGCACCGGCGCCGGCCCGCTGCCGGCCTATCGCGCCCGGCTGGCCGAAGGCAGCCTGGCGGCCGACCCGGCGCAGGCGCGGGCGGTGGAGGTGCTGCAGGATCTGTGGCGCCGCACCCAGGGCTACGACCCGCATCCGGAACAGCCCGAGAAGGGCGGCTTCTTCGCCCGCTTCACCCGCCGCAAGCCGGTGGCGGCCGAGGAAGCGCCCGCCGGCACGCCGATGGGCCTCTACCTGGTGGGGGAGGTGGGGCGCGGCAAATCCATGCTGATGGACCTGTTCTTCGAAACGGCGGCGGTGACGCGCAAGCGGCGCATCCACTTCCACCAGTTCATGCAGGACGTGCACCGCCGCATCCATGCCTGGAAGCAGCAGCACGGCGCGAGCTTCCCCGCCCGCGACCAGCAGGATGCGGACCCGATTCCGCCGCTGGCGGACGCGATCACGGCGGAAGCCGCGCTGCTGTGCTTCGACGAATTCCAGGTGCACGACATCGCCGATGCGATGATCCTCGGCCGGCTGTTCCAGGCGCTGTTCGCGCGCGGCACGGTGGTGGTCGCCACCTCCAACACCGCGCCGGTGGATCTGTTCAAGGGCCGTCCGGGCCGCGACGCCTTCCTGCCCTTCATCGGCCTGATCAACCGGCGGCTGGAGGTGCTGACGCTGGAGGCGGCGCGGGATTACCGGCGCGACCGGGTCCGCGCCCTGCCCACCTGGCACGTGCCGGCGGATGAGCGGGCGACGCGGGCGCTGGACGCCGCCTTCGAGGAACTGACCGGGGAGAAGCATGGCAAGCCCACCCGCCTGACCCTGCTGGGCCGCACCCTGGAGGTGCCGCAGGCCGCGCGCGGCGTCGCTCGCTTCGACTTCGAGGCGCTCTGCGGCAAGCCCCTGGGCCCGGCGGACTACCTGGCCATCGCCACACATTTCCACAGCCTGCTGCTGGACGGCATTCCCCGGCTGGGCCCGGAGAATTTCGACCGGGCACGGCGATTCATCACACTGGTGGATGCGCTGTACGAGCACCGGGTGAAGCTGCTGGCCAGTGCCGAGGCGGTGCCGGACCGGCTGCATGAAGAAGGCCATAATGCTGCCATGTTCGCGCGGACCGCGAGCCGCCTGAACGAGATGCAAAGCCAGGATTGGCTTGGACTTCCGCACCTCACGTAACATCGTGAAATGCGCGTTGACAGGTCACGGGGCGGTCAGTCTAGTTGTTCGCGTCAGGCCGATTTCGGCCGATGGGGGAGTTTCGCGGCCAGGCCCTTCGCGGGCGCCGTGGATATTCGGGGGAAGATTATCGCATGCGGCTGATCCTGCTCGCTCTGCTGTCGCTGCTTGTCCTGACCCCGGCGCCGGCCGATGCCGCCAGGCGGGATGAGAGAACCCAGCAGGCCAGCACCCGGACCCAGGCCGCCAACACCACCAGCCGGGCCTCCACCCGCGCCACCCCGCGCAGCACGGCCCGGGCCGCCACGCAGGCCACGACACGGAGCGCGGTGCGCACCCCCCCGCGCAGCCCGGCCCGGACCACCACCCGCAGCGCGGTGCGGACCACCGCCCGCAGCGCGGCGCGGACGACCAGCCGCAGCGCGGCGCGGACGACCAGCCGCAGCGCGGCCCGGACCACCAGCCGCAG
>NZ_JAAVNE010000032.1 GCF_012103215.1 Falsiroseomonas selenitidurans
CAATCCTTCGCATCCGGCGGCAGCAGAAACGCCTGGTCGCGGCTGAACGGAATGAACTGCGTCATGACCAGCAGATTCGCCGATTTCAGGCCGCACGGGAAGCCGACAGGCTGCTAGCGCATTTTCAAGCCCTGCGGCTTCGCAAGGCGACTCGGAATAGGCGTCGAACCAATAAGCTGGAGCCGTTTAACCGTCTTCGCTTGCGGTGCAACGGCGCCAGAGCGATGGGCGTTCAGACGGAATCGTCTGAACGCTTTTCTCGCCCCGGAATCAGAGACTTCCAGAGCATGTGCTGCGTTCAGGCGATGGCAGCGCGCTCCGGGGGCCTTCAGAAGGCCATCCAGCCGCCATCGACCAGCAGGTTGTGGCCGGTGAGGTAGGTTGCCTCCTCGCTGGCCAGGAACAGGGCGGCGCGCGCGATGTCGTCGGGCCGGCCCAGGCGTGGCATGGGCGTGCGCATCCGCGAATACTCCAGCGGGTCCGATCCCGGCCCGCCCAGCGGCTTGCCCGTCAGCACCCGGCCGGGCGCCACGGCGTTGCACAGGATGTGGTCCGCGGCATAATCCACCGCGACCTGTCGCGTGATGTAGACAGCCGCCGCCTTGCCGGTGCCATAGGCGATCTTGCCGGGGGCCGCGACCATGCCGTGCTGCGAGGTGATGTTGACGATGCGCCCCCGCGCCTCGCCCACCAGCGCCTGCGTCAGGAATTGCTGCACCGCGCGCTTGCAGCCGAAGAACACGCCCTTGGCGTTCACCGCCATGACGTGGTCCCAATCGGCCTCCGTCGTCTCCAGCAGCTTCGTGGCGGCGCCGAGCGTCGCCGCGTTGTTCACCATGACGTCGAGCCGGCCGAACTCGGCCACCGCCGCGCCCACCAGCGCATCCACATCGGCCCAGACGGCGACGTCGCAGCGGCGGAACCGGGCGGTGCCGCCCTCCGCCCCGATCACCTGCACGGTCGGCGCGCCGCCTTCGCGCACCGTCTCCGTCAGGTCGCCGATCACCACCCTGGCGCCTTCCCGTGCGAACAGCAGCGCAATGGCGCGCCCGATGCCGGAGGCGCCACCAGTGACGACGACGACCTTGTCCTGCAGCCGCATGCCCCGACCTCCTACGCCGCCTCCGGCAGCCCGCCGGCGGCCACCACGACGCGCAGATGGTGGTCCATGTCGCCGAACAGCCCGGCCAGGATGGCTAGCCGCTTGAAGTAGTGGCCGGCCTTGTATTCCTCGGTCATGGCGATGCCGCCATGCAGCTGCACCGCATCCTTGCCCAGCTGGTCCGCCAGCCTGGCCACCAGCGCCTTGGCGGCGGAAAGCGCCACGCGACGGGCGCTGGCGTCGCTCTCCTGCACCATCATCGCGGCATACATCGCCATGCTGCGCGCCTGTTCCGTCGCCACCAGCATGTCCGCCGCGCGGTGCTGCAGCGCCTGGAAATTGCCGATGGCCTGGCCGAACTGGGTGCGCTGCTTCAGGTAGTCCACCGTCAGATCTCGGAGAACCTCCATCGCCCCCAGCGCCTCGGCACAGATCGCCGCCTGCGCCTCGTCCACCACCCATTCGATCAGCGGCAGCGCGCCGCCTTCGGGGCCGAGCAGGGCGTCGGCCGGCAGCAGCACGCCGTCCAGCACCACCTCCGCCGCCCGCAGCCCGTCCTGCGTCGCATAGCCGCGCCGCGTCACGCCGTGGGTGGCCGGGTCCAGCAGGAACAGGCTGATGCCTTCCCGGTCGCGCCGGGCGCCGGCGGTGCGGGCGGAGACGATCAGCCGGCCGGCCGTGTCGCCGTGCAGCACCACGCCCTTTGCGCCATCCAGCCGCCAGCCGGTGCCGTCCGGCCGCGCCGTGGTGGCGACATCGTGCAGATCGTGCCGCGCCTGGCGTTCCTGATGCGCGAAGGCGAGCGTCAGCCCGCCGCCGGCGATCTCCGGGATCAGCGTGGCGCGCTGCGCCGCGGTCCCCGCCCGCTTCAGCAGGCCGCCGCCGAGCACCACCGTCGCCAGGTAGGGCTCCACCACCAGGCCGCGGCCGAAGGCCTCGAAGACCAGCATCGTCTCCACCGGCCCGCCGCCGAAGCCGCCATCCTCCTCGGCGAAGGGCAGGCCGAGCAGCCCCATCTCCGCATAGCCGGACCAGTTCGCCGGCGACCAGCCGCGCGGGTCAGCGCGGTAGGCCTTGCGCTGTTCGAAATCGCCGTAGGAGTCGGTCACCAGCCGGCCGATGCTGTCGGCCAGCATGCGCTGCTCATCGGTCAGGTCGAAATCCATGGAGCCTCACACCTATGCTGTTTCGTCCCGGGCGCGGGCTCGTCAAAGGCCCAGGAACGCCTTGGCGATGATGTTGCGCTGGATCTCGTTGGAGCCGCCATAGATCGAGACCTTGCGGTAGTTGAAGAACAGCGGCGCCGCCGCATCCGCCCAGTCCGGCCCGACGGAGGGCAGGTTCAGCCCCTCCTCCTCCCGATCCGGTCGCGGCATGGCGTAGGGGCCGGCGACGTCCATCAGCAGCTGCGTCGATTGCTGCTGGATCTCGCTGCCCTTGATCTTGAGGATGGAGGAGGACGGGTCCGGCTTGTCGGAGGCCTTGGACCGCTGCGCGGCGACCACGCGCATCTGCGTGATCTCCAGCGCCTTCAGCTCGATCTCGCTCCATGCCAGGCGGCGGCGGAAATCCGGGTCGTCCCAGACCATGCCTTCGCCGGCCGGGGTTTCCTGCGCCAGGCGCTTGACCCGCGCCAGGCGTTCCTTGGTCATGCCGATGCGGGCGATGCCGATGCGCTCGTTGGAGAGCAGGAACTTGGCGTAGTCCCAGCCCTTGTTCAGCTCGCCCACCAGGTTTTCCGCCGGCACGCGCACATCGTCGAAGAACACCTCGTTCACCTCATGCCCGCCATCGATGGTGATGATGGGGCGCACGCTGATGCCCGGCGTCTTCATATCCGCCAGGATGAAGGAGATGCCCTGCTGCTTGCGCACCGTCGCATCGGTGCGCACCAGGCAGAAGATCCAGTCCGCATACTGGCCGAGCGTGGTCCAGGTCTTCTGCCCGTTGAGGATGAAATCGTCGCCGTCGCGCTTGGCCGTGGTCTTCAGGGATGCCAGGTCGGACCCCGCGCCGGGTTCGGAAAAGCCCTGCGCCCACCAGATGTCGAGATTGGCGGTGGCGGGCAGGAAGCGCTGCTTCTGCGCCTCGGAGCCGAAGGTGGCGATGACGGGGCCGACCATGTTGACGTTGAAGCCGAGCGGCTGCGGCACGGCGGCCGCCTGCAGCTCCTCGACATAGATGTAGCGCTGCACCGGCGTCCAATCCTGCCCGCCCCAGGCCACCGGCCAGTTCGGCGTGGCCAGGCCCCTGGCGTGCAGGATGCGCTGGCTGGTGACGTAATCCTCCCGCGCCAGGGCGCGGCCCTCGCTGACCTTGCGGCGGATCGGCAGCGGGATCTCGCTGCGGAAGAATTTGCGCAGGTCATCGCGGAAGGCAATTTCGTCGGGCGTGTAGCGGAGGTCCATCTGTCGTCTCCTAGGCCTTGGCCGCTTCTTCGTCGCGCAGGGCGCTGGCCAACAACTTGCCCGCCGCGCTGCGCGGCAGGCCATCCCGGATTTCCAGCGAGGCCGGCATCTCGTGCTTGCCGACGCGGTCCGCCAGAAATGCGCGCAGATCCTCCAGTGTGAAGGGGTCCGCGCCCGGCTTCAACGCGCAGAAGGCCTTGGCAGCCTGGCCACGATAGGCGTCGGGCACGCCGATCACCACGCATTCCGCGACCGCCGGATGTTCGTAGATGGCCTGCTCGATCGCCGCCGGATAGACGTTGAAGCCGCCGGACAGGATCATGTTCTTGCGACGATCGACCAGGGTGAAATACCCTTCGGCATCCATCCAGCCCGTGTCGCCGGTCAGGAACCAGCCATCGGCGAAGGCCGTGGCGTTTTCTGCCGGACGGTTCCAGTAGCCGGAGAAGACATTGGGACCGCGGATCGCGATCTCCCCGATCTCACCCACCGGCATCTCCCGCGTCGGGTCCTCGAAGGCCACGATGCGCATCTCGATGCCTGGCAGCGGCAGGCCGATGATGCCGGCGCGCACCGGGCCATGCGGCGGGATGCGCGTGCCGGCCGGGCAGGTTTCCGTCATGCCCCAGCCGCCGCCGATCCGCAGCTTCAACAGCCGCTCCACGCGTTGCTGCACCTCCTGCGGCATCGGCGCGCCGCCGGAACTGCATTGCCGCAGGCTGGACAGGTCGCGCTGTTCGATGCCGGGCACGCCCGCAATGCCGATCCACATGGTCGGCACGCCGGAGAAGGTGGTGATGCGCAGCCGCTCCACCTCCTCCACCCATTGCGCCGCATCGAATCGCACCCGCAGATGGCACAGCGCGCCCTGCGCCAATTGCCGCAGCAGAACGGCGGTGAGGGCAAAAATGTGGAACAGCGGCAGCAGCACCAGCACCCGCGCCGTGCCTTCCGGCAGGTCCGTGTGGTCGCGCCAGGCGCGGTAGATGGCGACGGCGGCGGTCAGGTTGCCATGCGTCAGCATCGCGCCCTTGGGCGTGCCGGTGGTGCCGCCGGTGTATTGCAGCAGCGCCAGATCGTCCGGCGAAACCGCGGGCCAGGCCTCGGGCGGCTCGGCTTCCGGCAGCGCGGCGAAGTCGCAGGCCGCATCCTCCCCGCCCCAGCGCGCCTCGGGCGCCAGCAGCACCTCGCGCACCGCGCCCTCCGCGCGCAGCCACGCGGCATTGGCGATCAGCGCGGCAAAGCCGGTGGTGATCAGCAGCGTCGCGCCGGAATCATGCGCCTTGTGCGCCAGCTCCCGCTTCGCATCGAGGGCGGAGAAATGCACCACCCGCGCGCCCACGCGCAGCGCCGCGAAGAAGCACAGCGGATGCCACGGCGTGTTCGGCAGATACAGGGCGACGCAGTCCCCCGGCCGGATGCCACGCGCCCAGAGCCCCGCCGCGATGCGGTCCGACAACGCCCGCATCTGCGCATAGCTCAGCACCTGGCCGCGATATTCCAGCGCCGGCCGGTCCCCGAAGCGCGCCGCGACCGCATCCAGGAAGGCCGGCAGGGTGCCACGCGCGATCGGCGCGTCCCAGCGGCATTCCGGCGGGTAGGATGGCTCCCACGGCCGCATCTCAATCGGCCTTCAGGCTCGCGAAGCCACGGCCTTCCGCGGCCAGGCGGCCGAGCAGATCGGCGGGCAGCAGGCTGTCATCGCCGGTTGCCTGCGCGAAGGCGGCCAGCCGCGCGACCACATGCAGCAGACCCACCGAATCGGCGTAGTGCATGGGGCCGCCGCGCCAGGCCGGCCAGTTGTAGCCATGCAGCCAGACCACATCGATGTCGCCCGGCCGCGCGGCGATGCCTTCCTCCAGGATGCGGGCGCCCTCGTTCACCATCGGCAGCACCAGCCGGTCCAGGATTTCCTCCTGCCCGATCGCCCGCTGCTCGACACCCTCCGCCGCCGCGACCCGGCGGATCAGCGCCGTGACCTCCGGATCGACAACGCCCGTCCGGCTTCCCTCGGGATAGAGATAAAAGCCCTTTCGGGTCTTCTGGCCGAGCCGCTCCGCCTCCACCAGCGCATCCGCCACCGGGGCGCGCTTGCCGGTCGCGCGGCGGATGCGCCAGCCGATATCCAGGCCCGCCAGGTCCGCCATGGCGAAGGGCCCCATGCGGAAGCCGAAATCGACCAGCGCCTTGTCCACCTGCTCCGGCGTGGCGCCTTCCAGCAGCAGGCGCTCCGCCTGCTGGGTGCGGCGCGCCAGCATCCGGTTGCCGACAAAGCCGTGGCAGACGCCCACCACCACCGGCACCTTGGCCAGCTTGCGGCCGATCTCCGTGGCCGTCGCCAGTGCCTCCGGCGACGTTTCCCTCGCCCGCACCACCTCCAGCAGCTTCATCACATTGGCGGGCGAGAAGAAGTGCATCCCCAGCACGTCGCCGGGGCGGGAGGTGGCGGCTGCCATGGCGTCGATATCGAGGTAGGAGGTGTTGCTGGCCAGGATGGTGCCCGGCTTCGTCACCCGGTCCAGATGGGCAAAGATCTGCTGCTTCAGCCCCAGCTCCTCGAAGACCGCCTCCACCACCAGGTCGGCATCCGCGGCCGCATCCAGCCCGACCGCGCCCTCGATCAGCGCCAGCCGTGCATCCCGCGTCGCAGGATCCAGGGTGCCGCGCTTCACGCTGGCCTCGTAGGTGCCGCGGATCCGGTCCATGCCGCGGGCCAGCGCCGCCTCATCCGTCTCGATCACCCGCACCGGAATGCCGGCATTGGCGAAGCAGAGCGTGATGCCCGCGCCCATGGTGCCGCTGCCGAGCACGGCGGCGCGCGCCACCGGCCGCGGCTTCGTTCCCCTGGGCAGGCCGGCGATGCGGGCCGCCTCGCGCTCCGCGAAGAACACATGCCGCAACGCCTTGCTGCGCGGGTCGTCCAGCAGGCGCAGGAAGGCCGCGCGTTCCAGCGCCACGGCCTCGGCGAAGGGCATCTCGAAGGCGGCGCGGACGCAAGCGATGCAATCCGCCACCTGCGGCTCGGTCGCCGCGCGCTTCGCCAGGGCAGCGGCTTCCTTCTCAAAAGCCTCGCGATCGCCCAGCCCCTCGTCCCGCGCCGAGACCGGCTTCGGCTTCGGGCGTTCGGCGAATTGCCGCGCCGCCTGCAGCAGATCGCCCAGCACCACCGTATCCGCCAGGCCCGCCGCCACGGCCGAATCGGCATCCAGCGGCTCGCCCGCCACCATCAGCTGCAGCGCCGCCGCCGCGCCCATCAGCCGCGGCGCCCGCTGCGTGCCGCCGGAACCGGGCAGCAGGCCGAGCTTCACCTCCGGCAGTCCGAGCTTCGCCTGCGGCCCCAGCACGCGCCAGGAGCACGCCATGGCCACTTCCAGCCCGCCGCCCAGCGCCGCCGCCTGGATCGCCGCCACCACCGGCTTGGCCGCGCCATCCAGCGCCGCCACCAGCTCCGCCAGGGTGGGGGAGGAAGGCGGCCTGCCGAATTCCGAGATGTCGGCGCCGGCGATGAAGGTCCGCCCCTCCGCCGCGATCACCAGGGCGCGCACCGCCGGGTCATCCTCCGCCTGGCGCAGCGCCGCGAACAGCCCGGCGCGCAAGGCGGCGGAGAGCGCGTTGACCGGGGGGTTCGACAGCGTCGCGATCGCGATGCCATCCACGATTTCGACCCGAACCGGCTCCGCCATCGCACCCCTCCCCGCCCCTTGGCCCAACCTGTCCGCCATCCCCGCGCCATGGTCAAGGCGCACCGCGCCGGGGCAGACTGACCGGCAAACAGGAGACCCCGGATGCCCCTTCCCGCCCTGCTGCAAGGCCGGCTGCGCCTGCCCCTCATCGGCGCGCCGCTGTTCATCATCTCCAACCCGGACCTCGTCATCGCCCAGTGCAGGGCCGGCATCGTCGGCTCCATGCCGGCGCTGAACGCCCGGCCGGCCTCGGAGCTGGACCCGGCACTCGCCCGCATCACCGCCGCGCTGACGCCGCAGGACGCGCCCTTCGCGATCAACCTGATCGTCCATGCCTCCAACGACCGCGTCGACCACGACCTCGCCGTCTGCGCGAAGCACCGCGTGCCGATCATCATCACCTCCCTCCGCGCCCCGCATGCGGTGGTGGAGGCCGTGCACGCCTGGGGCGGGCTGGTGTTCCACGACGTGACCAACCTGCGCCACGCCCAGAAGGCCCTGGAGGCCGGGGTGGACGGGCTGATCCTGGTGGCGGCCGGGGCGGGCGGCCATGCCGGCACCCTCTCCCCCTTCGCCCTCGTCGCCGAGGTGCGGAAGATCTTCGCCGGGCCGCTCATCCTCTCCGGCGCCATCACCACCGGCGGGCAGATCCTGGCCGCCCAGGCGATGGGCGCCGACCTGGCCTATATGGGCACCCGCTTCATCGCCACGGCGGAGGCCAATGCGGCGGAGGCCTACAAGCGCATGATCGTCGAAGGCCAGGCCGCCGACGTGCTCTACACGCCCTTCTTCACCGGCATCCCCGGCAACTACCTGAAGCCCAGCATCGCCGCCGCCGGCCTGGACCCCGACAGCCTGCCCGCGGTCGACAAATCCAGCGCCAATTTCGGCACCACCCGCAGCAAACCCTGGAAGGACATCTGGGGCGCCGGCCAGGGCATCGGCACCATCACCGACACCCCCCCCGCCGCCACCCTCATCGCCCGCCTGCAGGACGAATACCGGGCGGCGAAGGCGGAACTGGCGGGGGGCGGGGAATCATAGGGGCGCTGCCGCCGGTGGCTTGCAGGGGGGGGGGGGCACTTCCCCTCCTGCCTTGCGGCAGCGCCGCAAGCCCCGCGAAAGGGCGGCGGCCGCCCCTACCCCCGCCTCACGGCCTTTCGCCATCCGCCAGCCGGGCTTCGATCGTGGCCAGCGCGGTGGGGAGGTCGGCGATGGAGTCGATGACCAGGTGGGCGCCGGCCGCGGTCAGTTCCGCGGTGGCGGCCCGGCGCAGGGCGGCGCGGTCGGCTTCGGGAAGCCTGGCGAGGTCCTCGGCGGAGAGGCCGGCGATGTTGCCGGACAGTGCCAGGCCGATGGTCCAGGTGCCGGCGTTGCGGCCTTCGCCGATGCCGGGCGGGGTGTCGTCCACCTTGATCACCTGATGGGCCGGCCAGACGCCCATTTCGGCCATGGCCTTCCACATCTGCAGCGGCGCCGGGCGGCCTTCGGGCAGGTCGCCGGCGCAGACCATGATCTCCGGCGTGAAGCCCTGGGCGGTGGCGAGTGGCGCCAGGCGTTCCATGATCGGGCGGGTGTAGCCGGTGGTGGAGCCGATGCGGATGCCGCGCGCGGCCAGCAGGGCCAGGGTTTCGGTGGCGCCGGGGATCAGGGCGGCATGGGCTTCCACGGCGGCGATGTTCAGCGGCTCGAAGACGTCGAAGATCGCCTGCACATCGGCTTCGTTGAAGTCGTGGCCGTGGCGGGCGCGCCAGGCTTCGTTCACCGCCTGGCCGACCAGCCGGATGTGGTCGGCCTTGGCCATGCCCATCGGGCCGCGTGCATCGGCGATGGAGATGCTGACGCCGAACTGGGCGAAGGCCTCCACGAAGGCGCCCATGGGCGCGCGGGAGCCATGGTCGAGCACGGTGCCCGCCCAGTCGAAGATCACGGCCTTGATCATGGAATGGCGCCCCAGTCGGAAAGGACATCCTCGGCCAGGCCGAAGGCGGTGGACGCCCCGGTGCCGGAGGTGACGGAGACCAGGCGGATGCCGGGACCGGCCTCCTCCCAGAAGGCATCCTGCGGGCCGGAGGGATACAGGCCGATCCAGCGATCGACCACGGGGGGCGGCGGGCCCAGCACCTCGGCGAATTGCTCCAGGATCAGCCGGTCCACCGCTTCCGGCTGGAAGGGGTCCGGCGTGGCGCCGTAGTGGTGGCTGTCGCCGACCACCAGGCTGCCATCGGCGGATTGCACGACGATGAGGTGGACGCCGTTATCCATCAGCGCGGGTTGTTCGGCAGCCAGGCGGGCGCGCAGCGATGGCAGCGTCGGGCAGTCGGCATAGCCGCGGTAGCGGTGCAGGCCGAGGTCGCTCATCACCGCCGCCGGCAGCCGCCAGCCGGGATCGGCCAGGCGCAGCATGTGCAGCTTGCACAGCGTCACCTCGCGGCGGGCGAAGATCTCGGGGTAGAGGCTGGCGAGGTCCGGGCCGGGACAGACCAGGATGCGCGGCGCGTGCAGCGGGCCGGCGGGGGTCTCGACGCGCCCGGCTTCCACCGCCTGGGCAGCGCGGCCGGGGAAGAAGGCGACGCCGCAGCGCTTTGCCAGGAAGTCGCGCAGCTTCGGCAGCGCCTCGCGGCTTTCGACGCGGAGTTCGTGCGGCGAATGCAGCGCGGCGCGGATGGCGCCATCGGCACGCAGCGGTGCGGGCAGGTCCTCGCCGCGCAGGATGCGGCAGCCATGGCCCATCGGGCCTTCGGCGAATTCCTCCAGCACCTGTTCGGCCTCGGCGCGGCGCGCGGCCATCACCAGGCCGCGATGGATCACCGGGATGCCGGCCTGCGGCGCGATTTCCGCCCAGATGTCGCGGGACCGGCGGGCGCGGCGCCAGGTGTCGGGGTAGCCCTGGCCGGTGACGGTGACGAAACCGAAATTGCGGATGCTGGCGCCGTTGGCGCGGCTGTCGCGGTCCAGCACGCCGACCTTCAGCCCCGCCTGGGCGGCGACCAGCGCATGCGCCAATCCGACAATGCCGAAGCCGACCACGAGCAGGTCGAAGCGGGTCTCGAGGGGTGTCTCAGCCATGCCGGAGGATGGGCGCGGAGCGGGTCCGGGCGCAACCGGGCGCGGTTGACCCTGAAAGCTGGCGGGGCATAGCCTTAGCCCGCTGCCGGAAAAACTTCACGGAGGAAGAACGTCATGCATCGCCGCTCTCTGCTGCAGGCAGGGGCCGGGCTGGCCGCGGCCGGGCTCGCCGGACCCGCCATCGCCCAACCCACCAGCACCCTGCGCTTCGTGCCCCAGGCCAATCTCACGGCGCTGGACCCGATCTGGACCAGCGCCATCGTCACCCAGATGCATGGCTACCATGTCTATGACACGCTGTTCGCCATGGATGCGCAGCTGCGCCCGCAGCCGCAGATGGCGGAGAGCCACGAGACCTCGGCCGATGGCCGCATCTGGCGCATCAGGCTGCGGGAGGGGCTGCGCTTCCATGACGGGGAGCCGGTGCGGGCGGCGGATTGCGCCGCCTCGCTGGCCCGCTGGTCCAAGCGCGACCCCTTCGGGCAGATCCTGGCGGCGTCCGTCGATGAATGGCGCGCGGCGGATGACCGCACGCTGGAGATCCGCCTGAAGCGCCCCTTCCCGCTGCTGCTGCAGGCGCTGGCCAAGCCGGACGCGAATGTGCCCTTCATCATGCCCGCCCGGCTGGCCGCGACGGATGCCAACACGCAGATCGCGGAGGTGGTGGGCAGCGGCCCGTTCCGCTTCGTGCGCGACGAATTCGTCTCCGGCAGCCGCGTGGTCTATGCGAGGAACGAGGCGTATCGCCCGCGCCAGGAAGCCGCCAGCGGCGCGGCCGGCGGCAAGGTGGCGCATTTCGGCCGCATCGAATGGCATGTCCTGCCCGACCCGGCGACCGCCGCCGCGGCGCTGCAGGCCGGCGAGGTGGATTGGCTGGACCAGCCCCTGTCCGACCTGATCCCGACCCTGGTGCGCAACCGGGAGATCGAGGTGGGGGTGCTGAACGAGGCCGGCATCCTGTCCATCATGCGGCTGAACCACCTGCAGGCGCCCTTCAACAATGTGAAGGTGCGCCAGGCCGTGGCGCTGGCGGTGAACCAGGAGGACTACATGCGCTCGACGCTCGGCGATGACCGCAGCGTCTGGCGCACCTGCCGCAGCCTGTTCCCCTGCGGCACGCCCTATGGCGTTGAGGACCTGTCCGCGCTCAACGCCCCGCCGCGCAACCTGGACCGGGCGCGGGCCGCGTTGCAGGCCAGCGGCTACAAGGGGGAGAAGGTGGTGATCATCAGCCCCACCGACTTCCCGCTGATCGGCCCGCATGGCCATGTGACGGCGGATGCGCTGCGCCGCATCGGCTTCAACGTGGAGCTGGTGGAGACCGATTGGGGCACGGTGGTGCAGCGCCGCGTGCGGAAGGAGCCGGTGGAGCGCGGCGGGTGGAGCATTTTCCACACCTACGGCTCCTCGCTGGCCTATCTGAACCCGGCCGTGTCGTCCCTGGTGAAGGGGCCGGGCGCGAATGGCTGGTTCGGCTGGTATGACAGCGAGCGGGCGCAGACGCTGGTGCAGAACTGGCTGGACGCGCCGGATGCAGCCCGGCAGCAGGCGCTGGCGAATGAGCTGAACAAGCTGGCGCAGGACGAGGTGGCGACCATCCCGCTCGGCCAGTTCAGCATCCGCAGCGCCTGGCGCAAGCGCATCACCGGGCATCTGAAGGGCAGCATGCCCTATCCGTGGGGCGTCCGGCCGGTGTGATGTGACCGAAGGCCCTCCCCCGCACCTGCGGGGGAGGGAGAAGGTCACCCCGCCAGCGCGGTCTTCACCACCTCGTTCACCAGGGCAGGATTTCCCTTGCCCTGCATGGCCTTCATCGTCTGGCCGACGAAGAAGCCGAACAGCTTCTCCTTGCCGCTGCGGTATTCCGCGACCTTGTCGGCATTGGCCGCCATCACCTGCGCCACCACCGCCTCGATCGCGCCGGTATCCGTCACCTGCTTCAGGCCGCGCTCCTCGACGATCTCGCCGGGCGCCTTGCCCGTCTCCAGCATCGCCTCGAAGACCTGCTTGGCCAGGCTGCCGGACAGGGTCTTGTCGCTGATGAGGTCGAGCAGCGCGCCGAGATTCTCCGCCGTCACCGGCGGGTCCGCCACGTCGCGCTTCAGGCGGTTGAGGGCTGCGAAGAAATCGCCTGTCACCCAGTTCGCGGCAAGCTTGGCGTCGCGGCCCTTCGCCACCGTCTCGAAGAAGACGGCGGTTTCCTTCTCCAGCGTCAGCACATGCGCGTCATAGGGCGAAAGCCCCATGGCGACGTAGCGCGCGCGCCGCACATCCGGCAGTTCCGGCAGCGCCGCCTTCAGCGCTTCCACCCAATCCGATTCCAGCACCAGCGGGGGCAGATCCGGCTCGGGGAAATAGCGGTAGTCATGCGCATCCTCCTTGGAGCGCATGGAGCGCGTGATGCCCCGGGCCGTGTCGAACAGGCGGGTTTCCTGGAAGACTTCGTCGCCCGCCTCCCAGACCTCGATCTGCCGCCGCGCCTCGGCTTCCACCGCCTGCATGACGAAGCGGATGGAGTTGACGTTCTTCACCTCGCAGCGCGTGCGGAACCCCTCGCCGGCCTTGCGGACGGAGACATTGACGTCGGCCCGCATCGAGCCCTCGTCCATATTGCCGTCGCAGGTGCCGAGGTAGCGCAGGATCTGCCGGATTTTCGTCAGATAGGCGCCGGCTTCCTCGGGGCTCCGCATGTCCGGCTCGGAGACGATCTCCATCAGCGCGACGCCGGAGCGGTTCAGGTCGATGAAGCTCTTGGTCGCATGCTGGTCATGCAGCGACTTGCCGGCATCCTGTTCCAGATGCAGCCGCGTGATGCCGATGGTCTTGGTCACGCCATCCGCCAGCGTGATCTCCACCGCACCCTCCCCGATGATGGGGTGCGCGAACTGGCTGATCTGAAAGCCCTGCGGCAGGTCGGCGTAGAAATAGTTCTTCCGGTCGAAGCGCGACCAGAGGTTCACCTGCGCATTCAGCCCAAGGCCCGTGCGCACGGCCTGCGCCACGCATTCCGCGTTGATCACCGGCAGCATGCCGGGGAAGCCGGCATCGATGAAGGAGACCTGGCTGTTCGGCTCCGCGCCGAATTCCGTGGCGGCGCCGGAGAACAGTTTCGCTTCGCTGATGACCTGGGCATGGATTTCCAGGCCGATCACCAGTTCCCAGGGGCCGGTGCGGCCCTCGATCGTGTAGCTCATGCCCCCGCCCTCAACCGCGGCAGCGCCGTGAAATCGGCCGCCCGTTCCAGTGTCCGCCCCACGGCGAAGACCGTTTCCTCGTCAAACGCCCGCCCGATCACCTGCAGCCCGAGCGGCAGCCCCTGGGCGTCCAGCCCCGCCGGCACCGCCAGGCCCGGCAGGCCGGCCAGGTTCGCCGTGACGGTGAAGATGTCGTTCAGGTACATCGCCACCGGATCGTCCTGCTTTTCGTTCATGCCGAAGGCCGCGCTGGGCGTCGCCGGCGTCACGATGGCGTCGACAGCCGCATAGGCATTCTCGAAATCGCGGCGGATCAGGGCGCGGACCTTCTGCGCCTTCAGGTAATAGGCGTCGTAATAGCCGGCGCTCAGCACATAGGTGCCGATCATGATGCGCCGCCGCACTTCCGGCCCGAAGCCGGCGGCGCGGGTGCGCTCATACAGGTCGCGCAGGTCGGAACCCGGCTCCGTCACCCGCGTCCCGAACCGCACGCCGTCATAGCGCGCGAGGTTCGAGGAGGCCTCGGCCGGCGCCACGATGTAGTAGGTCGGCAGCGCATATTTCGCATGCGGCAGGCTGATCTCGACCGTCTCGGCGCCGGCGTCGCGCAGCCATTGCAGGCCCTGTTCCCACAGCGCCACGATCTCGGGCGCCATGCCGTCCAGGCGGTATTCCTTCGGCACGCCAATGCGCAGGCCCTTCACGCCGCGCTCGCAGGCGCGGGCGAAATCCGGCACGGGCAGGTCGGCGCTGGTGGAATCCTTCGGGTCGAAGCCGGCCATCGACTTCAGCAGGATGGCGCAATCCTCCACCGTGCGCGCCACCGGCCCTGCCTGATCCAAGCTGGAGGCGAAGGCCACGATGCCGAAGCGGGAGCAGCGCCCATAGGTCGGCTTGATGCCGGCGATGCCGCAGAAGGCCGCCGGCTGGCGGATGGAACCGCCCGTGTCGGTCGCCGTCGCCCCCAGCGCCAGCCGCGCCGCGACCGCGGCCGCGGAGCCGCCGGAGGATCCGCCGGGCACCAGCCGCGTATCCGGGTCGTTCGCGCGGGACCAGGGATTCTCCACCGGGCCGGAAGCGCTGGTGGTGTTGGACGAGCCCATGGCGAATTCGTCCAGATTCGCCTTGCCCAGGAACACCGCGCCATCGTCCAGCAGCTTCTGGCTGACCGTGCTCTCATAGGGCGGCACGAAACTGTCGAGGATGCGGCTGCCCGCCGTGGTGCGGGTGCCCGCGGTGCAGAACAGGTCCTTGATGGCGAGCGGGATGCCCTCCAGCGCCCCCACCTGCCCCGCCGCGCGGCGTTCGTCGCTCGCCCTCGCCGCCGCCAGCGCCTTCTCCGCCGTCACGGTGACATAGGCGTTCAGCCGCGGGTTCAGCTTGGCGATGCCGTCCAGATGCGCCTGGGTCAGCTCGACGCTGCTGATCGTGCCCTCGGTGAGCGCATCGAGCGCGCCGCGCAGGGTGAAATCCGTGGGATGCATCACTCGACCACCTTCGGCACGCCGAAATATTCGCCCTGGCGATCCGGGGCATTGGCCAGGATGGCATCCGCCTGGCCGCCATCATTCACCACATCGGGGCGCAGCCGCGCGCGGGCCTGCGCCACCGGGCTGCCGCCGGCCATCGGCTCCACGCCCTCCGTATCCACTTCCTGCAATTGCTCGATCCAGCCCAGGATGCCGTTGATCTCGGCCTGCGCCTGCTGCACCTCGCTCTCGTCCAGCCTGATGCGGGCGAGCGAGGCGATGCGCCGGATGGTGGCGGTATCGAGGGACATTTTCTTCAAGAAATCCTTGATCTGCCTGGATCTGCGTGGATTTGCCAGGAAGGCGGGGCAGGAACATAACGGCGCCCATGCCCGCCATCAACATGCGCGACCTGCGCGCTGTCCTGCCCCGCCATGCGCGCCTGATCGGCCTGGACCCCGGGGCGCGGATGATCGGGCTTGCGCTGTCCGATGTCTCGCTGCTGCTGGCCAGCCCCTATGGCGCCATCCCGCGCGGCAAGCTCTCGGCCAATGCGGCGGAGATCGCGGCCATTGCGCGCAAGGAAGGCGCCGGCGGGCTGGTGGCGGGGCTGCCGCTGTCCATGGATGGCAGCTTCGGCCCGGCGGCGCAGGCGGCGAAGGACTGGGCGCTGGCGGTCGCGGCCGCCACCGGCCTGCCCTTGGCGCTGTGGGACGAGCGCCTGTCCTCGGCCGCCGTCAACCGCATGATGATCGAGGCCGATGTGACGCGCGCCAGGCGCGCCCGCGCGGTGGATGCCGCGGCGGCGGCCTATATGCTCCAGGCAGCCCTGGATGCCAGCGCGGGCGAGGGTTAGGTTGCCGCCCATGCTCCCCTACCCGCACCGCCACCTGCTCGCCATCGAGGGCCTCGAGCCCCCCTACATCGCCGATCTGCTGGATCTGGCGGAGAATTACGCGCTGCTGAACCGCCAGGGCAAAACCCAGCGCGACCTGCTGAAGGGGCGGACGCTGATAAACCTGTTCTTCGAGGACAGCACCCGCACCCGCACCAGCTTCGAACTCGCCGGCAAGCGGCTGGGTGCGGACATCGTGAACATGTCCGTCTCCACCAGCAGCGTGAACAAGGGCGAGACGCTGCTCGACACCGCCTCGACGCTCAACGCCATGCACACCGACCTCCTGGTGGTCCGCCATGGCCAGTCCGGGGCCCCCGCCCTGCTGGCGCAGAAGGTCGATGCGGCGGTGATCAATGCCGGGGACGGCACGCATGAACACCCGACCCAGGCGCTGCTGGATGCGCTGACCATTCGCCGCCGCAAGGGAAGCCTCGAAGGCCTGACCGTCGCCATCTGCGGCGACGTGCTGCATTCCCGCGTGGCGCGGTCCAACATCCACCTGCTGCTGGCGATGAATTCCCGCGTCCGCGTCGTCGGCCCGCCGACGCTGATCCCCTCCGAGGTCGCGCAGCTCGGCGTGGAGGTGCATCACGGCATGAAGACCGGCCTGGCGGATGCCGATGTGGTCATGATGCTGCGGCTGCAGAAGGAACGCATGACCTCCGGCCTCGTCCCCTCCTCCCGCGAGTTCTTCCGCTTCTACGGGCTGGATGCGGAGAAGCTGGCCTATGCGAAGCCCGATGCCATCGTCATGCATCCCGGCCCGATGAACCGCGGCGTGGAGATCGACAGCGCCATCGCCGACGACCCGGTCCGCAGCGTGATCGGGGAGCAGGTGGAGATGGGCGTCGCCGTGCGCATGGCGGTGCTGGATGTGCTGGCCCGCAACCAGCGACGGAACACCTGATACCCGGCGCACGAAGGTTTCACCTTCGTGCGCCTGATGCCAAATGCCGGTGATGGTGACCGATCACCGCCGCGGTCGCCGGCGCCGGCATCCGCCGGCCTGGCGACGCGCCACCGGGCACGGCGCGCGCTCGGCCCTTCGGGCCGCAGGTCGGAACTTTCTGCGCCAGGGTAGGCGCTACGGCCCACCCAGCGCGGTGGCATAGGCGGCCGGCGCCTCGATCAGGGCGCGGGCAGCCTGCTGGTCATCCTCCCGCCCCTCGGCCGGCGGGCAGGCATTGCGCAGCGCCACCACTTCGCTGGCCAGTACCGGCGCGCGGGCGGCGCGCTGCCGGGCCAGCACGCGGGCCATCGGCGCCTCCCCCCGTCGCAGTTGCGCCAGGCCGGTCGCCAGCGCCTCCGGCCCCAGGCTGGTGCACAGCGCCGGCAGCACGCCGAGCCCCTGGATCGGCCAGCCGGAAATCGCCACCACCCGCGACCAGGTGACCAGGATTTCCGCCCCGTTCGGCAGCTGCGCCACCAGCTGGATCAGCCCCTTGCCCATGGTGGCGCTGCCCACCACCACCGCCCGGCCGCGCTCGGACAGCGCCGCGGCGACGATCTCGGCGGAGGATGCGGTCCGGCCATCCACCAGCACCACCAGCGGCCGTCCCTCCGCCAGGTCCTGGCCGCCGGCCAGGTAGCGGCGATTGGCCTCCGGGTGCCGGCCTTCCGTGCGCATCACCTCGCCATCCGCCAGGAAGGCATCGGCCACCGCGACCGCCTGGCTCAGCAGCCCGCCGCGGTTGCCGCGCAGGTCCAGCACCACGCCGCGCGGCGGCGCCTCGGCGAAGCCGTCGCGCAGCACCTGGGTCAGGCGGCGATCGGTGAGCGCTGAAAAGCCGGTGAGGCGGACATAGAGGATGTCCTGCCCCCGCTCCGCCCGCACCGTCTCCGGCACCACCACCTCGCGCACCAGGGTCACGGCGCGGCGGCGCCCGGCGCGGGAGAGGGTCAGCGTCACCTCCGACCCCTCCGGCCCTTCCAGCAGCGTCGCCGCCAGGCCAGGGTCACGCGGGCCGAGCCGCCTGCCATCCACCGCCAGCAACCGGTCCCCGATGCGGACGCCACCCTGCGCCGCCGGCCCGTCCTCGGACACATTCACGATCACCAGCGCATCCCGCCGCGCCGCGACGCGCAGGCCGAGGCCGGACTGGCCGACGCGGCCTTCCCGCGCCCGCCGCGCATCCTCCGGCGGGACGTAGCGGCTGTAGGGGTCCAGGTGGTTGAACAATTCCTCGAAGCCCGAGGCCAGCAGGCGTTCCGCCCCGGCGCGCCGCACCTGCGCGGAATGCCGCCAGGCCAGGGTGTAGAGATCCTCCAGCGCCGTCGCCACGGCGGCGCCGCGCCGCGCGGGCGTGTCGGACGCGACCAGCGGAGCCAGGGCCGCATCGCCCAGCACGCGATCCTCGCCCAGCAGCAGGATGCGGTCGCTGCGGATCTCGGCGTTGAAGCGGCCATCCAGCACGGTCAACCCGCGCAGCGACCACAGCACCAGATCGGCCGGGCTGGCGGCTTCCAGGTGACGGTCCAGGATCAGGCTGTGGCTCTGCGCCAGCACGTCGCCCATCGCGCCGCGCATCGCCGCATCCTGCGCCGCCGCCCCGGCCGCCAGGCCCACCAGCAGCAGCAGGAGCGTCAGCGCCGCCGCGGCGCCTTGGCGCGCTTTCCGGCCGATGGCGCGGCACGGCGCCTGCCCGACTGGCGCGGGTCGCCCTGCATCATCGCGAACACCATGCCGCCCGTCCGCGGCGTGGCCTCCGACAGCTTCACCTCGACCGCCTGGCCGAGCGAAAAGGTCAGCCCCGTATTGCGGCCGGACATCGCATGCCCGGCCTCGTCCAACTGCCATCTGTCGTCCGGCAAGGTCGCGAGCGGAACGATTCCGCTGGCGCCGTTGTCCTGCACGGTGACGAACAGCCCGAAGCGTGTCACCCCGGAAATCCTTGCCTCGAAAACTTCTCCGACACGTGTTGCCATGAAAGCAGCCAGGTAGCGGTCCACGGCATCCCGCTCCGCCATCGCCGCCCGTCTTTCGGTCTGCGTGATGTGTTCCGCGGTATCCGGAAACCGCGCCGCCTCGGCCGGGGCCAGCCCGCCAGCCGCCGGCCCCTTGCCCAGTTGCAGCCCGGCGATCAGCGCCCGGTGCACCAGCAGGTCGGCATAGCGGCGAATCGGGCTGGTGAAGTGGGCGTAGCGCGGCAGGGCCAGGCCGAAATGGCCGATATTGTCCGGGCTGTATTCCGCCTGGGACTGGCCGCGCAGCACCGCCTCGTTCACCAGCCGGTCCTCCGGCCGGTCCTTCACCGCAGCCAGGATGCCGGAGAAATCCTTCGGGTGGATGCGATCCCGCGCCGGCAGCTTCAGGCCGAGCGAGTCGAGGAACTGCCGCAACCCCTCCAGCTTGGCGTCGGAGGGCCGGTCATGGATGCGGTACATGCAGGGCTGGCCAAGCCGCTCCAGCTCCTCCGCCGCGCAGACATTGGCGGCGACCATGAATTCCTCGATCAGCCGGTGCGAGTCGAGCCGGGCGCGCGGCACCACCGCCTCCACCTTGCCGGCCGCATCCAGCAGCACGCGGCGTTCCGGCACGTCCAGCTCCAGCGTGCCGCGGCGGGCGCGGTCCGCCAGCAGGCTCCCGAAGGCGCCGTAGAGGTGGTGCAACAGCTCGGCCGGCAGCCCTTCCGGCACCTCGCCCGCCTCCTGCGCCGCCTGCACCTGTTCATAGGTCAGCCGGGCGGCGCTGCGCATGATGCCGCGGCCGAAGCGGTGGCCGGTCTTGCGGCCGGCGGCGTCGATGTGGAATTCGCAGAACAGGCAGCCGCGGGGCTCGTTCGGCCGCAGGCTGCACCAGCCATTGGACAGCGCCTCCGGCAGCATCGGCACCACGCGGTCGGGGAAATACACCGAATTGCCGCGCGCCCAGGCCTCCCGGTCCAGCGGGCTGTCAGGCTTCACGTAATGCGCGACATCGGCGATGGCGACCAGGCAGCGCCAGCCCCCCTCGCCTGCCGGCTCCGCCCAGACGGCGTCGTCGAAATCCCGCGCATCCTCGCCGTCGATCGTCACCAGCGGGATGTCGCGCAGATCCTCCCGCCCCCGCTTGGTGACGCCGCGCGCGGCCTCCGCCTGTTCCAGCGCCTCCGCCGGGAAGACGTCGGGGATGCCATGGGCGTGGATGCAGATCAGGGAGACGGAGCGTGCCTCCCCCATGCGGCCCAGCACCTCGACGATGCGCGCCGGGCGCGGGCCCAGCACGTGGCGCACCGCAAGCGGCTCGGCCAGCACGATGTCGCCGGGCCGCGCCGCGCCTTCCTCGCCGGCAGGCACGCGCCAGTCGGATTTCTGGCGCCGGTCCGTCGGGATGATCCGGCCTTCCTCGAAGACGCCGAGGATGCGGGAGGGCACCTCCCGCATCAGGCGCTTGAAGGTGCGGCCTTCATACTTGTTGCCGCCGATGAATTTCAGCCGCGCCAGCACCTTGTCGCCCGGCGCCAGCGCCGGCTGCCCGGCGGCTTCGCGCTGCATGAAGATGACCGGCGGCGGGCCGGCATCGCGGTTCCACTGCATCGGGCGGGCGATGGGGTCGCCATCGACATCGGTGCCGGTGACCTCCACCGGAGCCATGTCCGGCAGCCGGTCCGGCGCCACCAGGCCCTTGCGGCCGACCGGCGTGGCCTGGCCGGTTTCCTTCAGGCTGCGCAGCAGGTCGCGCAGCGCCGGCCGCTGGTCCGAGGTCAGGCCGAAATGCCGGGCGATCTCCGTCTTGCCGACCCGGCCGGGGGCGTCGCGCAGGAAGGCGCGCAGCTCCACCAGGGTGGGCAGGGCGGCGGGCGCGCGGTCCGGGATGTCGCGACGGGTCGGCTTGCCGGCCGGGCGCTTGCGCGCGGCGTGGCCCTTCGGCGGCGGGCCACGCCGCACCATCAGCCGGCTTTCCGCGCGGCGGGCTTCTTCGCCGCGGGTTTCGCGGCGGCGGGCTTCTTCGCCGCCGGCTTCGCGGCGGCAGGCTCCTTCGCCGCGGGCTTCGCGGCGGCGGCCTTTTTCGTCGCGGGCTTCGCGGCCGCCTTCCTGGCAGCCGGCGCCTTGGCCGCGGGTTTGGGGGTGGCGGCCTTGGCGCGGGCAGCAGGCTTGCGCGCGGTGGCAGGCGCGGCCTCGCCCTCCGGCTTCGCCGCCGCAACCTTCCGGGCCGGCGCCTTCTTCGCGCCCTTCTTGCCCTTGGTCAGCGGCGGCAATTCCTTGCCCTTCTCCGCCAGCAGCTTCACCGCCTCGTCCAGGGTCACCGTGTCGAAATCCATGGTCCGCGGCATGGAGGCGACGCGGTTGCCATGCATCACGAAGGGCCCGAAGCGGCCGCGCCGCACCTCCACCGGGCCGCCAGAGGCGTGTTCGCCCAGCGCCCTGCCGCGCGGCTTCACATCCGCCAGCAGCGCCACCGCGCGGTTCAGCCCCACCGCCAGCACGTCGTCATCCGGGTCCAGCGATTTGAACAGCTGGCCCATCTTCAGATAGGGGCCGAAGCGCCCGATCGCGGCAGTGATCTCCTCCGCCGTCTCGGGATGCACGCCGACGATGCGCGGCAGGGACAGAAGGGCCAGCGCCCGGTCCAGGTCCAGGCCCTCCGGGTCCATGCCCTTGGCCAGGCTGGCCCGCCGCGGCTTCACCTTCTTGCCCTTCTCGTCCAGCGTTTCCTCGCCGAGCTGCACATAGAGCCCGTAGGGCCCACGCCGCAGGCTGATGCTTTTCCCCGTGGCCGGATCGACGCCGAGTTCGCGCTGGCCCTCGTTGAAGCCCGCCGCGCCTTCCGCTTCCGCCCCCGGCGCCACCAGCGGGCGGGTGTAGCGGCATTCCGGGTAGTTCGAGCAGCCGATGAAGGCGCCCGTCCGCCCCAGCCGCAGGCCAAGCCGCCCGCCGGAACAGGCCGGGCAGCCGCGCGGGTCCACGCCATCGGCACGGGCGGGGAAGAAGTGTGGCCCCAGATCCTCGTCCAGCGCATCGATGACGTCGGAGATCGTCAGCTCGCTGGTCGAGGCGATGGCCTTGGAGAAATCCTCCCAGAAGGCGCGCATCACCGCGCGCCAATCGGCCCGGCCGCCGGAGATGTCGTCCAGCTTCTCCTCGAGCCCGGCGGTGAAGCCGGTATCCACATAGCGTTCGAAGAAGGCCATCAGGAAGGCCGTCACCAGCCGCCCGCGGTCCTCCGGCACGAAGCGCCGCTTGTCGAGCTTCACATAGTCCCGGTCCTGCAGCACCTGCAGGATGGAGGCGTAGGTGGAGGGCCGGCCGATGCCGAGTTCCTCCAGACGCTTGACCAGCGTGGCTTCGGAAAAGCGCGGCGGCGGTTGCGTGAAATGCTGGCTGGCGGCGACCGCGCCGCGCTTCACGGCATCCCTCTCCCGCATCGGCGGCAGCGTCCTGCTGTCGTCGTCCGGCTCCGGCCCGGCGGTGGCGATGCCGGCGCGCGCATCCGCCGCGCGGTCGTCCTCATCCTCCCGGTACAGGCGCAGGAAGCCGTCGAAGGCGATGACGGAGCCGGTGGCACGCAGCTTCGTCCGGCCGGAGGGCTCCACCAGCTCCACCGCCGTCTGGTCCAGTTCCGCGGACTGCATCTGGCTGGCGACGGCGCGCTTCCAGATCAGCTCATACAGCTTTCGCTGCCGCTCATCGAGGAAGCGGGCCACCTGTTCCGGCGTGCGGGTGACGTCGGTCGGGCGGATCGCCTCATGCGCTTCCTGGGCATTCTTCGCCTTGGAGGCGTATTCGCGCGGCGCGCCCGGCACGTAGTCGGCGCCGAAGACCTCCTTCACATGGTCACGGATGGCGAACATCGCCTCGCGGGCCATCTGGACGCCATCGGTCCGCATGTAGGTGATGAGGCCGACCGATTCGCCGCCGATGTCGGCGCCTTCATACAATTGCTGCGCCACCCGCATCGCCGCCTGCGCGCCCATGCCCAGCTTGCGGGACGCCTCCATCTGCAGCGTCGAGGTGGTGAAGGGCGGCGGCGGGTTTCGCCGGGTGCGGCGCTTGTCGACGCTGCCGACGGTGAAGCTGCCGGCTTCCACCGCCGCCTTGGCGGCCATCGCGGTGGCCTCGTTCGGCAGGTCGAACTGCTCGAGCTTCCGGCCCTCATGGTGCGTCAGGCGGGCGGTGAACGGGGCACCGGCAGGCGTGGCGAAGCGCCCCTCCACCGTCCAGTATTCCCGCGCCCGGAAGGCTTCGATCTCGGCTTCGCGCTCGCAGATCAGCCGCAGCGCCACCGACTGCACCCGCCCGGCGGACCGGCTTCCCGGCAGTTTCCGCCAGAGCACCGGCGAGAGGTTGAAGCCGACGAGATAATCCAGCGCGCGGCGCGCCAGGTAGGCGTCGATCAGCGGCACATCGAGGTCGCGCGGATGCGCCACGGCGTATTGCACCGCGCGCTTGGTGATCTCGTTGAAGGTGATGCGGTGCACCTCGACGCCCTTCAGGGCGCCGCGGCGGGCCAGCATGTCCTTCACATGCCAGGAAATCGCCTCCCCCTCCCGATCCGGGTCGGTGGCCAGAAACAGGCGGCGGGCGCCCTTCAGGGATTTGGCGATGGCGGTGACCTGCCGGTCGCCGCGCTCATCCGCCTCCCAATCCATGGCGAAATCCTCCTCCGGCCGCACGCTGCCATCCTTGGGGGGCAGGTCGCGGACATGGCCGAAGGAGGCGAGGACGGTGAAGTCGCCGCCGAGATACTTGTTGATGGTCTTGGCCTTGGCCGGGCTTTCGACCACGACGACATCGGGCATGTTTCTCGGTTCGCCTTCGCGCGCTTGGCCTGCCCGGTCAGCCTGAGGACCGCACGACCCGATTGCCGGGCAGGGTTTCCACCAGCCCCGACAGCTCCAGATCGAGCAGCAAAGCCTGGACGGATGGCGCCGAGAGGTGGCAGCGGCGGACCAGATCGTCAACGGCTACTGGTGTGGTGCCAATCAATTCAAGCAGTTGGGCAGTGGATTCGGAGGGGGATTCCGCCTCCGGCAGCGGCTCAGCCGGCAAATCGCGTCGCTCCCGAAGGTTGAACAGCGGCAGGTCGAGCGGCTGGGCGGGCAGGCTGGCGAAGACATCCTCCGCCGTTTCGACCAGATGCGCGCCCTGGCGGATGAGGTCGTTGCCGCCCCGCGCGCGGGGGTCCAGCGGGCTGCCGGGCACCGCGAACAGCTCCCGCCCCGCTTCCAGCGCCAGGCGCGCGGTGATGAGGCTGCCGGATCGCAGCGCCGCCTCCACCACCACCAGCCCCAGCACCAGCCCGGCGACGATGCGGTTGCGGCGCGGGAAATGGCGGGCCAGCGGCGCGGTGCCGAGCGGCGCCTCCGCCACCACCACGCCGCCTTCCTGCGCGATGCGCGCCTGCAGCGCCGCATGCTCCGGCGGGTAGGGCTGGTCCAGCCCGCCGGCGACCACCGCCACGGTGCGCCCGCCCGCCCCCAGCGCGCCGAGATGCGCCGCCGCATCGATGCCGCGCGCCAGGCCGGAGGTGACGGCGATGCCGCCGGCGCAGAGCCCGGCCGCCAGCTCCTCCGCCACCCGGCGCCCGCCCGCGGAGGCCGCGCGGGCGCCGACCACGCCCACCTGGCGGCGCTTGAGCACGGACGGATCCCCCAGCACGGCCAGCGCCGGCGGGGCATCTTCCAGCAGCGCCAGCAGCGGCGGGTAAAGCGGGTCATCCAGGAACAGGAAGGACCCGCCCATCCGCGCCACCGCCGCCATCTCGCGCTCCGCCACCGCCTCGGGTGGGGCGGCGAAGCTGCGGCCACTGCGCGCGGCATGGGCCGGCAGCGCGGCCAGCGCCGCCCGGGCGGTGCCGTGGCGGGCCAGCAGGCGGCGGAAGGTGGCCGGGCCGATGCCCTCGGTGCGGGAAAGCCGCAGCCGCGCCAGGGCGTCGTTCACGGCGCGCGCCCCAGCCAGACGACGCCCTCGGCCGGCGCCAGCCGCTGGAACCCGCAACGCCCCCAGAAGGCCAGGGCACCGCCATTGTCCGGATTGACGCCGACATGGAGGCCAGCCGGCCGGAGGCTGTCGCACCAGGCCGCCAGCAGGGTCCTTCCCAGCCCCTGGCCCTGGGCGCGCGGCAGCAGGTTCAGGTGCATATGGGCCGGGAACGCCGCCACGACCTGCTCCGACGTGCGCCGCGGCACGTGGATGCGGTGGCGCCGGCGCTCATCAGGGGTCCAGGCCCAGGCGGCACCCGAGGGCGCCGCGTAGCGCTGCCGCAGCGCGGGCCACCATTCGCGTTCCAGCCGATCCTCGAATGCCCGGGTGTCCGGTGCCCCGAGGACGAAGCCCGCCACGCCCGCCGCGTCCTCGACCACCAGGATCAGGCCGGGACTCAGTGCGGCATAGGGCGCGGCATAGATGTGGCCGACCAGCCGGCCGTCCTCATACAGCGCCGCCGCATCGCCGCCGGCCGCCCCGGTGGCGAGCGATATCGCATACAGGCTGTCGAGATCCTCCGACCGATAGGGGCGGATCCGGAAGGTCACCGGGTCTTGCCGATCCGCGGCTCCGTGCCCGCCAGCAGGCGGCGGATATTGGCGTGGTGGCGGATCGCGATCAGCAGCGCGACGCCCAGGCAGAACCCGGCCAGCCGCCAGTCGCCGGACAGCGCGGCGACCACCGGCGCCAGGGCGCAGACGGTCAGCGCACTCAGCGAGGAAATCCGCGTCAGCGCCGCCATGGCCAGCCAGACACCCAGCAGCAGCAGCCCGAGACCCGGCTGCGCCGCGAGCAGCACGCCGGCGCCGGTGGCCACACCCTTGCCGCCCTTGAAGCCGAGCCAGAGGGGAAAGGTGTGCCCCAGCAAGGCGCAGAAGCCCGCGAGCAGCGCCGCATCCTCGCCCCAGATCCAGCGTGCCAGCAGCAGCGCCACGGCGCCCTTGGCCGCGTCCAGCACCAGCGTCGCCGCGGCCAGCTTGCGGTTGCCGGTCCGCAGCACATTGGTCGCGCCGATGCTGCCGGAGCCGATGGCGCGCACATCGCCCAGCCCGGCGGCGCGGGTCAGCAGCAGCCCATAGGGCACGGAGCCGAGCAAATAGCCGAGCAGCCCCGCGAGGATCAGCCCGGTGGTCATCCGAACACCCTCCGACCATCCTTCCAGGTGCCCAGCACCCGGCCCTCCAGCGCGCGGCCGTCGAAGGGCGTGTTCTGCGCCTTGCCCGGCAGCTTCCCCGAGACCACCTGCCAGCCGCGCTCCAGGCTGAACAGCACGAGGTCGCCCGGCGCGCCGGGCTTCAACCGGCCGGAGCCGAGGCCGAGCAGCGCGGCGGGCCGGGCCGTCATCAGCCCGATGGCCTCCAGCAGGTCCAGCCGCCCGCCATGCACCTGCGCCAGGGTCACTGCCAGCAGCGTCGCCAGCCCGGTGCCGCCGGGTTCCGCCTGGGCAAACGGCAGGCGCTTGTCGTCCGCATCATGCGGCTGGTGGTCGGAGGCCACGGCATCGATGGTGCCATCCGCCAGCGCCGCCACCACCGCCAGCCGGTCCGCCTCCGCCCGCAGCGGCGGGGAGAGCTTGGCATAGGTGCGGTATTCGCCGATCGCCGTCTCGTTCAGGTCGAAATAGGGTGGCGCGGTGTCGCAGGTGACGCTGAGGCCCTCGGTCTTCGCCGCGCGGATCAGGTCCAGCGCCGCGCCGGTGCTGACATGGGCGAAATGCACATGCCCGCCGGTCAGCCGCGCCAGGGCGATGTCGCGCGCCACCATCATGGATTCGGCGGCGGGCGGGATGCCGGGCAGGCCCATGCGCGTCGCGCGCTCCCCCTCCGTCGCCGCACCGCCGGCGGCGAGCGAGGGGTCTTCGGGATGCTGCACCACGAAGCGGCCGAAGGCCCGGGCATAGGAGAGCGCCAGGCGCATCAGCCGGGCGGAGCCGATGGCGCGGCGGCCATCGGTGAAGGCGATGGCCCCGGCCTCCCGCAGCAGGCCGAATTCGGCAAGGTCCTTGCCGGCGCAGCCGCGGGTCGCCGCGCCATAGGGCAGGATGGTCAGGCTGCCGGCGGCCTGGCGGGCCAGGAAGGCGACCAGCGCCGGGTCGTCGATGGCGGGCTGCGTGTCCGGCAGGGCGCAGAGCGTGGTGATGCCGCCCGCCGCGGCGGCCAGGGCGGCGGAGCCGATGGTCTCCCGATGCTCGGCGCCCGGCTCGCCCAGCGCGGCGCGCAGATCCACCAGGCCGGGGGCCAGGCAGGCGCCGCCGGCATCCAGCGTCTCCGCCCCTTCGGGCGCGGTGAGACCCGGCCCGAGATCGGCGATGCACCCACCCCGCAGCAGCAGCGCGCCCGGCCCATCCAGGCCGGTGGCGGGGTCGAGCAGGCGGGCATTGTGGATCAGCAGGTCGCGCATGCGCAGCGTTATAGCCGCCCGCGCGAGTCCCGCCACGTTGCCGCACAGGGCGGGGGTGCATGGCCGCCTCGCCCGTCGCGTGCCTATGCTGCGGCGCATCTTGCAGGACCACGCCCATGCTGACCCGTCGCACCACCCTCGCCTTGCCCGCCACGCTGCTCGCCGCGCCGGCGCTGGCCCAGTCCGACTGGCCGACGCGGCCGGTGCGGATCGTGGTGCCGTTCGCCGCCGGCGGCAGCACCGATGTCTCCACCCGGCTGCTGGCGCCGCGCATCCAGCAGATCCTCGGGCAATCCGTGGTGATCGAGAATCGCGGCGGCGCGGGCGGCACCATCGGCTCCGATTCGGTGGCGCGGGCACCGAAGGATGGCAGCGTGTTCCTGATGGGCACCATCTCCACCCATGTGCTGGCGGTGGGCCTCTATGGCGACCGCCTGCCCTACGACCCGGAGCGCGACTTCATCGCCGTGGCGCCGACGGTGATGGTGCCGATCTGCACCACGGTGCATCCCGCGCTGGGCGTCGCCGACCTCGCCGGCCTGATCGCGCTGCTGAAGGCCAATCCGGGCAAATACGCCTATGGAACGGGTGGCGCCGGCGGGTCGGCGCATATCGGCGCCGTGGCCTTCCTGAACGCCATCGGGGCGGAGGCGACGCATGTGCCCTATCGCGGCAGCGCGCCGATGCTGACGGACATGCTGGCCGGCCAGGTGAACATCTGCTTCGACACCCCGGCCCTGATCGCGCCGCACCACGCCGCGGGCCGGCTGCGCTGCCTGGCGGTGGCAACCGCGGCACGCTCCCCGCTGATGCCGGCGGTGCCGACGGCGGCAGAGGCCGGGCTGCCCGGCTACAAGGCCTATTCCTGGTTCGGCCTGTTCGCCCCGGCCGGCACGCCGGAGGCGATCGTGGCGCGGATGAACGCCGCGGTGCGCCAGGCGCTGCTGGAACCCGCCACCGCGACGCGCCTGCGCGAACAGGACCTGCCGCCGATCGCGGAGGGCAGCCCGGCCGAATTCGCCGCCTTCCTGAAGCGCGAACTGGCGGAGTGGGTGCCGGTGGTGCGCGCCAGCGGCGCCACGGCCAACTGATCGGCCAACTGAATCGCTTGACCTTCGCCCCAGGGGGGCTAGAACACGCCCCTCTGTCGGGCGGGCCGCAAGACCCGCCCGCAAACCGTTTCCAGTTCCGGAACCTGTACGATGGCCAAGGCCAATACCATCCTGATCAAGCTGGTGAGCACGGCGGAGCCGTCCACGGGCTATTTCTACGTGACCAAGAAGAACACCCGGAACGCCACCGGCAAGCTCGAGATGAAGAAGTACGACCCGGTCGCCCGGAAGCACGTGCTGTTCCGCGAGTCCAAGATCAAGTAGCCGTCGCGCGGGGGTCTTTCCTCCGCCGCTGCCGGAACCGACGCCGCGCTGGACCCTGTCCGGCGCGGCTTTCGTCATTGGGGCTGGCGACGGACCCGGCGGCACCAGGCCCGGCGCGCCATCCGCTGGCCCCGCTCCCCCCCGCCCCGCTGCGGGTGGCGCGGGTTTTCCCTGGCCAGGGGCGGCCCGCGATCGGGGCGGCTTGCGTTCGGATGGATCATCCGAACGCATTGCCTGCGCTGACTTCAAGGTGTCCAGGGCCGCGCTGCATTCTGGTGAACGCAGCGCGGTGCTAACGCGCGCTGCGGGCGGCGGGCTTGCCCTGGTCGGCGGCGGGGGGCCAGTCGCTTTTCAGCGCCGCCTCCACCCGGTTGCGGCCGTTGTTCTTGCCGCGGTACAGCGCCGCATCCGCGGCGCTGATCACGTCATCCGCCTGCGCGCCGATGCCGCCGGCGGCGACGCCGATGCTCATCGTGATGGTCAGCGGAATACCCTCCGCCACGACCGGCACATTGGCGATGGCCGCCCGCAGGCGCTCCGCCACCAGCATCCCGTCCTCGGTTGCGGCGCCGGACATCACCACCAGGAATTCCTCGCCGCCATAGCGCGCCACCACGTCCGCCGCTCGCAGATGCCCGCGCACACGCTCCGCCACCTCGCGCAGCACCACGTCGCCGGAGGCATGGCCATAGGTGTCGTTCACCGCCTTGAAGCGGTCCACATCCATCAGCAGCACCGCGGCGCCGGAATTGCGCAGAACGCCTTCCAGGTGGCGGCGGACATAGCGGCGGTTGCGCAGCCCGGTCAGCGGGTCCGTCACCGCCATTTCCAGCGAGCGGTCGAGATCGGCGCGCAGCCTTTCCTGGTAGCGCTTGCGGCGGATCTGGTTGCGCACCCGGGCGCGCAGCTCGTTCGGATCCACCGGGCGGATCACATGGTCGTTGGCGCCCAGGTCGAAGCCGCGCAGCACCAGCCCCTTCTGCCCGGGATCGGCGACCAGCAGCACCGGCACGTCGCGCGTGCTGGCATGCGCCCGCAGGCGTGACGCCAGGCGCAGCGAATCGCCGCCATCCAGCGACAGGCTCAGCAGCACCACGTCGTGCAGCCCCTCCTGCAGCAGGTCCCAGGCCTCCGTCGGCTCGGCGCAGTGCGCCACCTCGATGCCGTCGGCGCCCAGCACCTGCGCCAGCGCCTCGGCTTCTGCCGCATCCTCGTTGACGATCAGCGCCCGCGCGCCGGCGACACTGGGCGAAGGCCCGGGCGGCGGCTCGAAGCCAAGGTCGCGTGCCGTCTCCGCCCGCAGCCGCCAGGCGTCCAGCACCTGCTTCATGCGCAGCAGGGCGCGCAGCCGGGCGAACAACGTGGCGTCGTCCACCGGCTTGGAGAGGAAGTCGTCCGCCCCGGCCTCCAGCCCGCGCACCCGCTCCACCGGATCCGTCAGGGCGGTGATCATGACCACGGGGATATGGGCGGTGCCGGGCTGCGCCTTCAGCCGGCGGCAGACCTCATAGCCGTCCATGCCCGGCATCATGACATCGAGGAGAACGACATCCGGCATCCAGCGTTGGACGGTCGTCAGCGCCTCGGGACCCGAGGCGGCGATGGCCACCTCGTAATACTCGTTCAGCAGCTTGATCTCGAGCAGCCGGAGGTTGGCCGCAATGTCATCGACGACAAGGATACGCGCGGTCATTGGGCGTTGGATCCGAGGCCAGCAGACAGGAAACCACCCGAACCTGGCGCGAACAGGTCGCAACCCACCCGGGCCATCACCAAGCCTGTCTGGCGGAATGACGACAATCCGGCTACACGCGACAATGCTGGCCTGATGCACATGGTCACAAATCTGTCAAGGAGAAAGCGGTGTCAGACATCACGAACGAGCCAGGCTCGGCCAGACCCGCAGTCGAGACGCGGCACCGGGAGGTCGCGAATTCCAGCCTGTTCTTCAAGCGGTGGTTGGCCAATCCACTGCAGATGGGTTCCATCATCCCGTCCTCGGACACGCTGTGCCGCCGGATTGCGGGGCTTGTCGCCCGGAAGGAAGACGAGGTCGTGGTGGAGCTCGGCGCCGGCACCGGCGTGATCTCCCGCGCCCTGCTCGCTGCCGGCGTGCCGGCGGAGAAGCTCGTGGTGGTCGAGATCGTGCGGGACATGGCGGACCACCTGCGCGCCGCGCTGCCCGGCGTCAATGTGATCTGCGGTGACGCCTTCGAACTGGCGCGCGACCTGCCGAAGGCCCTGCATGGGAAGGTCGGCACGGCGATCTGCGGGATCCCCCTGGTCATGCTGCCGCTGGCCGACCAGCAGCGGTTCGTTTCGGCCGTCGAGTCGGTGGCGCCGGGCAAGGGGTTCCTCCTGTACACCTACTGCATCACCTCGCCGCTGCCCTACCGCAAGCTGGCACTCAGCGCGAAGCGGGAGGTCTGGACCCCCATGAACTTCCCGCCTGCCAGCGTCTGGCGTTACCAGCCTGCCCGGTAGCGCGCCATACCGCAACGCCCGCTGGCGTCCTGCCCGGAAGAAGGGCAGCACGCCGGCGGCTAGCCGCTGCTGAGCGCGATCTCCGTCCCGTCTGGCCGCCGCATGCGGGCGACCAGGCGCGGATGCGGGCTTTGCCGGACCTTCAGCGACTCCTCCAGCCCGCGCTGCCGCATCGCGGACTGCACCTGCGCCGCGTCCGGATGCTCGGCTTCCAGCGCCAGCAGCCGGCAGCCGGAATCGGCCAGGCGCGGCGCCGCGCCGCGGCCATCATCCCACTGGATCAACGGCGGAATCAGGTTGCGCATGTCCTGCCGCTGGGAGGGGAAGGCCATGCGCCAGGTCAGGTCGCCGCGCGACCAGGCGCGCACCTCCCCGCCCTGGCTTGCACCGAGGCGTGCCGCCACCGCGTCCAGCGCCGGGGTCCGCGCCACCCAGGCCAGCAGGTGCGGCCCGGCTTCCAGCATCAGCTTCACGGAAGGGTCATCCAGGTCGAAGGGCCGCGGATGCGCGGGCTCCGGCTGGCCGGGATCGGGCGCGATCACTTCCAGATAGGTTTCCGGCCCCAGGCCCAGCAGCATGTTGTGCGTGCCGATGCCGGGGTGGCTGCCGCCGGGGGTCGGGCGCACGCCAAGCTGCGCCTCGATCCAGTTGGCGCCTTCCTCGAGCGTGCGGGCGCCGACGACGATGTGGTCGATCTCTGCCATGATTCAGCGTGCCTGGAACTGTGTGTTGCCGAACAGGTTCTCGCGTTCCTGGTCCGTCATGCCACCAACGCGCTGGTTCGCCGCAAGGACATGCACCCCGCGCTGCACGGCCGGTCGTGCCGCGATGGCATCGTGCCAGCGCCGGACATGCGGGAATTCGGACAGGTCGATCTTCCGACGCTCCGGGTTGCGGACCCAGGGGAAGGTGGCGATGTCGGCGATGGAGTATTCGGCGCCGGCGAGGAACGCGGCCTCCGACAGGCGCTTGTCCAGCACCCTGTGCAGGCGCTGCACCTCCTTCGCATAGCGCGCCTTGGCATAGGGCACGTCTTCCGGCGCATAGGCGTGGAAATGGCCGTACTGGCCGAACATCGGGCCAACGCCGCCCATCTGGAACATCAGCCATTCCAGCGCCCGGTAGCGGCCGGCCGGGTCCGCGGGCAGCAGCCGGCCCGTCTTCTCCGCCAAGTAGACCAGGATGGCGCCGGATTCGAACAGCGTCAGCCGCTGCCCCCCCGGCCCCTCCGGATCGACGATGGCCGGGATCCGGTGGTTCGGCGTGATGGCGAGAAAATCCGGCCTGAACTGCTCCCCGGCGCCGATGTTCACCGGCACCACGGTGTAGGGCAGGCCGAGTTCCTCCAGCGCGATATGCACCTTGTGGGCATTCGGCGTCGGCCAGGTCCAGACCTCGATCGGCATGCGGCTCTTCCCCCCGCTTCGTCGCGCCGCAGGGTGGGCCGGCCGCCGCGGGCTGGCAAGCCGCGGCGCCCGGCCCTGACCCATTGGGAGGTCAGCAGAAATGCGCGCCGCGCGTCTCCACCGGCACCATGTAGAGCGACTGGCTGGCGCACATGAACAGCCGGTTCCGCCTGGTGCCGCCGAAGCAGATGTTGGCGCAGATCTCCGGCAGGCGGATCTGGCCGATGCGGGCACCGTCGGGGGCAAAGACGTGCACGCCGTCATACCCCTCCCCCACCCAGCCCATGGCGCCCCAGACATTGCCCGCCTCGTCGCAGCGGATGCCGTCCACCATGCCGGTGCGGCCATCCATCGTCATCTCGGCGAAGCGGCGTGGGTTGCTGAGGCGCGGGCCGTTTACGTCATAGGCCCAGATCTGGCTGGCGGCGTCCGGGTAGTGGCTGCGGCCGGTATCGGCCACGTAGAGGGTGCGGTAGTCGGGCGAGAAGCACAGGCCGTTCGGCTTGAACACCTCATCCGCCACCTTCGCCACCTGGCCGGATTGCGCGTCGATCCGGTAGATCGCCTCCTTGATCAAGGGGCGCGGGGAGTTCGCGGATTCGGGCAGGCGGTTGCCCTCGTAGTCCATCAGCCCGCCATAGCCGGGGTCGGTGAACCACAGCGCCCCGTCCTCCGGGTGCACCACGCCATCATTCGGCGCGTTGAAGGGGCCGTCCGGGCCGCGCGCGGCCAGCACCGTGACGCGCCCATCCGGCTCGTAGCGCACCACGTCGCGATGGAAGTGGCGGAAGGCGATCTGCCGTCCCTCGCGGTCGAAGGTGTTGCCGTTCGAATAGCCGGAGGGGCTGCGGAAGCGGCGATGGACGGAATGGTCCTCCTCGTTCAGCCGCAGGCATTCGTCGTTCGGGATGTCCGACCAGACCAGGAAGCGGCCGGTGGCGTGCCAGGCGGGGCCTTCCGCCCAGCCCATGCCGGTGTGCAGCCGGGTGATGGCGGAATTGCCCAGCTTGGCGCCGAAGCGCTTCGGGTCGAGGGCGATGATGTCGGGGTCCGGGTAGCGCTGCGGCGGGGCATCGGCGCCGAAGCGGCGCTGCGCCAGGGCGGGCGTCGCGGCCAGGGCGGCGGCCGCGCCCAGCAGGGCGCGGCGCGACGGGGCGGGAGAGCGGTTCATGCTGTTTCCTCCATTGGCCCTTGCGGGCGGGCGAAGGATGGCATGGGGCCGCCGCGGGGGCGCAACCCCCGCGCGCATCATCCCGGAGGCGTGATGAGTGGCCCTGTCAGGCGTTCCCGCCCAGATAGTCCATCGCCACCTGCACGCCGCCCGCCTGGTGCGGGATGCCGGCGGCACGCAGGCCCATCTCCACCCCGCCAAGGGCGCCCACCAGTTGCAGCGGCGTGATGTCGCCCAGATGGCCGATGCGGAAGACGCGGTCGTTCAGCTGGCCCAGGCCATTGCCCAGCGACATGTTGAACTTCTCCAGGATGGTCGCGCGCAGCGCATTGGCGCTGTGGCCCTCCGGCAGCCGCACGGCGGTCAGCACGCTGGAGAAATGCCGCGGATCCTCGCACTGCACCTCCAGCCCCCAATGCCGCACCGCGCGGCGCGTCGCCTCCGCCATCCGGTCATGCCGCGCAAAAACGTTGTCGAGGCCTTCCTCCAGCAGCATGTCGCAGGCGGTGTCCAGCGCGTAGAGCATGTTGGTGGCGGGCGTGTAGGGGAAATAGCCGGTGGCGTTGGCCGCCAGCATCGGCTTCCAATCCCAGAAGCTGCGCGTCAGCTTCGCGGACTTGCTGGCCTCGATGGCCTTGGCGCTGATCGCGTTGAAGGACAGGCCCGGCGGCAGCATCAACCCCTTCTGGCTGCCGGAGACGGTGACATCGACGCCCCATTCGTCATGCCGGTAGTCCATGGAGCCGAGGCCGGAGATGGTGTCCACCAGCAGCAGCGCCGGGTGGCCGGCGGCATCCATGGCGGCGCGCACTTCGGCGATGCGGGACGTCGCGCCGGTGCTGGTCTCGTTGTGCACGACGCAGACCGCCTTGATGGCGTGGGATTTGTCGTCGCGCAGCTTCTGGCCGATGGCGTCCACATCCGCGCCGCGGCGCCAATCGGTCTTCACGAAGTCCGCGACGATGCCGAGCCGCTCCGCCATCTCGTTCCACAGATGCGCGAACCAGCCCGTCTCGCACATCACCACGCGGTCGCCGGGCGAAAGGGTGTTGACCAGGGCGGCTTCCCAGGCGCCGGTGCCGGAGGCGGGGTAGATCACCACATGCGACTGCGTCTTGAAGATCGCCTTGGCCTTCTCCAGCACCTGGGCGCCGAGCTTGCCGAAATCCGGGCCGCGATGGTCCATGGTCGGGTGGTCCATGGCGCGCAGGATGCGGTCCGGCACGTTGGAGGGCCCCGGGATGTGCAGGAAATGGCGGCCGGAATTGGGCTTGGACTGGAAATAGGCCATGGCGGCGGGGCTCCCTCGGTTGCCCCTACCTAACCCCCGACAATGCCGCTCGCCAATGAGTAAGCCTTGTGGAATTGATAAGAGTTATAGATCGGACAGCGGCCGCGCCCCGCGCTACACAGCGGGCGATGGGAGAGACCGCATGAACGCCAGCATCGGAACCGCGGCCAGGATCGCCGACAGCCGCTTCGCACAGCGCCTGCAGCGGGAGACGGAGGGCGAGGTCCTGTTCTCCGCCGGCGATCGCGGCCGCTATGCGACCGATGCCTCCATCTACCAGCAGATGCCGGTCGGCGTGCTGGTGCCGCGCAGCCTGGCGGATGTGGCCGCCGCCATGGCGATCTGCCGGGAGGAAGGCGTGCCGGTGCTGCCGCGCGGTGGCGGCACCAGCCAGTGCGGCCAGACGGTGAACCGCGCCCTGGTGCTGGACTGCACGCCGCATCTGCGCCGCGTGCTGTCGATCGAGGGCGACACCGCGACGGTGGAGCCCGGCATCACCCTCGGCGCGCTGAACGAGGCGCTGAAGGCGTCGAAGCAATTCTATCCGGTGGATCCCTCCACCTGGCAGCGCTGCACCATCGGCGGCATGGCGGGGAACAATTCCTGCGGCAGCAAGTCCATCCGCTATGGGCTGATGGCGGATAATGTCCGCGCCATCGACGCCATCCTGGCCGACGGCACGCGCTTCCGCTTCGGCGACATCCCGGAGAATCTCGGCCCCGACGTGCCCGGCAGCGTGGCCGACCTCGTCGCCAAGCTGCGCGCCATCGGGTCGCGGGAGGCGGAGGAAATCGCGGCGCGATTCCCGACGCAGCTCCGCCGCGTCGGGGGCTACAACCTCGATGCGCTGACCCCGGCCGGCCGCGCCGCCGGCCGCGGCAGCCTGGCGCGGCTGCTGGTGGGCAGCGAGGGCACGCTGGCCTTCTCTGCTGCGCTCGACCTCAAGCTCTGGCCGATCAAGCCGCGCAAGGTCTTGGGGATCTGCCAGTTCCCGTCCTTCCGCCAGGCGATGGCCGCGTCCCAGCACCTGGTGACGCTGGACCCGGAGGCGGTGGAGCTGGTGGACCGCACCATGATCGACCTCGGCCGGTCGATTCCCATCTATCGCGACACGATCGAAAAAATCCTGATCGGTGAGCCGGACAGCCTGCTGATCGTGGAATTCCACGGCCATGACGACGCCAGCCTGCTGCAGGGCCTGGACCGGCTGGAGGAGATGATGGGCGACCTCGGCCTGCCGGGCCAGGTGGTGCGCATCACCGATGCCGGCTTCCAGGCGCGCGTGGCGGAGGTGCGCGAGGCCGGCCTCAACATCATGATGAGCATGAAGGGCGACGGAAAGCCGGTCTCCTTCATCGAGGATTGCGCCGTCCCGCTCGCCGACCTCGCCGACTACACCGAGCGCCTGAACGACGTCTTTGCGAAGCACGGCACCAAGGGCACCTGGTACGCCCATGCGAGCGTCGGCTGCCTGCATGTCCGCCCCGTGCTGAACATGAAGTCGGGCGAGGACGTCACCAAGATGCGCGCGATCGCGGAGGAGTGCTTCGCGCTCGTCCGTGAATACAAGGGCTCGCACTCCGGCGAGCATGGCGACGGCATCGTCCGCTCCGAATTCCATGTGCCGATGTTCGGCACCCGCATCGTCAAGGCCTTCGAGGCGGTGAAGGACGCCTTCGACCCGGGCACGCCCGAACTGCCGCATGGCCTGCTGAACCCGAACCGCGTGGTGCACCCGCCGCGCATGGATGACCGGACGCTGTTCCGCTACGGCCCGGACTATGCGGCCGATCCCGCGGTGACGCCGGCGCTCGACTGGTCCGCCTGGCCGGGCCCGCAGGGCGGCCTGCTGGGCGCGGTCGAGATGTGCAACAACAACGGCACCTGCCGGAAATTCGATGCCGGCGCCATGTGCCCCTCCTACCGCGCCACGCGGCAGGAACAGCACCTGACACGCGGCCGCGCGAACACGCTGCGGCTGGCGCTGACAGGCCAGCTCGGCAGCGAGGGCCTGGCCGCCGACGAGGTGGCGGAGGCCATGTCCCTCTGCGTCGGCTGCAAGGCCTGCAAGCGCGAATGCCCGACCGGGGTCGACATGGCCAAGATGAAGATCGAGGCCGCCCATGCCCGCGGCCGCGCGCGCGGCGTGGCGCTGCGCGACCGGCTGATCGCCAGCATGCCGCATTGGGCGCCCTATGCCGCCATCGCGCCCATCCTCTTCAACGCGCGCGACCTGATCCCCGGCCTGGCGAAGCTGAGCGAGCGCCTGACCGGCCTCGCCGCCGGCCGCACCCTGCCCCGCTTCCGCGGCGATGCCTTCCACGATGCGGAACTGCGCGCGCCCGATGGCCGCGCCAACGAGGTCATCCTGCTGCCCGACCTCTTCAACCGCTACTTCGAGCCCGAGAATATACGAGCTGCCATCCGCGTGTTGCGCGCCGCGGGCGCCGATCCGGCCGTGGCCCGCCCCGCGCGGGGATCGCGCCCGCTGGACGAGGGCCGCACCTGGCTCGCCGCCGGCATGGTCGAGCAAGCCCGCGCCGAGGCGCGCCGCACCCGCGCGGCGCTATCGGCCTGGGACAGCCCCGTGCTCGGGCTGGAACCCTCCTGCCTGCTGACCCTGCGCGATGAATTCCTGTCACTGCTCCCCGGCGAAGCCACGCAGAAGCTGGCGGCACGCGCCATGCTCGTCTCCGAATGGCTGGCCAAGACCAGGGCGCCGCTGCAGCTGAAGCCGATCGGGGCGGAGGCGCATATCCACGGCCATTGCCACCAGAAGGCCGTCGGCGATTTCCCCGCCGCGGTGGCCACCCTCACCCGCATCCCCGGCCTGAAGGTGACGCCGATCACCTCCTCCTGCTGCGGCATGGCCGGCGCCTTCGGCTATGATGCGGAGAAGCTGCCCACCTCCATCGCCATGGCGGAACTCTCCCTGCTGCCGCATATCCGCCGCACCGCGCCCACGGCCCTCATCGTCGCCGACGGCACCTCCTGCCGCCACCAGATCGCCGACCTGGCGAAACGGCCCGCCCTGCACTCCATCCGCCTTTTGGACATGGCCCTCGCATGACCCATTTCGACGACGTCCTCGCCTTCTGGTTCAGCGAAGGCCCCGACACCTTCCGCAAGGCCTGGTTTGAGAAGAACGATGCCTTCGACGCGGACATCCGCAGCCGCTTCGGCGACCTGCTGCGCCCGGCCCGGCAGGGCGCGCTGGATTCCTGGGGCGCTTCCCCGGAAGGCGCGCTGGCGCTGCTGCTGGTGCTGGACCAGTTCCCGCGCAACCTGCACCGCGGCCAGGCGGAAGCCTTCGCCAGCGACGACCACGCCCGCGCCATCGCCCGCCGCGCCGTGCTGGACCGCCGCTTCGACCTGGCCCTGGCGCCCACCCAGCGCAGCTTCCTCTACCTGCCCTTCGAACATGGCGAAGCCCTGGCGGACCAGGATCTGTCCGTCGCCCTGTTCGAAGGCCTGCGCGACATCCCCGCCATGGCCGCGCCCGGCGGCGTGATCGACTATGCCTGGCGCCACCGCATCGTCATCCAGCGCTTCGGCCGCTTCCCCCACCGCAACACCGCCCTCGGCCGCCCCAGCACGGCCGCGGAACAGGCCTGGCTCGCGGCGGGCGGCGGCTTCTGAATATCTATTCCGCCCGTCTCATGAATACGCCATTGTCCCGCCGGATGGCGGAACGGGGTGCTTGGGCATGAGAATGGGTGGACCGTTGCTGCTGAGCGCCGCGTTGCTGGCCGCGCCCGCACTCGCCCCCGCGGCCCAGGCCCAGTCGCCCGCCGGCTTCTACGTCTCCGCCGGCATCGGCGTGAACCAGCCGCAATCGACCCGTGTGGAGCCCGGCGGCACCCTGGAGAACACCCTGCGCGGCAGCGGCGACATCCGCTTCGAACCGCAGGCCATGGGCCTGCTGGCACTCGGCTACGGCTTCGGCAACGGCATCCGCGTGGAACTGGAAGGCAGCCTGCGCGCCAATGCGGTGGAGAGCGCCGGCAGCTATCCCGGCCTCACCCCCGTCAACCGCAGCCAGGGGCAGCTCTGGAACTGGGGGCTGATGGCCAACGCCCTCGTCGATGTCGACCTCGGCGCCTCCTGGATCCGCCCCTATGCCGGCGTCGGGCTCGGCTATGTCTGGTCCGAACTGCGCGACTTCGCCGCCGCGGGCACCCGCCAACGCCTGACCGTGGACGACACCAGCGGCGCCCTGGCCTACCAGGCCATCCTTGGCGCCGCCTTCCCGATCGACCTGGTGCCCGGCCTGTCCGCCACCGCCGAATACCGCTTCCTCGGCACGCTCGACATCGAACACGACGCCAACCTCTTCACCAACGGCCGCCGCCAACCCACCACCGGCAGCGCCGAGGTCAGCCCCTACCACCACGCCGTCCTGTTCGGCCTGCGCTACTCCCTGGGCCGCGAGGAAGCCCCGCCGCCCCTCGCGCCAATCCAGGCCCTGGCGCCCCTGCAGCCGCTGCCCGCGCCACCGCCAATCGCCGCGGCACCCGCCCCCGTCACCCGCAGCTTCATCGTCTATTTCGGCCTGAACAGCGCCGGCCTGACCACCCGCGCGCGCGAGATCGTCACCGAAGCCGCCATCGCCGCCCGCAGCGGCACCACCCGCATCGACGTCTCCGGCCACACCGACCGCAGCGGCACCCCCGCCGCCAACCGGCGCCTCTCCCAACGCCGCGCCCAGGCCGTCGCCAGCGAACTCCGCCGCCAGGGCATCGCCGCCAGCGACATCACCATCACCGCCCTCGGTGAAACCCAGCCCGCCATCCCGACCCGCAACGGCGTCCGCGAACCGCGGAACCGGCGGGTGGAAATCGTGGTGCGGTAGCAGCGCCGGGGCAGGCGGAACGCCCATGCACCGGCCTCCCCACCCGCCCCCTTCTGCGCCCCCAGCGCCGGGTCCGGCGCACGCAGGCATGATCCGCGCCGCAACATGCACGGCTCATGCGCCGGTTATCAGCCCTGATGCGCTTCGCGGGTCGTCAGGCGTCGCCTGCGTGACTTGACGATGGCTTCAAGGCCCGCCTCCCTTCCCGGAGGCGGTGCGGCCGGTCGAGGAACCTGGTTTGTCGGAGTCAGCGTCTGCCATCCCCTTCGATCTCCGGGCCCTGGAGGTCTTCCTCGCGGTCTGCGACACCGGCGGCATGGCCCATGCTGCGCGCCGCCTCGGTGTGACCCAGCCTGCGGTTTCGCAGACCATCGCCGAGATTGAAGCCCGCACCGGCACGACCCTGTTCGACCGCCGGACGCGGCCGCTGAGCCTGACCTCGGCGGGGTTGGTGTTGCGGCAACGTGGCAGCCTGCTGCTGGCCGACGCGCGGGAGATCGGACCGCTGCTGCGCCAGATCGGGCAGCGGCGTGTCCCCTTCCTGCGCGTCGGGGTCGTCGATTCGCTGAGCCGTGCCCTTGCGGATCTGGTGGCCGGCTTCCTGGCGGAGGTCGCCGATCAATCGACCCTGCTATCGGGACTTACCATCTCCCAGACCTCCTCCCTGGTCACCCGTCAGCTTGATATCTTCCTCGGCGCGCAGGAAGTGGAGGATACCGAGGGGCTGGAGCGCCATGTGCTGCATGAGGAGCCCTATATCCTCGTCTGCAAGGCCGGGGTTCCGGCGCCCGGGACGGTGGCGGAGATGGCCGCCCTGGCGCCACAAAGCCCCTTTCTGCGCTTCAACGCGCGGTCCCGCATGGGGCTCGAGATCGAACGGCATCTGCGGCGCCTGCGCCTCGACCTGCCCCGCCGGCAGGAGTTCGATTCGACCTATGCCGTGGCGGCGGCGATCGCCTCGGGACTCGGCTGGACCATCGCAACCCCGCTCTGCGTCCGCGAAGCCGCCCTGCCGGCGGGGCTGATCGATTGCCATCCGCTGCCCGGCCCGCTCGCCATCCGGCGCCTCGTGCTCGTGGCACAGCCGCGCGAATTCGGTCCGCTTCCCGCGCAACTCGCGACGCTGTGCCGCCTGCGGCTGCGCGAGGGCGGCCCGCCTGCCTTCGACGCCAAGCCGCTGCGTTAGGGCATTTTCAAGCCTTGCGGCTTCGCAAGGCGCCTCGGAAAATGCGTCGAAACAATAAGCCGGAGCCGTTTCAACGTCTTCGCTTGCGGTGAAACCGCTCCTACGGCGCCTCAACCGACCCTGGTGGCCCGAACTTCCACCTCATTGCCGATCCCGGTGATCGTGTCCGCGCACCGTCTCGGTCGCCGGCTTGGCTGCATGCCACGTTGCGCGGCCGTTCGGCCGCCCACCCGCCTTCGGCGGGCACCGGATCCCATCGAGGGGATCGGGCCTCAAACGGCCCTGGTGGGCCAGAGGACCCAGACCGCCAGCAACCCCGCCTCGCCCGACCGCATGCCGTGCCGGGTGTCGGACCGGTTGAAGACGATGTTGCCGAGGCCTGGCGCGAACCAGGGGCCGTCATCCTGGCGCCATTCCCCAGTCGACAGGGCCAGGTAGATCTCATCCGGCGGATGATGGTGCTCCGGATAGGTGGTGGAGGGGCCAAGCAGGCTGACGCCGATCCGCAGATCGTCGCGCGTCTCCAGGCCTCCCTGGCCGAGGATGGTGGCGTTGGCGTGGTTGGCCTCGAAGCCGACCCCATCGGCCGCTGCCCCTGGACGCCGGCGCCAGGCGAGCCCGGGCTCGATCGCCATCAGGCAGCGCGCCAGCGCCGCCACCTCCTCCGCCGCATCAAGGCTGCCGCGCAGGGTCGGGATGAAGCGCCGGCAGACCGGAAGGCGCGCCGGTGCAACGCTGCCGGGCTCCGCCACGCGCTCGACCGCCGCCGTCACCGCCGCCGCCAATGCCGAGGCCGCGGGGATGGGCGCTGCACGCTGCGTCACCAGCGCACAGAAGCGGGCGAGGAAGTGCTGCAACGCGGGGGATCGCCGGTGCCCTGTCGCCGCGGGCGTCATGAGCGCCGGAAGACGTTCTGCGCGCGCGTCGAGCCATCGGCCCGGGCGCGGAAGCCGAGATTGCCGCGCATCGCCCAGCTCAGCTTCGGCGTGTGCAGGGGGATGACGCCGAGATCGCCGGCGATGATCCGGGCGATGCGGCGGAAGATCTCTTCCCGCCGCGCATCGTCAAGCTCGCCCAGCCCTTCCCGCAGCAGCCCGTCCAGTTCCGGGTTCGAATACCGGCCGCTGTTGTAGGAGCCGTAGCCGCTGGCGCGGGAGAAGGTGGCGAGGCCGGCAATGATGATCGGCGAAGGCTCGCCACCGGAGGCGATCAACGTCTGCAGCCAGGCCCCCAGTTCCTGCCGGTCGGCACGGGCCTTGAGGGAAGCACCTGGCTGTGTTTCGACCTCCGGCCGGATGCCGATGCGGGTCCACATCTGCCCGATCGCCTGCGCGATGCGCGACCCGTTGGCGATGGTGTCGCTTGGCGCGCTCAGCACGATGCGGAACCCGTCAGGATAGCCTGCCGCGGCCAGCAGCGCCCGTGCCTCGCGCAGGTCGGGCTGGAACGCGGTGAGCTGCGGGTCGTGACCGAAGGCACCAGCCGGCGAAGGCTGCAGCGTCGGCTCCGCCGCGCCGCCCATGATGCGCTCCGCGATCGCCGCACGATCGATCGCCAGCGACAGCGCCCGCCGCACGCGGAGGTCGCGCAACGGGTTGCTGGCCAGGGTGCTGCCATCGGTCGCCGTCATCTGCGGCGCCGCACCTTCGCTGAAGTTCAGGCCAATATAGACCATCGCCCGCGACAGGGCCTCCGCGACGCCGAGGTTGCGGTCGCCGCGCAGACGCGGCAGGTCAGCGGCGGCGACATCCGCGATCAGGTCGAGGTCGCCCGAGATAAGGGCGGCGCTGCGCGCGGGATCCGAGGGGACCGGTCGGTATTCGACGCGCTGCCAGGCGGGCCGCTCCCCCCAATAGGTGTCATGGCGCGTCATCACGACCCGCTCCTTGTTCTCGAAGGAGACGAAGCGGAAGGGCCCGGTGCCGATCGCGGCGCGGCCATCGTTGAAATCGTTCGTCGTCGCGCTGCCGTGGATCTTCCGGCTCAGCATGAAGATGTTGCGCAGGTTGACCGGAACCAGCGGGGCCGGGCCATCCGTGTGGAAATGCAGGGTCAGCGGGTCGATGACCTCGACCCGCTTGATCTCGCGGATATAGAGCGTGAAGGGCGAGGGCGAATTGGGAATCTGGGGAATGCGGGCGATGCTGAAGGCGACATCCTCGGCATCGAAGCTTTCGCCGTTGTGGAACCTGATTCCGCTGCGCAGCTTGAACTCCCACTTGTCGCGGCCCAGCGGGCGCCAGGATTCGGCCAGCCCGGGCTTCGGGTTCAACTGCTCGTCGACGCGGACCAGCGTCTCGAACATCATGTGACCGACGGCGATGTTCGGCGAGTAGCTGAAGAATTGCGGATCGATGGAGGTGATCGGAGCGCGCGCGCCGATCCGCAGGGTCGCATTCTCGGTGGCGAAGCCTGGCCGCGCGGCAAGGGCCATTGCGGAAAGGCTGCCGAAAAGCGCTGATCTCCGACGCAATGCCATTGCCCACTCCCTTTCGGCGACGGGTGTGATGACGCTGCTGGCCACTCTCCAGCAGCTCAGGACATCGCCGCATCCGATCCTGTCACAGGAGGTTAATCGGGGCCTTTTCCATGGCGCGCATAAGTTGTTCTTATTGAGCAAGGGCGCGACCGGTGCCCGCTACCCCAGCGCGGCCGCCACCGTCGGTGCCAGGCCCGCGAATTCCGCGGCGCGGGGGCTGCGGGGCCGCCAGGCGAGGGCGAGCATGCGGCCGGGGCTGGCCATGCTGTCGAGCGGACGGGTGGTGACGGGGGTGTCGCCCAGGATGCCGCCGGTGATGGCGAGGCGGGGCAGCAGGGTGACGCCCAGGCCGCCGGCGACCATTTGCACCAGGGTGTGCAGGCTGGTGGCGGCGAAGCCTTCGTCGGCCTGGCCCGCCAGGCCGCGGGGCAGGCCGCAGGCGGCTTCCGCGTGGGCGCGCAGGCAGTGCCCGTCTTCCAGCAGCAGCAGGCGTTCGCCGGCCAGCGCCGAAACCGGCACCGAATCGCGTTCCGCCAGGTGGTGGCCTTCCGGCAGGGCGAGTTCAAAGGGGTCGGTGGCCAGCGGCAGGGTTTCCATGGTGCCGGCGACGGGCAGGGCCAGCAGCAGCAGGTCGAGGCGCCCGGCTTCCAGCCCGGCCACCAGGCGTTCCGTCAGGTCCTCGCGCAGCCACAGGCGCAGGCGCGGGTAGTTGTTGCGCAGGGCGGGCATCAGCCGTGGCAGCAGGAAGGGGCCGATGGTGGGGATGACACCGAGGCGCAGCGGGCCGGAGAGCGGGTCGCGCGCCGCGGCCGCGGTTTCCGCCACGGCTTCCAGCGCGGCGAGCGCGGCGCGGGCGCGGCCCACCAGTTCCAGGCCGAGCGGCGTGAAGACCGGCCGCTTCACCGCCGAGCCGCGTTCGAGGAGGGAGGCGGCGAGTTGGCGCTCCAGCGCGATCAACCCGGCGGAGAGGGTGGATTGGGTGACGGCGCAGGCGGCGGCGGCGCGGCCGAAATGGCCATGGTCGGCCAGCGCCACCAGATAGCGGAGTTGCTGCGGGCTCGGCAGGAGCATGATCGATGAAACCGATTGAATCCTGGAAAACTATTCATTGGCACGCTTTGCTGCACTGCGCCATATCCGCGCCGTGGCGGCCAAGGCCGTGACGCGAACCGGACCACCCCTCCCCAGGAGATGACCGCATGCTGACCGTTGGCGACAAGTTCCCCGCCTTCAAGCTGGCCGCCGTGAAGGCGGGCAAGGAGGGCCTGCTGGGCCCGGGCAAGTCCTTCACCGAGATCAGCGAGACGACGGATTCCGGCAAGTGGAAGGTCGTCTTCTTCTGGCCGAAGGACTTCACCTTCATCTGCCCGACCGAGATCGCGGCCTTCGGCAAGCTGGCCGGCGAGTTCGCGGATCGTGACACCGTGGTGTACGGCGTGTCCACGGACAGCGAGTTCGTGCACCTGAACTGGCGCGTCTACAACGAGGATATCCGCAACCTCGAGATCCCGATGCTTGCCGACCTGAAGCGCGAGCTGTCCGCGGCGCTGGGCATCCTGGACAAGGCCGAGGGCGTGCCGCTGCGCGCGACCTTCATCGTCGATCCGGATGGCACCATCCAGTGGGCGGCGGTGAACGGGCTGAATGTGGGCCGCAACCCGCAGGAAGTGCTGCGCGTGCTGGACGCGCTGCAGACGGACGAGCTCTGCCCCTGCAACTGGGAGAAGGGCAAGGACGTGCTGAAGCCGCAGGAGCTGTTCGAGAAGGCGGCCTGAGGCCGTCATTTCGACCCTTCCTGCGTGATACCGGGGGGGCCGACCGGCCCCTCCGCCTGCCCCGCCTGCCGGCGCCTTGCCGGTCAGGGCCCGTGTGGCGTCCCCTCCCCCGCCCTGTTGAGGTCCCTCCCATGTCGCTCGAACAGATCCGCGCCCGGCTGCCCGACTATGCCCGGGACCTGAAGCTGAACATCGGTTCCCTGGCCACCGAGCCGGCGCTGACGCAGCAGCAGCGGGCCGGCACTTTCGTCGCCTCCGCCATTGCCAGCCGGAATGCGGCGCTGACGGCGGCGCTGGTCGCCGAGTTCGGCGCGCAGCTGTCGCCGGAGGCGCTGACCGCCGCCAAGGCCGCGGCTGCCATCATGGGCATGAACAATGTCTATTACCGCTTCACGCATCTGGTGGGTGGCGATTACCCGAACATGCCGGCGAAGCTGCGGATGAACGTCATGGCCAAGCCGGGCGTGGAGAAGGTGGATTTCGAACTGTGGTCGCTGGCGGTCTCCGCCATCAACGGCTGCGGCATGTGCATGGAAAGCCACGAGAAGATCGTGCTGCATGGCGGGCTGAGCAAGGAACAGGTGCAGGCCGCGGTGCGCATCGCCGCCGTGGTCCATGCCGTCGCCGCAACGCTGGATGCGGAGGATGCGGTGGCGGGGAGCGTCCAGGCCGCCGCCGCTTGAGGCGGTTCCGGTTCGCCGCCGCATGAGGCGGTTCCGGTTCGCCACCGCTTGAGGCGATATCGGTTCTCCGCCGCTTGAGGCGATATCGGTTCGCCGCCGCCTGAGGCGATTTCGGTTCGCCGCCGCCGGCCTGGTTCCGGCGGCGGCGCACACCTTTCCGAAACGCCTGCGCGGCTAGTTTGCCGCATGGCCGAAACCAGACCCGCCCGCCCCCTCGGAGACCGCGAGCGGTTCGTGGCCTTCGCCTTCGCAGCCGCCGACCTGCTGGTGGAAGTGGCGGAGGATGGCCGGATCGGCTTCGCCGCCGGCGCCTTCCGCGCACGCCTCGGCCAGCCGCCGGAAGCCTTCCTGGGCAGCGAGCCGGAACGCATGATCGCGCCGGAGGATCGCCCGGCCTTCGCCGCGGCCCTGGCCATGCTGCCCGGCCGCGGCCGGCTGGCGCCCACCGCCTTCCGCCTGGCGGATGCCGCGCACACGCCCTTCTCCGTCTCCGGCCTGCACCTGCTCTCGGCCGATGACGCGGCGCGGCTCTGCCTGGCCTTCGCGCCCCTGCCGGCACCGCCCGACCTGCGCCCGGCCGATGCCGCCGCCCTGCTGCGCGAAGCCGGGCAGCGGCTGCGCGGTGGCCAGGCGGAGGAGCTGGCCCTGATCGACCTGCCCGGCGCCGCACCGGCGGAAGCGGTGCTGGAGCGGCTGATGCTGGACAATGCCGGGCTGATGGCGGCGGAAATCGCCCCGGGGCGCTATGGCGTGCTGGCGGGCGAAGGCTCGGCGCTGCCGGATCTGGCGGATCTGGCCGGGCGGCTGGAAGGGCTGCTGGGGCCGGATTCGCGCAGCCCCGCCGTCACCGCCATCCGGCTTGCGGCAGACGGCCTCACCCCGGCCCAGGCAGCGCGCGCCCTGCGCCATGGCCTGGGCGCCTTCGCCCGCTTCGGCGCGGCGGGCCTGCGCGATGCGGGGTTCGAGGATGGGCTGGGTGGCGTCGTCGCCCGCGTCACCCAGCGCGCGGGGGCGCTGCGGCTGGCCATCGCGCAGCGGCGCTTCCGGCTGGATTTCCAGCCGATCGTGGACCTCGCCCGGCGCCGGCTGCACCACCATGAGGCGCTGATCCGCCTGGCGCCCGGCGTGCTGCAGCCCGGCGAAGGCCCGCAGGACTTCATCTCCCTGGCGGAGACGGTGGGCCTGACGGAGGAGCTGGACCTGGCGGTGGCGGCGCTGGCCATCTCGGCCGCCGTGGCGGTGCCGCAGGGCCAGCACATCGCCTTCAACATCTCCGGCCTCTCCGCCCAGTCGCCCCGCTTCCGCACGCGGCTGCATGCGCTGCTGGACGGCAACCGGATCGGCGCCGGGCGGGTAATGGTGGAACTGACGGAAAGCGCCGAGATCGAGGACGATGCCGAAGCTGCCACCACGCTGCGCAGCCTGCGGGAGCGGGGCGTGCCGGTGTGCATCGACGATTTCGGCGCCGGTGCCGCCGCCTTCCGCTACCTCAAGGCCTTCCCGACCGACTATGTGAAGGTGGATGGCGCCTATGTGCAGGCGGCACTGAGCAGCGAAAGGGACCGCAGCTTCGTCGCCGCCATGGTGGACCTGTCGCTGGCCGTGGGTGCGCAGGTGGTGGCGGAGCGCATCGAGACGGAGGAAGCGGCGCAGGCGATGCAGTCGCTCGGCGTGCATTTCGGCCAGGGCTGGCTGTTCGGCCGCCCCGGCCCGTTGTAGGCGCCAGGGCGGAAGCCGCCCTATCCCCCGTAGCCCGCCACCCGCGGCAGCCACAGCGCGATGTCGGGGAAGGCGATCAGCATCGCCGTGCCGAAGGCCAGCATCAGCATGTAGGGGTAGATGCTGCGATTCACCTCGGCCAGCGGCGCGCCGGTGATGGCCTTGATGACCACGAGGTTCAGCGCCACGGGCGGCGAGATCAGCGCCATCTCCAGGCTCAATGTCAGCAGGATGCCGTACCAGACCTTGTCGATGCCGAGCACGCCCAGCAGCGGCAGGATCGCCGGCATGGTCAGCAGGATGATGGAGAAGCTCTCCAGCACCAGCCCCAGCAGGAAAAGCAGCACCATCATGGCAATCAGGAAGCCGGTCCGGCCCAGGCCGAAATCGGCGACGAGCCGCGTCAGCTCCTGCGGCACCTGCAGCTTGGTCAGCATGTAGCCGTAGATGGCGGCGCCGGCGATGATCATCAGCAGCATGGCGGAGGTGCGCGTCGCCTCCCCCACCCCCTGGATCAGGTCGCGCCAGGTCAGGGTGCGGTAGATCAGGGCTGCGATCAGCAGGGCGTAGATGGTGCCGGTGCCGGCCGCCTCCGTCGCGGTGAAGATGCCGAGATAGATGCCGCCGAGCACGAAGATGGGCAGCGACAGCGACCAGCCCGCGCGCATCACCGCCCTCTGCGCCGATTCCGGCACCGGCTCATCGGCCGGGACCGTGGCGCGGCCCTCGGTGATGAAGCAGTAGCCGGCGAACATCGCCGCCATCAGCAGCCCCGGGATCAGCCCCGCCAGGAACAGCGCGGCGACCGAGGTTTCCGTGACATAGGCGTAGAGCACCATCGGCGCGGAGGGCGGGATCAGGATGCCTAGCGTGCCGCCACCGGCCACCACGCCGAAGGCACCGCGGCGGGACATGCCGTAGCGCAGCATCTGCGGGATGGCGATCTTGCCGATGGTGAGCGCGGTGGCCACGGAACTGCCGCTGATGGCGGCGAAGATGGTGCAGGCGGCCACCGTGGCGATGCCGACGCCGCCGCGCACGCGCCGCAGCAGCGCGAAGGCGGCGTTGTAGAGGTCGTCCACCACGCGGCCGCGCACCATGATGTGCGCCATCAGCATGAACAGCGGGATCGCCACCAGCAGGTAGCCGTCCAGCTTGCCCACCACCATCTCGCCCAGCGCCGGCACCGCGCCCTCGGTCCAGAACAGGACGCCGAGCGGCAGCAGGAACAGCGCCGCGAACATCGGCATGCCGAGATACAGCAGCGCCACCAGGCCGCCGAGCAGCAGGAAGAAGGTCACGCGCGCCTCACTCCGCCCGGGCGAGCGGGTCGCGCGGGATCTCCTCGGTGTCGTCGGGCAGATGCGCCGGCGCCAGACCCAGCAGCAGCAGCAGGCTCTGCGCCAAGGCCACCAGCAGCAGCAGCGCCGCGCCCACCGGCAGCAGCGCCTGGACCCACCAGGCCGGCACGCCTTCCAGATCCGTCATCATGCCGATCATGCGGCTGAACTCGACCATCTCGATGCCCGCATCCAGCAGCACCGCGGCGACCGCAGCGACCGACAGCGTGCCCAGCAGATGCGCCGCCCAGGCCAACCGCGGGCCGAGCCGGCTGCGGGCGACATCCACGCCTATATGCTCGAAGCGGCGCTGCGCCTCGGGTGCCGCCAGCATCACCACGCCCACCACCAGCCAGCCGGCGACCTTGTCGGTCCAGGGCTCCGGCTGGCCCAGCAGGTAGCGCATGCCGACCGCGTAGCCGACGAGTGCCACGCAGAGCACCGTCAGCACCGCGCCCAGCGCGCCGGCGAAGCGCGCCACCAATCCCACGGCGCGCTCCACCATCCGCATGATCAGGCCGTCGGGATCGCGCGCAGCAGCTCGATGGAGCGCGGCCCGCCTTCCGGCGCCAGGCGGTTGAAGGCGGCGATCACCGGCGGCTGCATCGTCGCGGTCCAGGTGGCAGTCTCGGCCGCCGTCTGCTCATGGATCGTCATGCCGCGCTCGCGCAGCGTGCCGACGGCGGAAGCGGCGGTGGCCTCGGTGACGTCCATCTGGTCCTGCTCCGCCTTGCGGGCGGCGGCCTCGATCGCGGCGCGGTGCGGCGCGGCCAGCCCGCTGAACCAGCGCGGGTTCACATAGACATGGCTGATGACGGAGAAATACGGCGCCACGGTGCCGAACTTCTGGATCTCGTAGTAGCGGCGGGACACGGCGGCGGAGACATCCGTCAGCCCCGCATCCAACACGCCGGATTGCAGCGCGGGCGAAACCTCCGGCCCCGGCATCGCGGAGGGCGCGGCGCCGACGGCGGTCAGCGCATGGTCGGTCAGCGCGTTCAGACCGCGGATCTTCATGCCCTGGAAGTCGGCCAGGGTGATGATCGGCTTGCGGTTGGAGGTGAAGATGCTCTGCCGCGTGGTGTAGAGCCACATCAGGTTCATCACGGCGCGGCGCGCCAGCAGCCCTTCCAGGAACTTCGCCGCCTCGCTGCCCGGGAAGCGGCGGATCTTCGCGATGTCGGTGAACAGGTAGGGGATGGTGGGGGCGTTCATTTCCGGGATGGTGGTGCCCCATTGGAAATTCACCGCCGCCGCGGCCTCGAAGGCGCCGCGCGCGACGCCGGGGAAGTTCTCGCCGGCCTTGGCGAGCTGTTCCGCCGGGAAGACCTGCACGGCCACCTGGCCATTGCTGCGCGCCTTCACATCCTCGGCGAAGGCGGCGATGACGCGGGCATTGTGGTGCGCGGGCGGGAATTGGTGCGACAGGCGCATGGTCACCGCGGCCTGCGCGGCGGCGGGGCGCAGGGCGGGTGCGGCCAGGGCGGCACTGGCGGCAAGCAGGTGGCGGCGGCGCATGATGTTGTTCCTCCCGAATGGTGGGCCAGGAATGCGTCAGGCCGCGCCGCCGGTCAACGCTGCCGCAAGGGGCAATCGCCGGACCGGTCTCAGGCTGGGAGGGGGCTGGATGGTGGGCGCGACAGGGATTGAACCTGTGACCCCCGCCGTGTCAAGGCGATGCTCTACCGCTGAGCTACGCGCCCATCCAGGGGCGTGGAGATAGCCAAGCGGCGCAGCTTGCGCAAGCCCGCCGGCTCGAAGGATGCGGGCACGGGGGATGACAAGCCGGCCCCCGCTGTGGCTTCATCGACGGCTCGATGGACATGCCGCTTCCCGCCAATGCCCTGCCGCCGGAGCCGCCGCCTTTCCTGGTGACGCGGCCGCCACGGCAAGCCGTGCCGCTGGTCTTCGCCTCGCCGCATAGTGGCACCCACTACAGCGCCGCCTTCCTGGCGGAGGCCAGGCTGGACCCCACGTCGCTGCGACGGAGCGAGGATTGCTTCGTGGACGAGTTGTTCGCCGCCGCCCCCGCGCATGGCGCGCCGCTGCTCAGCGCCACCTTCCCGCGGGTCTTCTGCGACGCGAATCGGGAGCCGTGGGAGTTGGACCCCGGCATGTTCGACGGCCCCCTGCCCGCCTGGGTGAACAGTGCCAGCCCGCGCGTCGGCGCCGGGCTTGGCACCATCGCCCGCGTGGTGGCCTCCGGTGAGCCGGTCTACCGCCACAAGCTGGCCTTTGCCGAGGCCGAGGCGCGGATCCGCCGCTACTGGCAGCCCTACCACGCCGCGCTGGCCGGGCTGATCGCGGAGACGCAGGCGCAGTTCGGTTGCTGCCTGCTGATCGACTGCCATTCCATGCCGGCGCATCCGGGCCATGGGCCGAGCCCGCCGGATTTCGTGCTGGGCGACGCGCATGGCACCGCCTGCGCCCCGCGGGCGACGCGGCTGGTGGAGGAAACGCTGCTCGGCCTGGGCTACCGGGTGCGGCGCAACGACCCCTATGCCGGCGGCTACATCACCCGCCATTACGGCCGACCGCGCGAAGGCGTGCACGCGCTGCAGATCGAGATCGCGCGGCGGCTCTACATGAACGAGGCACGGCTGGAACGGGCGCCCGGCATGCAGGGGCTGACGCGGGATCTCGGCCGGTTGATCGGGGCGCTGGCCCGCGCCGACTGGTCCGCGCTGCGCTGATCCGCACGGCTGCGGACACCACCGAAAGCTGCGCGCGAAAAAAAAGGCGGAGCCTTGCGGCTCCGCCAAGTTTAGGGAGGAAACGTCCAAGAAAGACAGACAACCCGGCCAGGCCGTGTTGCTGCGATGCACAATCTAGTGGGATCGGAGGGGGGTCGCAAGGGGTTTTTTGCAGTGCAACATGGCGAAAGTGCCGCGGTGCAGATATGCGCTAAGCGCATGAACTGCCTAACACTCTGCGCAAAATTCCGCCCTGATGGCGGCGGAATGGGCACCCAGCGCCGGCACCGCGCCATAGCGCCGCGGCGCCGCCAACCTGGCAGCCGGCGCCGCCATGGCTACCGGGCCTTCCGGCGTTTCCACCACCAGCCGGCGCAGCGCCGGGTGGGTGGCCAGTTCCGGTACGCCGTTGACGAAACCATAGGCAATGCCGGCCTGGTTCAGCCGCGCCGCGGCCGCATCCCGGTCCCAGGCGGCGAAGGCGGCCGCCACCCTGGCATCGACCAGGGGGCGATTGGCCACCCGCTCATTGTTGCTGCGCCAGCCCGGCTGGGTCGCCAGGGCGGGTTCGGCGAGGATGGCGGCGCAGAGCGCGGCCCATTCGCGCTCATTCTGGATGGAGATGAGCACCAGCGCGCCATCCGCCGTGGCGAAGGCGCCGTAGGGGCAGATGGAAGGATGCGCGAGGCCGACGCGGGCCGGCGCCCGGCCGGTGCCCTCATAGGTCAGCAGCGGCACGTTCATCCAATCCGCCATGCCGTCGAACAGCGACACGGCGATGCCGGTGCCCTGCCCGGTGACGGAGCGCGCGATCAGCGCCTCCAGCACCGCGGCATGGGCGTTCATGCCGCAGGCGATGTCGACGACGGAGACGCCCACGCGCCCCGGCCCGGCCGGATGCCCGGTGATGGCAGCCAGCCCGGATTCCGCCTGCACCAGCAGGTCGTAGGCCTTCATCGCGGCGTAGTCGCCTTCCTCCCCGTAGCCGGAGATGTCGACCGTGATCAGCCGCTTGTGCCTTGCGCGCAGCTCGGCGCTGCCGAAGCCGGCACGCGCCATGGCGCCGGGGGCAAGATTCTGGATGAAGACATCCGCGCGCGCCAGGATGCGCGCCAGCAGTGCCTTGTCGTCAGGCTGCTTGATGTCGAGGACGAGGGATTCCTTGCCCCGGTTCAGCCAGACGAAATAGCTGGACTGGCCGGCGGCGGCCGTGTCGTAGCCGCGGGCGAAGTCGCCCTCCGCGCGTTCGATCTTGATCACGCGCGCGCCGGCATCGGCAAGTTTCACGGAACAGGTCGGCGCGGCGACGGCCTGTTCCATGGCGACGACGAGCAGGCCCGCGAGGGGGCGGGACGCGTCGGTCATAGCGCACCCAGCGCCAGCGGGTCGGCCCATCGGGCCGGGATCGGCCCGTCGGCGCCGCCACCGAGATGCATGGCGGAGGGGCGCACGATGGCGGCGACGATGAACCGCTTGGGCTTCAGGAGGATCCATTGCGGAACGCCGGAGCCCGGCGGGTATTGCTCCTCATCCGGCATCGCCGCCATGTGCCGCATCCGCGGAACCACCTTCACGATGCGCTGTGGGCCGGTCAGGACGAAGCTCTCGGCCAGGGAACGCTGCGCGCCGTACCAGCCGGCGCCAAGCCGCCGGTCGATCTCGCTGCTCCGCGAGCGCATCGCCTCATCGATCCCGACCGGCAGGGTGACGCCGGACGGCAGGGTGGCGGCCGTGCGGCCGCCCGCGGAATTGGTATAGCCGGCGAAGGCGAATTCCCCCGGCGCGATCGCCTCCTTCAAGGCCAGCAGCATCCAGCCCTGGGCGAGGCGCCCGGCGTGAAAGCCAAGCCGCCGCTCCAGCTCATTAGGCGGTTGGCCCACAACGGCGATCAGCCGGGTAAAGAAACCCGTCGCCTGGGTGAAGTCCCCGACCTGAAGCGCCACTGCTTCCTCCCCCCTGGCCTTCAATCCGCCCCTCCCGACAGGCGGGCGCTTCAATAGCTCCGCGGCATCCCCAGCACATGCTCGCCGATATAGGACAGGATCAGGTTCGTGCTGATCGGCGCCACCTGGTACAGCCGCGTCTCCCGGAACTTGCGCTCGATGTCGTATTCCTCGGCGAAGCCGAAGCCGCCATGGGTGTTGATGCAGGCCTCGCCGGCGGCCCAGCTGGCCTCGGCGGCCAGCATCTTGCCCATGTTCGCCTCCTCGCCGCAGTTCTCGCCACGCTCGAACTTGGCCAGGCCCTTCTGCACGATGGCCTCTGCGGCGCGCATCTGGGCGTAGGCCTTGGCGATCGGGAACTGCACGCCCTGGTTCTGGCCGATCGGGCGGCCGAACAGCACGCGCTCCTTGGCATAGGCGCTGGCCTTGGCGATGAACCACTTGGCGTCGCCGATGCATTCGGCGGCGATCAGCAGGCGCTCGGCATTCATGCCGTCCAGGATGTAGCGGAAGCCGCGGCCCTCCTGCCCGAGCAGGTTCTCCGCCGGCACCTCCATGTTGTCGAAGAAGACCTCGCAGGAATTGTGGTTCATCATGGTGCGGATCGGGCGGATGGTCAGGCCCTTCGCGGTCCGCATGTCGACGATGAAGGTGGACAGGCCCTCGGTCTTCTTCGCCACCTGGTCACGCGGCGTGGTACGGGCCAGCAGCAGCATCAGGTCGGAATGCTCTGCCCGGCTGGTCCAGATCTTCTGGCCGTTGACGATGTAGCGGTCGCCCTCACGCCGCGCCGTGGTGCGCAGCGCCGTGGTATCGGTGCCGCTGGTGGGTTCCGTCACGCCGAAGGCCTGCAGGCGCAGGCGGCCCTCCGCGATGGCGGGCAGGTACTGCGCCTTCTGCGCCGCGCTGCCATGCCGCAGGATGGTGCCCATGATGTACATCTGCGCGTGGCAGGCGGCGCCATTGCAGCCGCTCGACTGGATTTCCTCCAGGATCGCCGCGGCACCCGAAAGCGGCAGGCCGGCGCCGCCGAATTCCTCGGGGATCAGCGCGCCCAGGTAGCCGCTTTCCGTCAGGGCGTTGACGAATTCCGTGGGGTAGCCGCGGCGCGCATCCAGCTCCCGCCAATACTCGCCGGGGAAGCGCGCGCAGAGCTTGCGGACTTCCTCGCGGATCTCGGCATGCGGATCGGCGGCGGGGTGCTGCATGTCCATCGACGGTTCTCCCGGTAGGCTTCCCGGGATTAGGGCGCGAATCCGCTTCCGTCTACCGGCGCGGCCTCTACCGCAGCATCGGCACCAGGCTCGCCACCAGCAGCAGCGCCATGGCGATGTTGAAGGCGCGCAGCCGCGCCGGGCTGCGCAGCACCCGCCCGGCGGAAACCCCGATGCCGGCCCAGACCAGCAGGCAGGGCATGGTGATGGCCAGGAAGACCAGGGCGATGGCCAGGATCTGCGGCAGCATCGGCTCCCCGGGCCGGGTGAAGGCCGGCACCACGGCCGCGGCGATCATCCAGGCCTTGGGGTTCACCCATTGGAACAGGGCGCCGCCGATGAAGCCCAGCGGCGGCCGCGCCGCGGCGGCCTGGCCGGGCTGGGGCGGCGGGGCGGTCGCGATCTTCCAGGCCAGCACCAGCAGCCAGGCCGCCCCCGCCCAGCGCAGCACCTCGTGCAGCAGGCGGCTGGCCAAGAGCGGCCCGGCGAGGCCGAGCCCGACCAGCAGGATCATGCCGCCGAAGCCCACGGTGATGCCCAGCATGTGCGGCAGCACGCGGCGCATCCCATGCCCGGCGGCGGCGGCGGCCACCATCAGCACGTTCGGCCCCGGCGTGACCGAGGAGGCGATGGCGAAACCGAAAAGGGGCAACCAGTCCATGCGCTGATCGTGGCAGGGATACTGACCCGATCAAAGCTCAGTTCGGCGCCACATCCATGCGTACGGCGATGGACTGCAACACCAGCCCGTCATGCCGCAAATCCACCTGGGCGCTCAGCACCTCCCGCTCCGACCTCCGGGCGCGGAAGCGGCAGGTTTCCGGCAGGCCGGGCGCGGCCAGGCCGCCACAGGCGAAGCCCATGCGCTGCAGCACGGCATAGACCGGCCCCATGGAGCTTCCCGGCGGATGCGCGGCCAGCAGGTCGCGCTCCAGGGTCCGGGCGCCCTGGCGCGGCCCGGCCTTGATGTAGCGCGTCATCTCGAAGGGCGCGGTCCAGCTGCCGCTGAACAACTGCGCGCCGCCGACCAGCGCGGCCAGCAGCAGCAGCGCGCCGATCATGGCATTGCGCGCGGTGCGGGCCGGCCGGTCGCCCTTCCGGTCCCCCGATGCGGCGGCCGCGCCCGAATCATTGGCGGGCGGCGGCACATACCAGGGCCGAGGTTCTTCAGGCGCGATGGCGCGTCACCAGCCGCCCGGGCCTTTCGCCCGTGGCGCCGCCCTTCTCGCCGAAGCCGGCGCGGAAGGTTGCCACGCCATTGGCCCAGACCTCCTCGATGCCGAGGCTGGGCAGGGTCGGTGTCTCGAAGGTCGCAGCGTCGATCACCGTGGCGGGGTCGAACAGCACCAGGTCGGCATAGGCGCCCTCGGCCAGCACGCCGCGGTCAACGATGCCATAGGCCTCGGCGCAGCGGCCCGTCATCTTGTGGATGGCGGTCTCCATGGAGAACAGCCCGAGCCCCCGCGCATAATGGCCGAGCACGCGCGGGAAGGTGCCCCACAGGCGCGGATGCGGGTGGGCGTCGTGCGGGATGCCATCGCTGCCGATCATGGACAGCGGATGCGCCATGATGCGGCGCACATCCTCCTCATCCATCTGGAAGCTGATCTGGCCGGCCGGCGTCAGGCGCTCGGCGGCCGCCTTGATGTCGCTGTTCCAGCCGCGGGCGATGTCGTGGAGGTACTGGCCGGCCAACTCCGGGTGCGGGACGGACCAGGTGATCATCACCTTCACATCGTCGCGCAGACGATCCGGCATCAGCACGGTGGAGCCGGCCGGATAGGGGTAGACGTCATAGGCCACCTCCTGCGTCCTGGCATATTCGGCGATCAGCGGCAGGGTCTGGGTGGAGCGGCCGAAATTCTCCGGCAGCGAGCATTTGTGGTGGCTGATCTGCACCGCGACGCCAGCCTGCTTGCCGATCTTCATCGTCTCCTCGATCGAGGCCAGGATGCGGTCCGCCTCGTCGCGCATATGGGTGGAATAGAGGCCGCCGGTGGTCTTCAGCGCCTCCGCCACCGCGATGACCTCCTCGGTCGTCGCATGCTTGTTGGGGTCGTAGTAGAGGCCGGTGGAGAAGCCGGAGGCGCCTTCCGCCAGCGCCTGCTTCAGGCGCTGGTGCATGTGGTGGATCTCGCGGTCATTGGCCGGGCGGGACACATCCCCATCCATCGCCTCCACCCGCATGGTCTGGTGGCCGACCAGGGCGTAGGTGTTGACCTCCGACCCCTGGCGGCGCAGCGCCTCGGCGTAGTCACCGAAATCCCCGAAGCGCCACCAGCCCTCCGCGCCGATCAGGTCCAGCGGCGGGGGCGGCATGCGCTTGAAGCGGGCGGGGGAGAGGCTGACACCGCAGCAGCCGACGACCACGGTGGTGACGCCCTGGCTGGTCTTGCAGGTGGTGCAGGCCGGGCCGCAGAGCACGGCGCGGTCGTCATGGGTATGGGCATCGATGAAGCCGGGGGCCACGGCGCGGCCGGTGGCGACCACCTCCCGGTCCGCCGTCGCGCCGCCGAGATCGCCGATGGCCGCGATCCGGTCCCCCTTCACGCCGATATCGCCCAGCCGGCGCGGCCCGCCGGTGCCGTCGAACAGCGTGGCGTCACGGATGATGAGGTCGCAGCGAAGCGCCATGGCGCCATATCCCCCTGGTCAGGCGGCGCATCATGGCAAGCGGGCAGGCCGGGCGCCAGGGTAGGCGGCCCCACTTCGAAAGCTGTGGGCGGGACGTCCCGGATCAGACCGGAACCGGGCGCTGGTCGCCTCGTTGCAGGCGACCCGTCAGCTGGCGGGCCGGTATGCGATCAGAAAGGGGCCCGTGAAATCGTCGGTCGTCTTGTTCTCGTATGCGCCAGACGAGGGATTCATCACGTTCACATTGCCGGCCCTGTCCGCCGCCCATATCACCACGCAATGACGGATACCTCCGTTTCTGTCCTGGCTTGTTGAAAGCAGCGTATAGGACAGGAAAAGGTACCCATATGTGCTCAGGTAATCATGAAAAAGTTCATCGCCCAGACTTTGCCCTTTCGGCACTTCATACCATTCCATATACAATCCGAGTAGATCTTCCGTTGCCATCTCCTTGAAGATCTCGGCATTGATGGCGCCGTCAGGCAGCGATTTATTCGAAGAATTCCTATACCATTTGCTGAATTTCAGAAGAAATTCCTGATCCCAGCTTGGTCGGTCTGGAGTGGCACCAAGCCAGCATTCGAGCGCAGCGGCCCAGCATTTGTAGCCAGTCCCCTGCGTGACCCGCGGTGGTTGCCGCAAACGCCAGACCATGAGGATTGGCCCCCGCCATTTTACGTCGGACGACTTTTTTTAAGTCTAGCGCGGCCATCCGTCGCGCTCAAGATCAATCTTGTGACACAAGCCAATGGCGCAACCATCCTCAGGGACCGTTTGGGGATGCTGGCGGCTGCGGATGCGCAGGGCGCGAAATGCGGCCGATGCTCGTTGCATCGGCAGGTTTCACAACGCCGCGGGGGTGGAAAACCGCCGTACCGCCGACCCGCCAATGTCCTCAAAAGCTCTCTCAGGCGCCATCAGGTCGCGCCAGGCATCCAGCATTCGCAGCTGCTGCATGAGGCCCGCCAATGCCATGCGTTCATCGGAAGATGATTGCTTCATTTTGAACTTCGCTGGCGATTTCGGCGCGGCGACCAATCTGATCGAGATCATTCGCCGGGCAATGAGGGCCAGAAGTCATGGCCGAACTCCGCCTTCTGGCATGGCCGATCCAGTTCCCGGTGCCGATATTGCAGCGTGGCGACAGCGTGATCATGGACCATCCGGGCGATGTCCGGATCCTGGTACGCGCCGGCCTGCGCGATGTTGCCCCGGGGCACAATGCGCCGGATGATTTCTGGCGCGGCGCGATGCAACATTCCCGAGGTGACACGGACTCCGGATGCATGACGACAGCGACCGCACTGGCTGCCCTGGGGATGGTGATGCTCGCCGCGACGGCAGATGCGGCGGCCGCGCCCATCGCATGCCCGGCGCAATTGCCGGCCGAAGCGCAAGCCGGCTTCGAGCGGATCGGGCCGCCCGGCAGTGGGGACGCGCTGCACCGGGTAGGGCTGGTCGCCGGTCCGCCGGGCAACGAGGCCGAGCGCGCACCCGCCCTGCTGGCGCCCGATCGCGGCCGGCAGCAAGGAGAGCGGCATGTCTCGCGCTGGGAACTCGCCGGCTATGGCCCGGTGCTGCTGGTCTGCCGCTACCAGGGCACCTCGGCCTATCTTCGCATCGTCCTGCCGGAGGCGCTGAAGGTCTGCGTGCAGACCCTCACGCGGCAAAGCGTGGCGATGCGCTGCCGCTGAGGCGGATCAGACCGCGCCGAGAAGGGCCGGCAGGATGCCGTCCACCAGCAATGCGTCCCGGGTCCGCACCTGGCCGCGCACCCGCGGCCCATCGGGTTCCAGGTCCTCGCCACGGTCAGGCCAAGCGCCGGCCACCGATTCGGCATCTGCCCGCCATAGCCCAGGCAGGGATCACCTTCTGGCCCTGCGCCTCCGTGATCCAGCGGCCCGGGCCATGGGACTGGCCGGACCAGGGCGAGCGTGCCGGCGGCACCCAGGCCTCGCGCAGGATGGCCTCCGGGATGATCCGGCGGCCCTCATGCCGGCCGCCCCGGCGGCGGCATTCGCCGCAGGCCAGCAGGGCGCCGGGCGAGATCGCCGATGGCCGCGATCCGGTCTCCCCCCGCCGCTATCGCCCAGCCGGCGCGGCCCGCCGGTGCCGTCGAACCGCGTGGCGTCATGGAGAATGAGGTCGCCGCGGCGCGCCAGGCGCGGCGTCCTTCGGGTTCGGCCGGGGCGGATCATGCCGAGCGGGCGGCCACTGCGCCAGGGAGCCAAGGCGGCCGGCGCGCGTTGCCGGGCGATGACCCAGCAAAACCGCCCCAGCCCCCTCCCGACCGGCGCCACGGCGCGCATGAACAGCGCCGATCCCGCCACCAAGGACACCGCCGCCAAGGTGCAGCAGGGCGGCACCACCCGGAACCCGAAGGCCAAGGTGCCGTCCGACCTGTATCCGGACCCGCCGGGGGTGACGGAGGAGACGAAGGGCGCGCCGGATGACTAGGAGCATTTTCAAGCCTTGCAACCTCGCAAGGCGACTCAGAAAATGCGTCTAAACAATAAGCTAGAGCCGTTTCGCGCCGGGCGGATCGCCTGGCGGTTCCGCAAACACGTGGCAGCACATCGCACTAGCAGGGGCCGCGCTGCCATGGGCGCGGATCGTACCGCAGCCTCGTCAAATCGAGATTGACAACATAGCACCAATTGGTGTTCATCGCACCCATGGACACCACCCCCACCCCCGAGGCCTGGATTTCCGACATCGCCGTCGAGGTGTTCCGCCTCAACGGACGGCTGCTGGCCGCGGGCGACCGGGTGGTGGCGCCGCTCGGCCTCACCTCCGCCCGCTGGCAGGTGCTGGGGGCGGTGGCGCTGGCGCCGCATCCGGGCCCCACCGCGCATGTCGCCCGCGCCATGGGCCTGACCCGGCAGAATGTCCGCCGCATTGTCCAGGAGCTGGTGGCGGAGGGGTTGCTGGAACTGGCGCCCAACCCGAACCACCGCCGCGCGCCCCTGGTGCAGCTGACCGCGCCCGGCCAAGCCGCCTATGCCGCCGCCAGCGCCGCCTGGGCGCCGCGCGCCGCCGCGCTGGCCGAGGCGGTCGACCCGGCCCTTCTGGCCAGCACCCTGGCCACGCTGCGCCTGCTGCGCGACCGGCTGCAGGAGCCTGAGGAGGCCGAACCCGCCTGACCCTGCCGCTTCGGCGCGGCGGCAGGTGGCACGCCGCGCCCTTCCCTCACCCCCGCCACCGGAGCAAGGACGATGCGACGCCTCATTCCCGCCGCGCTGCTGATCGGCAGCCTTGGCCTGGCCCCTGCCGCTCAGGCGCAGCCGGTCACGCTGATCAATGTCTTCGACGTGCCGCAGGGCGCGCTGGAGCCGACCATCCGCTTCTGGGAAGCCTCACGGGATTTCCTGGCGCGCCAGCCCGGCTACCATTCCACCCGGCTGCACCAGGCGATCCTGCCGGATGCCCGCTTCCAGCTCATCAATGTCGCGGTGTGGGAGAGCCCGGAGGCCTTCCAGGCGGCCGCGCGGCGGATGCAGGCGGAACTGCGCGTACCGCCGCCGCCCGGCCTGGCCTTCCACGCGGCGCTGTATCGCGTGGTGCGAGACTAGAGCCGTTTCACCGCAAGCGAAGACGGTGAAACGGCTCTAGTGGAGTGATTCCAGCAGACGTTTCCCGCGCTGGTGCTTGCTGATGATGGTGTCGGCAGGTGCGGTCCAGCGGAAGGGCTTCGGGTCGGCGTTGTGTG
>NZ_JAAVNE010000033.1 GCF_012103215.1 Falsiroseomonas selenitidurans
CGCCGCGACCGGTGGCGGCGGCGCTGGCGGTGCCGGAAGGCTGCGTGGCGATGGCGGAAGGCGGTCTGGCCTGCGGCGGCACGCGGGTCGCCGCCCGCCTTCTGCGCTTCGACCCGGCGAGCAACTGGGCCGCGGTGGCCGCGGCGCGGCGCAGCGCCGCCGGCACCGGCGATGACGAGGCGCTGACCTTCCAGGTCAATGGGCCGGGCATGGCGTGGCAGGTGCGCCGGGAAGCCGGGCGCAGGGCCCTGGTGGCGGTGGGCGCCTGGCGCGACGGCGTGCCGGCTGGCGACGGGTTGCGGGCGCGCCTGGCCCAGGCGGCCTCCGCCCTTCGCGGCGGCGGCCCGGCGCCGGTGCTGGCGGTGGTGGAGATCCGACCGGATGAAGCCGCCTCCACCCGCCCGGGCAGCCTGCGCGGCCTGGTCGCCGGCCTGCTGCTGGCGCAGCAGGATGGGCTGGCCCGGCAGGCCGCTTCCCTGTCCCGCACCCGCTAGTGCATCTTCAAGCCTTGCGGCTTCGCAAGGCGACTCGGAAAATGCGTCGAAACAATAGGCTGGAGCCGTTTCACCGTCTTCGCTTGCGGTGAAACGGCTCTAACCCCACGCGCGAACTCCCGACCTGCGGCCCGAAGGACCGAGCGGCCGCATGGGCGCCGCGGCAAGTGCCGCGAAGCCAAGCCGCGCGGATGCGCGGCGCGCGGCGCCTGAGGGACACGAAGGTGAAACCTTCGTGCGGCTGGTATAACCCCCCGGCTATCGCCGCGTCTGCCACGGGTCGGACCGGCAAGGTCCGGCCCGTTTGCGTGGACCGGGCGCGCCACCGGGCGGCATCGCAGCCATTGCCGTGCGGTCTGCTTCAGCCTTGCTGCGCACAATGAATCGCGCCGCCAACAGTGCGATTCACCAAAGGTTCCGACGTCCAATTCTTTGTTGACGTCCCGGTGGACGATAGGTTTAGCTCCACAGTCTACAGCGTTGCTCGGCCATATCGGGGTTTCATTGCCGATATGCTGCGTCGGGCCGCTTTACGCAAGCGGTGTTGCAACCACTGCGAATCCCTATTTTATTGTTTGTAATCAGAGTACTGGGGAGTTGGCCCGGGGTTTGCAGTGTCCTGTCCCGGATCGGTCGATGTTCGGCGGATCGCAGTAGGGATAGATGATATGAAGAAGGCTCTCCTCGGCGCCGTTGCCGCACTCGCCATCGCCGCGATGGCCGCGCCGGCCATGGCTGGTCCGATCGGTGCTGGCAGCACGCTGTCGATCACCGGCGTGAACAGCGTTTCCGAAACCCAGATCACCTTCCCCTCCGAGGGCTCGCTGCTGGTCAGCACCGGCGACTTCGCCGCACTCGGCACCTGCTTCGAGTGCGTCGAACTGCAGACCATCACCTACGCGCCGACGGTGAATGGCGGCCTGCTGTTCACCATCACCAACAACCTGCTGACCACCAGCTTCTCGCTGGACGATGGCGCGACGGTCACCGAGGTTGCCGGCTCCCCGGGCACGCTGAACATCGTCGGCACCGGCACCGCCTCGCTCACCGGCTATGACGACACCATCGGCACGCTGGCCTTCTCCACGCAGAACGGCCTGGCGCAGAACGTGACCTTCTCCGCCACCGTCACCGCGGTGCCGGAGCCGGCCTCGCTGGCGCTGTTCGGCACCGCGCTGCTGGGCATGGGCCTGGTGCGCCGCGCGCGCCGCAAGGTCTGACTGCGCCGCGCGCGCCGCAAGGTCTGACTGCACCGCGCGCGCCGCAAGGTCTGACTGCGCCGCGGCGCCGTCAGGTCTGATGGCGCCGCGGGTCCAAGGGGAACGCGCGTCCGGCATCGCCGGGCGCGCGTTTCGCGTTTCAGGCGTCCCGCGCCCAGGCGACGCGGTCGAGGTAGGTCTGCAGGAAGCCGCGCACGCGCGGTTCGGCCTGGGTGCCGAACAATTCCGCCGGCGGTGCCGCCTGCACCACGACCCCGTGGTCGAGGAACACCACGCGCGTCGACAGGCGGGCGATGAAACCCATTTCGTGGCTCACCACCAGCATGGTGGTGCCGGCCTGGGCCAGGTCGCGGATCACGTCCAGCACCTCGGTCGTCAGCTCCGGGTCCAGCGCCGCGGTGGGCTCGTCGAACAGCAGCACGCGCGGTTCCATGGCCAGGGTGCGGGCGATCGCCACGCGCTGCTGCTGGCCGCCGGACAAGGCCGCCGGTTTGCGCCCGGCCAGCGCCGCCAGGCCGACGCGGGCCAGCGCGGCTTCCGCCTTCGCCTGCGCCGCGGCCGCCGGCATCTTCCGCACCAGCCGCAGCGCCAGGGCCACATTCTCCCGCGCCGTCAGATGCGGCCACAGGTTGAACTGCTGGAAGACCATGCCGATGGCGCCATCCCCCGGCCGCGCCACCCGCCCTTCCACCAGCACCGTGCCGCCGGAGATCGGGTCGAGCCCGGCGATGCAGCGCAGCAGCGAGGATTTGCCGGACCCGCTCGGCCCGATCACGCCGATCGCCTCGCCCGGCATCACGTCGAGGTCGATGCGGCGCAGGATCTCCACGTCGCCCACGCGCCGTTCCAGCGCGCGCACGGCCAGCATCGGGGCCATCACCGGCGCGCTCATGCCGCGAGCGCCCGGGCGATGCGGCGTTCCGCGTGGCGCGAGGCCCAGGCGGTGGCCTCCACCAGCGCCCAGTAGACCAGGGCCAGCACCAGCGTGGTCTCGGCGAAGGCGAAGGTGGCGGAGCCCACGCCCTGCACGCGGAAGGTCAGCTCCGGCACCGTGATGATCGAGAGCACGGCGGTTTCCTTGATGAGGATGACGGCAAGGTTGACCAGCGAGGGCAGCACCGCCAGCGCCATCATCGGCAGCATGATGCGCAGCACCGCCTGCGGCCGGGACAGGCCGAGCAGCCGCGCCGCCTCCAGCTGCCCTGGCGGCACCGCCATGAAGCCGGCGCGGAACACCTCGCTGAAATAGGCCGCGCCGTAGACCGACAGCGCCACCCAGCCGGCGAGGATGGGGGAGAGATCGATGCCGATGAAGGGGCCGCCGAAATACAGCAGGAAGCATTGCACCAGGAAGGGCGTGCCGCGCACCGCCTCCACCGCCGTGGCCAGCGGCCAGGTCAGTGCCGCGGGGGCGAAGAAGCGCACGGCGCCGATGACGAAGCCGGCGGCCAGCCCGGTGCCGACGCCGGCCAGCCAGATCGCCAGCGTCAGCGGCAGGCCCAGCGCCGCGGCGGCCAGGCTGTCGGCGATCGCCTGGATCATGCCGGCCGCCCCGGCTGGCGGCCGCGGGCCAGCAGCATCAGCAGCAGGTTCAGGCCGAGATAGATGGCGCCGCACAGCGCATAGGCGGGCAGCGGCTCGAAGGTGGAGGAGGCCAGCGCCTGGGCGCTGCGCGTCAGCTCCAGCACGCCGACGACGGAGATGAGGGAGGAGGCCTTGACGATCATGATGGCCTCGCTGATCAGGGCCGGCCGCATCGCCTGGGCCGAGATTGGCAGGCGGATGCGCAGCAGGATCTGCAGCCGCGTCAGCCCCAGCAGCCGCGCCGCCTCCACGCCCCCCGGCGGCACCAGGGCGAAGCCGCCGCGCAGGATCTCCGCCATGTAGGCGGCGCAGCACAGGCCCAGCGTGCCCACGGCGGCGACCAGCGGCGGCAGGTCGATGCCGGCGAAGGGCAGCGCGTAATAGGCCAGCAGCAGCTGGATCAGCAGCGGCACGCCGCGGAAGAAGCTGACATAGAGCCGCGCCCAGGGGCGGTCCGCCGCCACCGCCAGCGGCACGCCGAGGGCCAGTCCGACGGCGACGGCGGCCAGCGAGATCCACACCGTCGCCAGCGTCGCCCACGCCATGGAGGGCGCCGCCTCGACCAGGAAATCCCAGCTCATGCCCCGGCTGCGGTCCGCTTCAGGCGGCCCCGCCGCCGGTCCGGATCAGGCATTGGCCTGGGTGATGCGGGCCGGCACCTCGAAGGCCTGGCCGAACCACTTGGTCTGCAGCGCCGCCAGGCGGCCATCGCCGCGCATCGCGTCGATCACGCCATCCACCGCATCCAGCAGCGGCGCACTTTCGGCGTCCTTCCGGCCGAGATAGCCGAAATACACCTTGGCGCCGAAGGGCGGCTGCACCACCGCGAAGACCCGGCGCTGCTGCGCCACATAGGCGATGTTGGGCAGCGAATTGGCCACCGCGACGATGCGCCCGGCTGCGAGGTCCGCATAGGTCTCGCTGAAGGACTGGTATTCGCGGATCTGCACGTTCAGGCCCTTGTCGCGCACGAAGTTCTGCAGCTGCGCCAGCTGCGCGGTGGCCTGGGCGCAGCCCACCGTCTTGCCGTTGATGTCCTCGGGCTTGGTGATGCTGGCATCGCTGGCGCGCTTCAGCAGCGCCACGGTGGCGTCCGCGATCGGGGCGCAGAAGCGGTAGCGTTCCATGCGCGCGCGGGTGATGGTGGCGGGGCCGGCGACCAGGTCATAGCGGCCGGCCTCCAGCCCGGGCAGCACGCCGGGCCAGGGCAGGTCCTGGAAGCGGATGCGCAGGTTCAGCGCCTTGCCCACTTCCGCGAACAGCTCGCTGTTCATGCCCACCTGGCGGCCGCCCTCGGTGAAGTCGAAGGGGGCGAAGTGCAGCTCCGTCGCGATCAGCAGCTCGCCGGCCGCGCGCGCCTTGGCCAGGTTGTCGGCGCGCGCGAGAGAGGGCGCGGCCAGCGCCGCGACGGCGGCCAGGGCGGCGCTGCGCCGCGTGATCAGCAGCTTGGTCATCATGCTCTCCTCGGCCTTGGCGGCCTGCGTGATACGTTCCGGCCGCGCCGGCCCTTCCCCGTGCCCTGCGCCCACGCTGGGCCCCCGGGCAACAGCCGGATCGGCACGCGAAGGTTGACATGACAGGTCATGACCGTAGGCTTGGCCTGCCCGGGTGATCAAGCCCGGATCGATCGGAACATCTCACCATGCCCGACGGCGCCGTCCAACAGGGACTTCCGGTGATCGACCTCGCGGATCGCGGCGGTGGCGCCGATCTGCACAGGGTTGCGGCAGAGATCCGCGCCGCCTGCACAGGCCCTGGCTTCTTCTACATCCGCAACCACGGCGTGCCGGAGGCGGTCATCGCCGCGGCCGTCGCCGCCAGCCGGCGGTTCTTCCTGCTGCCGGAGGCGGTGAAGGTCGAGACGCGGGCCAATCTGGTGCATCGCGGCTGGCACCGGGCCGGCGGCGCGGTGATGGAAGGCGCCACCAAGCCCGATCTGAAGGAATTCTTCTCCATCGGGCTCGACCTGCCGGAGGATCATCCCTTGGTCCTGGCCGGGGAGAAGCTGCGCGGCCCGAACCAGTGGCCGGCGGCGGTGCCGGAGTTGCGCCCGGCGATGGAGGCGTATTTCGCCGCCATCGGCGCCTGCGGCGCGCGGCTGCTGCGCGCCGTCGCCATCAGCCTGGACCTGCCCGCGGGATTCTTCGACCCCTTCTACGGCCTGCCGCTGCAACGCACCCAGGCGATCTTCTACCCGCCGCAGCCGGCCGACGACACGGAAGGCTTCGGCGTCGCCCCGCACACCGATTTCGGCTGCATCACCCTGCTGTGGCAGGATGACAGCGGCGGGCTGGAGGTGCGGGAGAGGCAGTCCGGCGCCTGGATCCCGGCGCCGCCCCTCCCCGGGACGCTGGTGGTGAATGTGGGCGACCTGCTGGGCCGCTGGTCCAACAACCGCTTCGCCAGCACGCCGCACCGCGTGGTCAACCGTTCGGGGCATGAGCGCATGTCCATCGCCACCTTCTACGACCCCGATTTCGCCGCGCCGATCGACCCGCGGGCGCTGGGCGCGGCGCAGCCGGCCTATGAGCCCACCACCTGCGGCGACCATATCCTCGGCCGCTTCGCCCAGGCCTTCGCCTACCGCAAATCGGCCTGATGCCGGCAGGGGAGGCAGGGCCCGCGCCGAAGCCGCTCTATGCCGTGGTCAAGGCCCATGTGACGCAGCGCATCCGCGACGGCAGTTGGCCGCCGGGCACGCGCATCCCCTCCGAGAACGCGCTGGGGCCGCAGCTCGGCGTTTCCCGCATCACCATCAACCGCGCCTTCGCGGAACTGGCGCGGGACGGGGTGCTGGACAAGGTGCCGGGCGTGGGCACCTTCGTTGCCCGCGCCAAGCCGCGCTTCGGCCTGATGACCATCCAGGACATCGCGGAGGAGATCACCGCCCGCGGCATGGCATGGAGCAGCCAGGTGCTGGCGCTGGCGGAGCTGCCGGCGCCGGCCGAAGCGGCCGCGGCGCTGGGGCTGAAGCCCGGCACCGCGGTGCCGCACAGCGCCGTTCTGCATCGGGGCGACGCGGCGCCGATCCAGCACGAGGCGCGCTGGCTGCGCCCCGGCTATTCCGACGGCTACCTGGCGCAGGACTACACGCGCGGCACCACCTTCGCGCATCTGGTCCGCACCGGCCGGGCGAAGGAGATGGAGCAGTCCATCACCGCCATCCTGCCGGATGCGGCGCTGGCGCGGCTGCTGGCGGTGCCGCGCAACCAGCCCTGCCTGGTGATCCGGCGCGTCACCTTCACCGATGGCGTACCGATGACGCTGTCCCGCCTGGTGCAGCCGGCGGACCGCTTCGAGATCGCCGGCCGCGCGGTGCTGGAGAACGGCTGAGCCGCCGCGCGGAATCGCGGCCTCCAGCCCCAGGCGCTCAGGGCATCTCGGCAAAGCCCTGGATCGAGCCGAGATGGGCGTAGATCGCCTCCAGCTGCCCGGCATCGCGCAGCGCCGCCAGCGCGGCGCCGTCCAGCCGGCCCAGCGCCGCACGGTCCACGGCGCGGAAGCCGGTCACCTGCAGCGGCCCGCCGGGGCGCGGCACCTTGGCGGTGGACGGTGTCAGCAGGCCCAGCCGGCCGAGGGTGGCGGAGAATTCCGCCGTGCGGCGGAAGGCCGCTTCCGCGTCGCGCGCGGTGGTGAAGGCCTGCTGCAGCAGCAGGGTCGGCTTGCCCTCCGCGTCGAACAGCGGTTCGCCCTCCTCGCTCGACAGACATTCCGCCTGCGGGTCAAGGCAGAGCACGAGCTGGTCCGGCGCGGTGCCGGAGGGGACCAGCAGGAAGGGGTAGCGCCGCAGATGCACCGGCACGTAGCTGCCGGCCTGCCAGGTGCCATCGGGGGCGAGGCCGCGCGGCGCATCGCCATCCGCCAGGCGCAGCAGCACCACCGGCACATGCGGCGCGGCATCGGCGAAGACCAGCGGCAGGTGGCGGCCCAGCAGCGCCATTTCCTCCATCGCCACCGGCAGGGCACCGGTACGGGTGGCCGCCGCCAGGCGCAGCGCCGGGCGCAGCCGCAGCGCGCGATGGCGTTCCGCGGTCACCGCCTCCACGGCGCGATACAGGGTGGGCAGGCCGGTCGCCGCGGCGCCGGGGGTGGGTGCGGTGCTCATGCGCGGACCCTAGTCCGGACCGCCGCCCCCGGCCAGCCTCTCCCGCAACCCTCCGCCAGAACGTCATCCTGCGGCCGGCGGATGCGTGGCTTGCGCTTCGTGCGCAAATGTTACGTTATAGGCAAGAACGACGACCAAGCGGCTTTTCCCAGGGGTGGTATCGACGCATGTTGCGACCCAGGTTGTTCGCCCTGCTACTGCCGGTCCTCGCCATGCCCGCCCTGGCGCAGGTGCCGGCCCCGCCGCCGCTGAGCCCCGGTCAGATCGAGCGGGTCGCCCCGACGCCGCCGCCGGCGCTCGCCCCTTCGCTGCGCCCGGCGCTGCCGCAACCCGCCGAAGGGCCGGGCGCCGCCCTGCGGGTCCGTATCACCGGGCTGCGCATCACCGGCAACGAGGCCCTGCCCGAAGCCCCGCTGCGCGCCCTGCTGGCGCCGCTGGTGGGGCAGGAGGTGCCGCTGGCGGCCATCGAGGATGCGCGCATCGCCGCCATCTCCGCCTATGGCCAGGCGGGCTATCCCTTCGTCACCGCCTCTGCCGGCCTGGTGCCGGAAGCGGGCGGCAGCGTGCTGGTGCTCTCGGTCATCGAGGGCCGGATCGAATCGGTGAAGCTGGATGGCGACATCGGCCCGGCCGGCACCCAGGTGCTGCGCTTCCTGGCGCCGCTGGCCGGCAGCGGGCCGGTGCGCACTGCGGCACTGGAACGGGCCCTGCTGCTGGCCGGGGATGTGCCGGGCGTCATCGTGCGCAGCGTGGTCCGGCCGCTGGAGGGCGGGTCTTCCGGCGCGCTGGAACTGGTGGCGCGCGTGTCCCGCCGGGCCGTGTCGGGTTACCTTTCGGTGGACAACCGCGGCTATCGGCTGACCGGCCCGCTGCAGGGGCTGCTGGCCGTCGGGGCCAACTCCTTCACCTCGATGGGGGAGCGGGTGGAGGCGCTGCTGTTCCAGTCGCAGGACTACGAACAGACGCTGGGCCAGGTCTCGGCCGAGGCCTTCCTCGGCGGTTCCGGCCTGCGCATGCGGCTTTATGCCGGCTATGGCGTGACCCGGCCGGGCTCCTTCCTGGCGCAGCTGGGCTATGACGGCACGGCGCTGCTGGCGGGGGTGGGTGCGAGCTACCCGATCATTCGCACCCGGCCGCTGAACCTCTACACCGCGCTGCAGTTCGACATGCTGGACAGCGAGGTGGAGGTCGGCACGCCCGGCCGGCGGCAGAGCCTGGACCAGAGCCGCGTCCTGCGCTTCGGCTTCGAGGGCCAGTCGCTGGATTCGCTGCTGGCCTTCGCCCCCGAAGCCGCCGTCACCACCGCCAATCTGCGCGTGCACCAGGGCACCGACTGGCTCGGCGCGAGCGACAGCGCCGCCACGCCGGGCCGCGTCGGCAGCGATTTCGGCTTCACCAAATGGACCGCCGAACTCTCCCGCAGCCAGCCGGTCGCCATGCTGGCGGAGGGGCTGATGTTCAGCGTCTACGGCCTGGTCGGCGGCCAGCGCAGCGACGACGTCCTGCCGTTGTCGGAGAAGTTCCTGTTCGGCGGCAACCGGCTGGGCCGCGGCTTCTATGCCGGGCAGGTCACCGGGGATACCGCCTTCGGCGCCAGCGGCGAGCTGCGGCTGGATGTGCGGCCTGCGCCCTTCCGCATCCCCGGCCTCGGCGAGGGCGACGCGACGGTCCAGCCCAGCGCGCAATTCTACCTGTTCCGCGACTTCGGCCAGACCTTCGAGAACCTGACCACGGACCCGGATCGCACCGTCGAATCCTGGGGCGGTGGCGTGCGGCTCTTCCTGGCCGAAGGGATCCAGCTCGACATCGAGGCGGTGCAACGCCTGACCCGGCAGGTCGATGCCGCGGGCAGCAGCGTGAAACCGCTCTCCGAGACCGCCGGCTTCTTCCGCCTGCTCACCCGCTTCTGAGGGCGCATCCCATGACCCCGAGCCCGAAGCCGCGCCTGGTTCCGCAAATGCGCGCCCGCCTGCTGGCGACCAGCGCCCTGCTGCCGGTCCTGGCCGCTGCCCCCGCCCTGGCGCAGGCGCCGAATGCCGCGCCCAGCGGCGGCCAGGTGGTGGCGGGCGCCGCCAGCATCAGCCGGACCGCGACCACCACGACCATCGACCAGGCAAGCCAGCGCGCGGCGATCGACTGGCGCGGCTTCGATGTCGGCGCCAACCAGGCGGTGCGCTTCAACCAGCCCTCGTCGGCCGCCTGGACGCTGAACCGGGTGAACAGCCCGGATCCCTCGCTCATCGCGGGCCGCATCACCGCCAATGGCGGCATCGCCATCGTCAACCAGTCCGGCGTGGTCTTCGCGCCCGGCGCGCAGGTGAATGTCGGCAGCCTGATCGCCAGCGCGGCGAACATCACCACGCAGAACTTCATGGCCGGCCGCATGGTCTTCGACGGTGCGCCGCGCCCCGGCGCCCGGGTGGAGAACCACGGTCGCATCACCGTGGCCGATCGCGGCCTGGCCACGCTGGTGGCGCCGGGCGTCGCCAATGCCGGCGTGATCCAGGCCCGGCTGGGCCGGGTGGCGCTGGCCGGCGCCGAGACCTTCACACTCGACCTCGCCGGCGATGGGCTGGTGTCGCTGGACGTGACGCAGGCGGTACGCCAGGCGCCGGGCGGCGGCGTGGCGCTGGTGACCAATTCCGGCCTGATCGAGGCCGCGGGCGGCACCGTGCTGCTGACGGCGGAAGCGGCGCGCGGCGTGGTGGACACGGTGCTGCGCAACACCGGGCGCATCAGCACCGATGCCGCCGGCGGCGGCGGCCAGGTGGCGCTGCGCGCGGTGGGCGGCGAGGCGCGGATCGATGCCGGCCACATCTCCGCCGATGCCAGCGCCGGGCGTGGCGGGCAGATCGCCGCCACGGCGCCGGGCGGTGCGGTGGTGGTGGCGCAGCCGGCGCGGCTGAGCGCTTCCGGCGCCGCGGGCGGCGGCACGGTGCAGCTGGGCGGGGCGACCACGCAACGCGTCTCCGTCGCCGGCATTGTGGCGGCTGCGGGCACCGGGGCCGCGGTGCGCGGCGGGCTTGTGGCGGTGCAGGGCAAGACGCTGGTGGCGCTGGAGGCCGGGGCGAAGCTCGATGCCTCCGCCCCCGGCGGCGGCGGCACCATCCTTGCGGGCAGCACCGGGCGCGGGCGTGACGGCGCCCTGGCCGCCACCACGCGCATTGCCGCCGGCGCCAGCCTCACCGCCGATGCGACGGCGGCCGGGCAGGGCGGCAGCATTGTCATCAACAGCCTGTCCGAAACCGCGATGCAGGGCGCGCTGTCCGCGCGCGGCGGCGCGGCGGGCGGCGATGGCGGCTTCATCGAGATCTCCGGCCAGGCGGCGCTGGCCATTGCCGGCACGGTGGATCTGCGCGCGCCCGCCGGGGCGAACGGCACCCTGCTGTTCGACCCGCTGGCGATCGAGGTGGTGGCCGTGCAGCCCGACGCCGGCGATCTGGGGCCGGAGGATGCGAACCAGGCCGGCGGCGCCGCGCTGATCCAGGCCAATACGGATGCCGGGGGCACGCTGTTCGTGCTGAACACGGACATCAACGGCTTCGCCGCCAACATGACGCTGGAGGCGGTGAACGGCATCACCGTCTCCGCCGCCATCAACAAGGCGGCCGGCGACCTGACGCTGACCGCCGGCGGCGCCATCGCGCTGAATGCGCCGGTGACGCTGGATGCGGCGGCCACGCTGAACCTGCGCAGCGACGGCGCGGTGACGCAGACCGGCATCATCACCGCCGGCACGCTGGATGTGCGCGGCGCCACCGGCGCCGAAGCCGGCGCCATCACGCTGGATCTGGCGAACCAGGTGGCGAGTTTCGCCGCCGCCTCCTCCGCCGGCATCAGCTTCCGCTCCGCCCTGGCGGGCGGGCTGACGGTGACCGGGGCGACGGCGGCGGCGGACAGCACCCTGCAGGGCGATGCCCGGTTGGCGCTGTCCGGCGATGTCGATGTGGGGGCGGCGAACCGGCTGGACCTGCGCAGCGATGGCGGCGTGACCCAGGCCGGGATCATCACCGCGAGCCTGGTGGATGTGCGCGGCGCGACTGGCGCGGCCGCAGCCGCCATCGCGCTAGACCAACAGAACCAGGTGGCGAATTTCTCCGCCACCGCCTCGGCCGGGGTCGCGTTCCGCTCCTCCCTGGCGGCCGGGCTGGCGGTGACGGGCGTGACCGCCGCGGGCGATTCCACCCTGCAGGGCGATAACGCCCTGGCCCTGACCGGTGCCATCGATGTGGGCGCCGCCAACCGGCTGGACCTGCGCAGCGACGGCGCGGTGACGCAGGCCGGCATCCTCACCGCCGGCACGCTGGATGTGCGCGGCGCCACCGTCTCCGCCGCCGCCTCCGTCGCGCTCGGCCTGGCGAACCAGGTCGGCACCGTCGAGGGGCTCGCGGATGGCGACCTCACCCTGCGCTCCGCCGCGGCGGGCGGGCTGACGGTGACCAATGCGACGGCGGGCGGCAGCCTGGCGCTGACCGCCGATGCCGGCCTGAGCCTGTCCGGCACAGCGGAAGGCACCGGCGGCGTCACGCTGACCGCCGAGACCCTCAGCCTCGCCGGTCCGGTGCGCAGCGGCGCCAATGCCGATGTGACGCTGGTGACGGACACGCTGACGGTGACCGCCGGTGCGGCGCTGCGGGCCGGCACGGCGGGCAATGGCGGCACGCTGGCCATCGGTCCGCGCAGCACCGGCCGCGACATCCGGCTGGGCGGCGCCGGTGCGCCGGCCGACACGCTGACGATCGGCGACGATGTGCTGGCGGTGATCGACCCCCTCACCGCGCGGCTGCTGGTGAATGGTGGCACCACCTCCGCACTGCGCGCGGTGTCGGCCTTGGATTTCGACGCGCTGGGCGTGGAGCAGGTGGAACTGCGTGGCGCCAGCATCGCCGTGGAGGCCGCGCTGCGCGCCACCACGGGGCTGACGCTGGTGGCGCAGAACGATGTGACGCAGACGGCAGCGGGCCTGCTCACGACCAACAGCCTGGCGGCAACGTCCAACGCCGGATCGGTGCTTCTGGCCACTGCCAGCCCGCTGAACGCGGTGGGCGCGGTCAGCGGCAGCGCGGCCACGGACTTCACCTTCGGCGGCACGCTGGCGCTGGCGGCGGGGCCGGTGACGGCCACCGCCGGCGCGGTGACACTGGGCGCGCCCGGCATCACCCTGGCCGGCGCGGTGGCCGCGGGCACGGACGCGACCCTGACGAGCAGCGCCGCCATCGCGCTGGATGCGGCCCTGACGGCCGGCGCCACGGCGCGGCTCCGTGCCGATGGGGCGGTGACGCAGACCGGGATCGTCACCGCCGCCACGCTGGACATCGCCGGCGCCAGCGGTGCGGCCTCCGGCGCGGTGACGCTGGCGCTGGCCAACCAGGTTGGCAGCTTCATCGCGGTCTCCTCCGCCGGTGTCGACTTCCGCTCCGCCATCGCCGGCGGCCTGACCGTGACGGGCATGACGGCGGCGGCGGATTCGACCCTGCGCGGCGACACCTCCCTGGCGCTGTCGGGCGCGGTGGATGTGGCGGCCAACGGGCTGGACCTGCGCAGCGACGGCGCGGTGACGCAGGCCGGGGTCATCACCGCCGGCGCGCTGGATGTGCGCGGCGCCAGCGGGGCGACAGCCGGGGCGATCACGCTCGGCCTGGCCAATCTGGTGACCGGCTTCGCGGCGGCCTCCTCGGGCGATGTCACCTTCAATGCCGCGGGCGCGCTGGGCGTCACCGGCGTGGTGGCCGGCGGCACGGCGGCTCTGACCGCCGGGGGCACCATGACGGTGACCGGCGATGTCACCGGCTCGGACGGGGTGACGCTGACGGCCAGGGCGCTCGATATCCAGGCGCTGGTCGGCAGCGGTGCCGATGCCGGCGTCACGCTGGTGACGGATTCGCTGGTCTCCAGCGGCACCGGCGCCTTCCGCGCCGGCCTCGGCGCCGATGGCGGGACGCTGGAAATCGGGCCACGCACCGCGGGGCGCGCCATCCAGCTTGGCGGCGACAGCGGCGCGCCGCCGGCCGATACGCTGGTTGTCGGCAGTGACAGCATCGGCCGGATCGCCGCCGATACCGCCACGCTGCTGCTGAACGGCGCCGGCACCAGCGCGGTGCGCGTGGCCGGCGCGGCGGACCTGGCGGCGCAGGGCGTGGAGCAGGTGGAGTTGCGCGGCGCCACCATCGCGGTGGAGGCGGCGCTGAGCGCGGCCGAGGACCTGCTGCTGCGCGCCGATGGCGTGGTGACGCAGACGGCGCTGCTGACGGCCGATACGCTGGCGGTGCGCGGCGCCACCGGCGCCGCCGCCGACGCGGTGACGCTGGACCTGGCGAACGACATCGGCAGTTTCGCCGCGGTGTCCTCGGCCGGGGTGGATTTCCGCTCGGCGGGCGCCGGCGGGCTCTCGGTGACCGGGCTGACGGCGGTGACGGATTCGCGCCTGCGGGGCGACGTGTCCCTGGCGCTGACCGGCGCGGCGGCGGTCGGCGCGGCGACGCTGGACCTGCGCAGCGACGGTGCGGTGACGCAGGGCGCGGCCCTGACCGCCGGCACGCTGGATGTGCGCGGCGCGACCGGCGCGGCGGCCGGGGCGGTGACGCTGGACCTGGCGAACCAGGTCGGCAGCTTCGCGGCCGACTCCTCGGCGGGCGTCAATTTCCGCTCGACCCTGGCGCTGGAGGTGACGGGGGTGACGGCGGCGGCGGATTCCACGCTGCGCGGCGATCCCTCCCTGGTGCTGTCCGGTGCGGTGGATGTGGGGGCGGCCAGCCGGCTGGACCTGCGCACCGATGGCCCGGTGACACAGACCGCGGCGCTGACCGCCGGCACGCTGGATGTGCGTGGCGCGACGGGCGCGGCGGCGGGGGCGATCGCGCTGGAGCTGGCGAATTCGGTCGGCAGCTTCGCGGCCGCATCCTCGGCCGGCGTCGGCTTCCGTTCCACCCTGGCGCTGGACGTGACCGGGGTGACGGCGGCGGCGGATTCCACGCTGCGCGGCGATCCCTCCCTGGTGCTGTCCGGTGTGGTGGATGTGGGGGCGGCGAACCGGCTGGACCTGCGCAGTGACGGTGCGGTGACGCAGACCGCGATCATCACGGCGGATACGCTGGATGTGCGGAACGCCGACGGCAGCGCGGCGGCCGGGGCCATCACGCTGGACCTGGCAAACGAGGTGGGCCATTTCGCGGCCGCCTCCGCCGCGGGCGTTTCCTTCCGCTCGGCGCTGGCGGCGGGCCTGGACGTGACCGGGGTGACGGCGGCGGCGGATTCCACGCTGCGCGGCGATACGGCGCTGGCGCCGTCCGGCGCGGTGGATGTGGGGGCGGCGAACCGGCTGGACCTGCGCAGCGATGGGGCGGTGACCCAGACCGCGATCATCACGGCGGAGACGCTGGATGTGCGCGGCGCCACCGGCGCGGCGGCGGGCGCCGTCACGCTGGGCCTGGCGAACCAGGTGGGCCGCTTCGCGGCGGTTTCGTCCGCCGCCGTTTCCTTCCGCTCGGCGTTGGCGGCCGGGCTGGAGGTGACGGGCGTGACGGCGGCGGGGGATTCGGCGCTGCGCGGCGATGCGGCGCTGGCGCTGTCCGGCGCGGTGGATGTGGGCGCGGCCAACGCGCTGGACCTGCGCAGCGACGGCGCGGTGACCCAGGCCGCGATCCTCACGGCCGATACGCTGGACGTGCGAAGCGCCGACGGCAGCGCGGCGGCAGGGGCGATCACGCTGGAACTGGCGAACCAGGTGGCGGGCTTTGCCGCCACGTCGTCGGGTGGCGTGGCCTTCCGCTCCGCCCGACCTGGCGGCCTGACGGCGACGCAGGTGGAGGCCGGCGCCGCGCTGGCCCTGACGGCGGATGCGACGCTGGCCAGCACGGGCACGATCCTCAGCACCGGCAGCACGGTGACGCTGGCCGGTGCCGCGGGCGTGACGCAGAGCGCCGGCAGCATCGCCGGCAGCGGCGCGGTGGCACTCACCGCCTCGGCCGGCGCGGTGGCGACGGCGGGCAGCGTGACCAGCGGCGCGGGCGTGACGCTGGCAGGCAGCACGGGCGTGACGCAAAGCGCCGGCAGCATTGCCGGCAGTGGCGCGGTGGCGCTCATCGCCAGCGCCGGCAGTGTCACCGCCGATGCCAGCATCAGCAGCACCACCTCGGGTGTCGCCCTCAGCGGCCAATCCGGGGTCGCCCAGGCGGCGACGGGCATCATCACCGCCGCCGATGCGGTGGCGCTGACGGCGTCGGGCGGCGCGGTGGCGACGGCGGGCAGCGTGAGCAGCAGCGGCGCGGGCGTGGCCCTGGAGGGCAGCACGGGCGTGACGCAGAGCGCCGGCAGCATTGCCGGCAGCGGCGCGGTGGCGCTGACGGCGTCCGGTGGCGCGGTGGCGACGGCGGGCAGCGTGAGCAGCAGCGGCGCGGGCGTGACCCTGGCAGGCAGCACGGGCGTGACGCAGAGCGCCGGCAGCATTGCCGGCAGCGGTGCGGTGGCGCTCACGGCCTCCGCGGGCCGTGTCGACGCCGCTGCGACGGTCACCAGCAGTGGCGCTGGAATCACACTCAGCGGTCAGGCCGGGGTGGGTCAGGCGGCAAGCGGCATCGTCACCGCCGCCGATGCGGTGGCGCTGACGGCTTCGGGCGGTGTGGTGGCGACGGCCGGCAGCGTGGCGAGCACCGGCGCCGGCGTGTCGCTTGCCGGCGCCTCCGGCGTGACGCAGAGCGCGGGCAGCATCCAGGGCGCCGATGCGGTGGCGCTGACGGCTTCAGGCGGTGTGGTGGCGACGGCCGGCAGCGTGGCGAGCACCGGCGCCGGCGTGTCGCTTGCCGGCGCGTCCGGCGTGACGCAGAGCGCCGGCAGCATTGCCGGCAGCGGCGCGGTGGCGCTGACGGCTTCAGGCGGCGTGGTGGCGACGGCCGGCAGCGTGGCGAGCACCGGCGCCGGCGTGTCGCTTTCCGGCGCGTCCGGCGTGACGCAGAGCGCCGGCAGCATCCAGGGCGCCGGCGCGGTCGCACTGGTTTCCAGCACCGGCGGTGTCGTCGCCGATGCCAGCTTGCGCAGCACGGCGGCGGGCGTGGCGCTCAGCGGCCAGACCGGCGTGACACAGGCCGCGGGGGGCAGCGTGGCGGCGGTGGATGCGGTGTCGCTGGCAGCGGCCGGCGGCGCGGTCACCACCGCCGGCACCGTGCAGTCGAGCGGCGCCGGCGTGGCGCTGTCCAGTCAGTCCGGCGTCACGCAGTCCGGCGGCAGCATCGCCGGGGCGGAGGCTGTGGCGCTGACGGCATCGGGTGGCGCGGTCAGCACCGCGGGCACGGTGCAGTCCAGCAATGCGGGCGTCAGCCTCACGGGCCAGGCGGGCGTCACCCAGTCCGGCGGCAGCATCACCGGCAGCGGTGCCGTCGTGCTGACGGCATCGGGCGGGGCGGTCAGCACCGCCGGCACGGTACAATCCAGCGGCGCGGGCGTCGCGGTTTCCGGCCAGTCGGGCGTGACGCAGTCGGGCGGCAGCATCGGCGGCAGCGGCGCCGTGGCGGTGACGGCCGCCGGCGGCGCGGTGGCGATTGCCGGCAGCGTCCAGTCCACCGGCGCCGCGGTCGACCTGTCCGGGCAATCCGGCACGCTGGCCAGCGGCGGTTCGGTGCGCGGCGCCGGGGCGGTCGCCTTCACCGCCACCAGCGGCGCGGTTTCCACCGCCGGCACCGTGGTCAGCGACACCGCCAATGTCGTCCTCAACGCGGCGGGCGACATCACCCAGGGGGGCGGCCGCATCGCCGCCGCCGGCACGGTGGAGTTGGTGAGCAAGGGCGCCATCAGCGCCACGGCCGGCCGCATCGAGGCGGCGATCCTGCGGGCCGAGGGCGGGTCCATCGACATCGGCCGCTTCAGCAGCGACCCGTCCAGCCCGACCCACGCCCTGATCGTGCGGGAGATGCAGGCCAGCCGCGCGACGGCCGGCCGCGCGCTCATCGAACTCCAGGGTCTGGCCGATGGCACGGAAACCGTGGTGAGCGGGCCGCAGACCGCGACGCAGGGCTACACCCTGCGCTCCACCGGCAACCTGCTGCTGCGGGACGCGGCGGTGCAGGCCGGAAGCGGCGATGCGCGGATCCAGGCCGATGGATTCCTGCGGCTCGACCCCGGCAGCAGCGTGACCGCACCGGGCGTGGTGCGGCTGGCCGCGGGCCAGTCCACCGCCCTGGCCCAGGCGCTGAGCCTGGAGGGCGTGGCGCTGCAGGGCAACCAGCTGGAGCTGGTGGTGGGCCAGGCCGGGCGTTCGGACGGACGGGTCGTGGTGGTGTCCAGCGAGATCCGCGCCGGCACCTCCGTCCTGTTCGCTGCCGGCGGCAGCGTTGCCACCAGTGACGTGGCGGTGGTGCAGACCGACCTCGCCCGGCTGCCGCTGGTGATCTACGACACCCGCCGCAGCGGCACCGCATTCCGCGCCACCCCCGGCGCCGTGACCGACGCCACGGCGGACCGGCCGGGCCTGCAGGCGGTGCAGCAGCCCTGGCAGGTGCGGGCAAGCGACACGCCCGTCGGCGCCCTGGTCTTCGGCGTGGATGATGGCGGCAGCGGCGCGGCCAGTGCCGCCGCGGCCGGCACGGTGACGCTGCTGCTGGATGCCGGTGACAGCCCGGTATTACTGATGCTCGATGGCGGCACCGCCAGCGGCGTGCTGACGGCCGGGCGGCTTGGTGTGCATGGCCTGCCGGGCACGGAGCGGGCGGCGGGCGACAACGTGGTCAGCCTGTCCGGCCAGCTCAACCGCGTCGAGGCCGGCATCGCCGCGCAGTTCGGCCGTTCCACCGCCCGGGCCGCGGCGGATGAGGTCCGCTACCGCTTCAATGAATGCGTCATTGGCGCGGTGAACTGTGCCGGCACCTCGCTGGCGCAGCCGTTTGTCGTGCCGCTGGATACCCGCATCGACATCCGCCGCGACAGGCCGCGGCTCGACCCCGACGTGCTGCTGCCGAATATCGCCGAGGAGGATTACTGACCATGGTCGTGCGCCGCCTCGCCTGGCTTGCGCTGCTGCTCGGCGCCGCCTGCACCAGCCCGCCGCCGGACGCCTATGTCGCCTCCAGCGGCATTGCCTCCGCCGCCGCCGCCCGCCCGGCCGGCGCGGATTCCCGCGGCGAGGCCTGCCTCAGCCAGGATGGCCGGCCGGTGGCGCTGGACTATCCCGTTTCACAGGCAACGGAGGCCTATTGCGGCGGCTATTCGCAGCCGGCCGCGCGGGTCTTCGCGCTGATCGGCCCGACCGATGACGCCGCCCTCGACCGCATCGCCGCGGGCGGCATCTGGCGCAGCTGGCTGGACCAGCGCCTGGCCTGCGGCGCGCCCCAGGCCACGCGGCTCGGCGATGGCAGCCGGGCGCTGGTGCTGGCCTGCACCCGCCGGCAGGGCGGCTGGCAGCATGTCGCCCTGGTGACGCAGGGCGCGGAAGGCCCGGTGCTGGCGGATGGCATTCCCACCGCGCTGGTGGTGATCGAGCGTCTGGCGCGCGGCATCGCCCCCGGCGGCCCCACCGCCGCGGCGCAGTCCGAGGCGCTGGAGCTGCAGACGGTGCGGCTGGCGGCGCGGGCCTTCGGGGCCGGCGACGTGCGCGACTACGAACAGGCGATGAACCTCGGCCAGCAATGGAACGCGGCGGAGAACCATGTGCGGGCGGAAGACGCCTATCGCGCCGCGCTCGCCATCCAGGAACGCGTGCTGGGCGCGGCGGATCCCAACACCGTGGGCGCCGTCGTCCACCTGGCGCTGAACCTGTCCAACCAGCAGCGGTTCCGGGAGGCGGAGGCGCTGTTCCTGCGCGCCGACGGCCTGGCGACCCGGGCCTCCGACCCCACGGCGCCGGCGCGGCTGGCGCATTACCGCGGCCTGCACGCGCTGAACCAGGGCCAGCATGAGGCGGCGCTGCGCCTGCTGACGCGGGCGGAGCAACTGTACCGGGTCGATGTGCCGCCCAGCCTGCTGAACACCGCCACGCGCGACGACTCCTTTGGCGCGGTGAGCCTTTCCAGCCCCATCGCGCAGACCGCGATCGTCGGGTTGGCGGAGGCCCAGCGCGGCCGCGCCACGGTGCTGGCGCGCTCCGGCGCGGGCCCGCAGGCGCTGGCGCTGCTGACCAGCGCCCGCGGCCTGCTGAGCCAGGTGGAGTACGATCCGGATGTGGTGGGCGGGCGGTCGCTCCGCACCGAGGCCGCGGTGCGCGACGCGGCACGCGACCCCGGCGGCGCCAGCGATCTGCTGGCGCGGGCGGCGGACCGCTTCGGGCTGGCCGCACCGGGGGAAAGGGCGCAGGCCCGCACGCTGTTCCTGCTGGGCCAGCGCCGTGCCGAGGCCGGCCAGACGGAAGCGGCGCTGGCCGCTTTCCGCAGCGGCGCCGAGATCCTGGCCCGCCGGCGCATCGCGCTGGAGACCGACCAGGTGCTGGCCTACCTGGATGCGCTGGGCGCGCAGATGGCCCGCCAGCCCGCCGCCGCGGCTTCCCTGCAGCGCGAGATGTTCGGCGCCGCGCAATATGCGCAGCGCGGCCAGACCAGCCGCTTCCTGGCGCAGGCCGCGGCGCGGCTGGCGACGGCGAGCGGCGATGGCCGCGTGGCGGATGCGGTGCGCCGCCTGCAGGATGCGGAGCGGGAACTGCGCGCCCTGTTCGCGGAACGCGATGCCATCGGCGCCGCCGGCCCCACCGTGCTGGCGGAACTGGACGCACGCATCGACGCGCAGCAGCGGGCGCGGGAGGAGGCCGAGAGCGAGGTCGCGGCCGCCGCCCCCGCCTATCGCCAGCTGCTGCTGACCGCCGCCAGCCCGGACGACGTGGCCCGCGTGCTGCGGCCGAAGGAGGTGCTGGTGCAGATCCTGCTCGGCCCGCGCTTCGGCTTCGTGCTGGCGGTGCAGGCGGACGGCGCCGTGCAGGCGCGCAAGCTGGATCTGGGCGAGGCGGCCGCCGCGGCGCTGGTGGCCCGAATCCGCCGGCCGATGGACCAGGGCGGCGCCGGTGACTTCGACACGGCGGCGGCGCATGCCCTGTACCAGGGGCTGCTGGCGCCGGTGGCCCCGGCCCTGGCTGGGGCGGAGCGGCTGGTGGTTGTGCCGGATGGCCCGCTGCTGTCCATCCCCTTCGGCGTGCTGCTGACCGGCCCGGCGGAGCCCGGCGCGCTGCGCAGCGCCCCCTGGCTGCTGCGCCAGGCGGCGATCGTGCATGCCACCTCCCCCCAGGCGCTGGTGACGCTGCGCAATGGCGCGCCGGCTTCCACCGCGCCGCGCCCCTATATCGGCTTCGGCGACTTCAACCCGCCCACCCCGGCGCAGCTGGCGCGCAGCTTCCCGGGCGATCGGTGTGCGGAGGATGCGCGGCTGGCCGAAGGGCTCGGCCGCCTGCCCGGCACCCGGGCGGAGGTGGAGGCGACGGCGCGCTTCCTGAACCAGGGCCGCGAGGCCAGCATCTTCGGCGCGGATTTCACCGCCGCCGCGCTGCGCCGCGCCGATCTCGGCCAGCACCGCATCATCCACCTGGCCACCCATGCGCTGCTGCCCGGGGAGCTGAGCTGCGTGCAGGAGCCCTCCGTGGTGGTGTCGCCGCCGCCGGGCGCGGCCAATGCCGATGCGGCGCTGCTGCGGGCGAGCGAGGTGCTGACGCTGCGCCTGGATGCCGACCTCGTCATCCTCTCCGCCTGCAACACCGCGGGGCCGGCCACCGGCGTGGACGGGGCGATCGGCGGGGCGGGCGAAGCGCTGTCCGGCCTGGCGCGGTCCTTCTTCTTCGCCGGCGCCCGCGGCCTGCTGGTGACGCATTGGCCGGTGGATGACCGCGCCGCGGCCTTCACGGTCGCCTACATGATGCGCCAGCAGGAAGCCTCCCGCGATTCGGCTGCCGCGCTGCGCGATGCGCAGCTGGTGCTGATCCAGGAAGCCGGGGCCAGCCTGGCGCCGGACTTCGCCCATCCCTTCTACTGGGCGGGCTTCGCGATGATCGGCGATGGCCGGCTGCCCGGGCCGCAGCGCGTGGCGGGCGCCGGCGCGGCCATCGGCGGCTGAGCCTGGGCGGCCTTGCGGCCTGACGGGGCCGTGACCGGCGCGGCGCTTGTGCCGCGCCGCGCCGGGGCGACATGCGGGCGATGACCGCGGTACCCGCCTGAGCCTTGCGCCGGCTGCTTTGGATCCTGGCGCTGGCGCTGCTGGCCGGACTTGGCTGGCTCGGTGAGCGTCACCTGCCGCCGGCCTGGGACCCGCGCCAGCCGCTGGACCTGGCCGCCCCCACCAACCTCGTCACGCCTTGGAAGCTGCGCCGTCTGGCGTCGCGGCCGGAGGCCTGCTTCGCGGCGCTGGCCACTGCCGGGCCGCCGCTGCGCCGGGTGGCCGACCAGCCTTCCGAGGTGGGCTGCGCGCTGCGCGATGCAGTGGTGCTGCGCGGCGGCGCGGCGCTGTCCCCCGCCGGTCCGGTCGCCACCTGCCGGCTGGCCGTGGGCTGGCTGCTGTTCGAGCGCCAGGTGATGCAGCCGGCGGCACGGCGGCACCTGGGCAGCGAGGTCGCCGCCGTGCGGCATTTGGGCACGCGGGCCTGCCGCAACGTGAACCACGCGGCCAGCGGCCGGCGCAGCCAGCACGCCACGGCGAACGCCATCGACATCGCCGGCTTCACCCTGCGGGACGGGCGGCAGGTGACGCTGCTGCGGGACTGGGATGGGCCGGCGGCGCAGGCGGACTTCCTGCGCGCCCTGCGCGACGGCGCCTGCCGCTGGTTCGGCGCCGTGCTCGGCCCGGACTACAACGCCGCGCACCGGGATCATTTTCACTTCGACATGGGGCGCTGGAGCGCCTGCCGGTAGCCTCAGGAATCGCCGGCCCATTTCCGGCCAGCGCCGGCGCCGCCGCGGGCTTCGGGCGCCAGAGCCTCGGTCTCCGTCGTCTCCGTCTTGTGGCGGATGCGCTTGCCGCCTTCCGTGCCGCCGATATCCGGGCGCTTGTCCGCGCCCCCTTCCTTCGCCGTGCCGGCGGGAATGCCGGCGCCGCTGCTGCCCTGGTGGATCGGCGGGCGGGTCTTCGGGCGTTCGGCCATGCGGGGTTTCTCCTTCACCCGTTCACCACGGTGCCGCCATTGGGGTGCAGGATCTGGCCGGTCATGTAGGCGCTATCCTGCTCCGCGGCGAGGAAGAGGTAGGCGGGCGCGACTTCGTCCGGTTGGCCGGCGCGGCCCATGGTGCTGCTGGCGCCGTGTTCCGCCGTGCGCTCCTCGTCGAAGGAGGCGGGGATGAGCGGCGTCCAGATCGGCCCCGGCGCCACGCCGTTCACCCGGATGCGGCGCTGCTTCCACAGCGCCTGCGACAGGCTGCGGGTGAAGCCGACGATGGCGCCCTTGGTGGAGGCATAGTCCACCAGCGGCGCGCTGCCGCGATAGGCGGTGATGGAGGTGGTGTTGATGATGCACGCGCCATCCGGCATGTAGGCCAGCGCCGCCTTGGTCAGCCAGAACATGCCGAGGATGTTGGTGCGGAAGGTGCGCTCCACCTGCGCTTCCGGGATCTCGGCGAAGTCCTGGCAGGGGTGCTGTTCCGCCGCGTTGTTCACCAGGATGTCGATGCGCCCGCCCAGCGCCCGCGCCGCCTGCGCCGCGGCGTCCCGGCAGAAGGCGGCGTCGCCGATGTCACCGGCCAAGCTGGTGCCGCGGCGGCCCGCCTGCTCGATGTGGCGGACCGTCTCCGCCGCATCCTCCGCCTCCTCGCTCTTGTGCAGGATGACGACGTCGGCGCCCTCCCGGGCGAAGCCAATGGCCACCGCCCGGCCGATGCCGCTGTCACCGCCGCTGATCAGCGCGGTGCGGCCGGCGAGCTTCCCGGCGGCACGCCAATTCTCCATGTGCGATCGCGGGCGCGGATCCATCGCGGCCTCGGAGCCGGGTTGGTGCGACTGGTGCTGCGGCGGTTGCAGGGTCTCGTTGGGCATGATGCGGCCCTTCCGTGCGATGTGCAGCCTGAACCGGCGAGCGATGCCGCGGTTCCTTGCCGGCGCGATGGCGGAATCTTCGGCCTGCGTCAGAAACCCGGCCGCCTTCCCGCGGTTCACCTGCAGCGGCGGGGCCGAAGCATGTCGGCCGCCCCGGCGGGAGAGCGACGATGAAGACGATGGACGACCTGTTCCTGATGACGCTCAAGGACATTTACTACGCGGAGCGGCAGATCCTGAAGGCGCTGCCGAAGATGGCGCGCGCCGCGCAGAGCGAGGAGCTGAAGGCCGCCTTCAAGGAACACAAGGACCAGACGGAAGGCCAGGTGGAGCGGCTGCAGGAGGTGTTCCAGCACCTCGGCAAGCGCGCCGCCGGCCAGACCTGTGAGGCGATCCAGGGCCTGATCCAGGAATGCGAGGAATTGCTGGAGGAGGCGCCGGAGCCGTCCGCCGTGCGCGACGCCGGGCTGGTCGCCAGCGGCCAGGCCATCGAGCATTACGAGATGGCGCGCTACGGCACGCTGCTGGCCTGGGCCGAGGCGCAGAAGAAGCCGGAGATCGCCAGCCTGCTGAAGCAGACGCTGGAGGAGGAGAAGGCGGCCGACAAGAAGCTGACGCAGGTGGCGGTGAAGTCCATCCACAAGCAGGCCCTGGCGGCCTGAGGCAGGGGGCGGCACGGCGATGGCGGCACGCCCGACCTGGGAAGGGCATCTGCGGCTGTCGCTGGTCGCCTGCCCCGTCTCGCTCTATCCGGCGACGACCTCGGCCCATGATGTGCGCTTCCACCTCATCAACCCGGCCACCGGCAACCGCATCCGCACCCGCACCTTCGATGCCGAGGGCGGGGCGGTCGAGCGGCGGGAGCTGGTGAAGGGCTATGAGGTGGAGAAGGACGAATACATCCTGCTGACGGATGAGGAGATCAGATCCGTCCGGCTGGAATCGACGCGCACCATCGACATCGAGCGCTTCGTGGATGCGGCGGCGATCGACCGCATCTGGTGGAACGACCCCTACTACCTGGTGCCGGACGGCAAGGCGGGCGTGGACGCCTTCGTGGTGATCCGCGCCGCCATGGAAGGCGCGGCGAAGGTGGCGCTGGCCCGTGTGGTGATGGGCACGCGGGAGCGTGTGGTGGCGATCGAGCCGCGCGGCCAGGGCATGCTGCTGACCACGCTGCGCACACATGACGAGGTGCGCGACCAGGCCGGCTATTTCGACGAGATCCCGGCCCGCAAGCCGGATGCCGGGATGATCGACATCGCCGAGCGCATCATCGCGCAGAAGGCCGGCCCCTTCGATCCGGGCGATTTCAACGACCGCTACGAGGAAGCGCTGCGCGCGCTGATCGAGAGCAAGCGCGATGGCGGCGGCGGTGGCACCAAGGCGCCGCCGCCGCGCGAGGACAACGTGATCGACCTGATGGAAGCGCTGCGGCGCAGCCTGGAGGGCGCCCCTGCCGAGGCACCGAAGCGGGTGGCGGCGAAGGCCGCGAAGCCGAAGGGCAAGCCCGCGGCGGCGCCGAAGCCGGCGCCGAAATCCGGGGGGAACGCCAAGGCGCCAGCACGCAAGCGCGCCGCGGCGCGGTGATGCCGGCGCCGGATACGCTGGCGCGCTACCGGGCGAAGCGCGATTTCGCGCGCACGCCCGAGCCGCAGGGCGCCCCCGGCGCGGCACAGGACCGGCTGCGCTTCATCGTCCATCGCCACGACGCACGGCGCCTGCACTACGACCTGCGGCTGGAATGGGGCGGTGTGCTGAAATCCTGGGCCGTGACGCGCGGGCCCTCGCTGGACCCTGCCGACAAGCGCCTGGCCGTCGAGGTGGAGGACCATCCGCTGGACTACGGCGCCTTCGAGGGCACCATTCCCAAGCCGGATTACGGCGGCGGCACCGTGCAGATCTTCGACCGCGGCGCCTGGGCGCCGCTGGACCCGGATGGCGTTGAGGCGGACCTGGCGAAGGGCGAGCTGAAATTCGTGCTCGCCGGGGAAAGGCTGAAGGGCGGCTTCGTGCTGGTGCGGATGAAGCCGCGCGGCGGCAAGGCGGAGACGCGGAACAACTGGCTGCTGATCAAGGAGAGGGACAGCATGGCGACGCCCGGCGCAGGCGATGCCGTGCTGCGCTCTGCCACCAGCGTCGCCAGTGGCCGCACCCTGGCGGAGATCGCCGCCGGCAAGCCCGCGGACAGGCCCGCCCCCAGACCGGCCGCCAGGCGCAAGGCGCCACCGAAGCCGGCGGCGCCGATGCCGGATTTCGTCGAGCCGCAGCTCTGCCGGCTGGTGGAAACCCCGCCGCGCGGCGAGGGCTGGCTGCACGAGATCAAGATCGACGGCTACCGCCTGCAACTGCGCATCGCCGGCGGCAGGGTGACGCTGCGCACTCGCAACGGGCTGGACTGGACCAGGCGCTTCCCGGCCATCGCCACGGCCGCCGCGGGGCTGCCCGATGCGCTGGTGGATGGCGAGGCGGCGGCGCTGGACGCGGCGGGGCAGCCGGATTTCCCGACGCTGCAGGCCGTGCTGGCCGGCGAGGCACGGGCGCCGCTGGTCTTCTACGCCTTCGACCTGCTGCATGACGGCCTGCGCGACCTGCGCGGCCTGCCGCTGGAAGCGCGCAAGCTGGCGCTGCTCGCCCTGCTGCCGAAGCCTGGCCCCGTGCTGCGCTACCTGGAGCATTTCCCGGCCCCGGGCGAGGCGGTGCTGGCTTCCGCCTGCCAGCTGGCGATGGAGGGTATCGTCTCCAAGCGGCGCGACGCCCTCTATGCCTCCGGGCGCGGCGAGGCCTGGGTGAAGGCCAAGTGCCGCGGCCGGGACGAGGTGCTGGTCGGCGGCTTCAGCCGCGGCGCGCGTGGCGATGGCCTGGGCGCGCTGCTGGTCGGCGCCAGGCGGGCGGGGCGGCTGGTCTATCTCGGCCGCGTCGGCACCGGCTTCGGCGCGGTGCGCGCGGCGGGGCTGCTGCGCCGGCTGGAGGGGCTGGACCGCCGGACCTCGCCCTTCATCGGCGCCCAGCCGGCGAAGACCAGCGACGTGGTGTGGGTGAAGCCGGTGCTGGTGGCGGAGGTGGCGCATGGCGGCTTCACGGAGGATGGGCTGCTGCGCCATGCCAGCTACCAGGGCCTGCGGGAGGACAAGCCCGCCGCCGAGGTGACGCCGCCGCCGGAACCCGCGCCCGCGCCGGAGGACCCGCCCGCGGCGCCCCGCCGGACCAGGCCCCGCGCCAAGGGGCCGCCGGGGATGAGCCACCCCGACCGTGTCCTGTGGCCGGCCACGGCGACCACGCCCGCCGTCACCAAGGCGGACCTCGCCGCCTACTACCACCGGTATGCGGACCGCCTCCTGGCGCAGATCGCCGGCCGCCCGATTTCCCTGCTGCGGGCGCCGGATGGCATCGGCGGCGGGCTGTTCTTCCAGCGCCATGCGATGCGGGGCCAGTCGCCACTGATCGGCGCGGTGCCGGTGGAGGGCCAGGCCAGGCCCTATATGCGGGTGGACGATGCCGCCGGCCTGGCGGCGCTGGCGCAGGTCTCGGCGGTGGAGTTGCACCCCTGGGGGGCGCTGGCCGATGCGCCCGGCGTGCCGGACCGCCTCGTCTTCGACCTGGACCCGGCGGAGGGTCTCGGCTTCGACCGGGTGCTGGAAGGCGCGCTGGAACTGCGCCGGCGCCTGTCCGCGCTGGGCCTCGCGCCCTTCGCCCGCGTCACCGGCGGCAAGGGGCTGCATGTGGTGGTGAAGCTGGCGGCGCCGCGGCGCGGGCCGGCGCCGAACTGGCCCGACGCCAAGGGCTTCGCCCGGCTGGTCTGCGCGCTGATGGAGCGCGACGCGCCGGATCGTTACACCACCACGCTGGCCAGGAAGGCGCGCACCGGGCGCATCTTCCTGGACTATCTGCGCAACGACCGGCTTTCGACGGCGATCGCCGCCTGGTCGCCGCGCGCGCGGCCCGGCGCCCCGGTGGCGCGGCCGATCCCCTGGTCGGCGGTGAAGCCGGGCCTCGACCCCGCCGGCTGGAGGCTGCCGGCGCTGCTGGAAGGCCGCCTGCCGGCCGACCCCTGGGCGGGTTTCGAGGCCTCCGGCGCCTGCCTGCGGGACGCCATGGCGAAGCTGGCCCGGCAGGGATGACCCAGCTTTTCCCGCCCGGTACCGATGCCCGGCTGCGCGGCCTGGCGCTGGTCGGCGCCGCGGTGCTGGTGCTTGCCGGCACCTTCGCCTTTGCCTGGGCGCGATCCGATGGCGCCTGGCGCCTCGGCGTGCCGGCGCCGCAGCCGATCCCGTTCAGCCATGCGATCCATGCCGGCGGACTCGGCCTGGATTGCCGCTTCTGCCATGCGGGGGTGGAGCGCGGGGCGGAGGCGGGGATGCCGACGGCGGAGACCTGCCTCGGCTGCCATGCGCAGGTGTGGAACGTCTCCGCCCAGTTGCAGCCGCTGCACACGGCGCTGGCGCTGGATGTCCCGGTGGCCTGGGCCTCGGTCCACCGGCTGCCGGGGCATGTGCGCTTCGCCCATGCCCCGCATCTCGGCGCCGGGCTGGATTGCGCCACCTGCCATGGCGCGGTCGCCAGCATGCCGCGCACGGTGAAGGCGGAAACGCTGTCCATGGGCTTCTGCCTGGACTGCCACCGCGAAGCCCAGCCCGCGCGGGCGGCGCGCCATGCCCACCAGGGCATCCCCATGCCACCGCTGGCCGATTGCTCGACCTGCCATCGCTGAGGATGGGAACCGCGTCGGGCACGTCGCGTTCAGCGCCGGGTTGCGGGGGATTGATCATGCAGGGAGCCGGCCTTGCGCTGCTGCTGTTGTTGCTCGGCGCCTGCAGCGGCGTGCAGACGCCACTCGACCCGATGGGCGAACAGGCGGGGCGCATCGCGCTGATCAGCTGGGTGCTGTTCATCGGCGGCACGGTGATCTTCCTGCTGGTGATGGGCCTGCTGAGCTTCGCGCTGCTGGCCCCGGCGCGGGTGCGGGCGGCCATGGCCTCCCGCCGCTTCGTCATCGGTGGCGGCATCCTGTTCCCCGCGGTCACGCTGGTGGTGCTGCTGGCCTGGTCGCTCGGCATCTCCCGCGCCCTGGTGCTGCCGGGGGCGGAGGCGCCCCTGCGCATCGAGGTGATCGGCCGGCAATTCTGGTGGGAGGTGCGCTACCCCGATTCCGGGGAGGGCGCCGTGACCGCCAACGAGATCCACCTTCCGGTGGGGCGGGAGGTGGAGCTGCACCTGTCCTCCGGCGATGTCATCCACAGCCTGTGGCTGCCGAACCTGCACGGCAAGATGGACATGATCCCCGGCCGGGTGAACGTGCAGCGCCTGCGCGCCGATGGGCCCGCCGTGCTGCGCGGGCAATGCACCGAATTCTGCGGCGTGCAGCACAGCCTGATGGCGTTCTGGGCCGTGGCGGTGCCGGAGGCGGAATTCGAGGCCTGGCTGCTGCGCCAGCGCACCCCGGTGGCGCCGCCGGCGACGCCGGAACTGGCCCACGGCATGGCGGTGTTCGGCGAGGCCGGCTGCGGCGCCTGCCACACGGTGCGCGGCACCGAGTGGCAGGGCAGGCTGGGGCCGGACCTGTCGCGCGTCGGCTCCCGCCTCTCGCTCGCGGCCGGGGTGCTGGACAATCATCGCGGCACGCTGGCCGGCTGGATCGCCGGCGCGCAGGACATCAAGCCCGGCAATGCCATGCCGGCCTATGGCCGGACGCTGGACGGACCGGAACTGCTCGCGCTCGCCGCCTGGCTGGAGTCCCTGAAGTGAGCGTGACGCCGAACGCCCTGCCCCGCCCGGAAGGGGAGTTGGAGGCGCTGCGCGCCGTCTGGCGCCAGCCGCCGGGCTGGCGGGCCGTGAGCGAGGTGAACAACGGGCTGGTCGGGCCGCTGTTCGTCGCCACCGCGCTGCTGTTCTTCCTGCTCGCCGGGCTGCTGGGCCTGGTGATCCGCGCCCAGCTGGCCTTCCCCGGCCTGCAGATCGTCGATGCCGCCACCTACAACCAGGTCTTCACCATGCACGGCACGGTGATGATGTTCCTGTTCGCCGTGCCGGCGGTGGAAGCGGTGGCGGTGGCGCTGCTGCCGGCGATGCTGGGGGCGCGGGAGCTGCCGTTTCCGCGGCTCGGCGCCTTCTCCTTCCTGATCTACCTGGTGGGCGGGCTGATCTTCTACGCCGGCATCTTCTTCGGCATCGCCCCCGATGGCGGCTGGTTCATGTACCCGCCGCTGACCGGCAAGGCCTACTCGCCCGGCATCAACACCGACATGTACCTGCTGGGCATCGGCTTCATCGAGATCAGCGCCATCGCCGGCGCCATCGAGCTGATCGTCGGCGTGCTGCGCTGCCGCGCGCCGGGCATGACGCTGGGGCGGATGCCGATCTATGGCTGGGCCATCCTGGTCTTCGGGACGATGGTGATCTTCGCCTTCCCCGCCGTCATCGTCGCCTCCACCCTGCTGGAGCTGGAACGCGCCTTCGACTGGCCCTTCTTCCTGCCGGAACGCGGCGGCGACCCGCTGCTGTGGCAGCACCTGTTCTGGTTCTTCGGCCATCCGGAGGTCTACGTCATCTTCCTGCCGGCCGCCGGCATGGTCTCGATGATCGTGCCGACCATGGCGCGCGCGAAGCTGGTCGGGCACGCGCTGGTGGTGGTGGCGCTGGTCGGCACCGGCTTCCTCAGCTTCGGGCTGTGGGTGCATCACATGTACACCACGGGCATTCCGCCGCTGTCGCTGTCCTTCTTCGCCGCCGCGGGCTTCGCCGTCTCCATCCCCTCCGGCCTTCAGGTCTTCGCCTGGATCGCCACCTTCGCCAGCGCTCCGGGGCGCATCCGCTTCCACACGCCGGCGCTTTTCGTGCTGGGCTTCCTGTTCATCTTCACCATGGGCGGGCTGACCGGCGTCATGGTCTCCGTCACCCCCTTCGACTGGCAGGCGCACGACACCTACTTCGTGGTGGCGCATCTGCACTACGTGCTGATCGGCGGCATGGTCTTCCCGCTGTTCGCGGCGCTGTACTACTGGGCGCCCACGGTCGGCACCGCGCTGTCGGAACGGCTGGGCAGGACCGCCTTCTGGCTGCTGTTCCTCGGCACGAACCTGACCTTCTTCCCCATGCACATCAGCGGCTTCCTCGGCATGCCGCGACGCATCTACACCTACCCCACCGGCTTCGGGCTGGAGCTGTGGAACCTGCTGTCCAGCCTGGGTGCGGCGATGTTCGCCGCCGGGGCGGCGGTGCTGCTGTTCGACGTGGCGAAGAACTTCCGCATGGGCAACCAGGAGGATCCGCAGCCCAACCCCTGGGATGCCGGCACGCTGGAATGGGTGAAGGGCCCGGCCTACGGGCTGCGCAGCATCCCCCTGGTGTCGGATCGCTACCCGCTCTGGTCCAACCCGGCCCTGAAGCGGGAGATCGAGGCCGGCGCGCATTTCCTGCCCTTCGCCGCAACCGGGCGGCGGGAGGCGCTGGTGACCAGCACGGCGGAGGCGACGCCGCTCTACATCGCCTATGTCTCCGGCCCCGGCTGGTGGCATGTGCTGGCGGCGGTGGGCACCGCCTTCTTCTTCCTGTCGCTGGTCGCGCCGCTGCCGATCCCGGCGGTGCTGTTCGGGCTGCTGGCGCTGGTGGGCTTCATCGGCTGGCTCTGGACCGGATCGGACCACGGGCCGGTGGGGCCGGAGCGCGTGGATATCGGCGGCGGCATCGTGCTGCCGACCCATGCGACGGGGCCGGTCACCACCTCCTGGTGGGCCATGGTCTGCCTGATGCTGGTCAGCGGCACGGCCTATGCCTGCCTGCTCGGCAGCTATCTGTTCCTGTGGCTGGTGAATGGCGACGGCATGTGGCCCCCGCCGGGGCAGTGCGTGCCGGTGGCGGGCTGGGGGCTGGGGGCCTTGGTGCTGTATGGCGCGGCGGCGCTGGCCATGACCTGCGTCGGCCGGTGGCTGGGGGATGGAAGCGGCCGGGCGCACCGGCTGGCGCTGCTGGCCGCCATGGCGCTGCTGGTGGCCGGGCTGGCGGCGGATGGCTGGGCGCTGTGGCAGGGGCCGGTACGGCCGACGCTGCACGCCTATGGCGCCAGCGCCTGGGCGATCTTCGCCTGGCAGGGTTTCCACGGCGCGGTGGCGCTGCTGATGGGCGGCTACACCCTGGCGCGTAGCCTGACCGGCCGGCTCGGCGGGCAGCGCCGGCTGACGCTCGACAACACCCGGCTGTTCTGGCTGTACACCACGGGGCAGGGCAGCCTGGGCCTGCTGCTGCTGCATGGTTTCCCGAGGCTGCTCGGATGAGCCCCTTGCACCCTGTCTCATCCCCCCGGCCGGCCTATGCCGTGCTGGCCAGCGCCGGCGGCCTGGTGCTGTGGGCGCTGCACTTTACCGCCCTCTACGCCATCAACGCCTTCGCCTGCGAACGTGGCTACGAGCAGGCGCTGCTGTTCGGCCTGCCCTGGGTGCCGACGATGGTTGGGCTGGCCACCATCGCCATCCTGCTGCCGCTCGGCCTGCTGCTGGGGTGGTCCCTGGCCGGCCTCGGCGGCCCGGTGGCGGAGGGTGGGGAGGCGGAGCCGCGCTTCACCCGCTGGTTCGCCGCCGCCGCCGCCGCCTATGCGCTGCTTGCCGTGCTGTTCCAGGCGGCGCCGGCGTTGCTGATGCCGGCCTGCGGGGTGGGCTACTGAGGCGCCCCGGGCCGCAACTGGGGCCGCAGCCGGGGGCCGGGCAGGGTGCCGGCCTCGCCCGGTGCCAGCGGCTGGCCCGCCGGCACCGCCTGCGCCGCGCCCAGCGTGTAGAGATAGGCCGCGGCATCGCGCGCCTCCGCCTCGCCCAGGCCCAGATTGGGCATGGCGGAACCGGGGGAGGTCGCCTGCGGGTTGCGCAGGAAGGCCACCAGATGTTCCGGCGCGTTCGGCACGCGCCCGGCCAGCACGCCGCGGCGCGCCCATTCGATCAGCGGCGGCCCGACCCAGGACACGGCGCCGGGAATGCCGGGGATGACATGGCAGGCGCCGCAGCCATGGGCGGCGATCACCTGGGCGCCACGCGCCGCATCGCCGCCGGCGATGCGCAGCGCCGCGGGAGGCTCGGCCGCATCGCAGGCGCCGAGAAGCAGAAGGGTCAGGCCGGCGGCGCGCAGGATCATGCCCCTGGAACGCCGAAAGGCCCGACGTGGTTGCAGACCGGGGAACCATCGTGGCGCTGCGGCGTAGCCGCAACGGAATGACCGCGCCCGATCCCCTGCCGCCGCCCGATCGCCGCAGCCTGCTGCGCGCCGCCGGGGCCTCGCTTGCCTTGGCCGCCGCCGCCGGCTGCGACGACCCGCAGGAATTCGGTGCGCCGCTGCATGCCCGGCCGCGCGGCGTGTCCGCGGACTCCGCCAGCTACGCCACGGTGCTGGACCTGGATGGTCTCGGGCGCGGCGTGCTGGCGCGCACGCTGGGCGGCCATGCCATCAAGCTGGAGGGCAATCCACGCCATCCGGCCAGTCTTGGCGCCACCGACGTGTTCCTCGAATCCGCGGTGCTGGCGCTGCACGACCCCGCGCGCTCCCGCCACCTTCGCCGGCAGGGGCGGGCGCTGCGCGACGCCGCTGAATTCGAGACCTGGCTGGCGGCGCAGCAGGCGGCGCTGGATCTGAGGGGCGGGGAGGGCCTTCGCCTGCTGACCGGCCCCGTCGCCTCGCCCACCACGCGCCGGCTGATCGCGGCGCTGCTGGCGCGCTGGCCGGCGGCGCGCTGGCATGTGCAGGCGCCGATGGAAGATCCGGCGGCGGCGGCGGGCGCGATGCTGGCCTTCGGCCGGCCGGTGGTGGCCCTGCCGGCGCTTTCCCGCGCCACCTGCGTGCTGGCGCTGGGCGCCGATCCGCTCGGCCCCGGCCCGGCGCAATTGGCGCAGGCGCGCGGCTGGGCCGCGGCGCGGGCGGCCGGGCGTGAAGCGGGGCGGATGCCGGCACTGATCGTGGCGGAATCGACGCCGAGCCTGACCGGCGCCAAGGCCGATCGCCGCCTGACCCTGCCGCCGGCGGGGATCGAGGCGCTGGGCCGCGCCGTGGCCGCCGCATTCGGCCTCGGCCCCGCCGCCGCGCATCCGGAGGCGGCACCGATCGCCGCCGCCTTGCGCGCCGCCGGGCCGGGCGCGCTGGTGCTGGCAGGGCGCGGCCAGCCGGAGGCGGTGCACGCCCTGGCGCATTGGCTGAACGCGCGCCTCGGCGCGCCGGTGCGGCTGGTGCCGGACCCGCTGGCGGCGCCCGCCGGCACGCTGGCCGGGCTGCTGGCGCAGGCGGAGGCGGTGACGCATCTGCTGATCCTGGACGCGAACCCGGCCTATGACGCGCCGGCCGGGCTCGACATCGCCGGGCTGCTGCGCCGCGTGCCGCACAGCCTGCATGCGGGGGTCCAGGTGGATGAGACGGCGCTGGCCTGTGGCTGGCACCTGCCGTTGCGCCACCCGCTGGAATGCTGGGGCGACAGCCGCGCCTTCGACGGCACCGCCGCGCTGCGCCAGCCCGCCACGGTGCCGCTGGTGGAAGCCGCCATCGCGCCCGATGCGCTGCTCGCCCGCCTGGCCGGGGAGGCGGCGGATGGCGCCGCGCCGGTGCAGGCCACCTGGCGGGCGGCATGGGGCGCGGATTTCGAAGCGCGCTGGCTGCAGGCGCTGGAGGCGGGGCTGATCGCCGACAGCGCGCCGGCGCCGCTGGCCATCGCGCCGCGTGCCGACGTCGCCCTGCCGCCCCCCGCGCCGGCGGCCAGGGGGCTCGTGGCGGTCTTCGCGCCCGATGCGACTCTGTGGGATGGCCGCTTCGCCACGGAGGCCTGGCTGCACGAATTGCCACGCCCGCTCGGCGGCGTGATGTGGGGCCAGGCGGTGCTGCTGGCGCCGCGCGATGCCGCCGCGCTCGGCGTGGCGGATGGCGCGGTGCTGGAACTGACCCTGGCGGGCCGCCGGCTGCACGCACCCGTGCTGGTCACGCCCGGCCAGGCACCGGGGGTGGTGACGCTGCCGCTCGGCGGTGGCAGGCAGGTGGCGGGGGGCATGCCGGGTGGCATCGGCTTCGATGCCTACAGCCTCCGCCCCGCCGCCGCGCCCTGGGTCGCCCCCGGCCTGGCGCTGCGCCCGACCGGCGCGGCGCAGGCGCTGGTCGGCCACCTGCCGGAACGCGCCCTGGCGGAGGCCACGCCGCGGGTGCGGCGCGTCGCGGCCGGGGAGGCGATCCCGCCCCTGCCAACGCCGCGCTCGCTGTACGAGCCCTGGCGGTATCCCGGCCGCGCCTGGGGCATGGCAATCGACCTGGACACCTGCATCGGCTGCAATGCCTGCGTGCTCGCCTGCCAGGCGGAGAACAACACGCCGGTGGTAGGGCCGGAGGAAGCGGCGATGGGCCGCACCATGCACTGGCTGCGCGTGGACCGGGTGGAATCCGGCCCGCCGGAGGACCGCTCGGTGGATTTCCAGCCCGTGCCCTGCATGCATTGCGAGAAGGCGCCCTGCGAGGTGGTCTGCCCGGTGAACGCCACGGTGCATGATGCGGAGGGGCTGAACCTGATGGTCTATCCGCGCTGCATCGGCACGCGCACCTGTTCCAACAACTGCCCCTACAAGGTGCGACGCTTCAACTGGGCGGGCTATGCGCGGCAGGCCGGCGCGGTGCCGGTGCGCAACCCGGCGGTGCCGCTGCGCCCGCGCGGCGTGATCGAGAAATGCACCTACTGCCAGCACCGCATCAAGGCGGCCGGGGAGGGTGTGGCCGAGACCGCCTGCCAGCGCGCCTGCCCGACGCGCGCCATCCATTTCGGCGACATCAACGACCCTGACAGCGCCGTGGCGCGGGCGAAGCGGGAGGGCCGCAGCTACGCGCTGCTGGGCGAACTCGATACCCGCCCGCGCACCACCTACCTGGCGCGGATCGGCGCGTGAGCGCGCCGGCGCGAGAAGGCCAGGCCCCGGTGCGCCGGCGATGAGCGGCTTCTCGACAAGGCCGGTCTCCGACGCGCCGCTGCGCCGCGACTTCGGCTGGCGCTTCACCGCCGCGGTGCTGGCCTCCGCCGCGCTGACGCTGCTGCTGGCCTATGCGGTGGTGGCGCTGCTGTGGCGCGGCACGGCGCTGTGGGGCACCAACATCCCCTTCGTCTGGGGCTTCGACCTGATCAACTATGTCTGGTGGATCGGCATCGCCAATGCCGCCAGCCTGTTCGCCGTGGTGCTGGTGCTGCGCCGGCACGGGCTGCGCAGCGCGGTGAACCGCTTCGCGGAGGCGGCGGCGCTGGCCGCGGTGGCGGCGGCGGCGATCTACCCCATCCTGCATCTCGGCCGGCCCTGGCTGTTCTACTGGACCGTGCCCTACCCGGCGGCGACGCAGCTCTGGCCGCAATTCCGCTCCACCCTGGTGTGGGATTTCTGGGGCATCATGTCCCACGTCGTCGTCACCTTCCTGTTCTGGTACACCGGGTTGATCCCCGATCTGGCCACCATGCGCGACCGCGCCGCCGCGCGCGGGCGGCTGGGGCTGGCGCGGATCTACGGCTTCTTCGCGCTGGGCTGGCGCGGCTCGGTGCAGCACTGGGCGCGGCACCAGGCGGCCTACCGGATGGTGGCGGCGATGGTGCTGCCCATGCTGGTCTCGGCCCAGACCATCGTCGCGCTGGAATTCGCCACCACGCTGGTGCCGGAATGGCACCAGGCGCGGCTGCCGCTGCAGGTGGTGGCCACCGGCCTGCCATCGGGCCTGGGCGTGGTGCTGGCGCTGGCGGCGCTGCTGCGCGGCGGGCTCGGCCTCGGCCGCTACATCGACGATGCCGACATGGACCTGCTGGCGAAGCTGACCGCCGCGGCCGCGCTGGCCTGCGGCTATGTGTACGCCGAGGCGCTGCTGGTGGCGTGGCTGGAGGACCAGGCGACGCGCCAGGCGATGGCGGCACGCGCCTTCGGCGCCTATGCCGGGCTGTACTGGGGTGCGGCGCTGCTGGTGGTCGTGCTGCCGCAGCTGCTGTGGCTGAAGGGCGTGCGGCGCCGGGCGCGCTACGCGGTGCCGATCGGCCTCGCCGCCGCCATCGGCGTCTGGCTCGACCGCTTCTCCCTCGTCGCCGGCGGGCTGCTGCGCGACCACCTGCCGCGCACCGGCCCGCTCTATGCGCCGAGCCTGCCGGAGTGGACGCTGCTGGCCGGCACGGTCGGGCTGTTCGCCCTGATGCTGCTGGTCTTCACCCGCTTCGTGCCCGTGGTCTCGATGTTCGAGACGCGGCACGAGGAGAGCGAGGCCGACGCGCCATGACCACGCATCTGCTGGCCGAGTTCGAGGCGGCGGAACCGATGGTCGCGGCGCTGCGGGCGGCGCGGGCGGCCGGCTGGCGGAAGCTGGATGCCCATGCGCCCTTCCCGGTGCCGGAGGCGGCGAAGCTGCTGGGCGCGCATGAATCGCCGGTCGGCTGGATCGCCATCGCCGCCGGGCTGGCCGGCGCGGCGCTGGCCTATGGCACGCAATGGTGGCTTTCCGTGCATGCCTGGCCGATCAATGTCGGCGGCCGGCCGCTGCACGCCCTGCCGGCCTTCCTGCCGGCCACCACCATTGTCGGCATCCTGTGGGCGGCGGCGGGGGCCCTGCTGGGGATGCTGGCGTTGAACCGGCTGCCGCGGCTGCACCACCCGGTCTTCGCCGCGTCGCAATTCCACCGCGCCAGCGAGGATCGCTTCTTCCTGAGCCTGGAGCTGGACGGCCCGGATTTCGACGCCGCCGCCGCGCATCGCCTGCTGGCCCCCCACCGGCCACTTTCCGTTGCGGCGCTGGGCGGATGAGGCGCCTGCTGCCGCTGTTGCTGCTGGCCGCCTGCGACGGCTGGCCCGCCAGCCCGCCGCCGAAACCGCCCGCCCCGCCGCCACCCGGCGCGGTGGCACAGGGCACGCTGGCGCGGCAGGCGGCGCTGGCGCCCCCCGGGCCACCGGTGACACAGGCGCTGCTGGCGCGCGGCGCGGACCGCTACGCGATCTTCTGCACCCCCTGCCATGGCCCCGCCGGCGCCGGGGATGGCGCCGTGGTGGTGCGCGGCTTTCCCGCCCCGCCGCCGCTGCCGGCCGCGGCCGGGCGCAGCATGGCGGCGATGGCGTCCGGCGGGCCGCACCCCTTCGCCGACCGGCTGCCGCCGGCGGACCGCTGGGCCATCGCCCGCTTCGTGGAGCGGCTGGGCCAATGAGGGTGCTGCCGCTGCTTCTGGCCGCGCTGGCCGCGGTTTCGGCCGCAACGCTGGGCGGCGCTGCGCTGGCCGAGGCCTGGCTGCCGGCCTTGCTGCTGCTGGCGCAGCTGGCGGTGGGGGCCATCGGCATCCTGGCGCTGGGGCATCTGCTGGGGGAGGCCTGGCTGGCACCGGTGCGCGCGCCGCTGGAAGCCGCCGCGCGGACCGTGCCGCTGGTGGCGCTGCTGGCCCTGCCGGTGCTGCTGGGGCTGGCGCATCTGTACCCCTGGGCCGCCGGCCCGCCGCCGGAAGGGCCGATCCGCCTGCTGCTGCAGCCCTGGGCCTTCCAGGCGCGGGCGGCGGCCTGCCTCGCGGTCTGGGCGGCGCTCGGCTGGGGGTTGGCGCGGCCCGGGCGGCATCCGCGCGTGGCGGCGCTGGCGCTGGCGCTGCTGCTGCCGACGACGACGCTGGCCAGCTTCGACTGGGTGCTGTCCCGCGACATCACCTGGTATGCCAGCCTGCAGGGCTTTTCCCTCTGGGTGGAGGGGCTGGCCGCGGCGCTGGCCGCCGCCATCCTGGCCGCCCCCCTGCTGGGCCGCGCGCCAGCCGAATCCCAGGGCATGCCGGGACTGGAGCGCGCCCTGCTGACGCTGGGGCTGGCCGTGCTGTGGCTGTGGTTCACCCAGTTCATCGTGGTGTGGATGGCCGACCGGCCGGAGGAATCCGCCTGGTACCTGCGCCGCCTGGACGATTGGGGCTGGGTGCAGCTGGGCCTGGCGCTGCCGGCGCTGCTGGCCGCCATCGCCCTGGCCGCGCCGCCGGACCACGGGCGCCGGCGCATGGCGGCGGTGTGCTGGCTGCTGCTGGTGCAGCATGGCGCGCATCTGTGGTGGGTGGTGCGGCCCGATGCGCCGGTGGCCAGCCCCGCCCCGGCGCTGGACCTGGCGGTGGCGGCCGGGCTCGGCCTGCTGTGGGGCGCCGGAGTCCGGGCCGCTATTGCCCGTGATCCGCCCGCCGCCAGGGCCAGCGGCCATGGATCTCCACCTCCAGCGACAGGCTGAGCACGGTGCGGATCAGCACCACCAGGCCGAGCGTCGCGATGCTCTCGAAGGTCAGCGGCGTGGCGATGGTGTGCACGATGTCCGCCGCCACCAGCAGTTCCAGCCCCAGCAGGATGGCCTGGCCGAGCTGCGCCCGGTAGCGCCGGAAGGATCCCGCCCGGTCGGCGCCGAGGCCGGCCCGCAGGAAGCTGGCGGTGGTCAGCACCACGCCGCCCAGCAGCGCCAGCACGCCAACGGCTTCCAGCCCCGCCGCCACCCAGCCGGCGAACTGCACCACCCAGGCGGCCGGGAAGTCTTCGGTCATGCGCGGGCTCCCACTCTCCCACAGTAGACCCTTCAGCCCGCCGCGAGTTCCGCGCGCAGCCAGGCGGCGAGCTGCCTGGCCTCCCGCTGCCGCAGCAGGCCGGGGCGGGTGACCAGCCAGTAGCCGGTGCGGCTTTCCTGCGGCGGGTCCAGCCCGTGCAGCCGCCCGCCGGCCAGGTCGTCCTGCGTCACCGGCAGCCGCGCCAGCGCCACGCCCAGCCCCTTGGCCGCCGCTTCCATCGCCATGTGCACCGTATCCACCCGCAGGCCGCGCGCCGGGTCGGGCGGCGCCAGGCCGCGGCGCGCCGCCCAGGCGGCCCAATCCTCCGCCACCGAGGTGACATGGATCGCCGGCAGGCGCGCGAGCGCCGCCTCCAGCGGCATCGGCCGGGCGGTGACGGGCAGCAGGCGTTCCTGCACCAGGTGCAGCCATTCGCCCGGGCCGCGCGGCGCCGCGGCCATGCGGATGGCCATGTCGTGCCGGCCATCGCCCAGCGTCACCCAGTCGCGTTCCGTGGTCAGGCTGATGGCGAGGCCCGGGTGCCGACGGTGCAGCCCGGGCAGCCGGGCCAGCAGCCAGCTGGCGGCGAAGGTCGGCGCGACGCTCAGCGCCAGGCCGCCGTCGCGCACCCGGCCCAGCCGGTCCATGCAGCGGGCGAGGCCGGCGAAGGCACGGCTGGCTTCCTCCGCCAGGTCCTGGCCGGCCGCCGTCAGGCGCAGCGCGTTGCGGTCGCGGTGGAACAGCGGCAGGCCGAGCTGGTCCTCCAGCCCGCGCACCGCATGGCTGATGGCGCTGGGCGTGACGTGCAGTTCCGCCGCCGCGGCGGTGAAGCTGCCATGGCGGCCGGCGGCTTCGAACAGCCGCAGCTTGGGCAGCGGGGGAAGCGGGTGGGCCATCGCCTGTCCTTCGGGCCAATCCTCCGGCCCTCATTGCAGGGCCGTGGCGGCCCGGCACGCCATAGACAGGTCAGCATGGCTGCCTTGTTTGCCGGTCGGGGCAGGCGGTCAGGCCCGGCGCAGCGTCGCCTCCAGCATCGGCAGCCGGTCCTGGCCCCAGAAGGGCTCGCCATCCGCCAGGAAATAGGGCGCGCCGAAGATGCCGAGACGCAGCGCCTCCTCCGTCGCGGCGCGCAGCCGGGCGCGGGCGGCGGGCGGGGAAAGCTCCTCCAGCCCCGCCAGGCCGCTGGCGGCTTCCGCCGTGGACAGGTCGCGGCCCTCGGCGAAGGTGGCGCGCAGCGCGGCCAGGGCGAAGCGCGGCGCGCGGGGCGGCGGCAGGGCATAGAAGGCGGTGGCGAGCGCCACGGAACAGCCGGGCGACGGGGCGATGGTGGCGCAGTCCAGCCCCAGCCGGCGCGCCAGCCGTGCCACGTCCAGCCGCGCATAGTCGCCGCGCAGCGCCTGGGCGGCGACCGGCGCCATGCCGGTCTGCCGGAACACCACGCCAAGCAGGAAGGGCCGCCAGGCGACGCGCCGCCCGCAGCGCGCCGCCACCGCCTCCACCTGCTCCGCCGCGAGCCAGGAATAGGGGGAAGCGAAATCGAACCAGAACAGGATGGGATCAGCCATGCGGAACAGACTAAAGCATCTTTCGTTCCGGGGGAAACACCGCCACATGTGGAATGTGTGACAAAACAATCGGCTAGGCGTTGCCTTGGCCGATCCTGGCCGGACGGGGCGGGCCGGGATGGATGAGTCCTGCTCATCATCCATGAACCGATCTCGGTCGCGCCCGGGGCGCCCGGCGGGCAGGCTCTCGTCATGAACCAAGCCCCCGATGGCCTGCGCCAGGCCCGCCATGGTGCCATTGCCCTGCTGACGCTGGACCGCCCGGCGCGGCTCAACGCGCTGGACGCGCCGCTGATCGATGCGCTGCACGCCGCGCTGGACGCCATCGCGACGGACCCGGCGGTGCGCGCCGTGGTGCTTACCGGCACCGGCGACCGCGCCTTCTGCGCCGGCGCGGATATCCACGCCTTCGCCCCGGTGATCGCCGGCGCCGGAGCCATGCGGGACTTCGTGCGGCGCGGCCAGGCGCTGACCGCGCGGCTGGACTCCTGCCCGAAGCCGGTCATCGCCGCGGTGAACGGCCTGGCCTATGGCGGCGGCTGCGAGATGGTGGAGGCCGCTTCCCTGGCAGTGGCCGCCAGCCATTCCGGCTTCGCCAAGCCGGAAATCCGCCTGGGCTTCCCGCCGCCCTTCGGCGGCACGCAGCGCCTGGCCCGCCAGGTCGGCCGCAAGCGGGCGCTGGCGATGATCCTGACGGCGGAGCCCATTGCGGCCGACCAGGCGCTGGCCATCGGGCTGGTGAACCGCGTGGTGCCTCCGCCCGCGCTGCTGGAGACGGCGATGGCGCTGGCCGGTTCGATCGCTGCGCAGCCGCCGCTGGCGGTAGCCGCCGCGCTGGCCGCGGTCACCCGCGGGCAGGATCTGCCGATCGAGGCCGGGCTGGCGCTGGAAGCCGCCGCCTTCGCCGGGCTGCTGCCCACCGCCGACCTCGCGGAGGGCCTGGCCGCCTTCCGCGCGCGGCGGGCCCCAATCTTCCATGGATGCTGACGCCATGCAGGCCCTGACCGACCTCTGGACCCGACTGGACCTGCCGCCGGAGGCCCTGGCGCAGGTGGCGCTGAGTGGCGCGGAGCCGGCTTTGCCCTCCTCCTTCGCCATCGGCACGGCGGCGCAGGCCAGCATCGCCGCGGTGGCGCTGGCCGCCGCCGAGTTCCACCGGCTGCGCGGCGGCCCGGCGCAATCGGTGCGCGTCGCGATGCGCGACGCCGCCATCGAGTTCCGTTCCGAACGCTATCTGCGGCTGGGCGAGGGTCCGCTGCCGGATCTATGGGACCCGATCGCCGGCCTGTATCGCTGCGCCGGCGGCTGGCTGCGCGTGCACACCAATTTCCGTCATCACCGGGACGGGCTGGTGCGCCTTCTGGGCACGGCGGACACGCGGGAGGCGGTGGCGGCGGAACTCGCCCGGCGCGACGCGCTGGCGGTGGAACGCGAAGCCGCCGAGGCCGGGCTGGTGGTGGCGGCGCTGCGCGACCTGGCGGAGTGGGATGCCTCCGCCCCCGGCCAGGCGGTGGCGGCGGAGCCGCTGGTGGCGGTGGAGCGGATCGGCGACGCGCCGCCGCGCCTGCCCGGCCTCGGGGCCCGCCCGTTGTCCGGCATCCGGGTGCTGGAGCTGACGCGGATCATCGCCGGGCCGGTCGCCGGGCGGCTGCTGGCGGCGCATGGCGCGGCCGTGCTGCACATCACCGCCCCGCATCTGCCGCAGGTGGAACCCCTGGTGATGGACACCGGCCGCGGCAAGCGCAGCGCCTTCCTGGACCTGCGCCGCCCCGGGGAGGCGCGGCGCTTCCGGGACCTGGCGACGCAGGCGGATGTGGTGCTGCAATCCTACCGCCCCGGCGGGCTGGACGATCTCGGCCTGGGGGCGGCGGCGCTGGCGCGGCTGCGGCCGGGGCTGATCCATGCCTCGCTGTCCGCCTATGGCTTCACCGGCCCTTGGGCCGGGCGGCGCGGCTTCGACAGCCTGGTGCAGGCCGCCAGCGGCCTGAACCGGGCGGAGGCCGCGGCGGCCCGCAGCACGGAGCCGAAGGCGCTGCCCGCCCAGGCGCTGGACCATGCCGGCGGCACGCTGCTGGCGCTCGGCATCCTGGTGGCGCTGCTGCGGCGGGCGCGGCAGGGCGGGACCTGGCAGGTCCGCGTCTCGCTGGCCCGCACCGCGCTCTGGCTGCGGTCCCTGCCCCGGCTGCCGCAGGGCTTTGCCGCGCCGGATCCGCGCTTCGAGGAGGTGGCGGACCGCATCGAGACGGTGGAAAGCCGCTTCGGCCGCCTGGCGCTGGTGCGCCACGCGGCGCGGCTTTCCGCCACCCCGGCGGCGTGGGCGACGCCGCCCATGCCGCTGGGCTCCGATGCCCCGGTCTGGTGGGGATGACATGCGCTGGCTGCGCGGGCTGTTCCGGCTGCTGCGGGCCTGGGCGGAACGCTCCGCCCAGCGCCGGCTTCTCGACCAGCTTTCGGAGGCGGAGCTGAAGGACATGGGGATCACCCGCTACGATGCGGCGTGGGAGGCGCGAAAGCCCTTCTGGCGCAACTGAACCCGGGACGATCGCGCCGCGATCTGCACCAGGCGCAAGCGCAGGCAGGTTGTTCCGCATCCAGCCCGTCCGCCACGCAAGGGCGGCTGGCCGCCGCCGCCCCGCTGTGGAAGCCGCCGCTTTGCTGGCATAGAGGCAGCCGGCAAAGCGGAGGCGTTGTTGAAAATCTGGCTGCAGCACGACCAGGCGAGCCTGGATGCCGCGTATGACCAGCGCGTCTGGGCGCCGGACATGGCGGATTGGCTGGCGCGCTACCGCGCCGACACCGAGGCCGCGCGCGCCGCCCTGCGGCCCGCCGTGCTGTCCTACGGCCCGCATGGCTGCGACCTGTACCCGGCGCAGGGCAGGCCGCGCGGCGTGCTGCTGCACATCCATGGCGGCGCCTGGCGGGCGCAGTCGCGCGCCGATTCCGGCATTCTCGCGCCCGCCTTCTGCGCCGCAGGCTTCGAGGTGGCGGTGCCGGATTTCAGCCTGCTGCCGGCGCGCCGGCTGCCGGATGTGGTGCAGGAATTGCGCGACTGCGTCGCCTGGCTGCGGCCGCGCGGGCCGATCCACCTCTCCGGCCATTCCTCCGGCGCGCATCTGGCCGCGGTGCTGGCGACGGAGCAGGATTTCGCCAGCGTGACGCTGGTCTCCGGCCTTTACGATCTGGAGCCGGTGCTGCTGTCCTCCCGCCGCGACTACGTGATGTTGGATGCGGCGGAGGCGGCGGCGCTGAGCCCGCTGCGCCATGCCGCGCGCATCACGGCGCCGGTGTTCCTGGCCTGGGGCACGGCGGAAAGCCCGGAATTCATCCGCCAGTCGGCGGCGCTGGCCGCGGCGCTGCCGCAGGCCGCCTGCTTCGTGCTGCCGGGCGTGAACCACTTCGCCGCCGCCTATGCGCCGGCGCAGGGCGCGATGCACGAAGCCGTGGTGGCCGCGGCATGAAGCCCAGCGGCGCCATCACCTTCTTCTACTACGCCGAGCTGGCGCCGGTGATCCCGTTCTATGAGCAGGTGATGGGGTTCGAGCTGTTGCAGGACCAGGGCATGGCGCGGCTGTACCGCATCGCGCCCGGCAGCCATTTCGGCATCGTCGACGGCAACAAGGGCCATCTGCGGCACCAGCCGCGCAGCGCCGCGCTACTGACCGTGCTGGTGCCGGATGTGGCCGCCTGGCATGCGCGGCTGGCGGCGGCCGGCGCGCCCAGGCTCGGCCCCGTTCAGCGCAACGCGCATCTCGAGCACTTCTTCCTGGAGGATCCCGGCGGCTATGCCATCGAGGTGCAGCGCTTCCTGGACCCGGCGGTGGCGGCGCGCTTCGCCTGACGCCACCGCCCGCGCGGCCGTGGGCGTGATTGTTTCCGACGGTTTCGCGCAACCCCGGCGCGAACCGCTTTTGCCTTGCAACGACCGGCCAGGAGGCTAGCCTGCCGCCGCGCAACCGGTCGGGGGGCCGTCGATGTCGAATGTCGCGGGCAAGGCCTACGGGATGAACGTCGTCACCCCGATGCGGCCGTGGAAGACCTGGATCAACCGGCTGCTGTTCATGGTGGCGCGCACCCAGCCGCAGCAGCTTGGCGGGTTGCTGGGCCTGTCCATCATCCATTTCGCTCGCTGGGTGATGATCCGGCGCGACCAGTGGCCGGATCTCGGCCAGGGCCGGGCGCGGCTGGGCAACGACTACATGCTGTTCGTCAGCAACTTCAACGGCACCTGGGACCAGTACATCGACGCCTTCAGCGACGGCATCCCGAACGGGCTCGACCTGTTCTGGTATTCCAGCACGAAGTACCCGGGGTCGATCCCGATCACGCCCTTCAAGGACTACATCCGCGCCAACCAGATCGACACGGACTACTACTACAACGCCACCCCCGGCGCGGCGCAGCGCGACATCAAGGCGGCGCTGCGCGTCTGGGCGGCATTGGACGGGCTGCGCGCGCAGCACGCCACGCTGCCGCCGGCCGACTTCGCCGTGGCGTTCCGGCGCGCCTTCCTGGCCGTGCAGAACGACCTGCCTTCCGCCGGCCATGCGCCAGTGGCCAGCAACGACACGCGGAATGCCGACCGGAACCGCGAGGCGCTGATCCGGCGCCCCGGCACCTGAAGGAGCCCACGCCATGCCGAATTTCGACGGGGGCCACTATTTCCTGACCGCGCTGATCCCGGTGCGACAGGACCTCTGCGCCGATCCGCGCACCGATGCCACGGTGACCTCGCACCTGCATGAGCTGCGCGCGGCGCTGGCGGCGCTGCCCACTGCGCTGCAGACGCCGGCCACCGAGGCCATCGGACTGAACAGCCCCTTCGCGCGCAGCGACCGCACCCATTTCGCCCGCTTCGCCGTGCTGGACGACGTCGCCTTCAACGGCCGCGGCCAGCGCGACCCGATCGCGGTCTCCCTCCGCCTGGCGAAGCCGCCGAGCGAGGCGGACCCGGTGGACCGGCTGCCCTGTTCCTTCCTGATCCTCGTCGTGGATTTCGACGCGCCGGATGGCAGCGATGCGGCGCTGGACGACTACTTGGCGCATCTCTGGGCGGTGATGGCGCCGGAACTGCAGGAGATCCTGCAGCATTGCGAGGGCCATGCGCGGCTGGTCGACGCGGCCGGTTTCGCCGGCCTGGTGCGCGCCTGCCAGGTGGAAACCACCATGCCCTTCAACGACTACTGGACCGGCGCACCGCCGCTGGCGCCGCTGCCGTTGAAGCGGCTGCTGGCGCCGGCGGCGCTGGGCGCGCTGGCGCTGGGCATCGGGCTGCTCGGCGCGCTGGTCGCGGCGCTGACGCCCTGGCACGCGAAGCCGTGGCTGCTGCTGGCGCTGGCCGGGCTGGTGGTGCTGCCGCTGGGGCTGTGGTGGGCCTATGCCGCCGTCATGGCGGCCGCCGCGAAGCCCTTCCCCACGGCACCGCGCAGCGACCTGCCTTCCGTGCTGAAGGCGCTGTACCTGCAGCAGCGCTTCACGCGCTTCGCCATCGACACGCAGGGCGCCACGCCGGAGGCGCTGCACGCCGCCTTCGGCGATTTCCTTGCCGCGCACCGGCCGGAGGATGTGGCGGCGCCGACGCAGCGGCGCGGCGTGGTGAAATGCTGAGCGGGGAGGCGGGCATGGGCGTGCAACTGGACCTGGCCGACATCCAGGGCAATGTGCTGACCGCCTATGGCAAGCTGGGCTTCCCGAAGGGGCGCTGCCTGCTGCTGAACATCGTCGATGGTCGAGCCGGGCGCACCCTGCTGGACCTGGTGCGACCCTATGTGACGACGGCGCTGCGCTGGCCTTCCACCAAGGACGCGCCTAAGCCGGGGGCGGTGTTCCAGAAGCGGCCGCAGGTGGCGGTGAACCTCGCCTTCACCTTCTGGGGCCTGCTGGCGCTGGGCGTGCCGATCCGTTCGCTGCGCGGCATGCCGGACGAGTTCATCGACGGCATGCCGGCGCGCGCCGACATCCTCGGCGACAATTTTCCGAAGCCCATCGAGCAGGCCTGGGACGAGGTCTGGCTGTGGCGGGAAGACCCGAAGCGCCGCGTGCATGTACTGGTCACGCTGAATGCGCAGATGAACCCTGATGGCACGCCGGTGGCGGAGCTTGATGCGCTGACGCGGCTGATCGAGGGCCATGTCGCGGCGACGCAGGGCGGCGTCCTGCTGCTGTCCGGCCATCGCGGCGCCGATCCGCGCTGGCAGGATCTGTCGGCGCTGCTGGAGCGGCAGGCCGACGGCACGGCGCAGCCGCTGCCGACCGAGCATTTCGGCTTCCTCGATGCCATCGGCGACCCGGTCTTCGCCGGGCAGCACGAAGCGTCCAAGATGGCGGAGCGCGTGCGCGGCCAGGGCAAGCTGCTGCCCGACCAGCGCTGGGCGCCGCTGGCCACCGGCGAATTCCTGCTGGGCCATCCGGATGAATCGCAGGAGATCGCCGGCGCGCCCATGCCGCTGGATTTCAGCCGCAACGGCACCTTCATCGCCTATCGCAAGCTGCACCAGAACGTCGCCGCCTTCCGCGATGCCATCGACCGCATGGCGGTGGCCTTCGCCGGCGTGATGCAGATGCCGCACCACGAAGCCTGCGAGACTCTGCGCGCCAAGATCGCCGGCCGCTGGTCCGATCGCGTGCCGCTGATCCAGGCGCCGGATTATGCGGCCTGGCAGGCGGTGCGGCAGCGGCGGGCGGAGGCCGCGCGGCAGGGCGACGCGGCGACGCTGGCGGCGCTGGACCGGGCGCTGGTGGACTTCACCTTCCGCGACGATCCGCATGGCGCGAAATGCCCCTTCGGCTCGCATCTGCGGCGGTCCAACACGCGGGACATGATGGACCCGCTGCTGGCCTCCCCGGATCCGAAGCAGTGGAACGGCAGCGTGCTGAACAACCGCCGCCGCATCCTGCGCCGTGGCCTGCCCTATGGCGCCGCGCCGCCGGATGCGACGGGCGACGACGCCGAGCACGGCATCGTGCTGCTGGCCACCTGCGCCAGCCTGTTCCGGCAGTTCGAATTCGTGCAGCAGCAATGGATGCAGTACGGGCTGGACTTCAATGCCGGCAACGACACCTGCCCGATCATCGGCAACCACGGCGAGGCGGCGAAATTCGTCATCGCCGCGGACCCGGCCGGCGACAAGCCGCCCTTCATCTGCGACCGCCTGCCGCAATTCGTGGAGACGCGCGGCGGCGAGTATTTCTTCGTCCCCAGCATGACCGCGCTGCGCATGATCGCCGCCGGCATCGTCGACCCGACATGAGCCTGCCGGGCAATCTGGCCAGCGCCGCCGGCATCCGGCTCGGCATGGCGGGGGCGGCGCTGGGCGCGGCGGGGCGGCTGGCCGTGCGGGGCGGGCGGGCCTGGATGGGGGATGCGGCGGGGCGCGGCGCGCGGATCGCCGCGCTGCTGGGCGCCACGGACACGCAGCGCCAGGCCTTCGCGCTGCTGCGCGCCGTGGCGCCGAACCTGGCGCTGTCGCGCCGGCTGGTCGCCGCCTACGACAACACCGGCACCGTCATCGTCACCCGCCATGCCGATGTGACGGAGGTGCTGGAGCGCGAGTCCGACTTCGCCGTTGTCTATGAGCCGAAGATGCGCGCCATCACCGCCGGGGAGAACTTCTTCCTCGGCATGCAGGACAGCGCCGCCTATACGCGCGACGTCGCCGCCATGCGGCTGGCCATGCGGCGTGAGGATGTGCCGCGCCTCGTCCTGCCCTTCGTGGCGCAGCGGGCGGAGGCGATCGTCGCCGGCAGCGGCGGCAGGCTCGACATGCCGCAGGACCTGACCTTGCCGGTGCTGACCGGGCTGCTCGGCCAGTACTTCGGCACGCCGGGTCCTTCCTCCGCCGAGATGGCGGCGTGGACCACGCGGATGTTCTGGTACCTCTTCGTCGATTTGAGGGGGGAGGAGGCGGTGACGCGCCCGGCGCTGGCCGCGGCGGAAGCCTGCCGTGGCTATCTGGATGGCGTGATCGCCGCGCGCAGGGCGGCGCCCGCCGGCACCGACCAGGTGCTGGACCGCTGCCTGGCCTTGCAGGCGGCAGGCGTGCCGGGGATGGACGACCTCGGCATCCGCAACAACCTGATCGGCCTGCTGATCGGGCTGGTGCCGACCCTGTCCAAGGCCTGCGTCAAGGCGCTCGATGGGCTGCTGGACCGGCCGGTGGCGCTGGCCGCCGCGCAGGCCGCCGCACGCGCCGATGACGACGCCGCGCTGGCCGCGCTGCTGTGGGAAGCGCTGCGTTTCGACCCCGTGAACCCCTTCATCTACCGCCGCGCGGTGCGGGAGACGGTGATCGCCCGCGGCACGCTGCGCGCCCGCCGCGTGCCGGAAGGGACGATGGTGCTGGCGGCCAACCTCTCCGCCATGCACGACCCGATCGCGCTGGACCGGCCGCAGGATTTCCGCGCCGGACGGGGTGCGGAGGCCTACATGCTGTGGGGCTACGGCATGCACACCTGCTTCGGCGCGCACATCAACCAGGCGGTGATCCCGCAGATGCTGAAGCCGTTGCTGCGCCGCGAGGGCCTGCGCCGCGCCGGGCCGGTGGATGGCGCGGGCACGCCCTTCCCGGTGCATTTCCCGCTGGCCTTCTGAGGTCACAAGCCCGCGACCCGTGGTTGCGGCCGGCAGCATCTTCGCGTTGTCTCGCCGCGGGTGGAACAACGGGAGGAAGACGCCGTGCGGCTGCGCATCATGATCGCGGCGATGCTGGTGCTGCTGGGCGGGGCGGCACGCGCGCAGGTCACTGTCGCCATCGCCTGCGGCGCCGTCGGCGTGGAATTCGCGCTGTGCCGCGATGCCGCGCAGGAATGGGCGGCGCAGACCGGCAACCGGGTGCAGCTGGTCTCGACTCCCAGCGGCAGCACGGAGCGCCTGGCGCTGTACCAGCAGCTGCTCTCCGCCGGCGCCACGGATATCGACGTGCTGCAGATCGACGTGGTCTGGCCCGGCATCCTGGCGCCGCATCTGCTGGACCTCGCCCCGCACATCCCGGCCGACATCCGCGCGCAGCACTTCCCGGCAGCCATCGCGAACAACACGGCGGAGGACCGCCTGGTGGCGATGCCGTGGTTCACCAATGGCGGCGTGCTCTACTACCGCCGCGACCTGCTGGAGAGGCATGGCCGGACGGTGCCCGAGACCTGGGCGCAGATGGCGGAGACTGCCCTGGCGATCCTGGCGGCGGAGCGTGCGGCGGGCAATGAACGGCTGCTGGGCTACGTCTTCCAGGGCCGCGCCTATGAGGGGCTGACGGTGAATGCGCTGGAATGGGTGCACAGCCATGGCGGCGGCACCATCGTGGAGGCGGATGGGCGCATCAGCATCGACAACCCCCGCGCCGCGGCGGCACTGCGCCAGGCCGCCTCCTGGATCGGCCGCATCGCGCCGCGCGGCGTGCTGAACTATGCCGAGGAGGATGCGCGCGGCGTGTTCCAGACCGGCAATGCCATCTTCATGCGCAACTGGCCCTATGCCTGGCCGCTGATGAATGCGGCGGACAGCCCGGTGCGCGGCCAGGTCGGCGTCGCGCTGCTGCCGAAGGGCGGCGCGGAGGGCACGCACAGCACCACGCTGGGCGGCGAACAGCTTGCCGTCTCCCGCTATTCGCGGCACCCGGCGGAAGCCGCGGCGCTGGTGCGCCACCTGACGGCGGCAGCGGAACAGAAACGCCGCGCCATCGCCGGCGGATTCAATCCCACGCTGCCCGCCCTGTACCAGGACGCGGCGGTGCTGACCGCCAACCCCTTCTTCGGCACGCTGTACGACAGCTTCGTCAATGCCGTGGCCCGGCCTTCCGGCGTGGCGGGCGACCGCTACAACCAGGTTTCCTCCCAATTCTGGAACACGGCGCATGCCGTGCTGAGCGGGGAGGCGGAGGCGGAGGCCGCGCTGGCGCGGCTGGCGCGCAACCTGCAGCGCATCAGCCGCAACGGCCGCTGGTGATGCAGGGCGGGCTGGCGCGGCAGCGCCGCCGCTCCGCCTGGCTGTTCCTCGCCCCGGTGCTGGCGGTGCTGCTGGCGGTGGCCGGCTGGCCGCTGGCGCGCACCCTGTGGTTCTCATTCACCGATGCCCGGCTGGACGCGATGGCCGGGGCGGGCTTCATCGGGCTGGAGAACTACGCCTGGCTGGCCGATGACCCGGATTGGTGGCGGGCGGTGCGCAACACGCTGGTCTTCGCCGGCATCTCCGTGATGCTGGAGACGCTGCTGGGCCTGGTGATCGCCCTGGTGCTGAATGCGCGCATGCCCGGCCGCGGCGCGCTGCGGGCGGCCATGCTGATCCCCTGGGCGATCCCCACCGTGGTTTCCGCGCAGATGTGGGGCTGGATGCTGCACGACCAGTATGGCGTGGTGAACGCGCTGCTGCTGGGCGCCGGGCTGATCACGGAGCCCTGGGCCTGGACCGCCAACCCGAACCTGGCGCTGGGTGCCGTCATCGCCGTGGATGTCTGGAAATCCACCCCCTTCATGGCGCTGCTGCTGCTGGCGGCGCTGCAGATGCTGCCGGGGGAATTGCATGAGGCGGCGGAGATCGACGGGCTCGGCCCCGTCGGGCGCTTCTTCCGCATCACCCTGCCGCTGATCTGGCCGGCGCTGATGGTGGCGGTGATCTTCCGCAGCCTGGATGCGCTGCGCGTCTTCGACCTGATGTATGTGCTGACCGGCAACAGCAGCGCCACCGCCTCCGTCTCTGTCTATGCGCGGCAGCAATTGGTGGATTTCCAGGATGTTGGCTTCGGCTCCGCCGCCGCCACCGGCGTGGTGCTGCTGGTCGCCGCGGTCACCGCGCTGCTGCTGGTCTTCGGCCGCGTCCGGCTGGGGGAGGCGGCGGGGCGATGAGGGCGCGCAGGCTGCTCTTTCGCGCCGGCTTCGCCCTGCTGCTGGCCCTGATCCTGGTCTACACGGTGTTCCCCTTCTACTGGGCCATCGTCTCCTCGCTGAAGGGCGGCAGCGCGCTGTTCTCGGCCTCGCTGTGGCCGGCGCGGCCGGAATGGGGCAACTACGCCGCGGTGTTCCGCGAACAGCCCTTCGGGCGCAACATCCTGAATTCCGTGGTGGTGGCGGGCTCCGTGGTGACGCTCTCGCTGGTGCTCGGCGTGGCGGCGGCCTATGCGCTGGGGCGGGTGCAGTTCCGCGGCCGCAGCACGCTGCTGGTGGCAATCCTCGGCGTGTCGATGTTCCCGCAGGTGGCGGTGCTGTCGGGTCTGTTCGAGCTGATCCGCGCGCTGGGCCTCTACAACAACCTGGCCGGGCTGACGCTGAGCTACCTGATCTTCACGCTGCCCTTCACCATCTGGGTGCTGACCACCTTCCTGCGCGAATTGCCGGTGGAGCTGGAGGAGGCGGCGGTGATGGATGGCGCGACGCCCTTCGTGGTGCTGACGCGCATCTTCCTGCCGCTGCTGGGGCCGGCGATGGCGACCACCGGGCTGCTGGCCTTCATCGCCGCCTGGAACGAATTCCTGTTCGCGCTGACCTTCACCCTGACGGACGACATGCGCACGGTGCCCGTCGCCATCGCGCTGATCAGCGGCGCCAGTTCCTTCGAACTGCCCTGGGGGCGCATCATGGCGGCCTCCGTCATCGTCACCGTGCCGCTGATCCTGCTGGTGCTGGTGTTCCAGCGGCGCATCGTCTCCGGCCTGACCGCCGGGGCGGTGAAGGGGTAGGTTGTCGCGGGCGGCGGGCTCGGCTTGAGTGGCGGGCCGCCAGGAGATCGCCTGAATGAACCGCCTGCCCTATCGCGACGCCGCCGACCTGCCGCCGGAGGACCAGGCGCTGCTGGTGCGGCCGGTGAACCTGTACCGCGCCATGGTGAACAGCCCCGGCATGACGCGCGCCTTCCTGGGCTTGGCGCACCACATCCGCCACCACAGCGCGCTGGATGCCAGGCTGCGGGAGCTGGCGATCCTGCAGGTCGGCTGGGTGACGCGATCGCCCTATGAATGGTCGCACCATGTGGCGATCGGCCGCGACTTCGGCCTGACCGACGAGGATATCGGCGCCATCGCCGTGGAAAGCCGCGGCGGCACATCTGGGCTTGAGCCTGCCGCACGGGCGGTGCTGCGCGTGGCGCGGGAGATGGTGGCGGGCGCCGACACGCTGAGCGATGCGACCTTCGCGGCGGCCGCCGCGCATCTGGACCAGGCCAGCCTGACGGACCTGCTGGTGATCGTCGCCTTCTATTGCGGCGTGGTGCGCTTCCTCGGCGCCGCGCGGATCGGCGTGGAGGACAGCTACCAGCCCTGCCTCGACGAATTTCCGTTGCCGGTGGATGAGCAGCCCGAGAAGAATTGACCCTGTTCCGATCCTGCCCAAGACTGTCCTTCTCCATGGGGTGAGGGGGACGGCACCTTGGGTTGGCGGGTCGGCGTGGATTCGGGCGGCACCTTCACGGATGTCTGCCTGTTCGAGGAAGACACCGGGCGGATCGCGGTCTGGAAGGTCTCCTCCACCCCGGATGATCCCTCCCGCGGCATTGCCGGCGGCGTGGCGGAAGGCATGGCGGAGGTCGGGCATCCGCCGGCCTCCATCGCCTATTTCGGCCATGGCACCACGGTGGCGACCAACGCGCTGATCCAGCATCGCGGCGTGCGCACCGGCCTGGTGACCACGGACGGGTTCCGCGACCTGCTGGAGATCGGCCGCCAGAAACGTCCGGACCTTTACGACCTGCAGGTGGACAAGCCGCCGGTGCTGGTGGCCCGCGCGCTGCGCCTGCAGGTGCCGGAACGCCTCCGCCACGATGGCACGGTGGAGGTGGCGCTGGACGAGGACGCGGTGCGCGACGCTGCGCGGGCCCTGAAGGCGGCCGGCGTGCAGGCGGTGGCGATCTGCTTCCTTTACAGCTTCGTCGACCCGGCGCACGAGGCCGCGGCGCGGCGCATCCTGGCCGAGGAGATGCCGGACGTCTTCCTGACCGCGAGCCACGAGATCGCCCCGGAATTCCGGGAGTTCGAGCGCCTGTCCACCGCCGTGGTGAACAGCTATCTCGGCCCCGTCATGCGCGGCTACATCCGCCGCCTGGCACAGCGCCTGGAGGCGCTGGGGGTGACCGCGACGCCGCATCTGACGCAGTCCAATGGCGGCGTCATCGGCTTCGAGGCGGCGGCGGAGATGCCGGTGCGCATGGTGCTGTCCGGCCCCTCCACCGGCGTGGTCGGCGCGCAGGCCATCGGCCGGCTTTCCGGCTTCCCGGACCTCATCACCTTCGACATGGGCGGCACCAGCACCGATGTGGCGCTGCTGCAGGGCGGCGCGGCGCGGCTGACCGGGGAGGCCATCGTGCATGGCTACCCGATCAAGGCGCCGATGCTGGACATCCACACGGTGGGCGCCGGCGGCGGCTCCATCGCCTTCGTCGATTCCGGCGGGCTGCTGAAGGTGGGGCCGCGCAGCTGCGGCGCCGACCCCGGACCGGTCTGCTACGGCCGCGGCAATGAGGAAGCGGCGGTGACGGATGCGAATGTCGTGCTCGGCACGCTGCACCCGACGCATCTGCTGGATGGCCGCATGCCGATCCGCCGCGACCTGTCGCTGGCGGCGGTGGAACGCCTGGCGGCGCGGCTGGGCATGGGGGTGATGGAGACGGCGCAGGGCATCCTCTCGGTTGTCACGGCGAACATGGCGAAGGCGATCCGGGTGATTTCCGTGCAGCGGGGGCATGATCCGCGCGACTACACGCTGATCGCCTTCGGCGGCGCCGGGCCGCTGCATGCGGCGCGGCTGGCGAAGGAACTCGACATCCGCCGCGTGCTGGTGCCGCGCAACCCCGGCATCCTCTGTGCCATGGGGCTGCTGCTGACCGATCTGCGCGCGGATTTCTCCGCCACAAGGCTGACCGCGCTGGACGAGGCGGCGCTGGCGCCGATGGAGGCCGCCTTCGCCACGCTGCGGGCCAGCGCCGACCGCTGGTTCGCGCAGGAACACATCGCCGACGACAAGCGCCTGACGCACCGCACGGTGGATATGCGCTATGCCGGGCAGAACTACGAACTGCCCGTCGCGCTGCCGGACGGCCCCTTCACGGCGGCGACGCTGGCGCATCTGGCGGAAGGCTTCGCCGCCGCGCACCGCCAGATGTACGGCTTCGTCGCGGAGGGGGAGGCGGTGCAGCTGGTGACCTTCCGGCTGGAGGCAACGGGCGTGGTGCGCAAGGCGGAGCTGCGGCCGCGCCCCCTGCAGGGGCCGGATGCCACCGCCGCGCGGCGCGCGACGCGCCAGGTCTGGCTGCCGGAAGCGCAGGGCGAGGTCGCGGTGCCGGTCTATGCGCGCGATGGCCTGGCGCCGGGCAACCGCATCGCCGGCCCCGCCATTGTCGAGCAGATGGACGCCACCACCGTCATCCTGCCGGGCCAGGAGGCGCGCGTGGACGAATACGAGAACCTGATCCTGGAGGCGGCGGCATGAGCAAGGCGCGGCCCGTGCCGGACCCGATCACCGTCGAGGTCATCGGCTCCGCCCTGTCCTCCATCGTCGAGGAGATGGGGGAGGCGCTGGTCCGCGCCTCCTACTCCACCAACATCAAGGAAAGGCGGGACTGCTCCACCGCGCTGTTCGACATCGCCGGCAACACGCTGTGCCAGGCGGAGCATATCCCGATCCATCTCGGCAGCTTCATCGGCATCATCGCCCATGTGCTGAAGCGCCATCCGGTGGCGGAGATGCGGCCGGGCGACGTCTTCGTCGGCAACGACGCCTATGAGGGCGGCGGCACGCATCTGCCGGACATCGTGCTGGCGGAGCCGGTCTTCGTGGATGGGACCATCATCGGCTGGGCGGTGAACCTGGCGCATCATTCGGACTTCGCCGATCGCGGCCATGCGCACATCTTCCAGGAAGGCCTGCGCATCCCGCCCATCCGCCTGTACCGCGCCGGCGAATTGCAGAAGGACGTGCAGGAACTGATCCTGCTGAACTGCCAGGTGCCGCGGGAGCGTCTTTCGGACCTGCGGGCGCAGATGGCGGCGAACCGGCTGGGTGTCGCCCGGATGCAGGCGCTGTGCGCGAAATACGGCACGCAGACGGTGCTGGCGGCGGGCGAGGCGCTGATGGACTATGCCGAGCGCAAGATGCGCGCCGGCATCGCCGCCATCCCCGACGGCACCTGGCACTTCACGGACCGGCATGACAGCCCGGAGATCGAGGGCGAGCTGGAGCTGCGCCTGACGCTGACCGTCGCGGGCGATGCCATGCGGCTGGATTTCGACGGGCCGGACCAGGTGCGCGCCGGCATCAACATGACCTTCACCGCGCTGCTCGCCACCGTCTACTACGCGGTGAAGACGGTGGTGGACCCGACGCTGCTGCCCAATGCCGGGCTGGCGCGGCCGCTGCAGGTCACGGCGCGCGAAGGCAGCGTGCTGAACTGCGTGCTGCCGGCGGCGGTGAATGCGCGGCTGTCCGCCTGCCAGCGCGTGGTGGACCTGATCCATGGCGCGCTGGCCCAGGCGGTGCCGGAACGGGTCACCGCCGCGCACAACGGCGCCTGCTTCGTCGCGTCCTTCATCGGCCGCCAGCCCGCCACCGGCGAGCCCTGGGTGTATCTGGAGACCATCGGCGGCGGCTTCGGCGCCCGCGCCACCAAGGATGGGCTGGATGGGGTGCATGTGCACACCACCAACACCTCCAACCTGCCGGTGGAGGCGCTGGAGATCGAATACCCGCTGACGCTGCTGCGCTACGAGCTGGTGGAAGGCTCCGGCGGGGCCGGGCGGCAGCGTGGCGGCATGGGGTTGCGCCGGGTCTACCGGGCGGAGGCCGAGTGCCGGCTGCGCCTGGATGGATCCCGCTTCGCCTCCGCCCCCTGGGGGCTTGAGGGCGGCGGGCCGGGCGGGCGCGGGCGCTTCGTCTATGGCCCCGGGATCGCCCCCTTCGTGCTGGGCAACGGGCTGTTGCGGGCGGGCGACTGGGTGGAGATCATCACCCCCGGCGGCGGCGGCTACGGCCCGCCGGCGGAACGCGACCCTGCCGCCCTGCAACGCGACCTGGCCGAGGGCAACCTGACGCCCGAGGCGGCGCGCGCGACCTACGGAGCCGAGTAGCAACAACGACAAGGGAGACTTCACCAATGCGCATCACCCGCCGCGGCCTGATCGCCGCCACCGCTGCCATGCCCCTCCTGCCGGGCGGCGCCGCCCGGGCCCAGGGCGGGACGTTGCGCTTCGGCCTCTCCTCCTTCCCGCCCAGCCTGCAGCCCTGGGCCAATACCGGCACGGCGGCGGCCACCGTGAAGCTGCTGATCCATCGCGGCCTGCTGTCCTACGCCCCGGACGGCAAGCTGCGCGGCGAGCTGGCGGAATCCTGGCGCAACGAAAGCCCGACCAGCTGGGTCTTCACGCTGCGCGACAACGCGCTGTTCCACAATGGCGAGAAGGTGACGGCCGCCGACATCAAGTGGAACATCGAGCAGATCGCCGGCGAACGCTCCACCGCCTATTACCGGGCGGAGATGCAGAACGTCGCCGGCATCGAGACGCCGGATGCGCGCACCGTGCGGATCCTGACGAAGACGCCCATCGCCACCCTGCCCAACTGGATGGCGTCCTACCACATGATGATGGTCAGCCCGCGCAGCCCCACCGGCTCCGGCGTGCTGCCGGTGGGCGCCGGGCCGTTCATGATCCGCGCGCAGGAACGCGGCACCTCCATCGATCTCGTTGCCTTCGACCGCTATTACAAGCCGGGCCGGCCGAAGCTGGCCGGGCTGCGGCTGGTCGCCTATGCGGACGAGAATCTCCGCGTCTCCGCCATCCGCGCCGGCGATGTGGACCTGATCGAATACGTGCCCTGGCAGTCCATGGCGGCGATCGAGGCGGATGAGCGGCTGCGGCTGGACGCCACCAACGGCCCCTTCATGTACCTGAACTTCAACGCCACACGGCCGCATCTGGGCGATGCGCGGGTGCGGCGCGCCATCGCGCACGCCATCAAGCGCGACGACATCGTGAAGGTCGCCTTCTTCGGCCGCGGCAGCGCCCTGGAAGGCCTGCCCATCGCCCCGGGCAGCGATTTCCATGACGAGGCGCTGTCCAAGGGCCATGCCTACGATCCGGACCGCGCCAAGGCGCTGCTGCGGGAAGCCGGGCTGCCGAACGGCTTCAGCACCAGCCTGCTGTCCACCGCGCAATACGGCATGCACAAGGACACGGCGGAGGTGGTGCAGCAGCACCTGGCCGCGGTGGGCATCCAGGCGGAGCTGCGACTGCCGGACTGGGCGACGCGGGTGAACCTGGGCAACCGCGGCCAGTTCGACATCGCGGTGATGGGCACGGCCACCGACAACAACGATGCGGACGGGCTGAACAGCCTGATCGACGGCTCGCTTTCCCCCTCCTACGTCCGCAGCGCCGGGCTGCGCATTCCGAAGCTGGAGGAGCTGATGCGCGCCGGCCGCGCGGAATTCGACACCGCCAAGCGCCGCACCATCTACCTGGAGGCGCAGCGCGTGGCGCTGCAGGAGGTGCCGCTGGTGGGCCTGGCCTGGCGCAGCCAGGGCTACGCCATGAAGAAGGAACTCACCGGCTTCAAGGCGATGCCGGGCGCGCTGAACTTCTTCAGCGGCATCACCCTGGAAGACGCCGCCATGGGCTGAAGGCCGAACGATCGCACCGATGCGGCGGGAACCCCTTGGCGGGTGGGACGCTGCTGCCATTTGGGCTAGGCTGGCAGCAACGAACGGGGTGACGACGATGGCGGCAGGCATGATCGGGCGACGCGGCCTTGTGGCGATGCCCTTCGCCCTGGCAGCGGCAGGCTGGATCCGGGGGGCGGCGGCGCAGGCGGCACGGCCGGTCGTCGTCTCCTCGAAGATCGACACGGAAGGCGCGCTGCTGGGCAACCTGGTGGTGGCGGCGCTGCGCGCCGCCGGCATCCCGGTGGAGCCGCGGCTGGCGCTGGGCCCGACGCGCATCGTCCGCACCGCGCTGCTGGCCGGCGAGATCGACCTCTACCCGGAATACACCGGCAACGGCGCCTTCTTCTTCAACCGGGCGGAGGACCCGGCCTTCCGCAACGGCCAGAGCGCCCATGAGCTGGTCGCGCGGCTGGACCGGGAGGCCAACAATCTGGTCTGGCTGCCGCGGGCCGAGGCCAACAACACCTGGGCCATCGCCCTGCGCGGCGACCTGGCGCGGGCCGGGAACCTCGCCACCATGGAGGATTTCGCCAAGGCGGCGGAGGCCGGCACGCTGCGCCTGGCCGCTTCCGCCGAATTCGTCGAAAGCCCGGCCGCGCTGGCCAGCTTCGAGCGCACCTACGGCTTCCGCTTCCCGCGCGACCGCATCGTGGTGCTGCCGGGCGGCGATACGGCGGTGACCATGCGCGCCGCGGCGCAGCGGATCTCCGGCGTCAACGCCGCCATGGTCTATGGCACCGATGGCGCCATCGCCGCGCTCGATCTGGTGGTGATGCGCGACACCAAGGGCGCGCAGATCGTCTATGAGCCCGCGGCGGTGGTGCGCGCCCCGGTGCTGGCGGCGCACCCGGGCATCGCCCCGGCGCTGGCGCCGGTCTTCGCCTCGCTGACGCTCGAGAAGCTGCAGCAGCTCAACGCGCAGATCGCGGTGGAGGGCCGCACGGCGGCGGCGGTGGCGCAGGCGCATTTCCGCAGCCTGGGCGGCTGAGACCGCCGGGGATGCCTGCAGCGGCGGCCGGACGGGCCGCCCTGGCGTTGCTCATCCTGGCGGGTCTGCTTCTCCCCTGGCTGAATGTGGCGCCGAACCGGCTGCTGCCGGGGGCGCCGGTGGGCGGGCTGGCGGCGCTGGGCTGGGCGGTGCTGGCGCTGCCCCTGGCCGCGCTGGCGGTGCCGCGCGCCGTGCCTGCCTGGGCCGGCGCCATGGCGGCGCTGGCAGCGGCGCTGCTGCTGCTGGCGGGCACC
>NZ_JAAVNE010000034.1 GCF_012103215.1 Falsiroseomonas selenitidurans
GGCCGCGACCGTCGCGGCACCGGCGAGCCGAAGCTCCTGCGCGCCCCGGTCGTCGCCGCCCCCGCGGCCCGGGCGCCCCGCCCCTCCCCGGCCGCCATCGCGCGCGACGTGCCGCCCGGCGGGACGCTGTGGCTGCATGGCCTGCATGCCGTGGCCGCCGCGCTCGGCAATCCGCGCCGCCGGGTGAAGCGCCTGCTGCTGACGGTGGATGCCGAGGCGGCCCTGGCCGAGCACCTGCCGCGCCCCTGGCGGATCCCGGCCGAACGGGTCGAGCGCAACCGCTTCCAGACCTTCCTGGCCGAGGATACCATCCACCAGGGCGCCGCCCTGCTGTGCGAGCCGCTGACACCCCTGCCGCTGGAGCAGGCGCTGGCCGACCGCCCCGGCCCGGTGCTGGTGCTGGACCAGGTGACGGACCCGCGCAATGTCGGCGCCATCCTGCGCTCCGCCGCCGCCTTCGGGGCCGCCTGCGTGGTGATGCAGGACCGCCACGCGCCGCCCGAGACCGGCGCCCTGGCCCGCGCTGCCTCCGGCGCGCTGGAATTGGTGCCGATCGCGCGGGAGGTGAACCTCTCGCGCGCCATCGTCGCGCTGCAGCGCGCCGGCTGCTGGGTGCTGGGCCTGGCCGGCGAGGGCAAGCGCAGCCTGGCGGAGGCCGTGCCGCGCGACCGGCGCTGCGTGCTGGTGCTGGGCGCCGAGGATGCCGGGCTGCGCCGCCTGCAGCGGGAGACCTGCGACGAGCTGGTGCACCTGCCCATGGCGCCGGGGGTGGAAAGCCTGAACGTCGCCGCCGCTGCCGCCGTGGCGCTGTACGAGATCGCCCGCGCGGCGCCGGCCGAAGCTGAAGCCCCCGCGCAGGAGCAGGAGGAAGAGGAGACCCCGGAATGACCAGCCCCGCCGCCACCGCGATCCTGGCCGCGCGCCACGCCCGGCAGAACCTGGCGCCGCTCGGCGCCCTGGCGCCGGCCGATGCCGCCGGCGGCTATGCCGTGCAGCGGGAGGTGGCGCAGGCCATGGGCGCGCTGCCGCCCGCCGGCTTCAAGATCGGCGCCACCACCCGGCAGATGCAGGCCTATCTGGGCCTGTCCGGCCCTGCCGCAGGCTTCGTGCCGGCCGCCGGCCTGCACCGCACGCCGGCGCGGCTGCGATTCGCCGATTTCGTGGCACCCGGCGTGGAATGCGAGGTCGGGCTGCGCTTGGCCACCGACCTGCCCGCCGGCCCCTGCACCCAGGACCAGGCCCGCGCGGCGGTGGCGGAGGTCTTCGCCGCCATCGAGGTGGTGGAAAAGCGCTATGACGACCTGACCGCGCTGGGCACGCCGACGCTGATCGCCGACCAGGTGTTCCACGCCGCCGGCGTGCTGGGCGCCCCGGCGCCCGGCTGGCAGGCGCTGGACCTGGCGGCGACGCGCGGGCGGATGCAGGTGGCGGGCGCCCTGCGGGGCGAGGGCGTGGGCGCCGACCTGCTCGGCCACCCCTTCGCGGCGCTGGCCTGGCTGGCCGCTTCCCCGGCGGCCGAGGCCTTCGGCGGGCTGCGCGCCGGCCAGGTGGTCTTCCTCGGCTCGGTCACCCCGCCGATCTGGATCGAGGGCCCCTGCGCGGTGGTGGTGGAATTCGACACGCTCGGCCGGGTGGACCTGCACTTCACCTGAGCCAAGGCTGCACCGGGGTGAACCTGGCCGCTCAGGGCTTCACCATCTGGAAACCCGAGCGGGTGCATCCTGCGGCCGCCGCAGCCTGCCGCGCGGTGCTCCGCCAGAATGGCGCCCCTGCCACGGGACCGCCATGCGCATCGCCGACTGGAACACCCTGCCCGAGGACCTGCAGCTCGTGCTGTCGCGGGAGGCGCTGCGCCGCGCCGCGGAGACGCTGGCCGAGCACGCGGAACTGCTGGCCGAGGAGATGGAGCGCGGCACCCTGTCCGACCGCGGCGGCCCGGACGCGCTGCGGCTGTTCGCCGCCGTGGTCCGCGCCACCAATGACGACGCCTTCGGCCAGGTCGGCCATGCTTGAGCGGCGCGGCAGGGCGCGCTAGTGCTGGGCCAATCGCCGGGTTAGCACAGCGGTAGTGCAGCGGTTTTGTAAACCGAAGGTCGGGGGTTCGATCCCCTCACCCGGCACCACGATACCCCGGCCACCGCCTCATCCCCCGCCAGGCTGCGTCCGCGCCGCACCGATCGCCTGGCGGCAGCCCGACGGAAGCCGGTCCTGTCTCTCCCGCAGACAGGCGGCGCGGCGGCCCTCGCCGGACTGAACGCCGTTGCAGAGGCTGCGGAACTCGGCCCGGCAGGCCTGCGCCGCGGCGCGTTGCGCGCCGGCGGATTGCGCCAGAGCCGGGACAGGCGGCAGCAGCGCCGCCAGGATCAGGGCGGTGCGGAGGGGATGGGCCATGCGGCGGCCGCTCCTGTAGGGTGGTCCCCTGCCCACGTCGCCGTCCGGCAAAGTTTTCGTGCGCCGAATCGCGTCACCCGGGCGATGATTCCGCCGCCGCCGGCCGTAGGGGCTGCGATGCCCGATGCCGCTTCCACCGCCGCCATGACGCTCCGCCCTGCCCGTGCCGCCCCCGAGGCGGATCCGGCCGAGGCCACCCTCATGCGCGCCCTGCAGGATGGCGAGGAGGCCGCGCTGCGGCGGCTGGCCCAGCGGCATACCGGGCGCATCCTGCGCCTCGCCCAGCGCCTGCTGGGCAACCGGGCGGAGGCGGATGAGGTGGCGCAGGAGGTGCTGCTGCGGCTGTGGACCCATGCCGGGGAGTGGCGGGCGGAGCGCGGCTCGGTCGGCACCTGGCTGGCCACCATCGCCTATCGCCTCTGCCTGGACCGGCTGCGGCGGCGGCGGGAAGCGCCGATGGACCGGCTGCCGGATCGGCCGGATCCGGGCGCCGGCCCGCTGGAGATGCTGGGCGAGGCGGAGGAACGGGCGCTGGTGGCCGCCAGCGTGGCCCGGCTGCCGCCGCGGCAACGCGCCGCCATCGTTCTTTTCTACTACGAGGAGGCGAGCGGGGAGGCCGCGGCGGGCATCATGGGCCTGTCGCTGCGAGCCTTCTGGTCGCTGCTGCAGCGCGCCCGCCAGGGCGTGCAGGATTCGCTGGGGAGGCGGGAATGACGCTCGAACAGCTGCGCCTGCTGCTGCAGACGCAGGGTGGCCGGCCGGAGCGCTGGCCCACGGACCAGCGCCAGGCAGCGCAGGCGCTGATCCGGCAGGACCAGCGCGCCTGGCAGGCATGGGCAGCCGCAAGGCGGCTGGACACGCTGCTGGCGGAGGCCGGGGCGGCGGCACCCGATGCGGCGCGCGAACAGGCGGTGATCGCCGCGGCGCTGGCCCGCATCCGGGCCCTGCCGCGGGCGGAGGCGCGGCTCGACTGGCGCTGGCTGTTCAGCCGGCCGGTCGGCGCCAGCCTCGCCGCCATGCTGCTGCTCGGCTGGTTCGCCGGCGCCGAGCCACAGCCGGAGCCCGCGGCGGTGCCGGTCCTGGCGGTGCTGCTGGGCGACGTGGCGCTGGATACGGAGGCCCTGCGATGACCCAACCCCTCACCCCGGCGGCGCGGATGCTGCGGCGGCTGCTGCTCGCCTCGCTGGCGCTTAACCTGTTCCTGGGCGGCTTCCTGCTGGCCCGCACGCAGCACCGGCCGCCGACGCCGGCGGCCACCCTGGCCTGGCCCGACAGCGAAACCGCCGCCATGGCCGCCCTGCGCCGCCTGGCGGAGGTGCTGCCGGCGCAGGATGCGGCCGTGCTGCGCGAGGTGGCGCTGCGGCGATTGCCGGGCTTCCTGGCGGCGCGGACCGCATTCCTCGAGCGCGTCGCGACGGCACGGGCGGCCATGCAGCAGGAGCCCCTGGACGAGGCCCGGCTGGCCGCGGCGCTGGAGGCGATCGGCGCCGACCGCCTGCCCTTCGCCGAGCTGGCGCGGCAGGTGCTGCTGGAGGCCGTGCCGCTGCTGTCGCCGGAGGGCCGCCGGACCCTGGCGGCCTTCGAGCTGCGCCGGCCCTGATACTGGTCCCGGGCGTGCCGGCGGCAAGGCGGCGGGGCGGATCCGGGCTTGGCGCCCTGGCTGGCGCCCTGCTGCTGGCCGGCTGCGTGACCGGCGCGCCGGTCCCGCAGCCGGTGGCGACCAGCCTGATGCTGCCGGCCGACTGTGCCGACATCTATCGCGGGCTGCTGGACCTGGCGGCGCTGGCCAGGCGGCGCGGCCCGGAGACGGATCTGTTCGTCTTCGGCCTGGCCGAGTTGATGGACCGGCTGATGACCTGCCTGGAGGCCGAGGCCCCGCCCGGCTTCCCAAGGGGCGGCGAGTCGGGCGGGGCGCTGCGGACGGGCCATGGGGTCACCCTCCCGCCACCCCTCCCCACCGCGCCCCGCCACCGCCATCCCCGCGCGGGATGAGGTGGCGCGCCAGTGGGCGGAGGAACGGACCCAGCCGCCCGGCCTGAAGGCGACCCTCCCCCCATCCAACCCGCCACCCCGCCCGTTCGCGGGGATGGCGGCCGGAGAGGGCGAAGAATGCCGGGCCCTACAGGATGAAGTCGCTCGCCGTCAGCGCCGGCTGGCCGACCAGCAGCACCACCATCTCCGCCTCGCCGCCATCGCCGGCATCCAGCTGGATGGCCGTGCCGGTGGCGCCGAACAGGAGGCGGAGCGAGCCCTGGCCGCCGCCCAGGAAGGCGCCTTCGCCGACGAAGGCGAAGGCCTGGTCGCCCTCCGCCATCGCATTGGCGTCGATCGCGACGAAGCTGATCCTGTCGCCTTCCGCCACCGAGAAGTCGCGGATGCGGTCGGACTGGCCGCGCAGGCTTTCCTCGAAGCCGCCGAAGCTGAAGACGTCGGCGCCCGTGCCGCCGAGCAGCACATCGGCGCCGAGGCCACCGAAGAGGATGTCGTCGCCGGCCTGGCCGAGCAGGCGGTCGGCACCATCGCCGCCCTCGAGCAGGTCGTTGCCGGCGCCGCCCAGGATGACGTCCTCGTCGGCCAGGCCGAACAGGCGGTCATTCCCGGCATCGCCCAGGATCCGGTCCGCGCCGGCATCGCCGATCACCAGGTCGTCATCGGCGCCGCCCCACATCGTGTCGTTGCCCGCGCCGCCCATCAGGCTGTCGGCGCCGGCGTCGCCGACGATGCGGTCCTCGCCCTCGCCGCCATCCAGCAGATCGTTGCCGCCGCGGCCGAGCAGGCGGTCATCGCCGCCCAGCCCTTCCAGCCGGTCCGCGCCACCACGCCCGACCAGCCGGTCGGCACCCGCATCGCCTTCCAGCGCCAGCTGGCCGAGCGCAATCTCCACCACCAGCGGGTCGTGGTCGCTGGCCTGGTCGGCGAATTCGCTGTTCACATGCACCGCGTCGAAGCGGCTTTCGGCGACCAGGTTGCCGCTGACGAGGACATGGTCCAGCGACTGGCTGTTGCCCTCGAAATTGTAGGAGTAGCGCTCCAGCGCCGGCAGCGTCTCCGTCAGGTTCACCAGCGGGCCGGTGGGGCCGGCCAGGGCCTGCAGGGGCTCCTCGAACTCGAACTCGTTCAGGTCGCCCAGCAGCACGATGTTGGCGTTGGCGTCGGCCACCTGCAGGTCGCGCACGAAGTCGGCCAGCGCCTCCGCCTGCGCCTGGCGCTGCGCCTCGGAGCCGTTCAGCGGCGGCTGCACCGCACCGAACAGCGGCGTGCTGCCGCCCTTGGAGGAGAGGTGGTTGTTCACCACCGTCACCGTCTCGCCCTGGAAGACGAAGTCGGCCACCAGCGGCAGGCGCGTGTCGTAGAAGGGGGCGGAGGTGTCGGTCTGCTGCGCCACCGGGTCCGTCACCGTGCGCAGCGAGCCTTCCACCAGCGTCACCCGCGCCGGGTCGTACAGGAAGGCGGTGCGGATGTTGGCGCCGGGCTGGCCACCGCTGGTGCCGTTGCCGATGAAGGGGTTGTCGGCGAAGGCGTATTGCGGGCCGCCGGCTTCGACGATCGCATCGACCAGCGCCTGCAGCGTGGCGGCGGCGGAGACGAGGTCGCTGATCTCCGCGCCGTCGCCATCCTGCACCTCCTGCAGCGCGATGATGTCGGGCGTGTGCAGGTTGTCCACGATCTGCCGGGCGATGGCGTCGAACTGGCCGCGGCCCACATCGTCATCGACGTTGGAGCTGCTGCGGCCATTGACCAGGTTGATGTCCTCCACCTTCGGGTCGAGGTTCAGCACGTTGTAGGTGGCGATCGAGAGCTTCTCGCCCACGCCGACCAGCGCCGTGGTCTCGCGCGCCAGGCCGGCATCCTCGGCGACGCCATAGGCCTGGGTCGGCAGGACCTCGTAATTGCCGAAATTGTAGCTGACCACGCCGGTCACGTCGGTCAGGCGGTCGCCCACATCGGCCTCCGGCGTCGCCTGGTTGAACAGGCCGGTGTCGTCGTCGATCTGGATGCGTTCCGGATTGAAGTCGCCGCCGACCACGTTGGTCACGCCGGCGCCGCCGGTGCCGGGTTCGATGTTCAGCGTGCCGCGGTCGCTCAGGCCGGTGGCGTTCAGCCCGCCACCCGGCGCATCCACCACCGTGTAGATCTCACCAAAGCCGTTGGTCGCGCCCACCACCGTCGGCGCCTGCACGGTGACGCGCATCGCCTCGAGGCTCTCGAAGAAGTCGGTGCCATCCGTCGTCGGGTCGAAGCTGGCGAAGTTGTCGTCCTCGATCACCCCGGTCGGCGGCAGGCGGCCGTCCGGGCCGAGCAGGATGGCATCCGGCAGCGCATTGCCGGAGGAGGTCACCTGGGTGGCCGAGGCCTGGGTGGCGCTGATCTGCGTTGTGGAGAGGTTGCCCGTGGCGGCGCCGCCGGGGAAGAACTCGCTGACCGTGCCGCGCACCGTCACCGCATCGCCGACCGTCACGGCGGGTGCGCTGCTGGTGAAGACGAAGATGGCGTCGGAAGTGGCGATGCTGCCGTCGCCCGCCGCGTCCTGCAGGTAGTAGCCGTTGCTGTCCACCGCGGTGACGATGCCGCTGGTGCTGACGGTCTGGCCGAGGAAGCCGGAGCTGTGGCCGGCGCCCTGGATGTCGTAGATCGCGGTCAGCGGCAGCGCGTCCTGCACGGTCACCTCGACCACCACCGGATCGATGTCGTCATAATTGGCGTCGGCGGAGGTGACCGTCAGGGCGATGGCCAGGACCTCGCTGCCCTCGGGCAGCGAATCCTCGAGGGCGGTCACGTTGACCGTCCGGGGCAGGTTCCAGTTCTCGGTCGTGAAGACCAGCGTGGCGCTGTCCAGCGCGAGCTCGCCGACCGGCGCCGTCAGCATCACGGTCACTTCGGCGGTGGGCTGGGTCAGCAGCGCCAGGGTGAAGCTGCCGGCCGCGCCGCCCTCGGTCAGGGCCAGGGAATCGGCCGAAAGGTTGAAGCCGGGCTGCGATTCGCCACCGAAGCTCTGGCCGGGGTTGATGGCGCCGAAGCTGTTGCTGCCGGCGGTGGCGGCCCAGGTGAAGTCGGTGTCCACCGTGCCATTCCCGGTGAGTTGCAGCGCGGAGCCGACCGGGTCGCTGCCGCCCTGCAGCACGCCGATATCGGTGCTGGTCATGCCGGCCGCCGGGCCGTCGGTCGCGGTGAAGGAACCCTCGTAGCTCAGGAATTGCAGGACGTTGCCGTCGGGGTCGACCAGCGCGATGCCGTCCGGCGCGCCGTTCTGAAGGCCGTTCGCGGGGTAGGTCACGACCTGGGTGCCGAAGCCGCCGCCCTGGTCGGCCAGCACGCCGGACAGGCCGCCTTCGACCGCCGGCGTCGTGTAGACCGCGCCATTGTTGCCGTTGTAGCGCACGAGCGTGTAGCCGGTCAGATCGGTGCCGGCCGGGCCGACCACCTCGATCGCCTCACCGGTATCGGTGCCGTCATTGTCGTAGTGGATCTCGTTGATGAAGATGCCCGTGGCCATGGCGCAGTGTCTCCCGCAGGCCGGCGTGAGGTGCCCGGCCGGTCGCGGCGAGTTACCCGGGCGATGAGGGTAACGTCCTGTTAAGATTCCAAGGCAGGCCCATGTCGGCGGTGGCCCCGCAGGGCGTCCGGCGCGCGCGCCCGACGCCCTGCCGGATCAGATCTTCGTGTCCGGGCCGGCAGCGGCCCGGTATGCCCCGCGGCGGCAGCGTCGCTTCTCGATTACGCTTGCTGTAGGAGTCGTGCTTCGGCCAGCGGGCTTTGCGGCAAAGCCTCCTGTCCGGTCCATCTGAACCCCCGGCGCCGTCCCGCCCCTGCGGCAGGGTTGCCGGACCACGCTGGAATCCACGCGGATGACTGCTGATCGGGCTCAGGGCCCGGCCCTGCCCGCCGACACGGCGCCGCCCCCGATCACGCCCTCGATGCCGCCTGCCGGGCTGCGCCACTACCTGTTCGCCCTGGTCCTGGCGGTGCTGCTGCCAGCGGTGGCCTTCGGCGCCGTCGCCTCCTGGGAGGCGCTGCGCAGCCGCGACCGGGCGCTGGAGGGCCGGCTGGTGGACACGGCGCAGGCGCTGCGTTCCGCCATGGACAGCCGGATCGACGGCCAGCTCTCGGCGCTGGAGGTGCTGGGCGCGGCCGACAGCCTGCAGGACCCTGTGGACCTGCCGGGCTTCCGCCGGCTGTCCGCCCGCACCGCCGCAGCCTTCGGCGGCTGGGTGACGCTGATGGACACGGAGGGCCGCGTGCTGATGCACACCGGCCTGCCGGAAGGCGACAGCCTGCCCGGCCCGGGCGGCGCAACCGGCCAGGGCGGTGGCGGGCGGTGGGTGCGGCAGGTGGTGGAACAGCGCCGCCCGCTGGTCACCGATGCCGCGACCGGCCGCGTCTCCGGCCGCTTCGTCCCGGTGGTGCTGGCGCCCGTGCTGCGTGACGGCGTGGTCTGGCGCATCATCGGCATGCCGCTCGAGCCACAGCGCCTGTCGACGCTTCTGGCTGGCCAGGCGACCACCGGCGCCGGCGCCGCGGCGCTGACCGATGGGCAGGGCCTGATCGTCGCGCACTCCCGCAACCCGGCGCTGATCGGCCAGCAGCGGCCGCCGCGCAGCGATGCCGGCCCCTCCGGCCAGGCCGGCGTGCTGCGTGGCCGCAGCCTGGCGGATGGCCAGGCGATCCGGACCGCCTATGTCAGGCTGACGCGGGCTCCCGCCTGGATGGTCTGGGTGAACGAGCCGGAATCCACCTTCGCCGCGGCGCGCCGCGACATCCTGCTGGCGCTGGCCGGGGGCGCGCTGCTGGCGCTGGCCTTCGGGCTCGGCCTGGCCGGCGGCCTTGCGCGGCGCATCCTGCGCCCGGTGCAGGCGCTGGTGGACCACGCGGAAACCGTGGCCGTCATGGCCACCGGGCCCTTTCCCGCCGACGGTCCGGCGCCAGCCGCCACCAGCCTGCCGCCCGCCGAGCTGCGGGAATTCGAGCGGCTGCGCCGCGCCGTGGCGGCGGCCGAGGCGGCGCTGCGCCAAAGCCGCGACCAGTTCCGCCGGGTGCAGGAGATCGGCCGCGTCGGTGGCTTCCTGGTGGACCTGCGCAGCGGCGCCAACCAGCGCGCGCTCGACTACGTGGATCTCTACGGCGCCACCCCCGCGGCCGAGGAAGCGACGCACGAGGCCTGGCTGCAACGCCTGCACCCCGCGGACCGGGACCGCGCCGAACGCTATTTCCGCGCCGTGGTCGCCGATGGCCGGCCGGAGACGCATTACGGCCAGGAATACCGCATCCGCGATCCGGATGGCGCGATCCGCTGGATCGCCGCCCGCGCCGAGATCGAACGCGACAGTGCCGGCCGCGCCCTGCGCATGATCGGCGCCCATGTCGACATCACCGCCCTGAAGACCGCCGAGGCGGCGCTGCGCGACAGCGAGGAGATGCTGCGCCTGGCGCTGGAGGCGGCGGATCTCGGCGCCTGGGAGATCGACCTGCGGCATGGCCGCGCCCGGCGCACGGGGCGGACCTTGGAGATCTTCGGCGTCGGCAGCGAGGCGGAACTGGGCCGCTTCCCCGCCTGGCGCGACCGGGTGCACCCGGAGGATCTGGCGCGGCTGAACGCGGCGGTGGAGGAGGTGCGCTGCGGCCGTGCGGAACGCTACCAGGTCAGCTACCGCTTCCGCCGGCCGGATGGCCAGTTGCGCTGGGTGGAGAGCCATGGCCGCGCGGCGGAGCGCGACGCGGAAGGCCAGGCGGTGCGGCTGATCGGCACCACCCAGGACGTGACGGCGCGGCGCGAGGCGCAGGATCGCCAGGCGCTGCTGGCGCGGGAGGTGGACCACCGCGCCAAGAACGCGCTGGCCGTGGTGCAGGCGGCGCTGCGCCTGACGCCGCGCGCCGACCCCGCCGCTTTCGCCGCGACCATCGAGGGCCGCGTCACCGCGCTGGCCCGCGCCCATTCGCTGCTGGCGGAAGGCCGCTGGAGCGGGGCGGAGTTGCGGGCGGTGCTGGCCGGGGAACTGGCCACCTTCCTCGCCGCCCCGGGGCAGGGCGGCGCGCGCGCCACGCTGCAGGGCCCGGCGGTCGCGCTCTCCCCCGCCGCGGTGCAGGCGCTGTCCCTCGCCTTCCACGAGATGGCGACTAACGCCGCCAAATACGGCGCGCTGGCCCTGCCGGACGGCCATCTTGAGATCGCCTGGACGCTGGATGAGGCCGAGCGGCTGCTGCACATCGCCTGGACCGAGACCGGCCGCGTCGGGCAGGGCGGCGCGCCGCCGGCCACGGACGCCAGCGCGCCTCCGGCCACGGACGCCAGCGCGCCTCCGGCCACGGACGCCAGCGCGCCTCCGGCCACGGACGCCAGCGCGCCTCCGGCCACGGACCCCAGCGCGCCGCCGGCCACGGACGCCAGCGCGCCTCCGGCCATGCACGCCAGCGCGCCTCCGGCGCGACGCGGCTTCGGCTCCCAGCTCATCGAAGCAACCATCCTGCGCCAGCTCGGCGGGCGGCTGGAGCAGGGTTGGACGGCGGAGGGGCTGCGCTGGCAGGCCTGGCTGCCGCTGGCGCGCATCCTGCCGGAAGGCTTCGGCGACGACACGCCCGACTGAGGCGGCCGGGCGGTCTTGTCAGGGCGGCGCGGCTGACCCGCGCGGCGCCGGTCCGGTCAGCCGGCGGCGGCCCGCCGGCTTGGCATGGCCTGCGGGCCGGGCAGGTCGATCTCGATCGCCAGCGTCGACATGTCGCCGCCACGGTCGAGCGAGACATTCACCTTGCCCGGGTCGATGGCGACATATTTCGCCACCACGGCGACGATTTCCATCTGCAGCTTGGGCAGGAAATCCTCCCGCGTCCGGCCGATGCGCTCATGCGCAAGGACGATCTGCAGCCGTTCCTTGGCATTGGCGGCCGTCGGCGGCTCCGGCTTGCGGGCCTTGAAAAGATCGGCGAGCCAGCTCATGCCGCCCTCCCCCCGAACAGGCGGGAGAACAGGCCCTTTTTCGTCGGCTCCAGGAAGCGGTGCTCGATCTTGTCGCCGAGGAAACGGCCCACCGCGTCCTTGTAGGCCTGCCCTGCCACGCTCTCCGCATCCATGATGACCGGGTTGCCGGTGTTGGACGCCTTCAGCACGCTTTCGCTTTCCGGGATCACGCCGAGCAGCGGGATGGCCAGGATCTCCCGGATGTCCTCCAGCTTCAGCATCTCCCCGCGCTCCACCCGGGCCGGGTCGTAGCGGGTGACCAGCAGGTGCTCGCGCACCGGCTCCCGCTTCTCCTCCGCCCGCTTGGACTTGGATTGCAGCACGCCCAGGATGCGGTCGCTGTCACGCACCGAGGAGACTTCCGGGTTGGTCACGACGATCGCCTGGTCGGCGAAGTACAGCGCCAGCAGCGCGCCCTTCTCGATGCCGGCGGGGCTGTCGCAGACGATGAAGTCATGGTCCTTGGACAGTTCCTCGATGATCTTGCCGACGCCTTCCTTGGTCAGCGCATCCTTGTCGCGGGTCTGGCTGGCGGGCAGGATCGACAGGGTCTCGACACGCTTGTCCTTGATCAGCGCCTGGTTCAGCCGCGCCTCGCCGCTGATGACATTGACGATGTCGAACACCACGCGGCGCTCCACCCCCATGATGAGGTCGAGGTTGCGCAGGCCGACGTCGAAGTCGATCACCACGGTCTTCTTGCCGCGCTGCGCCAGGCCGGTGGCGATGGCCGCCGAGGAGGTGGTCTTGCCGACGCCCCCCTTGCCCGATGTGACGACGATGATTTCCGCCATGCTGACCCCCTGAAACCGGCGCCGCCCCGCCAGGCGCGCGCCGTCATCCGTTTTCAAACGACCCGGATCGGCTCAGCCGACGGGGTCGAACCGCATATGCTCGCCGACCAGCCGCGCCTGCACGGTCTTGCCGATCGGTGCCTCCCCCAGCCCTTCCCGCACGGCGTAATAGCCGGCGATGGAAACCAGCTCGGGGTCGAAATGCAGCGCGAAGACGCGCGCCGCGGCATTGTCCTGGCCGCCGGCGATCGCCCGGCCCAGCAGCCTGCCATAGACATGGATGTTGCCGTCCGCGATCACCTCCGCGCCACGGTTCACCGTGCCGACGATGATCAGGTCGGTGCCCTGCGCCCAGATGCGCTGGCCGGCGCGCACCGGCTGGTCCACCACCATCGCCGCCGGCATCGCGGCAACCGGGGCGGCCGGGGGGGGCGGCGCGGGCTGCGGCGGCGAGGGTTGCGCCGCCAGCGCCACATCCTCCTCCCGCCCGCCACCGGCCAGGCGCAGCGGCGGCAGGCCGGCGCCGACCGCGGCGTTGCGCATTTCCGGCGTGCCGCCGGTGGTGCCGATCGGCACGATCTCGATCGCGCGCAGGCCCTGTACCAGCCCGGCGAAGTCCACATCCTCCGGCCGCGCCGGGATGTCGTCCAGGCCGATCACCACCGGGGCGAAGCGCAGGAAGCCGGGGGCGCGGCGGAACTGGTCGCCAAGCGCCGGCACCAGCGCCTCCACCCGATGGTCGAGCAGCCGCATCACCAGCAGGTTGAAATTCGCCCCCCGCAGGCGGAAGGGCTCAAGGCGCGGGGCGGGGTGGCTGGACGCGGCGGACATCGCGATGGGAGTTTTCCCGGGGGCTGGGGGCGGCGTGATCGTGCTCTATACCGGCCGGCCGGCAAGGCGCGAAGCCTTCTCGCGCAGGCATGACGCATTGCAGGCGCTTGCGCGGCGTTCCTGCAATGCGATCTCAGCAGCGAATCGGGCGCCGCCGCGCGGGTGCGGCTGCGGGGCTAGCCGCGCAACCCCAGCTCCCGCACCAGCCCACCCCATTTCGCCACCTCCGACGCCAGGTGGCGGGCAGCCGCTTCGGGCGAATTGTCGGTGTAGGCGTCGACGCCGGCATCGGCCAGCCGCTTCAGCGTCGCCGGATCCTTCAGCGCCGCGGCGGCGGCGTCCGAGATGGCACGGATCGGCGCGGCGGGGGTGCCGGCCGGCGCATACATCGCCTGCCAGGCGGCGGCGTCGTAGCCGGGCACCCCGGCCTCCGCGATGGTGGGCAGCTGCGGCAGCAGGGTGGAGAGTTCGGCGCTGGTCACTGCCAGGCCGCGCACGCGGTTATCCGCCATCAGCGGCGCCAGCAGGGTCTGGCTGTCGATCATGAAGTCGATCCGCCCCGCGGTCAGGTCCGCCACCGCCGCCGGCGTGCCGCGATAGGGCACCACGGTGAAGCCGGCGCCCGTCGATTTCCGCAGCAATTCCGCTGCGAGGTGGGAGGAGGCGCCGATGCCGGCGGTGCCGAAATTCGCCTCCCCGTTGCGGGATTTCAGCCAGGCGATGAAGCCCGGCAGGTCCGTCACCGGGATGGCGGGATGCACCGCGGCGACGAAGGGCTGGCGGGTGCACAGCGCGATCGGCGCGTAGCTCGCCACCGGGTCGAACTGGAAGCTGGCATACAGCGCCTTCATGGCGGCATGGCCGACACTGCCGACCAGGATGGTGTTGCCGTCCGGCGCGGCGCGGGCCACGGTGGAGGCGCCGATGGTGCTGCCGGCGCCACCCTGGTTCTCCACCACCATCGGCCGGCCGAGCGTCTGGGACATGGGCTCGGCCAGGATGCGGGTGACGACATCGGTCAGCCCGCCCGCGCCGAAGGGCACCACCACCCGCAGCGGGCGGGACTGCGCGAAGGCGGTGGCGGACAGCAGCAGCGCCGGGGCGGCGAGAAGGTGGCGGCGCGAGAGGCGCATGGCGGGTCCCTTTTCCTGGACGTGAGGCTGTTGTCACATGCGCGCCCCAACCCCGGAGACATGCGCGTGACCCCGCTGACCTTGCAAGAGCCGTTCCGCGCCGTCTTCTACACCCCCTTCTACGCCGCCCTCGCCCGTGGCGACTTCGCCCGGCAGGGGGTGGAGGTGCGGCTGATCACGGTGGGGGAGCCGGACCGGGCGGTGGCCAACCTGTTGTCCGGCGCGGCAGATCTGGCCTGGTCGGGCCCGATGCGGGTGATCCGCGACCATGCGGCGGACCCCGCCAGCCCGCTGGTCAGCTTCGGTGGGGTGGTGATGCGCGACCCCTTCCTGTTGGTGGGGCGTGGGATGCGGCCGGGATTCAAGTTGCCCGATCTGGCGGCACTTCGCCTCGGCGTGGTCAGCGAGGTGCCGACGCCCTGGTGGTGCCTGCAGCAGGACCTGCTCGGCCTGGGCCTGGACCCGGCACGGCTGGCGGTGCGCGAAGGGGCGACGATGGCGGCGAACATGGCGGCGATGCTGGCCGGCGAGATCGACGTGGCGCAGTTGTTCGAGCCCTTCGCCAGCCAGGCCGTGGCGGCCGGCGGCGCCATCTGGCACGCCCAGGCCAGCCGCGGCCCGACTTCCTACACCGCCTTCTACGCCACGCGCGCCCTGCTGGCGGACAAGCGCCCGGCCATGCTCGGCATGGTGCGCGGCCTGGCCGCCATGCAGGCCTGGCTGCACGCGACGCCGGCGGAAGGCGTGGCCGCGGTGGTGGCCGACCATTTCCCCGACCTCGACCGCGGCGTGCTGGCCACCGCCATCGGCCGCTATCTGGACCTCGGCATCTGGGCGCGGGACCCGGTGTTTCCGCAGGCGGCCTTCGAGGCGCTGGAAGGCGCCATGGCCGGCGTCGGCGCCATCCCCCGCCGCCCGGGCTTCGCCGCCTGCGTCGACACCGCGGTGGTCGCGGAGGCGCTGGCATGAGCAAGACCCTGCCAACCCGCGCCGAGTACCGGTTCTTCCTGCCCATACCGACCCGCTGGATGGACAACGACATCTACGGGCACATCAACAACGTCACCTACTATTCCTATTTCGACACGGTGGTGGCGCGCTTCCTGCTGGGTGCGGGCGCGATCAACCTGGTGGACAGCCCGGTGATCGGCGTGGTGGTGGAAACCCTCTGCCGCTTCCATGCCCCCATGGCCTTCCCCGACGAGGTGACGGCCGGCCTGCGGGTGGAGCGGCTGGGCAACACCTCCATCCGCTACGGCATCGGCCTGTTCCGCGGCGCGGCGGAGGTGGTGAGCGCGGAGGGGCATTTCGTGCATGTCTATGTGGACCGCGCGACGCAGCGCCAGCCGACGCCGCTGCCGCCAGCGCTGCGCGAGGCCGCCGCGCGCCTGATCGTGGCGGCGTAGGGTTCGACAACCGATAGTTGCAGGCCCGCGGTCAACCCTGTTAGCTTTTCCACACGGAAGGGAGGAAGGGCGGCGCATGAGCATCACCAGCCCACCGGCTGGGGCCCTGCAGACCGGCTGGCGCCTGGCGTCGCCGGAGGCCGCGCCGGAGCCGATCCTCGGCCTCCGCCTGCTGCGCTACGAGGCGGAAGGCCGGCCGGGCGCGCTGCCGGCGATCACCGGCCTGCGGTTGCAGGCCGTGGGCGTGCCGGAGGCGACCATGGTCGAGGATCTGCGCGCCGGCCTGACCTGCCTGGTGGACCTGCCGCCCGGCCCGCGCCGCATCCTGGTGACGGACCCGGCGCGCCGCTTCCTGCCCGCGGCCCTGACCGTGGTGGTGCCGCCGCGCTTCCCGCCCCGCCCGACGCTGGGCGGCGCGGGGAACACGGCGCCCAGGCCAGCCCCCCCGCCTCGCCTCACCCTGCGCCTCCGCCCCTCCCCCAGCCGCGCCGTCCCCGCCGGGATGACCGCCGTCATCGGCACGCTGCGCGATGCGGCCGGCCGCACGGTGGCGCTCGGCCGGCTCGATTGCGGCTCCGTGATGGAGGGGCGGCCGGTGCGCATCGTCACCTGGACCGATGCCGAGGGTCGCTTCGCCCTGCTGCTGCCCGGCGAGGCACCACGCCTGGACCAGCCGCCGCCACCGCCCCGGCCCCGCCTGCTGGAGGTGGCCCTGCCGGTGCCCGGCCTGGCCGCGGCGCTGGCCGCGGATTTCCTGGCCGCGCTGCCGGACGACCTGGATGGGATGGAGCCGGTGCGCCAGGAAGGCCTGTTCCACCCGGCCGCGTTCCGCCCTCTGGATGCCGATGGCCAGCCCGCGGAAACGCCCGCCGGCACCCTGCCCATCCGCCCCGGCCGCACCATCCGCTGGGACCTCCTCGCCGGCTGAGCCGGCCCGGCGGAAGGGGCATTGACGGAAGGGCAACGCTGCACGCATTCCGGGTTCCAGCTACGCAAGGGAATCCCGGCATGACCAGGCTGACGCGGCTCGCGATCCTCGACGACTTCCAGGGCGTCGCCCTGCAGATGGGCCCCTGGGACCGGCTGCCGCCGGGCCTGACGATCGAGGTGTTCCGCGACGCGGTGGCGGACCAGGACGCGCTGGTGGCGCGGCTGCTGCCCTTCGACGCCATCCTCGGCATCCGCGAACGCACCCCCTTCCCCGCCAGCCTGCTGCAGCGCCTGCCGAACCTGAAGCTGCTGATGACGACTGGCGAGCGCAACCGCGCCTTCGACGTCGCCGCCGCCAATGCCCAGGGTGTCACCGTCTGCGGCACGCCCTCCGCCGGCGCGCCCACCGTGGACATCACCTGGGGCCTGATCCTCGGCCTGCTGCGCGACCTGCCGGCGCAGATGGCCAGCCTGCGCGCCGGCACCTGGCAGGCGCATGGCGCGCCGAACAGTGTCGGCACGGCGGCCGAGGGGCTGACGCTTGGCATCCTCGGCCTCGGCAAGCTCGGCACGCGGGTCGCCAGGGTGGGCCAGGCCTTCGGCATGAAGACCATCGCCTGGAGCCAGAACCTGACCGCCGAGGCCGCCGCCGCCGTCGGCGTGACGCGGGTGGAGAAGGCGGCGCTGTTCGCGCAGGCGGATGTGGTGACGCTGCACATGATCCTGTCCGACCGTTCCCGCGGCATCGTCGGCGCGGCGGAACTGGGCGCCATGAAGCCCAGCGCCTGCATCGTGAATACCAGCCGCGGCCCGCTGATCGACCAGCCGGCACTGATCGCAGCGCTGACCGAAGGGCGCATCGCCGGCGCCGGCCTCGATGTGTTCGACCGGGAGCCGCTGCCGCTGGACCACCCGCTGATGGCCTGCCCGAACACGCTGCTGACGCCGCATCTGGGCTATGTCTCCCGCCAGAATTTCTCGGCCTACTTCCATGGCGCGGTGGAGACCATCGAGGCCTATCTCGCGGGCGCGCCGATCCGCCTCCTGACGCCATGAGCGCGCTGCCGGCTTTCTGGGCCGCGGCCAGCCAGGCCGAGCGCGACGCTGCCTACAACAATGCCGAGGCGGTGGCGGACAGCACGGCGCTGATCGCGGAGCGGGACGCGCTGGCCGGCGCCTTCCGCGCCGCGCATCCGGCGCATCTCGACCTCGCCTATGGCCCCGGCGAGCGCGAGGCCTGGGACCTGTTCCCCGGCCGCGATCCCGCGGCGCCCTGCCTGGTGTTCATCCATGGCGGCTATTGGCAGCGCAACCAGCGGGAGAATTTCTCGCACCTGGCGGAGGGGGCGCTGGCGATGGGCTGGTCCGTCGCCTTCAACGGCTACACGCTGGCGCCGGCCGCCTCCCTGACGCAGATCGCCTGGCAGATCCACCGCGCACTGGACTGGCTTTCGGCGGAGGGCGCGGCACAGGGCATCGGCGGGCCGCTGGTGGCCTCCGGCTGGTCCGCGGGCGGGCATCTGACGGCGCTGGCGCTGGAGCATCCGGCGGTGACGGCGGGGCTGGCGATCTCCGGCATCTTCGAGCTGGCGCCGATCCGCGACACCTACCTGAACGCGGCGCTGCATCTGACGGAGGCGGAGATCGCGGAACTGTCGCCGATGCGCCGGCCGGTGGTGCACAAGCCGTTGGCCATCGCCTACGGCACCGCGGAACTGCCGGAGCTGGTGCGGCAGAGCCGCGATTTCCACGCGCTGCGCAGCGCCGCCCATGCGCCGGGGCCGCTGGTGCCGATCCCGGGCGCCGACCATTTCCGCGTGCTGGAGGCGCTGCGCCAGCCCGGTGGGACGCTGCTGCGGCTGGCGGAGACCTTGCTGCGCTGAGGCGGGGCTTCGCCCCCACCCGGACCCTTCCCCGCCCTGCGGGGAAGGTGGGGTGGGGGCAATGGCGCCCCCTCACACCGGCGCGTTGTTCCCCAGGTAGCGCGCCGCGCCCGCCGCGAGCACCTCGACGCACTTCGCGAGGTCCTCGTCCTTCGTGTCCTCCGCCCAATGGTGGCTGATGCCGGCGATGGAGGGGGAGAACAGCATGGCGGCGGGCATGACCTTCGCCATGTACTGCGCATCGTGCCCGGCACCGCTCGGCATGTGGCGCCACCCGCCAGGCGCGAGGTCTTCCGCCGCCGCGGCCAGCGCTGCCTGCATCGCCTGGTCGCAGAGTGCGGGCTTGGACAGGCTCATCGCCTCCAGCGTCACGCTGCAGCGCTCGCGGCGGTTGGCCTCCTGCACGCAGGCACGCAGGCAGGCCTCCATGCGGTGCAGGACCGGCTCCTCCACGTCGCGGAACTGGAACAGCACCTCGGCCTTGCCGGGGATGATGGAGGCCGCGCCGGGGTCGAGCGCGATGCGGCCGCAGGTCCAGGTGCTGCGCGGGCCGCAGGCCATGGGCATGCGCTCATCCAGCATCGCCAGCAGCCGCACCGCCGTCAGCCCGGCATCGCGGCGCTCCGCCATGGTGGTGCCGCCGGCATGGTCCTGCATGCCTTCGATGGTGATGCGCCACTGCCAGATGGCGACGATGCCGGTGACGACGCCCACCTGCTGGCCCGCCGATTCCAGCTGCGTTCCCTGCTCGATATGCAATTCGAGAAAACCCTTGTGGCGGCCGGGCTCCCGCTGGATGCGCGGCAGCCCCTCCAGCCCCGCCTCGCGCAGCGCCTGGCGCAGCGGCTTGCCGTGGTAGCGGTTCGACAGGCGGTCGATCTCCTCCTCGGACAATTCGCCGATGAAGCTACGGCTGCCGATGAAGCCACCATAGTGGCCCTCCTCATCGGCGAAGGCGATGACATCCACCGGCAGGCCGCTGCGCGCCAGCGCCACGCCAGCCATCACGCCCAGCGCGCCATCCAGCCAGCCGGCCTGGTTCTGGCTTTCGATATGGCTGCCCACCAGCAGCTTCGGCCCCGCGCCGGGGTGACGTCCGATGACGTTGCCAATGCCGTCCATGCTGGGCTCCAGCCCGCATTCGGCCATGCGCGCCATCAGCCAGCGGCGGCTTTCCATGTCCTCCGGCGAATAGGTCGGGCGATGCACGCCGGTCTTGTAGGCGCCGATCTTGCGCAGTTCGTGCAGGTCCTGGAGGAAGCGGGCGGTGTCCACCTGCGGCATGGGAAAGACCCTGGCTGTTGCGGCGACATGGTGGATCAGCGTGGCGGGAGGCGTCCAGGGCCGCGCCGTCAGCCGGCTTCGGGCAGGGCCGAAGGTCCACGCAGCGTCAGCCAGCTTTGCACGTCAAGGCCGGTGAGGTCGGCGAAGCGCCGCAGGTCGTCGCGGAACACCGGCTGCAGCCGCTCCACCATCCCGGCGGTCAGGCGCGAAGGGTAGTCGCGCTTCGGCCGCGGATTGCGGATTGCGGGCGGCGTCAGGATCGCGTCGATCTCCAGGAAATCGGTCACCCGCCGCAGCGTCGCCAGCGGCTGCGTGCGCAGCTCCGCCTGGCTGAGGAACAGAAGCTGCTCACGCGGGAAATGCGCCAGCAGCCGCTCCACCTGCCCGGCATAGAGACCGCGCGCCTGGTAGGTGACAACGCGGCGCTGGTCGTCGAGCGGCGCCGCCGCCGCCAGGCGCGCCGGCTCGGCCTCGATCGCCGCGGGAAAGTCGAGCAACTCCGCCTGGCGCGCATACTCCCAGCACCAATGCGAGAAGCAGCGTTCGATCGGATCACGAAACAGGTAGATCTGGCGCAGCGCCGGGCTGTAGGCGCGCATCCGGGCGATGCTGGGCGGCCAGAAGATGTAGATTGGCGTCGCCTCCAGCCACAGCCCAGGGCGGTCGGGAAATTCGGCGTGGTAGGCGGCGTAGTCCGGCGCCGACCAGTCGACACCCTGCTCGCGGTCGAAGTAGTGCACTTCCTTGGTGCGGGCCGGCGCCATTCCACGATGCGCACGCAATGCATGGAAAAGGGCAGAGGTGGCAGATTTCTGCACCCCGCCAATGACGGCCTGAACCCGCCGCCCGCCTAGTTCTGCCGCCACGGACTCTCCCGCCAGATTCGTGCATAGGTCGCGTTCTCATCCTGCACGAAGCGCGTCATCGTCGCGCGGTCCATGTGCCGGAGGATCAGATAGTCGCGATCGGTCAGCGCCTTGAAGGCCGGGTCCTGCGCGGTCCGGCGTACCGCATCCTCCCAGCGCTGCAGCATCGGTGCCGGGGTTGCGGCCGGCAGGGCGAAGCCGCGGGCGGAGCCGGCCTCCAGCTTCCAGCCGGCCTCCCCCGTGGTGGGGAGGTCCGGCGCGCGGTCCCAGCGGCTTTCGGACATCAGCGCCAGCACGCGCAGGGCGCCCTGGATATGCGCGCGCACGGTCAGGCTGACGGTGGAGATGGATCCCGCGACATGGCCGCCCTGGACCAGTTGCATCGCCTGCCCCGCGCCCGGCGTCGGCACCCAGGTGAAGCGCACGCCGGCGGCGCGTTCCAGCTGCATCAGCGCCAGATGCGGGGCGCTGCCCACACCGGCGCCGGCCATGGTGACATGCTCCGGCTGCGCGCGCGCCGCGGCGATGAGGTCGGGAAGCGACTTGTAGGGCGAATTGGGCCCGACGAAGATGGTGTAGGGCTCGTCCGTCAGCAGGCCGACATAGGCGAAGCTGTCCACGGTATAGCGCGGCCGGTTGTCGTACAGCGCGGTGACCAGCGCGGGGAAGGACACCAGCGCGGCGGTGCGGCCATCCGGCGCGGCGGCCGCGACGTCGTTCAGCATGATCATCCCGCCGGCGCCCGGCCGGTTCACGACGATGATCTGCTGCCCGCCGAGATACTTCTCCAGGAACGGCGCGGCCATGCGCGCGGCGAGGTCGATGTTCCCGCCAGGGGCGAAGCCGACCATGAGCTGGATGGGCCGGTCCTGCGCCACGGCCGGCCGCAGCAGGGCCGGCAGGGCGAGGCCGCTGGCGAGAAGGGTGCGACGCCTGAGCATGGGGCAAGCCTCCGCGAAGGGGAGGTTCAGCTTAACATCGGCACGCCGCCGCAACGCAAGAAGGAAGGTTGCAGGCGGGGCGCGCTCTGCTAGCCTAATGTCTGGACAATCGCGGAGCCCGCCGGATGCTGCGCTTCAGCAACTTCCTGTTCCCCGAAAGCCGCGACCCCGATCGCGACGCGGAAGCCATCCGGGAAGCGATGGACGAGGCCCTGCTGTGCGAGGAGCTGGGCTTCGAGGTCGTGTGGCTCGCCGAGCACCACTTCGACGGCAACTGCGCCTATGTGGACCCGGTGACCTTCGCCGCCGCGATCCTGTCGGCGACGAAGCGCATCAAGGTGGGCTTCGCGGTGGCGCAGGTCTCACTGCACCATCCGACACGGCTGGCGGAGCAGATGGCACTGCTGGACAACCTCTCGCGCGGCCGCGTCATCGTCGGGCTCGGCCGCGGCACCGCGTATAACGTCTACGAATACCAGGGCTACGGCATTCCGGCGGAGGAAGCGCTGGAACGCTACGAGGAAGCCGAGGGCATCATGCTCAAGGCCTGGACCAGCCCCGAAGGCATGACGCATGAAGGGAAGTTCTGGACACTGAACATCCCGCGGCTGCGGCCGACGCCCTTCACCCGGCCGCATCCCTATGTGATCCGCGCCGCCTCCTCGGAAGCCGGCGCGCTGCACCTGGCGCGGCGCGGCCTGCCCTTCCTGATGAACGTGCAGTCCATGGAAACCACGGCGCAGCGCATCCTGCAGTACCGCGCGACCATGGCGGAAGCCGGCTTCGGCGCGGCGGAGGTGCAGGCCCGGCTTGATGAAAGCTGGTGCTGGCGCAACATCTTCGTGGCCGAGACGGATGCGGAGGCGGAGCGCATCGCGGTGCCGAACTTCCTGGCGATGCAGGAACAGCGCAAGGCGCTGCGGGAGCGGATCTACCGCGAGCAGGGCATCATCATGAAGAAGGAGACTGCGCCGCCGGCGCGCGTGGATCCGGCGAAGGCGCTGATCGCCGGGTCGCCCGCCACGGTCGCGGCACGAATGGCCGAGATCGAGGCGACAGGCATCGGCGGCGTCATCGGCAGTTTCCGGCTCGGCCCGATGCCGGCGGACCTTGCCGCGCGCTCGCTGCGCCTGTTCATGCAGGAGGTGGCGCCGCGCTTCGCCGCGACGGCGCCGGCGATGGCGGCGGAGTAGCCCTCAGCCCGCTGCCGCGGCCTTTCCAACGGCGTCCGCATCCATCCAGAACACCTCCCAGATGTGTCCATCGGGATGCTCGATGCTGCGTCCTTGCAGGAAGCCGAGATCCTGCTGCGGCGTCGGGTCCCTCGCGGCGCCGGCGCTGGCCACCAGATCGTCCACCGCCGCGCGGTCGTCGGCGGAAAGCGCGTTCGTCACCTCGCAGGATCGATGTGCATCCGCGATGCGCTTGCGGGTGAACTGGGCGATTCTGGCACGGGTCAGCAGCATGACGTGGATGGTCTCGGAGAGGATCATGCAGGCGGCGGTGGCATCGCTGAACTGCGGATTCCGGCGCGCGCCGATCCCCTTGTAGAAGGCGATCAGGTCGAGGACGGGCAGGTTGACGAAGATCAGCCGGGGTCTGGTGGGTGGCCCTGAGGCACACCCGAAACCTAACCGTCTGGTTGATCGAAGCACCCCCCCGCCGCATCAAGGCGCCGAGACGCTCAGGTTGTCAGCCCGCCATCCACCACCACGGTCTGCCCAGTGACCATGGCGGCGCCGGCCAGCAGGAAGACGATCACCTCGGCCAAATCCTCCGGCGTGCAGCGGCGCTTCAGCAGTGCGCCCTCGATGGAGGCGCGGCGCTGTTCCGGGGTCCACTCGATCATCCAGGTGCTGTCGACGGCGCCAGGCGCCACGGCATTCACCCGCACCTCCGGCGCCAGTCCCCGCGCCAGGTTCTTCGTCAGCGAGATCACCCCGGCCTTGGTGGCGCCATAGGCCATGGAAGACCCGGCGGAGTTGATCCCGGCGATGGACGCGATGTTGACCATGGCGCCCCCTGCCGCGCGCAGCGCCGGCCCGGCGGCCTTGGCGCAGCGGAAGACGCCGCGCAGGTTCACCGCCAGCACCGTTTCCCACAGTTCCTCCGTCAGCCGGTCGAATTCATGCGGCGCGATGGCGGTGGGGGTGCCGGGCGTGCCGGCATTGTTCACCAGGTAGTCCAGCCGGCCCAGATCGGCCACCGCCTGGTCCACCATGCGCGCCGCATCGGCGGCATCGGCGACATTGCCCGGCGCGGGCAGGATGCGCGCATTCGTCTCGCCCTGCAGCCGGGCCACGGCATCCGGCCCGCGGGTATCGCCGGCGAGAAAATTGATGGCGACGTCGCAGCCGCTGCGCGCCAGCAGCGTCGCGGTGGCCAGCCCGATGCCGGACGCCCCGCCGGTCACCAGCGCGGCCTTGCCGCGCAGATCATAGGTGATCATGCCTCCCTCCCCTGCCCGGCCATGGTGCCGATCTGGCGCAGCGCGCGCTTCAGCGCCAGCAGGCGACGGTCGCGCGCCTCCAGCACCGCGGCCGTCTCGCCCGGCCAGTCGTAGAAGCCGGCGCCGGCCATCACGCCGGTGCGGCCGGCGGCGACCAGCGCGTCCACCGCCTCGCACTGCCCGCGCACCGGCGGCGGCGCATACATGCGGTTGGCGAGGCTCGCCTGGGTGAAGGCCAGGCCGGTGAAGTCGGCCTTGGCCAGCACGCCCAGGATGGGCAGGCGCAGGGCGATGCCCTCGATGATCGCGGTGTCGATTTCCTCCGCCGTCGCCACGCCATCGTCCAGCAGCTTCTGGACCTCCATCGCGATGGCGGATTGCACGCGGTTGGCGATGTAGCCGGGCACGAATTTGCGCATCACCACCGGGCGCTTGCCCATGGCGCGGCAGAATGCGGCGGCGAAGTCCACCACCGCCGGGTCGCATTGCGGGCCGCCGACGATGTCCACCAGATCCACCAGATAGGGCGGCGTGTACCAGTGCATGATGACGGCGCGGTCCTGCCGCCGCGCCGGGATCAGCGGGAAGGGATCGAGGTAGCTGGTGTTGCTGGCCAGGATGGCCGCCGGCGGCGCCAGCCGGTCCACCTCCGCGAACAGGGCGCGCTTGGCCTCCGGGTTCTCGCTGATCGCCTCCAGCACCAGGTCGGCCTCCTCCACCGCCTCGGCCAGCACCGGCAGGCGGGTGACGGCCTGGTGCAGCCATTCGGCATCGGCCTCCCGCGGCGCCTCCCCGGCCACGACCAGTGTTTCAAGGGCGGTCTGCATCAGGCCACCGGCCTTCTCCAGCGTCGCCATGCTGCTGTCGGTCAGGCGCACCTCATGCCCGCCGAGGGCGAACACCAGGGCCAGCGCATGCCCCATGGTTCCCGCCCCGATCACCGCCACCTTGATGCCCATCGAACGCTCCTGCCCAGGGGCCGGACGTTGCCCGGCGGCGGCGCGGCGGGCAAGCCGCGGCGGTGCCTCAGCTTCCGCGATAGGTGGCGTAGGACCAGGGCGAACAGAGCAGCGGCACGTGGTAGTGCCCCTGCCCCGCCGCCAGCCGCACCACGATCGGCACGATGCCGAGGAAGCCCTCGCCGCCGAAATGGGCGCCGATGTGGAAGCGGAGTTCGTAGGTGCCGGGTGCGAAGCTGTCCGGCCCCAGCAGCGGCGCGTCGGTGCGGCCATCGGCGTTGGTCACCGCCTCGGCCAGCTTCACCGGGCCGGACGGGTCGTGACGGAACAACTCGACCGTCACGCCCGGGGCGGGGCGGCCGCTGCCGGTATCCAGCACATGGGTGGTGAGGGCGGAGGGCTTCATTCGCGCGGCGCCCCGGCGGCGACCCAGGCGACCAGCTTTGCCCGCTCCTCCGCCGTGATCTCGGTCAGGTTGCCCGGCGGCATGGCCTCGCTGGCCACCTGCTGGCGGATGGATTGCGCCCAGCGGCGGATCTGGCCGGGCTCGTCCAGCCGCACGCCCTTCGGCGCCTCCACGAAGCCGTCCTGCGTCGGGTTGGCGGCGTGGCAGGTGGCGCAGCGGGCGGCGGCGATGGCCTGCACCTCGGCGAAGGCCGGCGCCTCGCCGCCGGCCGGGCCGCGCGCCGGCATGAGCAGCACGGCCAGCACCACCACCACCAGCGCCGCCGCGGCCGGCAGCGCCACCGGGTTTCGGCCGAACTGGCGCTGCACGAAGAACTGCCGCACCAGCGCGCCGGCCAGGGTGATGGCCAGCAGCACCACCCAGTTCCACGACGCGCCCCAGGTCATCGGGTAGTGCGGGCTGATCATCAGGAACAGCACGGGCAGCGTCAGGTAGGTGTTGTGCACGCTGCGCTGCTTGCCCCAGCGCCCGTATTTTGGATCCGGCTCCTGCCCCGCCTGCATGGCGGCGACCATCTTCCGCTGGCCGGGGATGATCACCATGGCAACATTCGCCACCATGATGGTGCCGGTCATGGCGCCGACCTGCAGGAAGGCGCCGCGGCCGGAGAACACATGGCAGGCGACGAAGGCAGCCACCACCAGCAGCCCGACGCCGAAGGCCGAGAGCAGGTTTTCCTGCTCGCCCCATTTCGACCGGCAGGCCAGGTCATAGACAACCCACCCCGCCACCAGCATGGCGGCGGAAATCGCCACCGCCACGCCCGGCGAAAGCGCCATCACCGCCGGGTCCACCAGATAGGTGCTGGCCTGGCCCCAATAGATCAGCATGAACAGGGAGAAGCCGGACAGCCAGGTCCAATAGGCCTCCCATTTGAACCAGTGCAGCTTCTCCGGCAATTCGGCCGGGGCGTTCAGGTATTTCTGTTTGTGGTAAAATCCGCCGCCATGGATCGACCATTGTTCGCCCTTGACGCGCGGATTGCCGTCCCGCGGCGGGTCAAGTTGGTTGTCCAGGCCGATGAAATAGAAGCTGGTGCCGATCCAGGCGATGCCGGTGATCAGGTGCAGCCAGCGAATCAGCAGGTTCGCCCATTCGGCGAGGTAGGCGGGGTCCATCGTCTCGGGCGTCCTTGGGCGCCGGGGGAAGGCCCGGCAGCGGCAGCGTGAGAGCAACATTCGCGCCGGCGTGACCCGCCGGCAAGCAGGCCGTGGCGCCGGATTGCTGCAGTGCGGCGCCCGGCCATGCTATGCGGGGCGGCCCGGCGCCGATCCCGGCGGCGCGGCACGGGGGGATGGGCGGCGCAATGGACGGTTCCAGTCTGGTGATGCTCGGGGTGATCCTGGCATTGCTGTGTGCCTCGGCCCTGTTCTCCGGCACCGAGACCGCCTTCACCGCCGCCAGTCGTGCCTTCATCACCCGCCGCGCCCGCGAGGGCGACCGTCGCGCCGCGACGCTCGGCCGGCTGAGCGAGCGCAAGGACCGGGTGGTGGCGGCCATCCTGGTGGGCAACAACCTGGTCAACACCACCGCCACGGCCCTCGCCTCCGCCCTGCTCATCGCCTGGTTCGGCGAGGGCGGCGTGGCCTATGCCTCGCTGGTGATGACGCTGCTGCTGGTGGTGTTCTCCGAGGTCCTGCCCAAGACATTGGCGCTGCGGTCACCGGATGCCGCGGCGCTGCGCGTCGTGCCGGTGTTGTCCGCCACCATGCGGCTGCTCGGCCCGGCGGCGGATCTGGTGAATGGGGTGGTGCGCGCGACGCTGCGCCTGGCCGGCGCCCGCCCGCCGGAAGCCGACCGGCCTGGCATCACGGAAGACGAATTGCTGGGCGCCATCGAACTGCACGGGATGGGCCAGCAGGGGCCGGCGGATCTCGCCGCGCGGCAGGAACGCGGCATGCTGCGCGGCGTGCTGGCGCTGGACGACATGGTGGTGCGGGACGTGATGACGCACCGGTCGCGCATCGTCGGGCTGCACGCCTCGGCGCCGCCGGAGGCGATGCTGGCGAAAGTCCTCGCCTCCCCCCATGCGCGCTTCCCGCTCTGGGGCCGGGATGGGGAGGAGATCCTGGGCGTGGTGCATGCGCGCGACGTGCTGCGCGCATTGCATGCCGCGGGCGGCGATCCGGCCCGGCTGGACCTGGCGGCCGTGGCGCAGCCGGCGGCGCTGGTCATCGAGTCCCGCCCGCTGCGCGACCAGCTGCAGGATTTCCGCAAGGCGCCGGTGAAGATGGCCATGGTGCTGGACGAATACGGCGCGCTCAAGGGCATCGTCACGCTGGAGGACATCGTGGAGGTCGTCGTCGGCCAGATCGTGCAGCGCGGCGAGGCGATTCTGGGCGACCTGGCGGAAGGCGGCCAGGTGGAGCTGCGCGGCGACCTGCGGGTGCGCGACATCAACCGCGAGCTTGGCTGGGACCTGCCGGAGGATGAGGCGGCGACGATCGGCGGGCTGGTCGCCGCCCGCCAGCGCGGCATCCCGGCGGTGGGGACGGAACTCGCCATCGGCCGCTACGCGCTGCGCGTGCTGGAACGCCGCGGCCTGCGCATCGACCGGCTGGCGGTGCGGCCAAAGGACCAGACGGAGGCTGGCTGGATGGGGCCGGGCTGACAGGGCACCCGCGCCGTCCTACAATGTCCGGACAATCCGGAGCGACAAGGGCATGGCTGAACCGCAGGTGGTCATCGTGGGTGCCGGCCCTTCCGGCCTGACGGCGGCGCTGCTGCTGGCCCGGGCCGGCGTGGCCGTGCGGGTGCTGGAACGCCATTCCGAACCCTTCGAGGACCCCCGCGCCGCCACCATCCACCCGCCGACGATGGAGATGTTTGCCGAATCCGGCATCGCCGACGATCTGCTGGCGGAAGGGCTGGTGGCGCCGATCTGGCAGATCCGCGGGCGGGAGGAAGGGGTGGTGGCGGCGTTCGACCTCTCCATCCTGGCCGATGCCACCCCCTTCCCGTTCCGGCTGATGTGCGAACAGCACAAGCTGTGCCGGATGCTGCTGCGCCGCCTGGCGGCCTTCTCCCATGCCGAGGTGGTGTGGGGCGCCGCCGTGGCCGGCGTGGCGCAGGATGCGGATGGCGTGACCATCGCCATGGAGGACGGCACGCAGCACCGCGCCGCCTATGTGCTGGGCGCCGATGGCGGGCGCAGCGTGGTGCGCAAGAGCCAGGCGATCGACTTCGAGGGCTTCACCTGGCCGGAACGCTTCCTGGTGGTGACGACGGACCGCGACATGGCGGCGAAGGGCTACGCGCTGTCCTCCTACGTCTCGGACCCCGTGACCTGGTGCGCGCTGTTCAAGATTCCCGCCGATGGCCCGCCGGGCCGCTGGCGCATCGTCTTCCCCACCGACCCGGCAGCGGCGGAGGCCGAGTTGCTGGACCGCGAGGCGGCAGCCCTGCGGCTGGCGGCGCTGATCCCGGACCCGGACCCCTATCCGGTGCTGCACACCAACCTCTATGCCGTGCACCAGCGCGTCGCGGCGCGCTTCCGGCTGGGCCGGGTGCTGCTGGCCGGCGATGCGGCGCATGTGAACAACCCGCTGGGCGGCATGGGCATGAATTTCGGCATCCATGACGCGGTGCTGGCCGCGGAGCGCCTGGTGGCGGTGCTGGAAGGCGGGCCCGATTCGCTGCTGGACCGCTACGACCGGCAGCGGCGCCAGGTGGCGGAGGCCTTCCTGCAGGCCATGACCATCGCCAACAAGCGCACGCTGGAGGAGAAGGACCCCGCCACCCGCACCGCAAGGCTGGCGGAGTTGCGCGCCACCGCGGCGGACCCGACGCGGGCGCGGGCGCATCTGCTGCGCACCAGCATGATCGAGGGCGTGCGCGCCGCCGCATCCATCCCCTGAGGCGGAGGAGGAGGGCGAAACCGGCCGAAACAGCCTGAAACAGGCGCGCGGAACCGACATTGGACCTGCCGCGCGGTTCCTGCCTAGGCTGCCGCAACAACCCGGGAGCCCCGCCATGCTGCGCCGCCGCCTGTCCACCTTCGTCTTCACCGGGGCCTTCACCGGGCTGATGGCGCTGGCCGGGGCTGGCGCCCTGGCCCAGGCCGAGGCCGAGCGCCAGGTCGACGCGGCGCTGGAGCGGCTGCGCGCCAGCTTCGGGCCGGACGCCCGGTTGACGGTGGGCCTGCGGCAGGTGGACCCGGTGACCGGTCGCACCCGGCTGGGCAATCTGGTGATCGCCGCGCCGCAGGAGCGCCTGGCGATGGCGGAACTGCTGCTGCAGGACGTCACCGAATCCCGCCTCGGCCACGCCGAGGCGCGGGAGGTGGTGCTGCAGACCGATATCGGCGGCGACAACGACCGGATGGAGCTGTCCCGCCTGGTGCTCGGCGGCATCCCCCTGCCGGCCCCCGGCACCGCGCTCAGCCTGGCCAATTTCGAGTTGGGCGAGTTGGAGGCGGAGGGGCTGCGCGGCACCGCCAAGAGCGGCACGCTGGTCGTCGGCCGCGCCACCGCCCAGGGCTATGCGCCCGGCGTGCTCGGCATGGCGCAGGTGGAGGGCGTGGACTTCCAGGGCGAGGGAAAGCAGGCGCCTTCCTTCCGGCTGGGCCGGGCGGCGGTGCAGTCCCTGGTCATGCCGGTGATGGATGGCAGCACGCCGCCGGATCCGCGCCAGTTCACGGTGCAGAGCCTGACGCTGGAAGGCGCGGCGCTGCGCGCGCCGGACGAGCAGGTGGATCTGGAAGTCGGCCGATTCGCGCTGCGCGACTGGATTCCGGGCCGGCTGGCGGAACTGGCGCTGGAAGGCACCCGCATCGGCGCGCCCTTCGGGCCGCTCGGCCAGGGCGACATGCGCATCGGGCGCGTCGCCGCCAGCGGCATCGACGGCGCCACCACGCTCGCCGCCATCCTGGACGGCGTGCAGCCGCCGGACCCGGTGCCCGGCACGCCGCAGCGCTTCACGGTGGAAGGCGTGACGGCGGCGACCGGTGGCCAGCCGATGTTCCAGCTCGGCCGCATCGCCCTGGACGGCGCCGTGGAAGCTGGCGGCCGGCTGGTCGGCGGCATGGCCTTCGAGGGGCTGCGGGTGACCCTGCCGCCCGGCACCGCGGCCTGGCTGGAGCAGATCGGCTACCGCGCGATCGCCGGCGGGATCGAGCTGCGCGCCGCCATGCAGCGCGAGGGCGGGGCGATGGAGATCGAGCCCTTCCGCATCGCCTGGGACGAGGCCGGGACCCTGACCCTGCGCAGCGAGCTGGACGGCATGCCGATTCCGCAGGCGGGCCAGGTGAAGGATGACGAGGCCTATATGCAGCAGCTGATGCAGGCGCGGCTGCGCAGCCTGACGCTGAGCTATCGCGACCAGGGGCTGCTGGGCCGGGCCATCGCCTGGCAGGCGCGCCAGCAGCGAATGCCGGAGGAAAGGCTGCGGGAACAGATGGCGCAGATGGCGCTGGCCATGCCGGTGCCGGGCGGCGGGCGGCCGACGCCCCCGGCCGGCCCGGCGCGCAAGGGCGCCCCGGCCGCCGCCGCGCCGCAGGCCGACCCGCTGCTGGAACTGCGCCAGGCGCTGGCCAGCTTCATCCGCCAGCCGCGCGAGCTGGAGATCTCGCTGCGCCCGCCGCAGCCGGTGGGCTTCGGCGAGATGGCCGCCCTGGGTGCGCTCGGCCCGGTGGAGAGCGCCCGGCGCCTCGGGCTTTCAGCCGTCGCGCGCTGAGCCGGTCCCTGCCCCGCCGACGCGGGGAAGGGACCGGTACCGCGGTTCAGGGCACGCGGATTCCGGCGCTGCGCACCACATCGCCCCAGCGCGCGACATCGGCGCGCAGCCGGGCGGCGAAGGGCTCCGGCCCCTCGCCCAGCGGGTCGGCGCCGATCTGCGCCATGCGCGCCTGCACCGCCGGGCGGGCCAGGGCCGCGGCGATGATGCCGTGGATGCGCGTGGCGATCGCCGGCGGCAGGCCCTTCGGCCCCATCAGCCCGTTCCAGGTGATGGTCTCGAAGCCCGGCAGTGCCTCGGCGATCGCCGGCACCTCGGGCAATGCGGCGGCGCGGGTGGTGCCGGACACGCCGAACAGCCGCACCGCCGGATTCTGCGCATGCGGCACGGCCTCCGACAGATTGGCGAACATCACCGGTGCATTGCCGGCGATCAGGTCGGCCAGGGCCGGCGCGCCGCCGCGATAGGGCACATGCTCCGCCTGCACGCCGATGCGCTGCAGGAACAGCGCCATGGACAGGTGCTGGAAGCTGCCGACGCCGCCGGAGGCATAGGGGAAGGCGCCGTTGCGCGCCCGCATCCAGGCGATCAGCCCGGCCAGATCCGTGGCCGCCACGCTGGAATGCGCCATCAGCACGAAGGGGTTGGTGCCGAGATTCACGATCGGCGTCACATCCGCCACCGGGTCGAAGCGGGGCGGCTGCGCCATGGCGACGGGCGCCACCGCCAGCACGGCGACCGCCACCATCATCAGCGTATGGCCATCGGCCGGGGCGCGCACCATCGCCTCCGCCGCGATCAGCCCACCGGCGCCGGTGCGGTTTTCCACCACGAAGCTGGCACCCGGGATCTCGGCCTGCAGCAGGTCGGCGGTCAGCCGCGCCAGCGCATCGGTGTTCCCGCCCGGTGCGAAGGGCACCAGGATGCGCACCGGCCGTTCCGGCCAGGCGGGTTGCGCCCGCAGGGCGGTGGGGGCGGCAAGCAGCGGCAGGCTGGCAAGCAGGTGGCGGCGGCGCATGGTGAAGCTTCCCGGACGGTGAGTGTGGCAGTCTCGGGCGCCGGCGCGGCTTCGTCAGCCCCTTTTTCGCGGCCGGCAGGCCAGCCATGCAGGGACATTGCTGGCGCCACAATCATCCGCACGGCCATTCTGCCGCGAAGCTGGGCGACGATGGACATGGAACTGCGCAGACCTTCCCGGCTTGAGCTCCCCTCCTATGTGGCGGCGCTGCGGGCTGGCTGGACCCCTTCCACGGTGCGGGCCGAAGCCCTGGCGTCGGAGCATCTGGCGGCGATCGCCGCCGATCCGGACGCCTTCCTCGCCAGCCTGCACGACCCGGAAGGCGCCGGCGCGCCGGTGCGCATGCCGGACGGCACGCTGCGGCCACGCCTGCCGGGCATGACCTTCTGGATCTGGGAGGACGGGTTCTGCGGCAATATCGGCCTGCGCTGGCAGCCGGGCACGCCGGCCCTGCCGCCGCATGTGCTCGGCCATGTCGGCTACAACATCGTCCCGGCCCGGCGCGGCCAGGGCGTGGCAAGGCGGGCGCTGGCGCGGCTGCTGCCGCAGGCGGCCGCGCATGGCCTGCCCTGGGTGGAACTGACGACGGACCCGGCCAACCTCGCCTCCCAGCGCGTCATTCTCGGCTGCGGCGGCGTGCTGGTGGAGCGTTTCACGAAGCCCGCCGAACATGGCGGCGGCGAGGGGTTGCGCTTCCGTCTTGCCGTCCCGGCTGATACCTCCGCCGCGGACCGGAGCACGCCGCTTTCACCTGAACGCAACCTGCTCCTTAATTCATTGAACCCAGCGCAAGAAGCGCGTTCAGATGATCCCCTCTGAACGCTTGTTGTCCTGGCAGGAGCGGGCGATGCGGGTCAGCGAGCAGCGGCAATGGGATCGGCTGATGCAGATGGCGCGCCTCGGCGCCATCCAGGGCGAGGGCGTGAACCGCGCGGCGCTGAGCGACCTCGACCACCAGGCGCGGCGCCTGCTGCTTTCCTGGGCCCTGCCCCTGGGCCTGGCGCCTTCGGTCGATGCGCTGGGCAACCTGTTCCTGCGGCATGAGGGAACCGACCCCGGCCTGCCCGCGGTGCTGGCCGGCAGCCACATGGACAGCCAGCCCAAGGGCGGCCGCTTCGACGGCATCTGGGGTGTGCTGGCGGCGCTGGAGGCGGTGCAGGCGATCCGCGAGGCCGGCCTGGCCACCCGCCGCGCCATCGAGATCGTTGCCTGGACCAATGAGGAAGGCGGACGCTTCGCCCCAGGCTGCATGGGCAGCATGGCGTTTTCCGGCTTTCGCCCGCCTGGGAGCTGGGACGAGGTGAAGGACCGGGACGGGCTGCGCTTCGGCGCGGAACTGGCGCGGCTGCTGGCCGCCGAGGCCGACATCCCCCGCCGGCCGCTGGGCTTCACCCCCTACGCCTATGTCGAGCCGCATATCGAGCAGGGTCCGCTGCTGGAGGCGGAGGGGCTGGATATCGGAATCGTCACCGGCATCCAGGGCAGCCGCTGGTTCCTGGTGGAGATCGCCGGCAAGACCGACCATGCCGGCACCGCGCCGCTGGCGCTGCGTCAGGACGCGGTACAGGACATGGTGCGCGCCATCGCCGCGCTGAACGCGCTGACCGCAGACCCGCAGGACGTGCTGCGCTTCACCGTGGGGCGGGTGGAGGTTTTCCCCAACTCCTCCAACACCGTCGCCGACCTGGCGCGGTTCAGCATCGACCTGCGGCACCCGGATGCGGCGGTGCTGACGGCGCGTGGCGATGCCGTGGTGGCCACGATCCAGGGCGCCATGGCGCGTTGCCGGGCGACGGTGACGGAGACCTTCAACGCCCTGCCCGCCCGTTTCGCGCCGCTGGTGCAGGAGGCGATCGCCGCCGCCGCGCAGGCGGAAGGGCTGCAGGCGAGGCCCATGCCCTCCGGCGCTTTCCACGATGCGCAGTTCCTGGTGCCGGTCTGCCCGACCGGGATGATCTTCATCCCCAGCCGCGCCGGCATCAGCCACCATCCGGCCGAGTATTCCAGCCCGGCGCAGACCGCCCGCGGCGCGCAGGTGCTGGCGCGGGTGCTGCTGGACCTGGCGGGACGGGCTTGAGCGCCGGCGACACGCGGCCTTGATGCCCATGGCGGGCAGCCGTTTCGGGCCTGGCGAGTTGTCGTCGTGCCCAGGGCGCGAGGCAGGGCGCGAGGCCGGGCGCGAGGCAGGGTCGAAGGCAGGTATGGACGCAATGGCTCAGGGCCTGGGTGAAGGCGGGACCGCAGGAAAGCCCGGATTTGCCACGCTCATCGAGACCACCGACTGGGCCGCCACGCCGCTTGGCCCGCGGGCGGGCTGGCCGCAGGCACTGCGCACGATCCTCCGGCTGATGCAGCATTCCGGCCAGCCGATGTTCCTGGCCTGGGGGAAGGAACTGAGCTTCCTCTACAACGACGCCTACGTGCCGATCCTCGGCGCGCGCCACCCGGCCGCGCTCGGCCAGCCCTTCCGGGCGGTGTGGTCGGAGGTCTGGGAGGAGTTGCTGCCGCTGGTGCAGCGGGCGCTGCAGGGCACCTCCACCTGGATGGAGAACCTCCACCTGGTGCTGCACCGCAACGGCTACCCGGAGGACAACTGGTACACCTTCTCCTACAGCCCGGTGCATGACGACGCCGGCGCCATCGCCGGCATGTTCTGCACCTGCATGGAAACCACCGGACAGGTGCTGGCGGAACGTCGACTGCGGGAGAATGAGGGCCGCTTCCGGGCGCTGCTGGACGCGGCACCGGCGATGATGCGGGTGACGGACCGCGACGGCCACTGCACCCACCTGAACCGCAGCTGGTACGCCTTCACCGGCCAGGATGAGGCGACCGGCCTGGGCCTTGGCTGGCTGGAGGCGGTGCACCCCGAGGATCGGCCGCGGGCGAAGGCGCAGTTCGCGCGGGCCGTCGCCGCGCGCGAATCGCTGCGCGTCGACTATCGGCTGCGCCATGTCGATGGCAGCTGGCGCTGGGCCATCGATGCGGCGGAACCGCGCATCGATCCGGAGGGCCGGTATCTCGGCCATGTCGGCTCCGTGATGGACATCACCGACCGGCGGGAAGCGGAGGAACGCCAGACGCTGCTGGCGCGGGAGGTGGACCACCGTGCGAAGAACGTGCTGGCGGTGGTCCAGGCGGCGCTGCGGCTGACCCGCGCAACCGACATCGGCAGCTTCACCCGCACCCTTGAAGGCCGCGTCGCCGCGCTGGCGCGGGCACAGACGCTGCTGGCCAAGGATTCCTGGGTGGGCGCGGACCTTGAGACGATGCTGCGTGGCGAGTTGGCCGCCTTCCTGGGCGAGGAGCCGGCGCTGCAGGCGCGCGCCTGGCTGGAGGGCCCGGCCATCGCCCTGCCGGCGGAAGCGACGCAGCCGCTGACCATGCTGGTGCATGAACTGGCGACCAATGCCGTGAAGCATGGCGCGCTGTCGGTGGAAGCCGGGCATCTGGCGGTGCGCTGGTGGCTTTCCGACCAGCGGCTGGTCCTGACCTGGACAGAAAGCGGCGGTCCCCCACTGGCCGCGCCCCCCTCCCGCGTCGGCTTCGGCACCAGGGTGCTGGATGCGACGGCGCGCCGGCAGCTTGGCGGAACGATCGCCCTGGACTGGCGCCCGGAGGGGCTCGCCTGTAGGCTGGGTATACCGCTGCGGCGCAAGCCGCCCGCGCCCGATGCGACCGACAGTGCAACGCTTACGATCTTGTGATGGGTGCGCCGGTTCGGGTCCGTGGCGTCGAGGCCGAAATTCGTCCACCTGACCGCGCTCGCCCATTCCGCCGCCGCACCAGAATGGTTGCGCTCCTCGATCAAACCAAGGCTGACTGCGTGAATCCCGCCTACTGCATCATCGACCCGAACCTGCGCGACTTCCTCGGCCACCACGCCAGCTACGACCATGCCGTCGCCCGCGCCGCGGCCCGGGCGGGCTATGCGCCGGTGGTGCTGGGCCATGTGGCAATGCCCGGTGCGGAGGCCGGGCTGGTGGACGGCGCAAGGCTGGTCCCGGCCTTCGCCGAGGATATCTGGGCCGGCCGCCAGGGCGGCTCGCGCCTCGCCCGGCTGGCCGACACGCTGCGCCGCAACCAGGTGTTCCGCCAGGCGCTGGCGCGCCATCTGCCGCCAGCCCTGCCGGCCGGCTCCATCGTCTTCGCCCACATGATCACGGAACGGCAGATCCTGGGGCTGGCCGGCTGGGCGGCCGGGATGCCGCGGGGCGTCCGGCTGGTGGTGCTGCTGCGCTACCAGCCCAGCTTCTATCACGGCGCCATCGCCCGCCGCGCGCTGCGGCGCTTCGAAGGACTGGCGGCGCGCGGCGCCGACATCCGCCTGGCCACCGACAGCGACCGGCTGTCCGCCCGCATCGGCCGGCTGACCCGCCTGGCGGTCGCCACCCTGCCCATCCCGCACGCGCCGGCCGAGATCCCGCTGCCCGACCCGGCGCCGGACCGGCCGCTGACCTTCGTCTCGCTGGGCAATGCGCGCGGCGAGAAGGGCTTTGCCGAGATCCTCACCGTCGCCCGGCGCATCGCCGCGATCCCGGGCGCGGCGCAGGGCATCCGCTTCGTGCTGCAGGCGAATGACCCGTCGGAGGACGTGGCCTCCGTCCTGCGCGGCTTCCGCTCCCGCCCGCCGCCCGGTGTCACGCTGCTGGACAAGGCGCTGGACCACGCGGCCTATGAGGCATTGCTGGCCAGTGCCGACGTCGTGCTCGCCCCCTATCGGCGCGAGATCTACGAGGACCGGACCTCCGGCGTGGCGCTGGAGGCGATCGCCACCGGCAGGCCGCTGATCTGCACCCGCGCCACCTGGCTGAGCGACCTGCTGGACCGGCATGGCGCCGGCCGGGCCATCCCCGATGGCGATGTGGAGGCGTTGCAGGATGCCATCATGGCGGTGCGCGCGGAGTGGACGACGCTGGCCGCTTCGGCCGCCCGCGGCGCCACGGCCTGCCGGGCGGTGCACAATGCCGATGCGCTGGTAAGGCTCACCGCCGGCCCCTGGCCCGCCGCCACCGCGACCATGCCGGTGCGCAATGTCGCCCTCTTCTACCCCTGGGGCGATTTCGCGGACCCGCGCAGCGGCGCCAGCCTGCGCAGCAACATGCTGGCCAACCTGCTGTCCGAAGCGGTGGAGGAAGTGACGGTGGTGCAGGGCGGCGATCCGACGCCCTGGCTGCGCCGCGGCAACATCCACATCCAGTCGAGCGGCGACCGCATCCGCCACCGGCTGGTGCGACGCGCGCTGGGCTTGCTGACCATGCCCCTGCTCTGGCCGCGCGCCCGCGGCCAGCACCTGATGCTGGCCATGCATCTGGCGCGTCTGCTGGACCCGGATTTCCACGCCCATGCGGCGCGGGTGATCGGCCGCGCCGACCATGTGTTCCTGGAATACACCTTCTGGGCGCCGGTGATCGCCCGGCTCTGTCGCCGGCACGGCGTCGGGCTGACCGTCACCGACCATGACGTGGTGGCGAACCAGGTGACCGGGTCGCGCCTGCTGCGCGAGATGACCCTGCGGATGGAGGTCGCGGGCCTGGCGCGCGGCAACCAGGCGGCCTGCGTCTCGGAGGCCGACCACGCCGTCTTCGCCGCGCGCGGCGTGGCGGCGGAGGTGATCCCGAATCCGGTGCGGCTGGCGCTGGCCGATTGCCGCCTGCCAGCGCCGCCGCGGCGCATCCTGGCGGAGTATTACGGCATCACCCTGCCGCAGGGCCCGATCTGCCTGTTCATCGGCAGCAACTTTCCCCCCAACGTCACGGCGGCCGAGGCGCTGCGCGGCATCGCGCGGGAGATGGCGGCGAGCGAGGAGTCGCGGGAGGTGACCATCCTGGTCGTCGGCCGCTGCATGGAACGGCAGACCGCGCCGGGCTTCCAGGCGCTGGGCGTGGTGCCGGACCTGGCGCTGCGCTGCCTGTACCGCATCGCCAGCCTGGCGGTGATCCCGCTGCGCAACGGCACCGGATCCTCCCTGAAGACGCTGGAGGCGATGGCGGAACGGCTGCCGGTGCTGGGCACCCGGGTGGCGTTCCGCGGGCTGGAGGTGACGCCGGGCCAGGAGGCCTTCATCGAGGACGAGCTGGAGGCCTGGCCGCACCTGATCCCTGGCATCCTGGAGGCGCGCGGGCGGGCGGAAGCGGTGGCCCGAGCCGGCCGCGCCTTCGCCGAGCGCTTCGACCACCGCAGCAGCTTCGCCCCCTACCTGGCCGCGCTGGGCCTCCCCCCGGGCGGGCCCGGCTTGGCGCGGGAGATGGCGCTGCTGGCGGCCCAGGCCGAGGCACAGCTGCTGGAACGGGCGATGGAGACGCGCGACCTGGAGCTGATGCGCGAATGCTCGGAGCGCATCCTGCGCGGCGCCCAGGAACGGGCCGGCATGGCCCTGGCACGCGGCTGAAGGAAGCGCGGCGCCGCCCCCTTGCGGCGCCGCCCCCCAAGGTTCAGGAAGGCGCCCGCCGGAGGCTCCCCCATCCGGCCGCTCGAAGTGGCAGGCCATGAACGACCGCATCTCCCTCCCCAAGGACCGCATCCGCATCCTGCTGCTGGAAGGCATCGCCGACAGCGCGGTGGACCTGTTCGGCCAGGCCGACTACGCGACCATCCACCGCGAGAAGAAGGCGCTGGAAGGCCAGGCGCTGATCGAGGCGGTGAAGGGCGTGCATATCCTCGGCATCCGGTCCCGCACCGAAGTGACGGAGGAAGTGCTGGCGGCCGCCGACCGGCTGATCGCCATCGGCTGCTTCTGCATCGGCACCAACCAAGTGGACCTGGAGGCCGCGGCCCGGCGCGGCGTCGCGGTGTTCAACGCGCCCTTCAGCAACACCCGCAGCGTGGCGGAGCTGACTCTGGCGGAGGCCGTGATGCTGATGCGCGGCATCGTCGACAAATCCATCGCCGCCCATGCCGGCGGCTGGGACAAATCCGCCGCCAACAGCTGGGAGATGCGCGGCAAGACGCTGGGCATCATCGGCTACGGCAATATCGGCAGCCAGCTCTCGGTGCTGGCCGAGGCCTTCGGCATGCGGGTGCTCTACCACGACCACACCAACAAGCTGCCGCATGGCAATGCCTCACCGGCCGCCAGCCTGCACGACCTGCTGCGGCAATCGGATGTGGTGACCATCCATGTGCCGGAGACGCCGGAGACGATCGGCATGATGGGCGCGCGAGAATTCGCCGCGATGAAGCCCAGCGCCGTCTTCATCAACAACGCCCGCGGCACCGTGGTGGATGTGGCGGCGCTGGCCGCGGCGCTGGGGGAGAAGCGCATCCTGGGCGCCGCCGTGGACGTCTTCCCGGTGGAGCCGAAGCGGAACGGGGAGGCCTTTGTCTCCCCGCTGCAGGGTCTGCCGAACGTGATCCTGACACCGCATATCGGCGGCAGCACGGCGGAGGCGCAGGACCGGATCGGCGCCGAGGTGGCGCGCAAGCTGGTGGATTATTCCGACACCGGCGCCACCATGGGCAGCGTGAACCTGCCGCAGGTGCAGCTTCCGGCACGGCCCACCGGCGCGCGCTGGACGCATCTGCACCGCGACGCCCCGGGCATCCTGTCCCAGATGAATGCCTGTTTCGGCCGCCGCGGGCTGAACATCGCGGCGCAGTACTACCAGACCGGCGGCGAGCTGGGCTACGTCGTGGTCGAAAGCGTGGAGGCGCGGGCGGAGGCGGAGGCCATCCTGGCCGAGCTGCGCGCCTTGCCCGGCACGGTGCGCGCCCGGCTGATCTACGAGCGGAGCTGACCCCAAGCCACTCAACAAGATGGATTTACGCCAGGCCCAACTGTCTGGCGTCGTCCACGCCTGCCCGCCATCCTGGCCCGACAGGGAGATGCGGGCGATGGCGACGATCCTGGGCGGCGCGGCGGATGAGCTTGTGGCGGGGACAGGCACCGAGCCCGACCTGATCTTCGGCGGGGGCGGCGCCGATACCCTGCTCGGCGGGCACGGCCAGGACACGCTGGCGGGCGGCGAGGGCGACGACTGGATCGAGGGCGGCCGCGGCACCGACGGGTTGAGCGGCGGCCAGGGCACCGACGTCTTCCGCTTCCGCAGCCTGGCGGAGCTGGCCGGCGACCGGATCGGCGATTTCGGCGAAGGCGACCGGCTGCTGCTGGATTTCGCCGCCACCTGGCGCTTCCTCGGCCAGGCCGGGTTCAGCGGCGCCGGGCTGGAATACCGGCTGCTGCAGGAGGCCGGCACGACCCGGCTGGAATTCGACGAGACAGGGCTCGGCACCCCGCCGCTGGCGCTGCACCTGGCCGGCACGCATGCGTTGCAGCTTCTGGGGGCTGGGCTGCTGGCGCCGGTCGCGCCGCTGAACCGGCTCGGCACCGCCGCCAATGAGGTGATGAACGGCACGGCGGGCGCCGACACACTGCTCGGCGCCGGTGGCAACGACATCCTGCGCGGCGGCGACAGCGCCGATTTCCTGCATGGCGGCGCCGGCAATGACACGCTGCGCGGCGGCAATGGCGCCGACACGCTGGCGGGCGGCGTTGGCGCCGATGTCTTCATCTACCCGCTGCTGTCGGAGGTGGATGGCGACCTGATCCGCGACCTGCGGGCGGAGGACATGCTGAACCTGTCCGGCCTCGCCGGCTTCACCTACCTGGCGGATGCCGCCTTCACCGGCAGGGCGGGGGAGTTCCGCTACACGCAGCGCTCCGGTGAAGGCCGGGTGGAACTGGACACGGATGGCGATGCCGTCGCCGACCGGGAATTGCTCCTGACCGGCCTCTACGCCCCCCTGGTGCAGAGCGCCCCGGGCAGCCTGATCCTGCGCATTGGCACCGGCAGCACGAAGGCCGGTGGCGCCGGCGGCGACACGCTGACCGGCGGCCAGGGCGCGGACAGCCTGGTCGGGCTCGAGGGGGCCGATCTGCTGCGCGGCGGCGCCTGGCGCGACACGATGGAGGGAGGTGCCGGCGCCGATACCTTGCAGGGCGACAGCGGTGACGACCGGCTGCTGGGCGGCGACGGGGCCGACCGCCTGCTGGGCGGCGAGGGCCTCGACACGCTGGAGGGCGGTGCCGGCGACGACACGCTGCTGGGCGGCCTGGGCCGGGACCGCCTGGTCGGGGGTGCCGGCAACGACCTGTTCGCCTGGCGCAGCCTGGCGGAGATCGAAAGTGACGGCATCGCCGATTTCGACTGGGGCGACCGGCTGGATCTCAGCGCGCTGGGCGGCTTTCGCTTCGTCGGCGATGCCGGGTTCACCGGCACCCCCTGGGAAATCGCCGCCGGCTCCACCGGCCTGCAATTCGACACCGACGGCGATGGCCTCGGGGATGTCAGCCTCTCCCTCTCCGGCGTCCATATGCTGGAGGAGACGACGCCGGGCAGCCTCCTGCTCCGCTTCGCGGCGCCGCTCGCGCGCACGGGCACGGAGGCAGGCGAGACCCTCTCGGGCGGTGCCGGAGCCGATACGCTGACCGGCCTCGGCGGGGATGACGCGCTGATCGGCGGCGCCGGGATCGATCGGCTGCTGGGCGGCGCGGGCGCCGACACGCTGCTCGGCGGCAGCGGCAATGACCTGCTCCGGGGCGATGAAGGCAACGACGTGCTGGTCGGGGGACTCGGTGTCGATGTTCTGATCGGCGGCGGCGGGGCCGACCGCTTCGTTTTCCTCTCCACCGCAGAACTCGTGGAGCGGCGCGATTTTCCCGCCTATCGCGATTCGATTGGCGACCTCGACCTTGCCGATCTGATCGACCTGTCCGCGATCCCCGGGCTGCGCGTGGTCGACCGCTTCACCGGGCAGGCCGGCGAGGTGCTGATCACGTCAACCTCGCTGGAGATCGATGTGCTGGGCACCGGGGTGCCGCAGGGATACGGCATCGACTTCAGCGTCGCCGCCGGCGACAGCGGTCTCGAGGAGACCTCGCCGGGCAGCCTCGTCTTCCAGCGCCGCCCCGCGGCCACCAACGGGACCAGCGGCCCCAACGACATGGAAGGCAGCGCGCCGCGAAACCTGCTGCGCGGCCTTGAGGGCGCCGACACGCTGGCGAGCCTGGATGGGGCGCATGAGGACACGCTGGAGGGCGGCGCGGGGAACGACACCTTCGTCATCCGCGCCCCCGAGGGCCCGAAGGTCACGATCCTCGACCTGCAACTCGGTGAGAAGATCCGCCTGGTCGCGCCCGATCCCGACTTCTATGGCCGCGAAGGCGCCCCGCAATGGCGCGGTTCCGGCGCCTTCACCGGCGAGGGGATCGAGATGCGCCTTGGCCATGGTGTCTGGTTCGAGGGGGAGATGCTGGCGACCGCGCTGCTGGTCAGCACCGGCGGCGATACGGAGGCCGACATGGCGATCGACCTCAACGGCTACACCGGCTGGCTGTTCCAGGATTCGTCCGGCAACGGCTCCATCCAGTTCGTGGCCGACCTGGTCGTTCCCTAGCACAATCTGCGTTCAGGCGAACGCAGCGTGCTCCAGCCAGCCTTGCCAGGGGCGGCGATCCAGGGTCTAAGCCGCCCCCCTCCCCGGCCCAAGGCACACCCATGCAGCCCGTGATCGGCATCGATTTCGGCACCACCAACAGCGTGGTGACCGCCCTGCTGCCGGACGGCACCACGCGCGTACTGCGGCAGGGGACGGAGGAGGTCTTCCGCTCCGTCCTGTGCTTCTGGAACGGCGCCGATGGCCGCACCCGCCACGCCGCCGGGCCGGCCGCCATCGAGGCCTATCTGGACGATCCGTTGGAAGCCCGGCTGATCATGTCCATGAAGAGCTACCTGGCGCAGCGCAGCTTCGTGGAAACCCGCATCCTGGGCCAGGGCTTCGGGCTGGAACCGCTGATCGGCGTGTTCCTGCGCGCGCTCCTCGCCCCCTTCCGGGAGGAACTGGCGGGGGCGCAGGTGGTGGTGGGGCGGCCGGTGCGCTTCGTCGGCGAGTCGGCCGACGATGCGCTGGGCGAGCAGCGGCTGCGCCGCGCCTTCGCCCTGGCCGGGGTGGAACAGGTGCAGGTGGCGCTGGAACCCGCCGCCGCGGGCCACCGCTTCGCCGCCGGACTCACCGCGCCGGCCAACGTGCTGGTGGCGGATTTCGGCGGCGGCACCAGCGACTTTTCCCTGCTGCGCTTCGAGCCGCCGCGCCGCGTCACCGCACTGGGCCAGGCCGGCGTCGGCATCGCCGGCGATGCCTTCGACTTCCGCATCATCGACCGCGTCATCTCCCCCCTGCTGGGCAAGGGCGGCAGCTACCGGGTGACGGGGACGGACCTGCCGATTCCGCCCGCCTGGTATGGCAGCTTCGCCCGCTGGCACCTGCTGTCCCTCATGCGCGCCCCGAAGACGCTGCGCGACATCGAGGCGGTGGCCCGCACCGCAGCCCGCCCGGAACAGCTGCACCACCTGATCCGGCTGGTGAAGGACGAGGCCGGCTACGCGCTGTACCGCGCCGTCTCCACCGCCAAGGCCGACCTTTCCCGTGCCGAGGACGCCGTGCTGCGCTTCCGGCACGGCGATTTCGACGTGGCGGCACCGATCGCCCGCGCCGAATTCGAAAGCTGGATCGCCCCGGAACTGGCGCAGATCGCCCGCGCCGTGCAGGCAGCGCTGGACGATGCCGGGCTGCAGGCGGCGCAGGTGGACCGGGTGTTCCTGACCGGCGGCACCTCCCTGGTGCCGGCGGTGCGGCGCCTGTTCACGGACCGCTTCGGCGCGGAGCGGGTGCTGGCGGGCGGCGAATTCGTCTCGGTGGCGGAAGGCCTGGCGCTGATGGGCCGCGCCGCCGCTTGACCCGCCCGGGGGTCCCGGACAGCCTCCGCGGCCGGGAGGATCCGCCATGACCGACGCCTTGACCCTGCAGGGGTATTTCCGTTCCTCCGCCGCCTGGCGGGTGCGCATCGCGCTGAACCTCAAGGGGCTGGCGCATGAGCACGGCTTTCGCCACCTGCGCCGCGGCGAGCAAGCCATGCCCGACTACCTGGCGAAGAACCCGCAGGGCCTGGTGCCGGTGCTGGAAGTGCCGGGCCAGGGCGTGCTGGCGCAGTCGCTGGCGATCCTGGAATGGCTGGAGGAGACGCAGCCGGGCGCGAAGCTGCTGCCGGCCGATCCCTGGGGCCGCGCCCGCGTCCGCGCCCTGGCCGGCATCATCGCCTGCGACATCCACCCGATCCAGAACCTGCGCGTGCTGCAATACCTGAAACGGGCGATGGGCCAGGAGCAGGCGGCGATCGACGCCTTCGCGCGGCACTGGATCACGCGGGGCCTCACGGCCTTCGAGACGCGGCTGGCGGAGGCGGAGGCCGGGGCCTTCTGCCATGGCGACGCGCCCGGCCTGGCGGATGCCTGCCTGGTGCCGCAACTGGGCAATGCGCGGCGCTTCGGCGCGGATCTCGCGCCGTTTCCCCGCATCCTCCGCGTGGAGGCCGCCTGCGCCGCCCTGCCCGCCTTCGCCAAGGCGGCGCCGGAGGCGCAGCCGGATGCGGAATGACACGCGCAGGCCATAATGCGCCCTTGTTCCCATCAACTTCCTGGCGAACCATGGCGCCGCCTTCGGGAGAGAACGCCATGCGCCGCCTGCTGCTCGCCGCCTTCGCTGCTGCCTGCCTCTCGCCCTCCGGCGCGCAGGCGCAGGGGCGACAGGATTTCACCATGATCAACCGCACCGGCTACCAGATCGATCAGATCTATGTCGGCCCGTCCTCCAGCCCCAATTGGGGCCGCGACCTGCTGGGCCAGAATGTCCTGGTCAATGGCCGCAGCTTCAACGTGACCTTCCCGGGCCGATCCTCGGAATGCCTGTGGGACATCAAGCTGGTCTACAATGATGGCGACCAGTCCGAGCTGCGCCAGGCCAATCTCTGCCGCATCAGCCGCATCACGCTGTTCTGGGACCGCCAGCGCAACGACACCCGCTTCGTCGCGGAGTAGCGCAAAACGCCGCCCCCCGGCGATGGGGGGCGGCCGGTTCAACGCCCCTTGGCTTGCCGCCAGGCGGCGAAGAGCTCCAGGTTGGCCTCATCCGTCGGTGGATAGAGGCCGAGGATCGAATGGCCGGCGGCCACACGCTCCTGCACGAAATCCTCGAAGGCGGTCATCTCCACGGCCTCGTCAGCCAGCTCCGCCGCCAGATGCGCCGGCAGCACGATGACGCCGTCATTGTCGCCCACCAGCACGTCGCCGGGGAATACCGGCGCATCGCCGCAGCCGATCGGGACGTTCATCTCGATCGGCTGGTGCAGCGTCAGATTGGTCGGGGCGGAAGGCCGGGCATGGAAGGCGGGGATGGCCATGCGGGCGATGTCCTCCGCATCGCGGAAGCCGCCATCGGTGACCACGCCGGCCACGCCGCGCACCATCAGCCGCGTCACCAGGATGCCGCCGGCGGAGGCCGCGCGCGGGTCCTTGCGACTGTCGACGACGAAGATGTGCCCGGGCGGGCAATCCTCCACGCCCTTGCGCTGCGGATGCGCGCGGTCGCGGAAGGCGGAAAGCGGGTTCAGATCCTCCCGCGCCGGAATCGTGCGCAGCGTGAAGGCCTCGCCCACCATGCTTTCGCCCAGCTTGCGCAGCGGCAGCACGCCCTGGATCATCTGGCAGCGGAAGCCGCGCTTGTAGAGCGCGGTGGCCAGCGTGGCGGTGGAAACGCGCTTCAGCGCAGCGCGGGTGCTCTCCTGCAGGGCCATCGTCTCAGCAGCGCCAGTCGTTGCGGTCGCCGGCGATCAGCCGCAGGCTGGCTTCCCAGGCCAGCAGCATGTGCGGGCTGTCCGGCTTCGGGTTGCTGTTGAACTGGGCGGCGGTGCGCAGCCGCACCGCCTCCGGCGGCAGTACCAGCTTGGCGCCACCGGCCAGCGCCGCGACCTGCGCCTGGCAGGCGCGTTCCAGGTAGTAGATCAGGTTCCAGGCTTCCGGGATGGTGCGGCCGGCCACCAGCAGCCCGTGGTTGCGCAGGATCATCGCCGGATGCGCGCCGAGGTCCGCCACCAGCCGGTCGCGCTCATCGAGGTCGAGGGCGATGCCCTCATAGCCGTGATAGGCCAGGTGGCCGTAGAATTTCAGCGCGTGCTGGCTGATCGGCAGCAGCCCGTGTTCCTGGGCGGAGACGGCGATGCCGGCGGCGGTGTGGGTGTGGATCACGCATTGCGCATCCTCCCGCGCCGCATGGATGGCGGAATGGATGACGAAGCCGGCCTTGTTCATGGGCGCATCCTCGCCCAGCACATTGCCGTCCAGGTCGATCTTCACCAGGTCGCTGGCGCGCATCTCATGGAACATCACGCCGTAGCGGTTGATGAGGAAATGGTGTTCCGGCCCCGGGATGCGGGCGCTGATATGGGTGTAGATCAGGTCCGTCATCTTGTGGTGCGCCACCAGCCGGTACAGCGCCGCCAGGTCGCAGCGCAGCGTCCATTCGGCCTCGTCCATGCCGGCGGGAATCGGGGATCGGGCGTTGATGTCCATGGGGTCCTCGGGGCGGTTCAGGCGACAGTATTGGCCAGGATACCGAGGCCGGAAACCTCGAAGGACAGCGCATCGCCGGATGTGAGGAAGCGCGGCGGCTTCTGGGTGGCACCGGTGCCCTCCGGCGAGCCGGTCGCGATGACATCGCCGGGCAGCAGCGGGGTGATGGTGGAGAGATAGGCGATGATCGCCTCCACCCCGAAGAACATCGCGCCCGCCTTGCTGTCCTGCACGGTGCGGCCGTTCAGCCTTGTCTGCAGGCGCAGCTCGCGCCAATCCGCGACCTCCTCGGCGGTGGTGACGTAGGGGCCGCAGCTGCCGGACTGCCAAAAATTCTTGCCGGCGGTAACGCTGTGCGCCTGCCAGTCGCGCACCGAGCCGTCGTTCAGGATGGTGTAGCCGCCGACATGGCCCAGCGCGTCGGCTTCCGCGATGCGGTGGCCGCCGCGGCCGATGACGGCGGCGAGCTCGCATTCATAGTCGAACTGCACGGAAACGCCGGGCGGGCGCAGCGCCGCGCCATGCGGCACCAGGGCCGCCTGGTGCTTGATGAAGTAGGAGATGTTGGCCGGCCCCTTCACCTCCCCGCCCAGCGGGTGCGGCTTGGGGTAGTTCAGGCCGATGCAGAACAGCCGCGCTTGGGGTAGCGGCGCCAGCACCGTAACGGCGGCCAGGGGCCAGCGCCCGGCCTCGGCCGGCATGCTGCCGTCCAGCAGCGTGGCGAGGTCCGGGCTGCCGGCGAAGCCCACCACCGCCGCCCCGTCCAGCCTGCCGGTATGCGTCGCGCCATCCACGGCAAAGCGCAGCAGCTTCATGGTCTGTCCCCCTGCCCGGTCAGCGCTGCGCCGGCACCTCGGGCATGGCGGCCAGCAGGGTCTGGGCATAAAGGCTTTGCGGCGCGTCGAACACCTGCCCACACGCACAGGTCGGGTCGCGCGGCGTGGCCAGGCGCCTGTGCCACGCCACCCAGAGCAATATGTGCTCAGCTGGAATCATCTGAACGCAGCGTGCTCTGGCCCTTCACCAGCACGAAGCCGGTGAAGGCGCCGCGGCGATCGAAGCCGGGGCCCAGGGGGAAGCGGTGATGCGGGGCTGTCCGTCACCCGGCGCGGGGCCGCACGGCATGGGTGGCGTCGCCCACCAGGGCGGCGATCTCCGCCGCCCCGTCCAGCAGCGCGGCGAGGAGGGAGCGGCGTTCCGCCGCATCGGTGGTGGCTGCGGGGTAGGCGATGCAGAGGCTCACGGCCTGGCCGTCGCGCGGATCGACGATGGCCACCGCCACCGCGCCAATGCCGCGACTGGCCTCGTCGTTGGCGGTGGCATAGGCGCGCCGCCGGACCTCCTCCAGCCGCCGCAGCAGATCCGCCATGTCCTGCGGCGCGCTGGGCGAGGGTGGGGCGAAGCCCGCGGCATACAGCGCGCGCACCTCGGCCTCCGGTAGCCGCGCCAGCAGGCTGCGGCCGGTGGCGCTGGCGAAGGCGGCCAGAAGCGTGCCGATGGAGCTCGCCACGCGCAGCGCCTTGGTCCCGGGATGGTCCGTGATCGCCGTCACCTCCCGCCCCTCGCGCAGGGCGATGTGGCCGGTATGGCCGCAATCGGCCACGATGCGCGCCAGCATGGCATCCGCCCGCGCGATGAGCGAGGAGGCGCGCAGATACACCCGCGCCGCATCCACCAGCAGCAGGCCGGGGCGGTAGCGCTTGCTGGCGCCCACATTCTCCAGCAGCCCCGCATCGCGCATCGCGCGCAGCAGGCGGGAGGCATTGCTCTTCGGCATGCCGAGCCGCGTGACGAGCTCCGTCACCGTCAGGTCGGTGCAATCCGCGCCGTAGCAGCGCAGCACCTGGGCAGCGGCGTCGAGGAGACTCATGCGGCGCTGGACGGTTTCACGAAACGGAACGTTGGTTGCAACGGTTGCAACCCCATTCAGCGATCCTGCGGCGCGGCAAGCGCGCCGCAGGATCGCCGCTTCAGACCACCGCGGTCATTCCGCCATCGACATACAACAGGTGCCCATTGACGAAGTCCGAGGCGCGGGAGGAGAGGAACACCGCCGCCCCCACCAGCTCCTCCACATTGCCCCAACGGCCGGCGGGCACGCGCTGGCACAGCCATTCGGTGAAGGCCGGGTCATCCACCAGCGGCTTCGTCAGGTCGGTCGCGAAGTAGCCCGGCGCCACCGCATTCACCTGTATGCCGCCCTTGGCCCATTCAGCGCAGAGCGTCCGCGTCATCATGCGCACCGCGCCCTTGCTGGTGGCGTAGGGGGAGATGGTGGCGCGGCCGAGTTCGGACTGCACGCTGGCGATGTTGACGATCTTGCCATGGCCGCGCGCCAGCATCCGCCTGGCGCAGGCCTGGGCCATGAAGAACACCGCTTCCACATTCGTGGACATCACCTCCCGGAACGTCTCGGGCGTCACGTTCACGGCGGGGAAGCGGCGGTTGATGCCGGCGTTGTTCACCAGCACCTCGATCGGGCCGAGCCGGGTCTCGATCTCCCCCACCGCGGCGTCGATGGCGTGCGGGTCCGTCACGTCGAAGCCGGCTTCCGTCACGTCCAGCCCCTCCGCGGCCAGGGTGCGGGTGGCTTCGGCCAGCACGCTGGGATCGCGGCCGTTCAGCACCACGCTGGCCCCTGCCTGGCCCAGTCCGCGGGCGAGGGCGAAGCCGATGCCGCGGCTGGAGCCGGTGATCAGCACCCGGCGCCCCTTCAGGTCGAACAGCCCTTGCGTCATTCCTGTCTCCTGCCCTTCATTCGGGGCGAAGGTGCGGGGAAATCGGATGTCGGACAAGCCGGGGCTGCTGGTGGTGGGCGAACTGCCCGAGTGGGATCTTGCCGCCCTGGCGGCGCGCTTCACGCTGCATCTCTACTGGCGGGCGCCGGACCGCGCGGCGATGCTCGAAGCGGGCCGGGACAGCATCGTCGCCATCTCCACCAAGGGCGAGATTGGCGCCGACGCCGCGCTGATGGATGCGCTGCCCAACACCCGGATCATTGCCTGCTACGGGGTCGGGGTGGATGCCATCGACCTGGAGGCGGCGCGCGCCCGCGGCATCCGCGTGACCAACACGCCGGACGTTCTGACGGAGGAGGTGGCCGACATGGCCATCATGCTGATGCTGGCGGCGGCGCGGAACCTGCGCCTGGGCGAGGCCTGGGTGCGCGACGGCTCCTGGGCGGCGAAAGGGCCGATGCCACTGACAACGCGGGTCTGGGGCAAGCGCATGGGCATCGTCGGGCTGGGGCGGATCGGCAAGGCCATCGCCCGGCGGGCGGAGGCCTTCGGCATGTCCATCGCCTATTCCGGCCGCCGCCCGCAGCCCGGCCTGGCCTATGCCCACTACCCCACGCCGGCCGCCCTGGCGCCGCATGTGGACGTGTTCTGCGTCTCCGCCGCCGGCGGCGCGGCGACACGCGGCCTGGTGGATGCCGCGGCGATCGCGGCGCTCAACCCCGGCGTCGTCTTCGTCAACGTCTCCCGCGGCACGGTGGTGGACGAGACGGCGCTGCTGGCGGCGCTGCGCAGCGGGCAGATCGGGGCGGCGGGGCTCGATGTCTTCCTGAACGAGCCGGACATCGACCCCGAATTCCTCGCCCTGCCGCATGTCGTGCTGCAGCCGCACGCGGCCAGCGGCACGGTCGACACCCGCAAGGATATGGGACGGCTGATGCTGGCCAATCTGGAGGCGCAGCTGGACGGGCGGCCGCTGCCGACCGCCATCGTCTGACGCGCCAGCCGGCGCGCCGCCAAGCCTGCGCCGAGGCGGTGATCGGCCCCGATCACCGCGATCTGGCCTCAAGGCATGTCCAAGCCGTGCGGCTTCGCGAGGCGGTTCGGAAGATGCGTTGGCACACTAGGCTGAAGCCGTTTCACCGTCGTCGCTTTCGGTGAAGCGGTTCTAGCCTTCGAGCGTCGCCTCCAGCGTGATCTCGGCGTTCAGCACCTTGGAGACGGGGCAGTTCGCCTTGGCGGTGGCGGCCAGTTCCTGGAACGTCGCCTCCTCGCAGCCCGGCACCTTGGCCTTCAGCGTCAGCGCCACGCGGACGATCCGGAAGCCGCCCTCCACCTGCTCCATGGACAGCTTCGCCGCCGTGTCCATCCGCTCTGCCGTCAGCCCGGCGCCGGCCAGCTGGAAGGCCAACGCCATGGTGAAGCAGCCGGCATGGGCGGCGGCGATCAGCTCCTCCGGATTGGTGCCGCGGCCATCGCCGAAGCGGGCGTTGAAGCCATAGGGCGCCTCCTTCAGCACGCCGGACTGGGTGGACACATGGCCGGTCCCGTCCTTGCCGCCGCCTTCCCAATGGGCGGAACCGCTGCGGGTGATGCTCGCCATCGGTACTCTCCTTCTGTTGGCGCTGCGGGAGATGGGGGGCGCCCGCCGGCTTTGCCATGACATTCCCGCGCGACCCCCGCGCCACCGCTGCCCGCCTGTGGCGCGATGCCGCCTCCCCCTTGCCGCCTCCCCCCGCCGCCTGTAGGCGAGGAAAAAGTCCCGCCTGGAGAAATGCCCATGCCCGTCGGCTTCCGCATCCTGCCCCGCACCCGCGCGGTCGCGCCCGCCCTCATCGAGCGCTTCCGGAAGCTGCCGGTGGCCAATGTCTCCGACAGCATGTCCCGCCTCTTCGCCGCCGGGCCGCGGCTGCGGCCGATGCATGCCGGCGCCGTCATGGCCGGCCCCGCCTTCACCGTGCGCACCCGCCCGGGCGACAACCTGATGGTGCACAAGGCGATCGACATCGCCGAGCCGGGCGACATCGTGGTGGTGGATGCCGGCGGCGACCTGACGAACGCCATCATCGGGGAGCTGATGCTGGCGCAGATGGTGCGGCGCAAGCTGGGCGGCATCGTCATCAACGGCGCCATCCGCGACAGCGGCGCGCTGGCGAAGCAGGATTTCCCGGTCTTCGCCGCCGGCATCACCCATCGCGGCCCCTACAAGGACGGCCCGGGCGAGATCAACGTCGCCATCGGGTTCGAGGGCCTGGTGATCGAGCCGGGCGACATGATCCTGGGCGACGAGGATGGCTTCGTCTCGATTCCCTTCGCCGACGCCGAGACGGTGTGCGCCGCCACCGAGGCCAAGCACGCGGCGGAGACCAGGCAGATGGCGGAGATTGAGGCCGGCACCATCGACCGCGCCTGGGTGGACGCCACCCTGCGCAAGCTGGGCTGCGAGGGCGTCTGAGCCCGCGCCGGAGGCGCCGCCTGCCATGACCCCCGCGGCGGTGCAGGTGCCGGTGCCCGGCCCTGCGGCGCCGCGCGGCCTGTGCACGGATTGCGGGGTCTCCCGCATGGCGGACTCCAAGGCCTGCGGCCGGGCCTGCCAGTTCATCAAGCCCGATTATGCGCGGCTGGAAGCCCAGGTGCATGGCCGGGCCCGCGATCCCTCCCGGCCGGACGAGCTGCATTTCGGCCCCTTCCAGCGCATGCTCCGCGCGCGCCTGGCACCGCCCCGCCCGGGCGCGCAATGGACCGGGATCGCCACCCGCCTGGCGGAACGGCTGCTGGAAAGCGGGGCGGTGGATGCCGTGCTGTGCATGGCGGCCGACCCGGCGGATCGCTGGCGACCGGTGCCGGTGCTGGTCACGAAGCCCGAAGGCATGGCGCAATGCCGCGGCATGCGCATGGGCTACGCGCCGCTGTTGGCGCTGCTGGAGCCCGCCCGCGCGGCAGGCCACCGGCGCCTCGCCCTGATCGGCATCCCCTGCCAGGTCTATGCGCTGCGGGCGCTGGAGGCGGAGCTGGGGTTCGAATCGATCCACGTCATCGGGACGCCCTGTTCCGACAACACCAGCACCGAGAATTTCCACAAATTCCTGGCCCTGCTTTCGGCACGGCCGGAGGACATCACCTATCTGGAATTCCGCGCCGACTACCATGTGGAGCTGCGCTTCGCGGATGGCGGCGTCAGGGAGGTCCCCTTCCTGCAACTGCCGATCAGCCAGTTGCCGGGCGATTTCTTTCCGCTGACCTGCCGCACCTGCGTCGACTACACCAATGTCCTGGCGGACATCACCGTGGGCTACATGGCCGGCGAGGGCGAGCAATGGCTGCTGGTGCGCAATGCCCGTGGCGCCGCGCTGCTGGACCTGCTGGGCGCGGAGGTGATCACCGCCACGCCGGGCAGCGCCGGCCGGCGCGCGGGCGCGGTGAAGGGCTTCCTGGCCAATACCGAACGCGCCGCCGGCGGCCTGCCGCTCCGCCGGATGCCCGGCTTCCTGCGCGGATTGGTCGGCTGGCTGATGCCGCGCATCGGCCCGCGTGGCCTGGAATTCGCCCGCGCCAGGGTGGAGATGAAGGCGGTGGAGACCGTGCTGCACCTGCGCCGGGCCGTGCCGGCGCGGCTGAAGAACATGGTGCCGCCGCATGTCTGGGCGCTGGTCGCGCCCTATGGCGTGACGCCGCGCGACGACGAGACGGGCTGACCCGACCGCGGGCGCCTGCTCAGGCCACGGGCGGCGGCATTTGCGGGCCGGGCGGGCTGATGCTCGGCACTTCCGGGAACTGGCCCGGGTAGGGCAGGTCCGGGCCGGGGTTGGGATTCTCGGGCGGGGCCGCCGGCGGTGGGCCGGGCATGGTGTCCGGCGGCGTCGGTGGCATTTCCCGCTCCGGCGTCGGCGGGTTCACCGGCGGCAGGCCAGGCAATTCGGGCGGCGGGTCCGAAGCGGTGATGCGATCCATGCAGGCTCAACGCCGCCGGGGCGGCGGCGTTGCATCAGCGGTTTCACCATCCCATGTCGTAGGCGATCATATATCACGAAGTACCATCGTGTTGGATGGCACCCCGGCCGAAGGAAAGCCCTGCCCATGCGTCGCCGCCTGCATCTCGGGGCCTTCATGCGCCCGGTCAGCATCCACACCGGCGCCTGGCGCTACCCCGGCGCCTGGGCCGACGCCAATTTCAATTTCGGGCGGCTGACATACCTGATCCGCAAGCTGGAGGCGGGCAAGTTCGACGCCTTCTTCATGGCCGACCACCTGGCGCTGCTGAACATGCCGATCGAGGCGCTGCGGCGCAGCCACACCGTCACCAGCTTCGATCCGCTGACCCTGCTGCCGGCGCTGGCCGCGGTGACGGAGCGCATCGGGCTGATCGCGACCGCCAGCACCACCTACAACGACCCCTACCATATCGCCCGCAAATTCGCCTCGCTCGACCACATCTCGGGCGGCCGTGCCGGATGGAATCTGGTCACCACGGCAAATCCCGATGCGGCGCAGAATTTCGGGCAGGATGCCCATCGGGCGCATGGTGAGCGCTATGTCCGCGCGCGGGAATTCTTCGACGTGGTCACCGGCCTATGGGACAGCTTCGCCGACGATGCCTTCATCCGCGACCAGGCGAGCGGCATCTTCTGGGACCCGGCGCGGATGCATGTGCTGGACCACAGGGGGCCGGAACTGGCGGTGCGCGGCCCGCTGAACGTGGCGCGGCCCGTGCAGGGGTGGCCGGTGATCGTGCAGGCCGGTGCCTCCGAAGCCGGCCGGCAGATTGCCGCCGAGACGGCGGAGATGGTGTTCGCCGCCGGCGGCACGCTGGCCGAGGCACAGGGCTTCTATGCCGATGTGAAGGGCCGCGCGGCCCGCTACGGGCGCGATCCGGACCAGATCAAGATCCTGCCCGGGGCGCTGGTGGTGGTGGGTGACACGCTGGCCGCCGCCCGCGCCGCCCGCGACCACCTGGACAGCCTGGTGCATTGGGACAGCGCCATCGGCTCGCTTTCCATCGCGCTGGGCGTCGACGCCCGCGGCTTCGACCCGGACGGACCGCTGCCCGAGATACCCGAAACCGAAGCCAGCAAATCCGGCCGCGAGCGTGCCATCGGCCTGGCGCGGCGAGAGGGGCTGACGGTTCGGCAATTGGCGCAGCGCCTGGGCGGCTATGGCGGGCTGGCCCTGGTCGGCACGGCCGCCTCGATTGCGGACGAGATGGAGGCTTGGCTGGAAGGGCGCGGCTGCGACGGCTTCAACGTGATGTTCCCGCATGTGCCGGCGGGGCTGGACGATTTCGTGGACAAGGTGGTGCCGGAACTGCAGCGGCGCGGCCTGTTCCGCACCGCGTATGAGGGCGTGACGCTGCGCGAGCATCTGGGGCTGAAGCGCCCGCCGAACCGCTTCTTCGCCGCAGCCAGCGCGGCCTGATCAGCCAGGGCTCGGGCCGGCTTGCCGGTTGCCTGGGCGGCGTTCGGGTGGTGGCGGGACGATCCGGTGCGGCCAAAGGCGGCGATGCGCGGGGTGGTGATCGGGGATCTGCACACCCTCCGTGACCCGCGGGCGATGCGCGAGGCCGGCTTCCGCGATCGGAGCATCGGCCGGCCCTGACGCCGGCCAGGCGGCAAGAGCCATGCCGGCAGCTGGAACATCCGGATCATCACCGGCCGGCGCCGACCTGACTGGTCCGGCGCCAGCTCGCTGTCACGCCCCGCCCTGGATCGCTCAGATTCCCGCCCGGACCGTGGTCCTTGGCGCGCCGGGGGCGAAACGCTCGAGGCTGAAGGGGGCGGGGTCGACGATGCAGGGGCCGTCGGTGGCGAGGTCGGCCGCCAATCGGCCGGCGCCAGGGCCGATGCCGAAGCCATGGCCACTGAAGCCGGCCGCCACCACCAGGCCGGGCAGTGCCGCCACTTTGGCGATCACCGGCACCGCATCCGGCGTCGAATCGATCCAGCCCGCCCAGATCCTGGCTGCCTGGATGCCGGCCAGTTCCGGATAGGCGGCGACGATCTCGCGCAGGGATGGCGCGATGATCGACATCTTCGGCCGGGGATGCAGCACGCGCATGCGTTCGAACACCGTCGGCGCATCGAAGGACCAGCGCCCATGCCACGCATCGGGGCCCTCGAAGAAGGAACGGCCGAGGCGCAATTCCAGCAGCTTCCAATTGGCGCGCAGGCTCGGCAGGAAATGGCGGGCGTGGCGCAGGCCAGCGGGGGTCAGTTCCAGGCGTCCACGCGCCCTGGCCGCGACAAGGTATCCGCCGTCCAGCAGTGGTGTGAGGATGAAGTCAGGCGTCAGCAGCGGCCCGGGGCTGACCTGCCTGGCCGGCGTTGTCGCGAAGACGGTGGAGTGGATGGAGGATTGCGGCATCTCGATGCCGTGCCGGCGCAGGAACATCGAGGCCCAGGCGCCGCCGGCCAGCACCACGGAGTGGCAGCGGATGCGCCCCTTCTCGGTGAATACCCCGGCGATACGCCCACCCTGGGTGTCCAACCCGCGCACCGCGCAATTCTGATGCAGGGAGACGCCGAGCGCGCGCGCCGCGCGGGCCAGCGCTGGCGCCGCCATGGCCGGCTCCGCCCGGCCATCGAAGGGCGAGACGACGCCGCCGACCCAATTCTGCTCATTACCCGGCGTCCGCCGCTTCGCCTCCGCCGCATCGATCACCTGCGCCCGCACCTGGTAGGGCTGCGCCCTGTCCAGCCAGTCCTGCCAGGTTGCGAGTTGCGCAGGATCCTTGGTGACGTAGGTGAGGCCGGCGCGCCGGAAGCCCATGTCCGCACCGATTTCCGCCGGCAGCCGGTCCCACAGTTCCATGCTGTGCTGCATCAGCGGGATCTCGCGCTCGTCCCGGTTCAGCACGCGGCACCAGCCCCAGTTGCGGCTTGACTGCTCCCCCGCAACGATACCCTTTTCCAGCAGCGCCACCGAATGGCCCGCCTTCGCCGCGGCATAGGCCGCGGCCACGCCGATGATTCCCGCGCCGATGACGATGACATCCACCGCCTGCGGAAGCGCCGTGTCGCTGTCGACCTTGTCGAGGAGTCGCGTGCCGACCATCAGGCGCTGCAGCCGGATGGCGGCCGGCGCAGCGTTGCGAGACGCGGGCCCGGCGCGATGGGGCCCCGGCACATGGGAGGAAGCTGCATGACAACCCTCATCCCCATACCGCCGGATTCTGTCCAGATGCGGCGGGGCTGCAGGGGCGCATGGCGACGAATTTTATGCCGTGAGAATGGCGCGGCGGAGGATGTGCTGCGGCGCCCGCGGACGCGCTATGCGCGGTCGCTTGTTGCTGCCATGCCGCGTCGCCTGCCGGATCTTGCGGATCGGGCGTTGGTGTCGTGTTGTGGCGTGGCGTAGGGCGCGGTTGGTTGCCGCGTGGCGTTTGGCCTGCGGTGGTTTGTGCTGGGTGTGTTTGTGATGGGGATGCGGGGACAGGATTTGAACCTGTGACCTT